>JAUXNG010000062.1 GCA_030682835.1 Hydrogenophaga sp. | reverse complement strand
GGGCAGCATCGGCTGGGTGCGCTCCAGCGCCTGGCACTGGCTCTTCTCATCCACGCAGATCACCAGCGCGTTGTCCGGCGGGCTCAGGTACAGACCGACCACATCGCCCAGCTTCTCGATGAAGAACGGGTCGGTGGAGAGCTTGAAGCTCTCGGTGCGGTGCGGTTGCAGGCCAAAGAGCTGGAAGTAGCGCGCCACGCTGCTCTTGGAGATGCCAGTCTCTGCGGCCACGGTGCGCACGCTCCAGTGCGTCGAGCCATTGGCTGGCTTGGTGTGCAGCGTGGTCTTGATCAACTGCGCCACGCGCTCGTCGTCGATCGTGCGGGGCTTGCCCGGGCGCACATCGTCGTACAGGCCCGCGATGCGTCGTTCGATGAAACGGGTGCGCCACTTGCCCACGGTTGCCTTGGTCAGCGCCAGGCGCTCGGCGATCGCGTTGTTGGGCTCGCCATCGGCACTGTTCAGAACGATGCGTGCCCGCGCGCTCAAGGCCGCAGGCAGCGAGCGACTGCGCGCAAACGACTGCAACTGCGCACGCTCTTGCTCGCTCAACAACAATTGGACCTTCGGCCTGCCAGTTCTCATCGCGGTATCTCCGTTCCCAAGATACCGCATCGGCATGCAAAATTAATGCCAGTTATTAACGGGACGGAACACTAGGCGCAGCCAGCGACGCTGCCGGTGACGATAGAAAATCTGCGCGAATAACCAGATCAGTGGCGTGAGGATCCGAGCAGAAACTTCGACCTGATCGCGATAACGCACACCACCTGGACTCGGCTCAATCGTGATGAGGTGGTCCCAAACCGGGATCAATGCGCTGTGCCCAGCATCTCGTGCCGCAAAACCTCCAGGAAGCGATACCCTGGAAATCACGATCGCCTGGCGACCAAAGGGAAGGAAGCCAAACAGCTTCACCCTGACCCAATGAGTACCTTCCGTCCAAGTCTCAGGAAAACTGCTGCCCGTGACTGGGGAGAAGGAGACCAATGGATACGCGACGTACTTGAGCAAGCGCGTGGACATGACATGTGCGACCGCATCTTCAAGGCTACAGGGCAAATCGGTAGCGAGGTCGATCTTCATGCGGGTCTGGGCGAATAATGGACTAGGCGGCGACCCAAGGTCTCGGCCAATCACGGACATAGGATGACGTCCAGGAAGAGCGGAAGCTCGCGGCGCCTTACCACCTTGATTCCCGGACGCGAGCAACGTTTCGGTTCATCATGTGGCGAACGAAGCGTTCGTACAGCCAGCGCCTGAAGCCAGAGAGGTTGGAGCCGTGGCGCTGATAGAACGCATCGGGACTGTCGAATAGCCCAAAGTCGTCGGCGATGCCTTCCTTCTGGATGTAGGTGTCTTCGCCGCGCCATTCGACGCCGGGCGCCGACAGGTCGGGTGTCGCAGCGCCGTAGCCACAAAATCGTCGCGCCTGCGGAAAGCGGCGCTGTAGGCTGGCCAGGTAGGGCGCGTCGAGGATGAAGCCCTCCAGTGCGATCCAGCGATCGTCCAGGCTGACTTCGACCCAGCTGTGGATGATGCGTTGCGGAGCCAGCCCGTAGGCTAGGCCGGTGATCGCGCCCCTCTGCAACAGCTTGTCAATGGTGAAGCCGTGGAAACGGCAAGGGATGCCGACTGCGCGTAGCAAGGCCATCAGCAGCGTGGTCTTGGTGTTGCACTGACCGATGCCGTCGGCCAGTACCTGGGAGGCAGGCAGTTCGTCGCCTTCGTTGTAGCCAAAGGCGATCTCGTTGCGCACGAAGTCGTAGACGGCACCGATGCGGTCGTAGGCGCTCAGCGAACGCCAGCCACGGCCGACGACCAAGGCCTCAATCTCTGGGTGGTGCAGATCGAGCAGCGGCGTTTCGGCCAGCAAAGGGGTCATCGCATCGGACATGAGGCCACTCCTTTAGGCGTGCGTCGGCACGGGGCGCATTTCTGCCTGCGCTTGCTGGATCACAGAGCGCGCAGCGGTCAGTGCCAACACCCCCATGACGGCAGCGACGGCAAGATCTGGCCAACTGCTCCCGGTGCCGAAGACGCCTACCGCGGCGGCCATCACGGCCAGGTTTCCGATCGCGTCGTTGCGGCTGCACAACCACACCGAACGCATGTTGGCATCGCCTTCGCGCCAGGCGAAGAGCATGGCCGCCACCGACACGTTGGCCAACAACGCCAGTGCACCGATTGCGCCCATCGTCACCGGTTCCGGCACAGAGCCCATGCTGACCGACCATGCGGCCCGGCCGAGCACGAAGATGCCGAAGGCGCCCATGGTCAGTCCCTTGAATAGAGCGGCTCGGGCGCGCCAGTTCAACGCCATGCCGAGCACCAGCAGCGAGATGCCATAGTTGGCCGTGTCCCCGAAAAAGTCGACTGCGTCGGCTAGCAGGGACACCGACCCGACAGCCAAGCCGCCCACGAGTTCGACGCCGAACATCAGGGCGTTGATGATCAGTGCAGCCCAAAGCACGCGGCGGTAGCGCGGGCTTTGTTGGGAAGAAGTCGTTGAGCAGCCGTGACTGGAACAAGAATCGCTCATGTCGGGCCTTTAAGTGTCGATGGAGGCATTTGAAACCCTATAGCCACTTCAGAGTCAAGCGCTTACGATAAAGGCATTGAACTTGTGCGAAAGATTGAGCAATGAAAATTGGCGAACTGGCAATGGCGGCTCAGACCCAGGTCGAGACCATCCGCTACTACGAACGCGAAGGCTTGTTGCCGCAAGCGCCGCGCAGCGAAGGCAACTACCGCATCTACGGGTCCGAGCATGTCGATAGACTGGCCTTCGTGCGCCATTGCCGGTCGCTGGACATGACATTGGACGAGATTCGGGTTCTGCTGCGATTCAAGGATGCGCCGCGTGCCGAGTGCGGCGAAGTCAACGCGCTGCTTGATGAACACATCGTTCATGTGGCAAGCAGGATTCGTGAGTTGCGTCAACTTGAGAAGCAACTGAAGGCGCTGCGCGAGCAATGCACCGGGATCAAGGAGGCCGCGCACTGCGGCATCTTGAAAGGCCTGACTCGGGAGGGATTGGCAACGAGCAACAGTTCAGCAAACGTGCATGTGCCTGGTACTCACCGATTGGGCCACAGAGCAAACGGCGCCGCCTCCAACGATTAACCGGTCTGCCGTTCGGCGGGTGGCGAAGCCGCGCCAGGTGCGAGACCGTCATGCCCGAGAACTGGCTCTTCCACTTGTAGTTCGTCGGCATCGCTGATGCCGTGCTTCCAGCACGTCTCGCCGACCTTTGCACCCATCTCAACTTCCTTGAGGATGCAGCCTATCTGCGTTTCACTGAATCTGGATTTCTTAATGTTGAGAAACAGTCAGGGGAATTCTCTACTTCCGGGTGGTTCAGGTTTTCAAGGGGACTTCAACAATGAAAAGCGATCATTGGACTGAATGCGGAAATGCAGCACATGCGGACATTGCCAAGCGGTCTCGTCGCTTCATGTTTCGAAAGCTCTCCGTCGCTCAACTTAGAGCACGAGGGAGTTCAAGGCTCAAGTTTCGGGCGTGCTCCGAAACGAGAGGCAGAAGGTGGTTTTCCCTTGGGTCGATGTGACGGAAACAGACCCGCCGTGGGCCGTCATGATGGCTTGGGTGATTGACAGGCCGAGACCCGTACCATCGGATTCCGGGTGGCTGCGCGATTTGTCCACACGGAAGAAGCGATCGAACAACCGTGGCAAGACCTCGGGCGCGATGGGCGATCCACTGTTGGTGATGCACAGAGTGGCTTCGACAGGCGTCTCTTCGACAGCCACCACGACTTCGGCATCAGCAGGCGAATGCCTAAGTGCATTGGACAGCAGGTTGCCAATGGCACGCCGGACCATCAAACGGTCCCCCATGACCTGGGCTTCTCCGATGATCTCCAAGCGGATGCGCTTTTCATCAGCAACGGCATCGTAGAAGTCGAACAGATCCAGCGCTTCCTGATGGAGCGAGATCGCCTCCCGGTTGGGGAGCTCGATCCCGTGTTCGGTCTTGGCCAGGAACAACATGTCGGACACCATGCGCGCCAGGCGCTGAAACTCTTCTGCGTTGGAGGCGAGGATGTCCCGGTAGTCTTTGGCATCTCGTTTTTGCGTGAGCGACACCTGGGTCTGCGTCAGCAGGTTGTTGATAGGGGTTCTGAGCTCGTGGGCAAGGTCGCTGGAGAACTCCTGCAGCCGCGCAAAGTCCGCCTGCAAACGCGCGAGCATGGTGTTGAGGCTATCGGCGAGGTCGGCAAACTCCACCGGCACCGATTCGACGGGCATGCGTTGGTCCAGCTTCTGTGCGGTGACCGTCATGGCGCGTTCTTTCATGGTGCGAAGCGGCGACAGGCCGCCGCGCGCCGCCCACCAGCCCAACAACCCACTGGCCAGGATGCCCCCCAGCGAGTAGAGCGCCAGCGTCTGACTCAGGACCTGCATGAAATGCACATGGTGCCCCGTGTCCAGGGCGATCAACAGCTGCATCGGCGCACCGCCCGTGCCCAGTTCGGTCGACGTCGGGGGTGGGTCGATGCGCGCGCTCAGGCCGCGCAGGGTCTGGTCGCCCAAAGTCCAGTCGGTAGGGGTGGAGCCTTCGGGCGCCAGGCCTGAGGGAAACTCCAAGCCCTTGGTCCCATGCACCACGCGATCACCCTGGCGCAGCGCAATGAAGAGTCCGTGATGGCTGACCAGCAGCTCATCGAGCCGGCTGGACAGCTGGTCCGACGTGGGAGATTCGCTGACGATCTTCTGGACCAGCCCGATCTTGTCCTGCAGGTAGTCCCGGTCTATTTCGACAAAGTGCTGGGCCGTCGCAAGAGCCACCAGTGTCGCCATACCCACCACAACAGCAGCCGAAACCAAGGCATAGAAAACAGTCAATCGCGCAGTCAGAGACAGCCTCAAGAGCATCAATTTGAAGCCTCCGGCTCTTCCAGTACATAACCCATGCCGCGCACGGTCTGAATCAGCCGAGGCTCAAAACCATCGTCCACTTTGGCCCGCAAACGCCGCATGGCGACCTCGATCACGTTGGTATCGCTGTCAAAGTTCACATCCCACACCTGCGAGGCTATCAGCGAGCGCGGCAGCACCTCGCCATGGCGGCGCATCAGCAACTCCAGCAAGCCAAACTCCTTGGCCGTCAGATCGATGCGCTTGCCGGATCGGGTCACCCGCCGGCGCAGAAGATCAAGCTCCAGATCGGCTACTTTCATCGAGGTAGGCTCCATACCAGTGCGACCACGCCGCAGTATCGTCCGGACCCTGGCCAGCAGCTCGGCAAACGAAAACGGTTTGACCAGGTAATCGTCGGCTCCCAGTTCCAGACCTTTGACGCGGTCTTCGACCTGATCGCGTGCTGTGAGGAACAGCACGGGCATCTGGCGCCCCTGGCTGCGCAGGCTCTTGAGTACCTGCCAACCGTCCATACCCGGCAGCATGACGTCCAGGATCACCAGATCGTGGTCCCCTTCCAGTCCGTGGTGCAGGCCGTCCAGGCCGTTGGTCACGAGGTCCACGGCAAAGCCCGCCTCGCGCAGGCCTTGCCTGAGGTAGTCACCCGCTTTGGGTTCGTCTTCCACGATCAGAATTTTCACGTTCACATTCTCCTGACCCCAAGTTTGCCCTCCCCGGATAGGGCGTGACCGAAGCTGACATTTTTGTAATCTGGCCGACAGGGACGTGTCGGGTTAGCACCTCCAGAATCCGCTCCACTTGATCTACATCAAAAGGAGCGATTGCAGTGAAATCTTTGTTCAGTTATCGAGCCACGAGCCAGCTGCTGGTGGCGGGCATTTTCGCCTTGCCGCTAGCGCTCTCTGCGCAAACAGCCAGTCCTTCGCAAGAATCCGACTGGCGCCGGGCCAATGACGCAGTGGGAGCGTTCAAGCGCGGCCACATCGACGTGCTCAAGTGGGAACAGGCCAATACCAGTGCAGCCACCGCGGCGCCAGGCAGCACCATGGATGTTGCCATCCCCACCGCAGAGGCAGCGGTTCGCATGGCCTGGACGGTGCACCGCGATCTGGCCCGTGCGTTGGCTCGGCTGGGTCCGAAGAACGAGCAACTGATCGCAGAAGGCCGCTGGACGGAACTCGACCCCAGCCTGCAACGGCGCGTGGACGATGCCGACGAGGTGCTGGAAGTGGCTGCAGCAGGCCGCAAAGCCTGGATTGAGGCTGTGGCTGCACAGCAGGTCCTGAAGCACCAGCGCGACATGCTGGAGGCTTCTCAGGCTGCCTATGAACTGGGGCAGCGCATGGTGGCGGTGGGCAACTGGAGCAAGTTGCAACTGTCTCCCGTACAACTGGCTGCGTCCAACGCACGCATGAATCTGCGGCGCGCGCAGCAAGCCGCCGCCCAGGCCCAGGCCAATCTGGTCAAGACGATGGGGCAAAAAGGCCTACAGGATGGCTTTGTGCTGCCGGACCAGCTGCCTGCCATCCCGGCGCAACCCATGACAGCGGCAGACCTGCAGCAGCGCGCCGAAGCGGTTCGCAACCATCTGCCAGATGCGGAGAGTCTGCGCAACCGTGCGCTGTCCAAGTCAGCAACGAACGTCTATTTGGCAGCCCATGCGTTGGCGCAGGACAGCCAGGGCGATGTTCTGAAGACCCGTGAGTTCATCACCGAAGAGACGGTGCTGCACTACAACGGCATGCTCAAGAGCGTCTGGGACCTTCTGGACGAAGTGCGTAACCAGTCACAAGCTACCGTAGATGGCATTAGCGCGCAACGCGACTTCTGGCTCGCCGAGTCCGATCTGCAGTGGGTCTTGCAAGGTGGGGAACCAAACACTTTTGTCAGTCTGGGCGGCGCCGGTGGTGATGCCCCGACAGCAGCAGCGCATTGAAAGGACACAACAAATGACCAACTCCAACTCCAACACCAACACCCGACGACAGTTTTTTGCCGGTGCAGCCGCCTCCGTGGCCGGTCTGGCCGTGGCCCGCTCCGCCCTGGCAGGTTTGCCAGAGCCTGTGATCCAGACCTCGGTCGACACCGCGCCGCCGCTGGTCCCGTCGACCGGTCGGCCTTACAACCCAGTGGTCACACTCAATGGATGGACCTTGCCCTGGCGCATGAACAACGGAATCAAAGAATTCCACCTGGTGGCCGAGCCGGTGGTACGCGAGGTCTCTCCCGGCTTTAAGGTGAACATGTGGGGCTACAACGGCCAGAGCCCGGGGCCGACCATCGAAGTGGTCGAAGGCGACCGTGTGCGCATCTTCGTGACGAATAAGCTGCCCGAGCACACCACCATCCATTGGCACGGCCAGCGCCTGCCCTGCGGCATGGACGGCGTGGGTGGCCTTAACCAGCCCGCCATCCCGGTGGGCAAGACCTTCGTGTACGAATTCGAAGCCCGTCGTCCAGGTACTTTCATGTACCACCCGCACGCGGACGAAATGGTCCAGATGGCCATGGGCATGATGGGCATGTGGGTCACCCACCCCAAGGCCAAACACCCGCACATCAGCGAGGTGGACCGGGACTTCTGTTTTCTGCTCAATGCCTTTGACGTGGAGCCAGGGAGCAAGACACCCAAGATCAATACGATGCTGGATTTCAACATCTGGTGCTGGAACAGCCGGGTGTTTCCGGCCATCGACACGCTGAACGTGCGCCTAAACGACCGGGTGCGCATACGGGTGGGCAACCTCACCATGACCAACCACCCGATCCACCTGCACGGGCACGAGTTTCTGGTGACCGGGACCGACGGCGGCCCAACGCCGCCGAGCACGCGCTGGTACGAGGTGACCACCGATGTTGCCGTGGGACAGATGCGCCAGATCGAACTGATCGCCGACGAGGAAGGCGACTGGGCCATGC
>JAUXNG010000059.1 GCA_030682835.1 Hydrogenophaga sp. | reverse complement strand
GATCACCTGCAAGCCCGGCGTGGTCGTGCCCGGCAGCCCCGGCGAACTGTCTTCGACCAAGTAGGAGAAAACACATGAGCGGATTGGGCGGACTCAACAAATCAAAGCACGGTGTCGTCGTGGGCCTGGTGCAACTGCAGTTGCCGGTGGTGGACACGCCCGCGCAGCTGGCGGCACAGACGCAGCGCATCTGCGACCTGGTGGCCAAGGCGCGGCGCAACCAGGGCACGATGGACCTGGTGGTGTTTCCGGAGTACGCGCTGCACGGTCTCTCGATGAGCACGGCGCCCGGGCTCATGGTCTCGCTCGACGGCCCGGAAGTGGCGGCCTTCAAGCAGGCGTGCATCGAAAACCACATCTGGGGCTGCTTCTCCATCATGGAGGCCAACCCCGGCGGCAACCCGTACAACAGCGGGCTCATCATCGACGACACCGGCGTCATCCGGCTCTATTACCGCAAGCTGCACCCCTGGGTGCCGGTGGAGCCCTGGGAGCCCGGCAACCTGGGCGTGCCGGTGTGCGATGGGCCCAACGGCAGCCGGCTATCGCTCATCATCTGCCACGACGGCATGTTCCCCGAGATGGCGCGCGAGGCGGCCTACAAGGGGGCCGAGATCATCCTGCGCACCGCCGGCTACACCGCGCCCATCCGCCACGCCTGGAAGATCACCAACCAGGCCAACGCCTTCCAGAACCTCGCCATCACCGCCAGTGTGTGCCTGTGCGGCAGCGACGGCACGTTCGACTCCATGGGCGAGGGCATGTTCTGCAGTTTCGATGGCACCGTGATCGCCGAGGGCGGCGGGCGGGTCGACGAAATCATCACCGCCGAACTGCGGCCCGATCTGGTGCGCGAGGCGCGCCAGGGCTGGGGCGTGGAAAACAACATTTACCAGCTCTACCACCGCGGCTACGTGGCGGTGAAGGGCGGCGCGCAGGACTGTCCCTACACCTACATGCACGACATGGCCGCCGGCACCTACCGGCTGCCCTGGACCGTTGACGTGACCGACGGCACGCCCTGCGGTTTCGATGCACCCACACGTTCGTACCAAGGCCCGGAGCTGCACCCGCTGGTGCCGGATTCGGCGGTGATCACCCTGAAGAAAGCGGCTTGACGCCATGGAACGCTTCATCGACGCCCACCCCTACGCCTGGCCCTACAACGGCGACCTGCGGCCCGAGAACACCGCGCTGATCGTGATCGACATGCAGACCGACTTCTGCGGCATCGGCGGCTACGTGGACCAGATGGGTTACGACA
>JAUXNG010000054.1 GCA_030682835.1 Hydrogenophaga sp. | reverse complement strand
TGATCGACCGCACGCCGCAGATGCCGCTGATGCTGATGGAGAACTTCACGGTGAAGCTGCTGGAGCAGCTGCGCCTGGGCGAGATCGACTGCGCGATCCTGGCCGAACCGTTCCCCGATACCAATCTGGCCATTGCGCCGCTGTACGACGAGCCTTTTCTGGCGGCGGTGCCGGTGACGCACCCGCTGGCGCAAAACAAGGACATCACCAACGAAGAGCTCAAGCGCGAGACCATGCTGCTGCTGGGCACCGGCCACTGCTTCCGCGACCATGTGCTGGAGGTGTGCCCCGAGTTCGCGCGTTTCTCGAACGATACCGAGGGCATTCGCAAGAGCTTCGAGGGCTCGTCGCTGGAGACCATCAAGCACATGGTGGCCGCCGGCATGGGCGTGACGCTGGTGCCGCGCCTCTCAGTGCCGTCGTCTGCGCTTGAAGGCTCGCCCACGCCCGGGCAGGACTTTGGGGATTCGTCTTACGTGCGCTACCTGCCTTTCCGGGGTGAGGCACCCACGCGCCGCGTGGTGCTGGCCTGGCGGCGCAGCTTCACGCGTTACGAAGCCATTGCCGAACTGCGCAACGCCATTTATGCCTGCGAGTTGCCGGGCGTCAAGCGTCTGTCCTGAGCGCCGTCCTACACTCGGCAGCAGGCCCGCCATGTTGCGGCGCCTTTCTGTCGAAACCTGAGGAGTCTTTCATGGCCAAGTCACCCGCCCGTTCCACCGCGTCCGCCATCAACATCGGCATCAACGACAAAGACCGCGCCGCCATTGCCAAGGGCCTGTCCCGGCTGCTGGCCGACACCTACACGCTGTACCTGACCACGCACAACTTCCACTGGAACGTGACCGGGCCGATGTTCAATTCGCTGCACGCGATGTTCATGACGCAGTACACCGAACTCTGGACCGCCGTGGACCCGGTGGCCGAGCGCATCCGCTCGCTGGGCCACCCGGCACCCGGCAGCTACGCGCAGTTCAGCAAGCTCAGCTCGGTGCCCGACGTGCCGGTGGTGCCACCCAAGGCGATGGAGATGGTGCGCATTCTGGTGCAAGGCCACGAGGCCGTGGCGCGTACCGCGCGCGAGCTGTTTCCTGTGGTGGACAAGGCCGGTGACGAGCCCACGGCCGACCTGCTGACGCAGCGGTTGACGGTGCACGAGCAGACCGCCTGGATGCTTCGCTCCATCCTGGAGGAGTGAAGGAGCGCCGCCTGTCATGCTTGCTTCGACTTCTTCCCCAGCCGCGCGCTTTGCTCTTTATCTCGACCTGATCCGCTGGAACCGGCCGGCGGGCTGGCTGTTGTTGCTGTGGCCGTCGCTCTCGGCGCTGTGGGTGGCGGCTGGCGGGTTCCCGGGGGTGCACCTGCTACTGGTGTTTGTGCTGGGCACCATCCTCATGCGCAGCGCGGGCTGCTGCGCCAACGACGTGGCCGACCGCGACTTTGACCGGCATGTGAAGCGCACCGCGCAGCGTCCGGTCACCAGCGGGCGCATCGGCGTGAAGGAGGCGCTGGGCGTGGGCGCGGTGCTGGCGCTGGCCGCCTTCCTGCTGGTGCTCACCACCAACGTGGCCACCATCGTATGGTCGGGCCTGGGGCTGGTGCTGGCCATCGTGTACCCGTATGCCAAGCGCCTGGTGTCCATGCCGCAGGCGGTCCTGGGCGTGGCGTTCAGCTTCGGCATTCCCATGGCGTTCGCGGCGGTGCGCGGCGGCCCGGCGCTGGAACTGTTCAGCAGCGCTGCGCCATGGGCCGAACCGGGCTTCTGGGGCGGCGTGTGGCACAGCGTGCCGCCGCTGGCCTGGTTGCTGATGTTGGGCAACCTGTTCTGGGTGCTGGCCTACGACACCGAGTACGCCATGGTCGACCGCGACGACGACCTGCGCATCGGCATGAAAACCTCGGCCATCACGCTGGGCGAACACGACGTGCTGGCGGTGACCGGCTTCTACCTCGTGTTCCTGGCCGTCTGGACCGCGGCGCTGTGGTCGCTGGTGAACCCCGTGGTCTGGGTCGTCACGCTGCTGGTGGCCCTGGCCCAGGTGGCGTGGCACCACCGCCTCATCAAGGACCGCAGCCGTGACGGCTGCTTCAAGGCGTTTCGACTGAACCACTGGCTGGGCTTCACGGTGTTTGTGGGGGTTGTGGTCGGGGTGGGTTGAACGCGCGCGGCTTTCTTGGTGGCTGAGTGCGTGGTGAATTGTTCTTTGCAGTTGCAAAATAGACTGTACAGTATTGTTTTGCACCGATCTGTAATTCCATCACCCAAGGACCCCCCCATGAACCAGCCTTTCAAGCACTTCGCCACCAGCATCACAGCCGCCGTGTTGCTGGCCCCCTTATCCGTCGCCGCCCAGGACGAGCCCGGCTTCTACGCCAGCGTCTACGGGGGCTCCAGCGCCATGCCTTCGACCCGTTTTTCGGAGTCCCGCCCAATGGCCTCCGATGTGGGCGGCAAGGTCGACTTTGGTCGGGGTATCGGCTTCGGTGCTGCTGTGGGCAAACGCTTCGGCAACGGGTGGGCCGCCGAGTTGGCGCTGGACGAGCGTGGCAACGTGCTCAAGCGCATCGGAGGTGTCGCTGTCGATGGCAACGTCTTTTCGGAGGTGGTCTTCTTGAACGGGTACTACCGATTCCCAGCCCAGGGCAAGGTACGCCCGTTCATTGGCGCGGGTCTGGGCTACGTTGTCGGGCTGGATATTGACGTCGAGCGAGATGGCGCGGAGCAAGAGTATTCGCGTCGAGGCGGCGTGGCTGTACAGGCCATCGCGGGAGTGGAGTACAGCCTGTCATCCCACTGGAGTCTGAGCGGCGATGTGCGCTGGAGCCGCATGGGCAGTGGCACGTTCAAGGCCACGACGGCAGGCACCACGCTCAGCGGCAAGCCCAAGTACCAGCCTGCATCACTCAACCTGGGCGTCAGCTATCGGTTTTGAGTAGCGCTGCGCGCCGCGTGGGCAAGCGGAAAGGCGGCTACTTGCCAAATTCGCGACCCAGTTCCTCAGCCCGCGTCTGCGCTGCAAAGAGAGCTTCTTCAAACGCCGTCTTCATCCCGGATGCCTCCATCGACGTGATGGCCGCGTAGGTCGTGCCCCCCTTGGACGTGACCCGCTCGCGCAGCGTCTGCAGCGGGTCTGTGGAACGCTGGGCCAGCGTGGCGGCGCCGATGAAGGTGCCGATGGCCAGCCGTTGTGCCACCTCGGGCGCCAGGCCCATGCGGGCGCCCGCGTCGCGCATGGCTTCGAGGAAATAGAACACGTAGGCGGGGCCTGAGCCCGAGAGGGCGGTCACGGCGTCGAGATCGTCCTCCACGTTGACCCACACCAGTTCCCCGGTGGTGCGCACCACGCGCTCGATCAGCGACTTGTCGTCGGCGCCTACCGCGGCGCGCGCCATCAGGCCGGTCATGCCCAGGCCCACCAGGGCGGGGGTGTTGGGCATGGCGCGCACGATGCGTTCGCTGGCCAGCCAGCGCGCCATGCTCTCGCTGGTGATGCCGGCGGCCACGCTGAGGTGCAGGGCGCCTGCGACGAAGGGGCTCGCGGCCGCCGCGGCTTCTTTGAAGGTCTGGGGCTTGACAGCCCACACCACCAGATCGGAGGGCTGAAGCTCCGTACCAGCCGACCCGAAGATGGCAATGCCCGGGAACTGCTGCGCCAGCCGGGCGCGCTGTTCGTCCCAGGGTTCGACCACCTGCAACCGGGTGGCGGGATGGCCTTGGCGGAGCAGGCCGCCGATGATGGCGCTGGCCATGTTGCCGCCGCCGACGAAGGTGATGAGGGGGTGGGTGCTTGCGTTCATGCCGGAATTGTCGCCGCAGCGGGATGCGCCATACGAATGCCGATTGATCCGCACCAGTGAAGTCTCGACTTCCGTTCGGGCTGAGACTGTCGAAGCCTTTCGACAGTCTCAGGGCGAACGGTTGAAGCAACGACAGGCCGGATCAATACCTTGGTGAGGACGCCGAGGCAGCGGCATTGCGGAGCCTCTGACGCCCCCTCGAGGTGAAGCGGGAGGGGCGAATGGTGCGAACGGGGCGCGGGGGGAGTGCGCTCACCCCGCCGTGGTCTGCCTCACCGCCCGTTCCCACGCGGCCATTTTCTCGGCAGCCACTTCGCGCGAGAGCGTGGGGTGGAAGGTGCGCTGGACGCGCCACTGCTGCGAGAGCTCATCGAGCCCGCCATACAGGCCCGTATGCAGCCCCGCCAGGTAAGCCGCGCCCAGAGCGGTGGTCTCGATCACCGCGGGGCGCACCACAGGAATGCCCAGCAGGTCGGCCTGGATCTGCATCAGCAGGTCGTTCACGCAGGCGCCGCCGTCCACCCGCAGCTCGCTCACCGGCACGCCGCCGGCGGCCACGGCGTCGCGGCTCATGGCATCGAGCAGGGCGGCGCTCTGGAAAGCAATGCTCTCCAGCGCCGCCCGCGCGATGTGGGCCATGGTGGTGCCGCGCGTCAGGCCGGTGATGCTGCCGCGGCTGTCGGGTTTCCAGTAGGGCGCGCCCAGACCGGTGAAGGCCGGCACCAGCACCACGCCACCGGCGTCGGGCACGCTTTCGGCCAGCGCCTGCACCTCGCTGCTGGCGTCGATGGCGCGCAGGCCGTCGCGCAGCCACTGCACCACGGCGCCGCCAATGAACACGCTGCCTTCCAGCGCGTACTGGGGCTGGCCGGGCGGCTGGGCCGCGGCGGTGGTAATGAGCCCGTTCTGGCTGATCTGGAAGCGCTCGCCGGTGTGCATGAGCATGAAACAGCCGGTGCCATAGGTGTTTTTTGCCATGCCGGCCGTGAAGCAGGCCTGGCCGAACAGGGCGCTTTGCTGGTCACCGGCCACACCGCCGATTTCCAGCGGTTCGCCCAGCCATTCGGGCAGCAGGCGCCCGAAGTGCGCGCTCGACGGCCGGGCCTCGGGCATCAGGGCGGCAGGGATGTTCAGCGCGGCCATCAGCTCCTCGTCCCAGCAGCGGGTGTGCACGTTGAACAGCATGGTGCGCGCGGCGTTGCTGTAGTCGGTGGCGTGCACTGCGCCGCCGGTGAGCTGCCAGATGAGCCAGCTGTCCACCGTGCCGAAGGCCAGTTCGCCGCGTTCGGCTTGGGCTCGCGCACCGGGCACATGGTCCAGGATCCACTGCAGCTTGGTGCCGGAGAAGTAGGCGTCGATGCGCAGGCCGGTTTTCTGCAGCACCGGCTCGCTCATGCCATGGGCCCGCAGGTCGGCGCAGGTGGATTCGGCCCGGCGGTCCTGCCAGACGATGGCGTTGTACACGGGTTCGCCGGTGCGCCGGTTCCACACCAGCGTGGTCTCGCGCTGGTTGGTGATGCCCACCGCGTGGATGTCGCGCGCGCTCAGGCCGGCGTTCTTCAGCGCCTCGCGCGCCGTGGCCAGCTGGGTCTGCCAGAGGTCGTGCGGATCGTGTTCCACCCAGCCCGGCTGGGGGTAGATCTGGCGGAATTCGCGCTGCGCCATGGCCACCACATGGCCGCCGCGGTCGAACACGATGCTGCGGGAACTGGAGGTGCCCTGGTCAAGGGCCAGCAGGTAGGTCATCTTGTCTTGTCTCGTCTCGTTTCTTTGCATTGAAGGTACCGAAGTCATGACGCCGCAGCGCCAGCGCTGCGGCACGAAGTGTCCGAGTCCGGGGCAACGCGGGTCCGGGTCTCCCGGCCCGCAGCTGCCGCCCCCTTGAGGGGCTCGCGCGCAGCGCGGCGGGGGTGGTCCACATCACCCCGCCAGCACGCATTCCACGTGGCCCTGCGCCATCAGCTCGCCGAAGGGCGCGGGCGGCGCTTCGTCGGTGAACACCACGTCGATCTCGTCGAGCCGGGCCAGCTCGACCATGGCGGGGCGGTTGAATTTGGTGTGGTCGGCGGCCAGCCAGACCTCGCGCGACTGCTCGATGATGGTGCGGGCCACCTTCACTTCGCGGTAGTCAAAGTCGCGCAGCGTGCCGTCGGCCTCGATGCCGCTGATGCCGATGAGGCCGATGTCGACCTTGAACTGGCGCATGAAGTCCACCGTGGCCTCGCCCACGATGCCCTGGTCCGCCGCGCGCACCAGGCCGCCGGCCACGATCACCTCGCAATCCGGGTTGGTGCTCAGCAAGGCCGCGATGTGCAGGTTGTTGGTGATGACGCGCAGGCCGCGGTGTTGCAGCAGCTCGTGGGCCACTGCCTCGATGGTGGTGCCGATGTTCAGGATCAGCGAGCAGCCGTTGGGCACGCGCTGCGCAATGGCGCGGGCGATGCCGGTCTTGGCCTCAGACAGCATGGCCTGGCGCTGGCGGTAGGCGATGTTCTCGGTGGTGGAGCCGGGCAGGCGCACGCCTCCGTGGAAGCGCGACAGCAGGCCGGCCTCGGCCAGGCGCTGCACGTCGCGGCGCACGGTCTGCAGCGTCACGCCGAAGCGCTCGGCCAGGGCTTCGATGGTCTGCGGTCCCCGCTGGCGCACGTCGTCCAGCAGCTGGGTATGGCGGGGGTTGAGGTTCATGGACATGGAGCGGATGGACGCGCAAAGGCGCAATCAGGTGTCGACCCGAACATAACGGAAAACATTGACGCGAGACTTAGGGTATGTACCGAATCAAAAAGAACATAAACGAACAATAAAATCCAGCAACCGAAAAGATTCGAGCCCGTTGTGGGCCGGACCATTGATGGGAACACCTGGATGCAGCTTTCTCTGGAACATGTGGGCAAGACCGTTGGGCCCGAGGTCCACCTCTACCCGCAGAGCCTCACCCTGGCGCCGGGCGTGGTCACTGTCCTGCTGGGCGCCACCCAGGCCGGCAAGACCAGCCTGATGCGCCTCATGGCCGGGCTTGATGTGGCGAGCACCGGCCGGGTGCTGGTGGATGGCGTCGACGTGACGCGCCACTCGGTGCGCCAGCGCAACGTGGCCATGGTCTACCAGCAGTTCGTCAACTACCCGTCGATGACGGTCGCGCGCAACATCGCCTCGCCCATGCGCCTGCGGGGTGACCGCGATGTGGACCAGCGGGTGCGCGAACTGGCCGAGCGCCTGCACATCCACATGTTCCTGGACCGGCTGCCGGCCGAACTCTCCGGCGGCCAGCAGCAGCGCGTGGCGCTGGCCCGGGCGCTGGCCAAGCAGGCCCCTCTGATGCTGCTCGACGAACCCCTGGTGAACCTGGACTACAAACTGCGCGAAGAACTGCGCGAAGAACTCACGCAGCTGTTCGCCACCGGCGAATCCACCGTGGTGTACGCCACCACGGAGCCCGGCGAGGCCCTGCTGCTGGGCGGTTACACCGCCGTGATGGACGCCGGCGAACTGTTGCAGTACGGCCCCACTGCCGAGGTCTTCCACGCGCCGAAGAACATCCGCGTGGCCTGCGCCTTCAGCGACCCGCCCATGAACCTGATCGGGGTCACGGCCGTGGCCGGTGGTGTGCAGGTGCCGGGCGGGGCGGTGTGGCCACTGGCCCTGCCACCCGCGGCCCCGGCCGCGCTCACGCTGGGTCTTCGCGCGGGCGGCCTGCGCATGGCGCAGCGCCCCGGCGACGTCGCCATCCACGGTCGTGTCGAGCTGGCCGAGATTGCCGGGTCCGACACCTTCGTGCACGTGCATGCCGACGTGGGCGAACTGGTTGCGCAACTCACCGGCGTGCACAACTGCGCCATCGGCGAAGCCATCACCCTCTACCTGAGCCCCGCCAGCCTGTTCGTGTTCGACGCTGCCGGACCCCTGCTGCTGGCGCCCGCGCGCAACGGAAAGGCCCACTGACATGGCCCGCATAGAACTGGACCTGGCCCACGCCTACAAACCCAACCCCAGGGCCGACGACGACTACGCCCTGCTGCCCATGAAGATGTGCTTCGAGGACGGCGGCGCCTACGCCTTGCTCGGCCCCTCGGGCTGCGGCAAGACCACCATGCTCAACGTCATGTCGGGCCTGCTGGTGCCCTCGCAGGGCACGGTGCATTTCGACGGTCGCGATGTCACGCGCCTGAGCCCGCAGCAGCGCAACATCGCCCAGGTGTTCCAGTTTCCGGTGATCTACGACACCATGACCGTGGCGCAGAACCTGGCCTTCCCGCTGAAGAACCGCAAGGTGCCGGCAGCCGAGATCGCCCAGCGTGTGGGCCGCATCGCCGAGATGCTGGAGATGAGCCACCAGCTCGACATGCGCGCCGCCGGGCTGAGCGCCGACCAGAAGCAGAAGATTTCCCTGGGCCGCGGGCTGGTGCGTTCCGACGTGTCGGCCGTGCTGTTCGACGAGCCGCTGACCGTGATCGACCCGCACCTGAAGTGGCAGCTGCGGCGCAAGCTCAAGCAGATCCACCACGAGCTCAAGCTCACGCTGATCTATGTGACGCACGACCAGGTGGAGGCGCTCACCTTTGCCGACGAGGTGGTGGTGATGACCAAGGGCCGCGCCGTGCAGGTGGGCCCGGCGGAGGCGCTGTTCGAGCGGCCGGCGCACACCTTCGTGGGGCACTTCATCGGCTCGCCCGGCATGAATTTCCTGCCCGTCCTGCACCAGTCGGGCGGCCTTCGCGTGCTGGACCAGGCGCTCGCGCTGCCAGCCGGCCAGCACCTGCCCGAGGGTGCGCTGACCCTGGGCATCCGCCCGGAATACCTGGCGCTCGGCGGAGCAGGGGAGGCCAACACGCTGGCCGCCACCGTGACGCGTGTGCAGGACATCGGCACCTACGTCATGGTCACCTGTGACATGGCGGGGCACAGCCTGAAGTGCCGTCTTCAACCCGAAACCCCGGTCCCGGCGGTGGGCGAGCGCGTGCACCTGCGCGTGCTGGGTGAACACACCTGTTTCTACCGCAACGAGGCTCTGGTCGCATGAGCGCACACCTCTTCAACCCGGTGGCCGGCGCCACCCCCGCCGTCAGGAGCACCGCATGAGCACCACCACCAAACCCGTCAACCAGAAGGCCTGGTTTCTGGTGCTGCCGGTCATCGTCTGCGTGGCCTTCTCGGCCATCCTGCCGCTGATGACGGTGGTGAACTACTCGGTGCAGGACATCCTGTCGCCCGACCGGCGCATCTTCGTCGGTACCGAATGGTTTGCGGCCGTCATGCGCGACCAGGACCTGCACCAGGCCCTGTGGCGCCAGATCCAGTTTTCGCTGGCGGTGCTGCTGGTCGAAATCCCGCTGGGCATCGCGCTGGCGCTGTCCATGCCCGCGCAAGGCTGGCGCTCGTCGGCCGTGCTGGTGCTGGTGGCGCTTTCGCTGCTGATTCCCTGGAACGTGGTGGGCACCATCTGGCAGATCTTCGGCCGCGCCGATATCGGCCTGCTCGGCTACTACCTGCAGCAGGCCGGCTTCAACTACAGCTACACCGGCAACGCCTCGCACGCCTGGTGGACGGTGCTGGCCATGGACGTCTGGCACTGGACGCCGCTGGTGGCCCTGCTGGCCTTTGCCGGGCTGCGCAGCATTCCCGACGCCTACTACCAGGCCGCCAGCATCGACGGCGCCAGCAAGTGGGCGGTGTTCCGCTACATCCAGCTGCCCAAGATGCGCGGCGTGCTCATGATCGCGGTGCTGCTGCGCTTCATGGACAGTTTCATGATCTACACCGAGCCCTTCGTGCTTACCGGTGGCGGGCCGGGCAATGCCACCACCTTCCTCTCGCAGTACCTCACCACCAAGGCCGTGGGCCAGTTCGACGTGGGGCCTGCTGCTGCCTTCTCCCTGATCTATTTCTTCATTATCCTGCTGTTCTGCTTCGTGCTCTACAACTGGATGCAAAGCCTGGGCACCACCCAGAAGGAGGTCCAGTCATGACAGAGCGCCGCTTCAAGAAACGCACCCTGTTTCTCTTTGCGTACCTGATCTTCGCCCTGCTGCCCATCTACTGGATGGTCAACATGAGCTTCAAGACCAACCAGGAGATCCTGTCGTCCTTCACCCTGTGGCCCGCCGACTTCACCTGGGCCAACTACCAGACCATCTTCACCGACCCGTCCTGGTACTCGGGCTACATCAACAGCCTGATCTACGTCGGCATCAACACGGTGATCTCGCTCACCGTGGCTCTGCCGGCGGCCTATGCCTTCTCGCGCTACCGCTTCCTGGGCGACAAGCATGTGTTCTTCTGGCTGCTCACCAACCGCATGACGCCACCGGCGGTGTTCCTGCTGCCCTTCTTCCAGCTGTACACCACCATGGGCCTCATGGACACGCACATCGCCGTGGCCATGGCGCACCTGCTGTTCAACGTGCCGCTGGCGGTTTGGATTCTCGAAGGCTTCATGAGCGGCATCCCGCGCGAGATCGACGAAACCGCGTATGTGGACGGCTACAGCTTCCCGCGCTTCTTCTTCACCATCTTCCTGCCGCTCATCAAGGCTGGCGTGGGCGTGGCCGCGTTCTTCTGCTTCATGTTCAGCTGGGTCGAACTGTTGCTGGCCCGCACGCTCACCAGCGTGAACGCCAAACCCATCGTGGCCACCATGACGCGAACGGTCAGCGCCAGCGGGATGGACTGGGCGACGCTCGCCGCCGCCGGCGTGCTCACGATCGTGCCCGGCGCCATCGTGATCTGGTTCGTGCGGCACTACATCGCCAAAGGCTTTGCCATGGGGCGCGTGTGATGGCCCACCGATGCGCGTTGGGCGCTTCCCCTCTTACCTGTCCTTCCTTGTGTGGGCTGACGTTCATGGAGACATCAGATGTTTGACTGGATGGTTTGGACGCTGCCCGTGGCGGTGTTTTTTACCTGCATCGTGCTCATGCTGATCGGCATGACGGTGTGGGAATTCAAGTCGCCCACGGTGGCACGCAAGGGCTTTCTGCCCCTGGTCACGACGCGCGGTGACCGGCTGTTCATCGGCCTGCTCGGTGCGGCCTACGTCAACCTGGCCTTTGTGGGCCTGGCCGGCCAGATCGCCGAGTGGCTCTCGCTGTCCGAGGAGCCCAGCATCTGGTTCGGCTTCGTGCTCTCCATGGGCTGGCTCTTCCTGGTCATGCGCAAGGGCTGAGCCGCCGCCGTCTCGTTGTTTTCACATCCGGCCCGATGCTTCCCCGGGGCCGACCACGTGTTTGAGAAACCGGGGAAGCGTATCGATGAAGGAGACAAAGACATGAAGTTCCGCCACACCGTGCTCGCCGTGGCCGCCGCCACTGCGCTGGGCCTGCCCATGGCCTGGGCCGATGAAGCTGCCGCCAAACGCTGGATCGACAGCGAATTCCAGCCGTCCACGCTCACCAAGGCGCAGCAGGCAGCCGAGATGAAGTGGTTCATCGACGCCGCGGCCAAACTCAAGGCCAAGGGCGTGCGGGAAATCTCGGTGGTGTCCGAGACCATCACCACGCACGAGTACGAGAGCAAGACGCTCGCCAAGGCCTTCGAAGAGATCACCGGCATCCGGGTCAAGCACGACCTGATCCAGGAAGGCGACGTGGTCGAGAAGCTACAGACCTCGATGCAGTCTGGCCGTTCGATCTACGACGGCTGGGTCACCGACTCCGATCTGATCGGCACCCACTACCGCTACGGCAAGGTCATGAACCTGACCGACTACATGGCCGGCAAAGGCAGGGAGTGGACCAATCCGGGGCTGGATATCAAGGACTTTATCGGCACCAGCTTCACCACCGGCCCCGACGGCAAGCTCTACCAGCTGCCCACGCAGCAGTTCGCCAACCTGTACTGGTTCCGCGCCGACCTGTTCGCCCGCCAGGACCTGAAAGACAAGTTCAAGGCCAAGTACGGCTACGACCTCGGCGTGCCACTGAACTGGAGCGCCTACGAGGACATCGCCGCGTTTTTCAGCGAAGACGTGAAGACCATCGACGGCAAGCCGATCTACGGCCACATGGACTACGGCAAGAAAGACCCGTCGCTGGGCTGGCGTTTCACCGACGCCTGGCTGTCCATGGCCGGCACGGCCGACGTGGGCATTCCCAACGGCAAGCCGGTGGACGAATGGGGTATCCGTGCCTCGGCCGACGGCTGCCACCCGCAGGGCGCCTCGGTGTCGCGCGGTGGTGCCACCAACTCGCCGCCGGCTGTCTACGCGCTGACCAAGTACAGCGACTGGATGAAGAAGTACGCGCCCAAGGAAGCCACCGGCATGACCTTCGGCGAGGCCGGCCCGGTGCCCGCCCAGGGCCAGATCGCCCAGCAGATCTTCTGGTACACCGCCTTCACCGCCGACATGACCAAGCCGGGCCTGCCCGTGGTGAATGCCGACGGCACGCCCAAGTGGCGCATGGCTCCCGGCCCCAACGGCCCCTACTGGAAACAGGGCATGCAGAACGGCTACCAGGACGTGGGCAGCTGGACCTTCTTCGACAAGCACGACGAGAACCGCACCGCCGCCGCCTGGCTGTACGCCCAGTTCGTCACCGCCAAGACCACCAGCCTGAAGAAGACCATCGTCGGCCTCACGCCCATCCGCGAGAGCGACATCCAGAGCAAGGCCATGACCGACATGGCGCCCAAGCTGGGTGGCCTGGTCGAGTTCTACCGCAGCCCGGCACGCGTGGCCTGGACGCCGACCGGCACCAACGTGCCCGACTACCCGCGGCTGGCACAGCTGTGGTGGCAGAACGTGGCCGAAGCGGTCACCGGTGAGAAGACGCCCCAGCAGGCCATGGACAACCTGGCCGAGCAGATGGACCAGGTGATGGCTCGCCTGGAACGCGCCGGCATGGAGCGTTGCTCGCCAAAGCTCAACCCCAAGGGGGACCCAGCCAAGTACCTGAGCGACAAGGCCGCGCCGTGGAAGAAGCTGGCCAACGAGAAGCCCAAGGGCGAAACCATCGCCTACGACCAACTGCTCAACGCCTGGAAAGCCGGCCGGGTGCGCTGAATGCCACGCGTCTGAACTTGTAAAACCGTCACTGGCGCCCACGGCGCCAGTGACCACCCCTTCATTTCATGACCCGCGCAGACCTGCTCCAATCGCTGACCGCCCAGCCACTGTTTGACCTGGCCGTCGTCGGCGGTGGTGCCACTGGCCTGGGGGTGGCGCTCGACGCTGCCTTGCGCGGGTTCTCCGTGCTGCTGCTGGAGTCGCACGACTTCGCGGGCGGCACGTCTTCACGTTCCACCAAGCTGCTGCACGGCGGCGTGCGTTACCTGGCGCAGGGCAACATCGCACTCGTGCGCGAGGCGCTGGCCGAACGGGCCACCGTGCTGCGCATTGCACCCCACCTGGCACAGCCGCTGCGCTTCGTGATGCCGTCCTACCGCTGGTGGCAAACCCCGTTCTACGGTGTCGGGCTCAAGCTTTACGACCTGATGGCGGGCAAGGCTGGCCTCGGGCGTACCGATTTCCTGTCGCGCGAGCAGACCCTGGCCGCGCTGCCGGGGGTGAACGCACAGCAGCTGCGAGGCGGCGTGCGCTACTGGGACGGCCAGTTCGACGACGCCCGCCTGGCGCTGGCCCTGGCGCGCACTGCCGAGGCGGCCGGCGCCCGCGTGCTCAATTACGCGGCCGTCACCGTAGTGCAGCAGCAGCCCGGTGCTGCGGCGGGTTCCGAGCTGCAATTCACCGACACGCTGACCGGCGCGAGCCACCGTGCACGGGCCCGCTGTGTGGTCAACGCCACAGGCGTATGGGTCGACGACTTGCGGGCTCGTTCCGGCCCGGCAGACGCAGCGCCGGGCCACGCTGGTGCGCCGGCCCGCATGGTCAGCCCCAGCCAGGGCGTGCACGTGGTCGTGGACCGCGATTTCCTGCCCGGCAACCACGCGCTGCTGGTGCCCAAGACGCAGGACGGCCGCGTGCTCTTTGCGGTGCCCTGGCTGGGCAAGCTCATCCTGGGCACCACCGACACCCCGCGCCAGGACCTGCCGCGAGAGCCCGACGCCTTCGCGGCCGAGCTCGATTTCATCCTTGGCGAGGCCGGCCGCGCGCTTGGGCGGGCCGTGCGGCCCGAAGACATCCGCAGCGTCTGGGTGGGCCTGCGCCCGCTGGTGGCGCCCCCAGACGAGGTGCAGGGCGGCACCAAGGTGCTTTCGCGGGAACACACCATCGTGGTCGACCCCCACGGCATGGTCACCGTCACCGGTGGCAAGTGGACCACCTACCGCGCCATGGCCGAAGACGTCATGGAGCGCTGTTTTGATGCCGCCCTGCTCGACCGCCGGCCGGGCAGCGCCAGCGCACACCACGCCCTACTGGGAGCTCCGCCCGCCAGCGTCCGCGCCGTGGCGCTCCACGAACCCCCCGGGCTGCATCTGTACGGGACGCTGGCCACCGAGGTGCTTCAGTGTCCCGGGGCCAGCCGGGAGCTGGGCATGGGTCTTACCGAAGCCATGGTGCGCTACGCGGTGCGGGCCGAGCACGCACACACCGTCGAAGACGTGCTGGCGCGGCGCTCCAGGGCGCTGTTCCTCGACGCCGCCGCCGCCGCCGACATGGCGCCCGAGGTGGCTGCCATCCTCCGGGAAGAAGGCTGCCCCGCGCCCGCTCTGGAGGCCTTCCTCGACCTCTGCCGGCACTACCGGGCGGGCACCGCTGCAAAATAAGCGCACAGCCCAGTTGACAGCCTGCTGGGGTAATGCAATAATTCGCGGCTTCGCTCTAAAAAAGCGCAGTTATCCGCCCACCGACGCGGGTTGCCTCTCGGCTGCAGGTTCTCTGCAGGCGGGTGGTGGCTGGCAACGACGGGCCCAAGACTGATCACTCCCGGCCGTGGTGGCTGGGGGGATTCAAGTTGGGACTTAAATCAAATGATCCAAACGCAATCTCGACTCGATGTTGCTGACAACACGGGCGCCAAGTCCGTGATGTGCATCAAAGTGCTCGGTGGCTCCAAGCGCCGTTACGCCAGTGTGGGCGACGTCATCAAGGTCACCGTCAAAGAAGCAGCGCCCCGTGGCCGCGTCAAAAAAGGCGAGGTTTACAACGCTGTGGTGGTTCGCACCGCCAAAGGTCTCCGTCGTCAGGACGGCGCCCTCATCAAATTCGATGGCAACGCCGCTGTGTTGCTGAACGCCAAGCTGGAGCCCATCGGCACCCGCATCTTCGGACCGGTGACGCGCGAGCTGCGCACCGAAAAGTTCATGAAGATCGTGTCGCTGGCACCCGAGGTTCTCTGAGGAATCATCATGAACAAGATTCGTAGTGGCGATGAAGTCATCGTGATTGCCGGCCGCGACAAGGGCAAGCGCGGCAAAGTTATGCAGCGCACCGACGACGCCAAGCTGTTGGTCGAGGGTGTGAACATTGTCAAGAAGCATGCCAAGCCGAACCCCATGAAGGGCATCACCGGCGGCATCATCGACAAGACCATGCCCATTCCCCAGTCCAACGTCGCCATCTTCACTGGCGCCACGGGCAAGGCGGATCGCGTGGGGATCAAGCTCCTGGCTGACGGCAAAAAAGTGCGCGTCTTCAAGTCCAGCGGCGAAGAAATTAAGGTGGCATGAGCATGGCACGCTTGCAAGACATTTACCGCGACACCGTCGCGCCCAGCCTGATCGAGAAGTTCGGCTACAAGTCCAAGATGGAAGTCCCGCGCATCACCAAGATCACGCTCAACATGGGTGTGAGCGAGGCGGTCGCCGACAAGAAAGTCATGGACAACGCCGTGGGCGACCTCACG
>JAUXNG010000049.1 GCA_030682835.1 Hydrogenophaga sp. | reverse complement strand
GAAGGCCGCCACCGACGTGGCCGATGACGACCTGATCCTGGACATCGGGCCCGAGACCGCCGCGCTGCTGGCCGAGCAGCTGAAGAAGGCCGGCACCATTGTCTGGAACGGCCCGGTGGGCGTGTTCGAGTTCGCGGCGTTCGAGAACGGCACCAAGGTCATCGCTGAAGCGATTGCACAGAGCGACGCCTTCAGCATCGCAGGAGGTGGCGACACGCTGGCCGCGATCGCCAAGTACGGCATCGAGAAGGACGTGAGCTACATCTCCACCGGCGGCGGCGCCTTCCTGGAAGTGCTGGAAGGCAAGACGCTGCCCGCCTTTGAAGTGCTGGCGAGACGCTCCGAGTGAGGCGTCTGCACGCTCGCCCCCACCCCCAACCCTCCCCCAGAGGGGGAGGGAGGCAACCGGGGACTCACGCCCGACCGCTGGTTCCCGCCTTCGCTCCTTCCCCCTTTGGGGGAAGGCTGGGATGGGGGCTCCCCCGATTCCCACGTTCTTTCCATTGATCCACTGACCGGAGACAACCCATGGCCCTCATTTCCCTTCGCCAGCTGCTCGACCACGCAGCGGAACACAGCTACGGCCTGCCGGCCTTCAACGTCAACAACATGGAGCAGGTGCAGGCCATCATGCAGGCGGCAGCGGCGGTGGACAGCCCGGTCATCCTGCAGGGGTCGGCTGGCGCGCGCTCGTATGCCGGCGAACCCTTTCTGCGCCACCTCATCGCCGCCGCCATCGAGGCTTATCCCCACATCCCCGTGTGCATGCACCAGGACCACGGCGCCTCGCCAGCTGTGTGCGCCCGGGCCATCCAGTCGGGCTTCAGCTCAGTCATGATGGACGGCAGCCTGCTGGCCGACGGCAAGACACCCGCGAGCTACGAATACAACGTGGCAACCACCCGCCAGGTGGTGGACCTGGCCCACGCCTGCGGCGTGTCGGTGGAAGGGGAACTGGGCTGCCTGGGTTCGCTGGAAACCGGCAAAGCCGGTGAAGAAGACGGCCATGGGGCCGAGGGCGTGCTGGACCATTCAGCCTTGCTGACCGACCCGGACGAAGCCGCCGACTTCGTGAGCAAGACCCAGGTCGACGCGCTGGCGATTGCCATCGGCACCAGTCACGGCGCCTACAAGTTCAGCAGCAAGCCCAGTGGCAAGGTGCTGCGCATCGACCGCGTGAAGGAAATCCATCAGCGCATTCCCAACGTGCACCTGGTGATGCACGGCTCCAGCAGCGTGCCGGAAGACTGGCTGGCCATCATCAACCAGTACGGCGGCGACATGGGCATGACCTACGGTGTGCCGGTGGACGAGATCGTGGAAGGCATACGAAACGGCGTGCGCAAGGTCAACATCGACACCGATCTGCGCATGGCCAGCACGGGCGCGATCCGCAAGCACCTGGCCGAAGACCGCAAGAACTTCGACCCGCGCAAGTTCTACAAGGAGGCGACCAAGGCCATGCAGGCGATCTGCGCGGCGCGGTATGAGGGGTTCGGAGCGGCTGGGATGGCTTCCCGGATGGGGAAGGTGCACAGCCTGGAGGCGATGCAGAAGCGATACGACTTGGGTGAGTTGGTGGCTCGGGTCGCCTGAGTTTGCTTTCGCCGGCTGCGGGCTTGGCAGGGTCTCGCCCCGGCGGGCGACTCACTTTCTTTTGCTTCGCCAAAAGAAAGTAAGCAAAGAAAAGGCGAGCCGGATGCGCTGACCCTGACCTGCCCCCCACCAGCCGTACCAGCCTAAAGTTAGTGAAGTCCGTCAACCACTAGGAGAATGACGGACATGAAGAAGAGCAGATTCACCGAAGAACAAATCATTGGCTTCCTGCGCCAGGCCGAAGCCGGCATGCCG
>JAUXNG010000042.1 GCA_030682835.1 Hydrogenophaga sp. | reverse complement strand
TCGGCGCTGTGGGTGCCGCTCAGTTCCTTATCGACGCTGGAAGGCGGGGTGGGGGCTATCTTCGCCAGTCGGTCTATGCCGAAAGCCGGTAGTTCAGACCCTCCACCCCAACACCCTCAACCATACAAGCCGGTTCCGCGGCGTTCTGGGTGAGGGCACATCGCGCCGGCTACATGGCGGGCACTTTTGCTGACTCCCGTCCTCACTCTTCTTGCGATTCGATCCCCCTGATCTCATTGATTCCTCTTATGAACCGTCTCATACCCGCCATGTTGATCGGTGGAACCCTGGCCTTCCCTGCACTAAGTCAGACCACCTCTCCCACGCCTCCTTCGCCGGCTGAGTTCGAGGCCTGTCTGTCAGGGCTGAAGGCGCCGGCGCGGGCGGCCGGGGTGCGCGATGAAACCTTCACGCGGCACACCGCCGGGCTGCAGCCCGACATGACGGTGATCGAGAAGCTGAACTTCCAGCCGGAATTCCGCATGGCGATCTGGGACTACCTCTCCGGGCTGGTGGACGACGAGCGGGTGGCCGAGGGGCAGGCGCAGATGGCGAAGCACCGCGAGGTGCTGGAGCGCGTGCAGCAGCGCTACGGCGTGGACCCGGCCACCGTGGTGGCGGTGTGGGGGGTCGAGAGCAATTTCGGACAGACCTTCGGCAAGTACCCGCTGGTGCAGGCGCTGGGCACGCTCTCGTGCGTGGGGCGCCGGCAGGCCTTTTTCCGGGGTGAGCTGTACGCGTCGCTGCGCATCCTGCAGGCCGGCCACATCGCGCCCGAGCGCCTGGTGGGCTCCTGGGCCGGGGCGTTTGGGCACACGCAGTTCATGCCCACCACCTTCGAGCGCTTGGCAGTCGACTTCGACGGAGACGGCCGCGCCGACCTGATGGACAGCACCACCGACGCCCTGGCTTCCACCGCCAACTTCCTGGCCAAAGCCGGCTGGCAGAGCGGCCAGCCCTGGGGCATCGAGGTGGCGCTGCCCGCCGGCTTCAGCGTGGCGGGCGAAGGCCGTCGCACCAAGCGCCCCCTGAGCGACTGGAGCGCTCGCGGCGTGCGCGCGGTCGACGGTTCCCCCCTGCCCGCCCAGGGCGGCCCCGCCGGCCTGCTCACACTGGCCGGACCACTCGGCCCTGCCTTCCTCGTGTTCCGCAACTTCGACGCGGTCTACAGCTACAATGCAGCCGAAAGCTACGGCCTGGCCATCGCCCACCTGAGCGACCGACTGCGCGGCGCGGGACCCTTCACCACGCCCTGGCCGACCGACGATGCCGGCCTGAGCCGTGCCGAGCGGCGTGAGTTGCAAGGACTGTTGATCCTGCGCAGCCACGACATCGGCGAGGTGGACGGCATGCTGGGCGAACGCAGCCGCGCGGCCATCCGCATTGAACAGTCCCGCCTGGGCCATGAGGCCAGCGGGCGCGCCGGGCAGAAACTGTTGAAAGCGCTGCGCGGGAGTTGAGGAGCTAGGCCTCGGGTTCCCAAACGCTGGGAGCCCGACAAGCTAGTCAGTGGCTTGCAGCAAGGTCTCGACAACTGTCAGCAGGTACGGAATGTCCTGCTGCGTGGTGTTCCACAAAATGTCTTTGTCAATGTCGAAATAAGCGTGAACCAGCCGGTTGCGAATGCCGACGACCTCTCTCCAAGGCAATTGGGGGCAGGCAGCCTGGGTTTCTGCTGACACCTTGCCAGCGGCCTCACCCATGATTTCGATCGCCCGGACCAAGGCAAACAAAAGCATTTCGTCACGGTCCAGATCGCCCCGCTGGCGCGCCGCCACGAATCGCGATGCTGACAGGCATGCATCGCGCATGTGCATGAGACGAACGCGGTCTTCAGGCCGCATACTGGACCTGCGCCATGTCCAGCACGTCCTGCCGGAAATAGCGGGACAGATCGGCCGGCGTGCGCAAATCCACCCGCTGCCCAAGCATGTCGGACAGCTCGGACTCCATGCGGACCATACCCAGGAGTGAAGGCGCCTGACCGGCCTCGAACTCCACCAGCAAGTCAACATCACTGTCGCGGCGCGCCTGCCCCTTGAGCACGGAGCCGAAGAGCGACAACCTCTGGATGCGGTTGGCTTGGCAAAAAGCGTGGAGCTGATGGGCGGGCACGTGGAGCATGTAAGGATGATATCGGGCAGCCTCCCCGCGTCCAAGCACTACCGGACCTCAACCGGCGAAGCTGACCATCTCGGCGCAGACATCAAAACACCCGTGCGATCAGCGCGCCGCGCGTGGCTTCTTCCTGGCCGGGCACCGGGATCCACACGCGCATGGGATTTCCCTGCGCCACCTGCACCGGCTCGCCTTCGGCGTTTCGCATCTGCTCCAGCTGCACCAGGCGGTTGCCACCGGGGTGAATCACTTCCAGCGTGTCGCCCACGGCGAATCGGTTCTTGGTTTCCACTTCGGCCCAGCCGTCGGCCACGCCGAGCACCTCGCCCACGTACTGGCTGTGGTGCGCCTCGGAGCCGCCGGTTTCGTAATTTTGGTAGTCCTGCATCGGCCGGCGCTCCAGAAAACCGCTGGTGTAGCCGCGGTTGGCCAGGCCTTCGAGCTGGGTGATCAGCGCCGGGTTGAAGGGGCGGCCGGCCACCGCGTCGTCGATGGCGCGGCGGTACACCTGCGCGGTGCGCGACACGTAGTACGGGCTCTTGGTGCGGCCTTCGATCTTGAGCGAGTCAACACCGATCTTCACCAGCCGCTCCACGTGCTCGACAGCGCGCAGGTCCTTGCTGTTCATGATGTAGGTGCCGTGCTCGTCTTCCATGATGGGCATGAGCTGGCCCGGCCGCTCCGACTCTTCCAGCAGGTACACACGGTCGGCCGCGGGGTGGCGCGGGCTGCCGCCGCAGGCCGCAAACGCGCTTTCAGCGGTCTGCTGTTCACCGGCAAAGCTGAAGTCGCTTTCCAGCGGCAACGGGGCCACATCGCCGTTGTCGGTTTCCTGTGCCTCGCCGGGACGGTAGTTCCAGCGGCACGCGTTGGTGCAGGTGCCCTGGTTGGAGTCGCGCCGGTTGAAGTAGCCGCTGAGCAGGCATCGGCCCGAATAGGCAATGCACAGCGCACCGTGCACGAACACCTCCAGCTCCATGTCGGGGCACTCGTGGCGTATGGCTTCCACCTCGTCCAGGCTGAGTTCGCGCGAGAGGATGACGCGGGTGACGCCCACCTTCTGCCAGAACTTCACGGCCGCGTGGTTCACCGTGTTGGCCTGCACCGAGAGGTGTATCGGCACATGGTCCCAGGCGCCGCTGTGCATCTTGTCGAGCACCATCATGATGAGGCCGGGGTCGGCCATGATCAGGCCGTCGGGCTTCATGGCGACGATGGGCTCGATGTCGCGCAGGTAGGTGCGCACCTTGTCGTTGTGCGGCAGCAGGTCGCTGGTGAGGAAGAACTTCTTGCCGCGCTGGTGCGCTTCGTCAATGCCCTCGGCAATCTGCTCCAGCCGGAACTCATTGTTGCGCGCACGCAGTGAATAGCGTGGCTGGCCGGCGTACACGGCGTCGGCGCCGAAATCAAATGCAGCGCGCATACGCGCCAGCGAGCCGGCGGGCAGCAGCAGTTCGGGGGCCCGGCGGGCGGTGGTGAGCGCAGGGGTGTCAAGCATGGCGGTCGGGTGTGTCAGCGGGGTAATCAGGTCCCGCGGGCGGGGCCCGACGGGTGCCGAATTGTGCCAGCGGCCCGCGTACTCACCAGAGCGCGATCAGCCGCCCGCCCTGCGGCGACCAGGCATGCTGTGCAATAGCACGGATCCGGTGTTTCTCATGTCTGATGCGCTCTGCCGCTACAAAGTGTCCAAGAGCGTTCGCCGGGCCATCACCTGACTGCGTGCGCCAGTCCTTTAAAAACGCTCTGGCCCCCCGAATACGCAGATCCCTCGCGCGCAAAGTAACGCGAGCGGAAAGGCCTGCGGACGGTGCTCAGCAACGGCATCGGCGAGAGCGAGGTCATGCAGGGCAGGGGCGGCAATCCGCGTCGAGCAGACAGGCCTGGGCCTCTAGGCCAGCGCGCGCGCCGGGCATAAAGTGGCACCCACGAAGAACCTATTTAACAAGTCTGATAGTCAGTGGGTACCGATATTCCACGCCATTGCTCGCCTTCACTGCAGCAATTATCGAAAATATCAGATTGCAAACATCGGGATAAAAATCAGAAACACCCCAACCACACTCACCATCAGAACCACAAATACAGCAAATAGCGTTATTTGGAAATTCAATGCTTCTTTAGCATTTGAAGCAGCAAGTTCACTCCCGGGCTCAGATTTCTTTATAAGATAGATCACCAACGGGGCAATCCAACTTGTGAACAAGCCCCTGATATGGGAAAAAATTGCCCAAGTACGCGCAGAATTCTGTACAGAATCGGTGCTTGCATCCATGCTTCTCACTCCTTAATTGATTAAATGTTAGACAAAATCAACCATCAAAAAACTATACTGCTGTATACGTATTCAGATGCCATCAAGTACCCATTTTTAATAATACTTATGAGCTAATATGCTGTCAAGCACATTTTGGCAACTCTCCAAAGTATTCACCTTTCTACAACCAGTCATCCCTTGTTTTGATGAACCGAACACTGGCAAGACTCTTTGACGGATGTCCCACCAAGCCACCGTGACTTCCACATTGACTGACGAGCATAGGCTCATGCATCGAATTCGCTAGGACCTTTGAATTCGGGAAGCATGGTTTAGTCATACCAGTGGCAGCATTTCCGAAGGCCAGCCCGTCGCCATCTCTTGTTTTTTGTGGGATTGCGACGCCTCCCCTTCGGAATGGCATACCCCCACTAGCCATCAGTATTGAAGTTCCACGGCACACCGAAGCCCATTGCAAAGGTTTTAACCACTGCAACAAACTGCCAGCGGCGCAGCCGCTGCTTGGTAGCCGAGAGCTGCAGACGGCCCTGAAGCAGGTCCCTGGCGAGCGGCCAGTGCATACCCTGGTCGGTGGCCGGTTCGATGAGCCCACCAAGCAGGTTCGCCCTGCAACAGGAAGGCCAACCCTGACTCAGACGCTGCTGAACATGAGCGCGTTCTGTCGGAGTGGCACGGCGACCGATGAACAGGAATGAACGCCTGCACGCAGTGGCCTGCGCGGGTTTACCAGAGCGCGACCAGCCGCCCGCCCTGCAGCGACCAGGCGTGCTGCGCCATGGCGCGGGCTTCCTGCTCGTCGTGCGTCACCAGCAGCGCGGCGATGCCGGCGGCGCTGATGCGCTCGCGGAATTCGGCGCGCAGCTGCTCGCGCCGGGTCGCGTCCAGCGCTGAAAAAGGCTCATCCAGCAGCAGCACGCGCGGGCGCGTGATGAGCGCACGTGCCAGCGCCACGCGCTGCTGTTCACCGCCTGAGAGCGTCCACACGCGCGCGGTGGCGTGAGCACCCAGGCCGAAGCGCGTCAGCATCTCGCGTGCCTGTGCCCGGGCGGCCGCCCGCCCCACGCGCTGCTCCACCGGGCCGAAGGCCACGTTGTCTTCCACGCTCAGGTGCGGGAACAGGGCGAAGTCCTGGAACATGAGGGCAAAGCCACGCTGCTCCGGTGGCAGGGCGCTGATGTCGGCTCCGTTGAACCACACGCTGCCGCGCTCGGGCGCGTCCAGCCCGGCCACGATTTTCAACAGCGTGCTTTTGCCGCTGCCCGAGGCGCCCAGCAGCGCCACCGTTTCGCCGCTGGCCACCGACAGGCTCACGCCGTCCAGCAGGGGCCGGTGGTCCCATTGTTTGGCGATGTCGCGCAGTTCAAGCATGGCGCTCATTGTCTGTTGATCGGCCTTCGATGCCCGTGAAGGCCAGCAGGGCCAGCAGCATAAGGCCGCAGGCCAGCACCAGCGCGGCGTCGAGGTTGGCCGCGCCGGGACGGCCCAGGTGCTGGTAGATGAGCGTGGTGAGCGTGGTCCACTCGGGCCGCGACAGAAACAGCGAGACCGCGAACTCGCCCAGCGCCGTGGCCGCCGCGAAGGCCATGCCGCGGCGCAGCGCGGTGGACACCAGCGGCAGCGTGACGCGCCAGAACACGCGCCAGGGCCGGGCGCCCAGCGTGGCCGCCGCCTGCGCATAACTGGCGGGCAGACTGTCCAGCGCCGCGGTGAGCGACTTGGCCACGAAGGGGTAGGCCAGCAGCGCGTAGGCGCCCACCAGCAGGCCCAGGCTGGCCGTCCACTGTGGGTAGACCAGCAGCAGGCCAAAGGCAACCGTGACGGGCGACACCACGAACGGCAGGAAAGCGGCGGCCCGCCACAGCAGGGCCAGGCCAGCACCGGCTCCAGGCACCAGCCCCAGCGCATCCATGCCCCGCACGGCCAGCGCGTGCACCAGCCCCAGCAGCGTGGCCAGCGCCAGCGCCATGATCGAGAAACGCAGGGTGTTCCAGAGTGCGGCCAGCGTCTCGGGCTGTTGCCACACCGCCGCGCCCTGACCCCAAAGCACGGCATGCGCCGCGCGCGCCACGATGGCGAGCAAGGGCGCGCCACACACCAGCAACAGCACCGCCAGCGCCCCCGCCACCGCCGCCCACTGGCCAGCGCCGCGCGGGCGCTGCCGCAGCACCGGTGTCACGCGGCCGGGCGCGGCCAGGCGCTTCTCCATCCAGGCGTAGGCCAGCGCCACCACGCCGGTGAGCAGCAGCATCCACACCGCCAGCACGCCGGCCTGGGCCAGCGCCAGGTCGTGCGCCACCAGCGTGTAGATCTCGACCTCGACCGTGGCGTAACGCTGCCCGCCCAGCAGCAGCGCCAGCCCGAAGCCCGAAAAGCAGTACAGGAACACGAGGCACAGAGCCGAGGCCATCCAGGGCGCTACTGCTGGCCATTCCACGCGCCAGAAAGCGCGCCAGGGCGTGGCTCCGAGCGTACGGGCGGCCGCCACGCGGGGTGCGCTCACCTGCTCCAGCGCGTCCACGCCAGCGCGCACGACCAGGCACAGGTTGAAAAACAGGTTGCCGTAGAGCAGCAGCCAGGGCGTGTCTTCCAGGCTCCAGCCGGCCTCGGCCAGCGGGGCGCCCAGCCAGCCGCGCGGTCCCCACAGGGCCAGCACGCCCAGCGCAGCCACCAGGGTGGGCACCACAAAGGGCAGCATCAGCAGGCGCAACACCAGCCGGCGCCCGGTGAATTCCAGCCGTGCCAGCACCCAGGCCACCGGCAGGCCCAGCAGCAGCGCCGCCACGCAGGTGATGGCCGCCTGCGCGAACGACCACCACACGCGCCAGCGCAGGTGATCGTCCTGCCACACCGCCCACCACGACCAGCCTTCGTCGGCCGCCGTCCAGCCCTCGGCCAGCAGGCGCAGCACCGGCGCCACCAGCATGAGCGCCAGAAAGGCCAGGGGCAGCGCCGGCAGCAGCCAGCGGGCAGACAGACGCACCGGAGTGAAGCCTCGGGTCAGGCCAGGCGCGGGGCGTTCACTTCAGCACCACGCGGCTCCAGCGCTGCAGCCAGGCCTTGCTGTTCTGGTGCATCTGCTCGGCGCTCAGGCTGTCAAACGCGGCCGGCTCGCTGGCGTGCTGCTGCATCACCGCCACGCGCGGTGCCCCGGCTTCGGCCGGGAACATCCACATGCTGGTCTGCAGCGCTTCCTGCACGGGGGCCGAGCGCAGGAACTCGATGAACTGGCCGGCGGCGGGCCGCGCGGCCGGGTTGCCGCCCTTGACCAGCGCCGCACCCTCGACCTGGCGGAACACGCCGCCCTTCAGGAACAGGTTGGCCGTGGGCGAATCGGTGAGCTTGTCCTTGCTGTAGAACACCTCGGCCGCGGGGCTGCTGGCGTAGCTCACCACGATGGGGCGCGTGCCGCCATTGCGGGTGAATTCGGTGTAGTAGGCCTCGGTCCAGCCCTTGACCACCTTCACGCCGTTGGCGCGCATCTGCGCCCACCAGGCAAAAGCCGCCTCTTCGCCCAGCCCGGCGATGGTGGCGAACAGGAAGGCCTGGCCCGGGCTGGACGTGGCCGGGTTCTGGACCACCAGCAGCTTCGCGTAGGCGGGCTGCGTCAGGTCGGCCAGCGTTTTCGGCAGCGCCAGGCCTTTCTGAGCGAACCAGGCCTTGTCGATGTTGAGGGTGACATAGCCGTAGTCCACCGGCACCACCGGGCCCGCGCCGTCGCCCACTGGGGCGGCCGCCGGGCGGCGGGCAGCCGGGCCGTCGTGCGCATCGAGCACGCCCGCGCTGGTGGCGCGCGACAGCAGGGTGTTGTCGATGCCATAGACCACGTCGGCAATCGGCTTGGCACGCGTGAGGATGAGCTTGTTGACCATCTCGCCGGCGTCACCGCCCTTGACGATCTGCAGCTTCACGCCCGCCTCTTTCTCGAACTGCGCCAGCAGGGGCTTGGGCAGGTCGAACGAGCTGTGCGTGAGCACGCGCAGCGTGGGCGCCGAACCCTGCGCCATCGCGGCGGAAGAAAGGGAAACCGAAGCCAGGGCCAGCAGAAGCCCGGGGAAGATGCGCCGTTGCATATGGAGCCGCCTTTTGACACGCCAGACAGCGAGCGTTGGAAGGGCCTGGCGGCGCCCGGCAGCGGGCCGGTGTTCCTCACGCTCCCTACGCTGGCACAACCCAGATCAGGTGAGAGGGGTATTTCTCAGCCGCCGCCCGCTATCAGGCAGGCCCGGCACCCCCGGTGAAGGGCCGGATTGTAGACCCGCCCGCTCTACAGGACACCGCGTGTTAGGGTGACCTTGCGCCCTTCGGGGCGTACACGAGTGCCTCTTCGGCCCGCATGCCCTTCTCCCGGAAGCGCTGTGCCCGTTCGATCTGAACAGCAAACCCACGCTCCCACCATGAGAAGACACGCCCATGCCCGGCTACCAGGTCAAGACCGAAACGCTCACGCTGGGCGGCCAGCCCTGGCACATCCGCAGCCTGCTGGACAGCCAGCAATACGCTGACACGGAGAATGTGTCGGCCGATATCGGCATTCCCGCAGCGGGCTGGGGAATGTTCGGGCAGGTGTGGCCCTCGGCCCGGGTGCTGGCGCTGGCCATGCAGACGCACCCGCTGCAAGGGCTGCGCGTGCTGGAAATGGGCGCCGGGCTGGCCCTGGCCAGCCTGGTGATGCACCGCCGCGGCGCCGACGTGACGGTGAGCGACTGGCACCCGCTGACCGAAAACTTCCTTCAGGCCAACCTGCTGCTCAACGATCTGGGGCCGCTGCCCTACTGCGCTGGCGACTGGAGCACCGACAACCCGGCCCTGGGCCAGTTCGACCTGCTGGTGGGCAGCGACCTGCTGTACGAGCGGCAGCAGCCCGAGCAGCTGGCCGCCTTCATTGACCGGCACGCCGCGCCGGGTGCCGAGGTCCTGCTGGTGGACCCCGACCGGGGCAACCGTGCCGACTTCGGTCGCGCCACCGCCGCCCGGGGTTTCAGCATGGCGATGCGCCCCGCCCTGCGCTGGCTGGAGGACGGCCAAGCCTACAAGGGCCGCTTCCTGCAGCTGAGGCGCAACACGGACACTCCGTCAAACTGAGCCACATGCAAAAAGCCCGCACAGGCGGGCTTTCGCAGGGTCTGGCCTCAGGGGCCAGCCGGGGGATCAGCCGCCCTTCTTCGAGCGCTTGCCGGGGTTCTTCTTGCTGCGCGTGGCCACGCCGCGCTCCAGGCTGACGCGCTGGCCGCGGCCAGGGGTGGTCAGCGACACGCCGGGGACGGGCGTGGGACGTGGGGTTGCTTTGCGGTCGGCCTCGGTGACGATTTTGTTGCCCATGACAGGATCCTGAGAAAGTTGCGGGAAACCTCTATTAGGCCATAGCTGGAAGCACCCCCGGCACGCCGCTCACACCATGAAGCTGCAGCCGGCGTCGGTCGACAGGCCCTGGGGGCGGTGCACCGGCAGTTCCCAGCCGTTCTGCGGGCTCACGTGGGCCGAGATGTCAATACGCGGTGGCTGCGCCACGACGCCGCCGAAGATGGTGGCAAACGAAGCGTCGGCCGCGTCGCGCCCGGTGCCGATGCGGATGAAGCCCATGGGAATGGCCGTGCCGGACGGGTCGAACATGTACCAGCGGTGGCCCAGGTAGACCTCCACATAGGCATGGAAGTCGGTCGGGCCCAAGGCCGGGTCGGCCCCGTAGTCGATGGCGGTGGTGAAGCGCGCCGGGATGTTGAGCGCGCGGCACATGGTGATCATGAGGTGCGCAAAGTCGCGGCACACGCCCTTGTGGTCGTTGAGCGTGTCGAGCGCCGACGTCATGGAGTTGCTGGTGTTCGACTCGAACGTGACCTGCTCTTGCACCCAGGCCTGGATCGCCTCGACGCGGCGGTAGCCCTGCGGCATGGAACCGAACAGGCCCATGGCCAGCGCGGTGACGCAGTCTGACTGGCAATAGCGGCTGGGGTAGATGTAGGTCAGCGCCTCTGGCGGCAGCTGGTTCACGGGCGTCTCGAAAATACTGTCGGGCTCGGCCACGTGCTGGTTCAAGTCCAGCGTGGCGCGGTACCGGGTGAGCAGGTTGCCGGGGCCGGCGCTCAGGCGCAGCGTGCGGTTGCGCGTGGCCGGGTCGGTGTACATCACCAGCGGCACGGGCTGGCTCACCAGCAACTCTTCCCACACCACTTTCTGCTGCGGGCTGTGAGCGGCCTGGATGTTGAAGATGAAGTCGGCGCCGGGCGGGCTGATCTGGTACTGGAGGTCGATGGCGAGGTGGATGCGGACCATGGGGTTCACCGTTGAAGGGGGCTTGGGGCCGGTGGTAGGAAATGCACGCAACGCGTGCCGGACGGTGAAGGCAAAAGCAGAAAATTCATCTTACGCCTCAAGCAACTTCCGGGCCGCACACGGCAAAGACCCTACTGAGCGCTGGGTGGCTCAGGCTTCGGCGGGCACCGGCTACTGTGCGGTGGTTCACCCCTTAAGCTCCCGGCATGCGCGCGCTGCTCACCACGTTTTCCTGGCAGGAACTGCGCCACCACCCCTGGCGAAACGCCTCGGCCATCGTGGCGGTGATGCTGGGCGTGGCGCTGGCCTTCGCCGTGCACCTCATCAACGCCTCGGCGCTGGCCGAGTTCTCCAGCGCGGTGCAGTCGGTCAACGGCCAGCCCGACCTCGAACTGCGGGCCCGGCAGGGCAGCCTGCCCGACGCCCTGCTGGAGCACGTGTCGGCGCACCCCGGCGTGGCCCTGGCCAGCCCGGTGCTCGAAGCCGGCGTGACGCTGCAGGGCGGGCATGGCGCGCCGGTGGCGGCCCGGCTGCTGGGCGTGGACGCGCTCAGCGTAGGCAGCGTGTCGCCCGCGCTGATGCCCCTGCCCGCCGATCCGGGCAGCGCGGCGGCCGAGGCCCCGGTGCGGCGGCTGGACATCTTTGCGCCCGACGCCGTGTTCCTCAACCCGGCCGCGTGGCAGGCACTGGCCGGCCCGGGCCCAACGGGCAGCGACGAGCGCTTGGCCCCCGGCACCCTGACCCTGCGCCATGGCCTGCGCGAGCACACCGTGCGCGTGGCCGGGCGGGTGAACGCACCCGGCGCGCCCCTGCTGGTGATGGACGTGGCCGCCGCGCAGGACCTGCTGAAGCGCTTGGGCGAACTCAGCCGCATCGATCTGCGGCTGGCGCCCGGCAGCTCGACCGAGGCGCTGCTGCGCCAGCTGGCGCTGCCGGCCCAGGTGCTGGCCCAGCGGCCCGATCAGGCAGGCGAACGCGTGAGCAACCTCTCGCGCGCCTACCGCGTGAACCTGACCGTACTGGCGCTGGTGGCCCTGTTCACCGGGGCCTTCCTGGTGTTTTCGATGCTCTCGCTCTCGGTGGCGCGGCGCCAGCAGCAGTTTGCACTGCTGGGCGTGCTCGGCCTCTCAGGCCGCGAGCGCCTGCGGCTGGTGCTGGCCGAATCGGCCCTGCTGGGGGTGCTGGGCAGCGTGCTCGGGGTGGCCCTGGGCAGTGCGCTGGCAGCGCTGGCCCTGAAGCTGCTGGGCGGCGATCTCGGCGGGGGCTATTTCAGCGGTGAGGCGCCGCCGCTGCTGTGGCGCCCGTGGGCCGGCGTGCTCTACGGCTTGCTGGGCGTGGTGGCCGCCGTGGTGGGCGGCTGGTGGCCGGCACGCGCCACGGCGCGCATGGCACCGGCGCTCGCGCTCAAGGGCCTGGGCACCCAGGCGGCGCCCGGGGCGCGGCGGCACACGCTGGCGCTGGGCCTGGTGGTGCTGGCCGCGGCGCTGGCCTGGGCGCCCCCGGTGGCCGGCTTGCCGCTGGCCGCGTACTTCTCGGTCGGCCTGCTGCTGGTGGGCGGCATCGCCGCGCTGCCGCTGGCGGTGGGTGCGCTGCTGGACCGCATCGCGCCCCTGATGGCGCGCCACCCCCTGCCCCTGCTGGCGGTGGAGCGCTCTCGCCGGCTGCGGGAAACCGCGGCCGTGGCCACCAGCGGCGTGGTCGCCAGCCTGGCGCTGTCGGTCGCGCTCACGGTGATGGTGGCCAGCTTCCGCGATTCCGTGACCCAGTGGCTCGACGCCGTGCTGCCGGCCCAGCTCTACGTGCGCAGCACCGCCGGCGGCGGCACCGGCCCCGACAGCCAGCACCTGCCCGAGGCCTTTGCCCGCGCGGTGGGCGGCGTGCCGGGCGTGCTGCGCGTGGACACGCTGCGCGCCACACCGGTGCAGTTCGATGCCACGCGCCCGGTCGTCACCTTGCTCAGCCGCCCGCTGACGGCCGCCGCCGGCGGGGCCATTGCACTGCCGCTGGTGGGCAACCCGCTGCCGGTGCCCGAGGTGGCCGGTGCCAACGTGGTGCCGGTGTACGTGAGCGAGGCGATGGTGGACCTGTACGACGCCCGGCCCGGCGCCTGGCTGCCCGCCCTGGCGCAGGCATTCCCGGCGGCCGGTGACGACACCCGCTTCTTCGTGGCCGGCGTTTGGCGCGACTACGCACGCCAGCACGGCAGCGTGGTGATGGAGCGCAGCGCCTTCGTGCGCCTGACGGGCGACACCCGCGTGAACGACCTTGCGCTGCACCTGGCCGAGGGCGCCAGCGAAGACGCGGTGCGCGAGCGCATCCGCGCGCTGGCGCGGAACGAAGGTGCCGAAGGACTGATCGAATTCGCCTCGGCAGGTCAGATCCGCGCCACCTCGCTGCGCATCTTCGACCGCAGCTTTGCCGTCACGGTGTGGTTGCAGGCGGTGGCCATCGGCATCGGCCTGTTCGGCGTCGCGGCGAGCTTCAGCGCGCAGGTGCTGGCGCGCAAGCGCGAGTTCGGCCTGCTGGCCCACCTGGGTCTCACGCGCCGGCAGATCCTGGGCGTGGTGGCGCTGGAAGGTTTTGCCTGGACGGTGCTGGGTGCGCTGGCCGGGCTGGCGCTCGGCCTGGGCGTGAGCCTTGTGCTGGTGCATGTGGTGAACCCGCAGAGTTTCCACTGGACCATGGACCTGGTGCTGCCCTGGGCCCGCCTGCTGGCCCTGTGCGCCGCCGTGGTGCTGGCCGGCACCCTCACCGCCTGGCTCGCGGGTCAGGCCGCCGCCAGCCGCGACGCGGTGCGTGCCGTGAAGGAAGACTGGTGAATATGGGCAAAAGCACATCCCCACTGAGCAGCACGAGCCCTTCGACCGGCTCCGGGCGAACGGACGTTTTCGGCTTGCGCAGCGGTGATGTTTGCGCGCAGGTCGAGCCCACCTCCGTTCGGGCAGAGCCTGTCGAAGCCCTCACCACACGGCGCGACCTCCTGCTCGCCTCGGCTGGCCTCCTGCTAGCCCCTTCCGGCATGTCACAGGCACAAGCCCCGCACCGCCCTGGCGACGCGCTGCGCCCACGCCCGCTGCAGTTCCCGCGCGACCATGGCTCGCACAACGACACCCGCACCGAGTGGTGGTACCTCACCGGCCATGCACAGGCGGCCGACGGTCGCACGTTTGGTTTTCAGGTGACCTTCTTCCGCAGCCGGGTCGATGGCACGCAGGCCCTTCGCAGCCGCCTCGCCGCCCGCCAGCTGCTGTTTGCCCACGCCGCCATCACCGACGTGAAGGGCCAGCGCCTGCGGCACGACGAGCGCATCGCCCGCTGGAACGGCGAAGAGCCCGCCGCGCCCACCGACGCGATGGCGGTGTTCGCCAGCAGCCGCGACACGCAGGTGGCACTGCGGGGCTGGCAGTTCCAGCGCGAAGCCGACGGCGGCTACAGCACGCGGGTGGACGGCCCCGAGATCAGCCTTGACCTGCGAGCCACGCCCACACAGGCCATCCTGCTGCAGGGCGACCGCGGCTTCTCCCGCAAGGGGCCCGAGCCCGAGCAGGCCAGCTTCTATGTGAGCCATCCGCAGCTGGCGGTGCGTGGCACACTGGGCCTGGGGACCGAGCGCATCGCCATCACTGGCGGCCGCGCCTGGCTCGACCACGAATGGAGCGAAGCCATCCTGCACCCCGAAGCTGTGGGCTGGGACTGGGTGGGCATGAACCTGTTCAACGGCGACAGCCTCACGGCCTTCCGGCTGCGCCGCGCCGACGGCAGCGCGCTCTGGGCCGGCGGCTCCTACCGCCCGGCGGCACGCGCCGCGCTCGAAACCGATACCGGACCGGGCACACGCTTCGCGGCCGACGCCGTGATGTTCGAGCCGCTGCGCCACTGGGTCAGCCCGCAGACCCGTGCCCGCTACCCCGTGGCCTGGCGGCTGCGCACGCCAGCCGGCAGCTTCACGGTGGAAGCGGTGCTCGACGCCCAGGAACTCGACAGCCGGCGCAGCACGGGCACGGTGTACTGGGAAGGTCTGTCCGATCTGCTCGATGCCGGTGGAAAGCCCGTGGGACGGGGCTACCTTGAGATGACGGGCTACGTGGGGCGGCTGAGGCTCTGAGGGGCGCTCAAAAAGGCATGCCCTAGAATCGCCGGATGCCCGCTTCGCTCGCCCTCTCCCCTGCTCGCCCGGTGTCTTACCCGGGCGCGGGCCTGCCGCGCGGCTATTTCTGCTCGGTCACACCGCCTTGACCTGAGCGGTCCCGCCACAGCGCCTGCTGCTGCGCGGCCACCCCCCTCTGCTTTCGCTTCAGCGACCCTCCGGACCCTCCGGAGGCGTGTGACTTCTTCTTTTCCCTCTCACTGACGGCCCTGCTCCGCGGCGGCCGCGTTCTGCTTCATGTCGATTCAAACCCTGCGTCAGGACTGGCTGTCCAACGTCCGCAACGATCTGCTGGCCGGCCTCGTGGTGGCCCTGGCCCTCATCCCGGAGGCCATCGCTTTTTCCATCATCGCCGGCGTGGACCCCAAGGTCGGGCTGTATGCCTCGTTTTCCATCGCCACCATCATCGCCTTCACGGGCGGGCGCCCGGGCATGATCTCGGCCGCCACCGGCGCCATGGCGCTGGTGATGGTGGTGCTGGTGAAAGAACATGGCCTGCAGTACCTGCTGGCCGCCACGGTGCTCACCGGCGTGCTGCAGGTGATCGCCGGCTGGGTGAAGCTGGGCGTGCTGATGCGCTTTGTGTCGCGCTCGGTGGTCACCGGCTTCGTGAATGCACTGGCCATCCTGATCTTCATGGCGCAGCTGCCCGAGCTGAATCCGCAGACGGCGGGGGTCACCTGGCACGTCTACGCCATGACGGCCGCCGGCCTGGCCATCATTTACGGCTTTCCCTACCTCACGAAGGCCGTGCCCTCTCCGCTGGTGACCATCGTGGTGCTCACGGCCGTGTCGCTGGCGCTGGGCCTGGACATCCGCACCGTGGGCGACATGGGCGAGCTGCCCGACAGCCTGCCGGTGTTCCTGATCCCCGACATCCCGCTCAACTGGGAAACGCTGACGATCGTCTTCCCCTACTCGCTCACACTGATGGTGGTGGGCCTGCTGGAATCGCTCATGACCGCCACCATCGTGGACGACCTCACCGACACCAAGAGCGACAAGAACCGTGAGTGCGTGGGCCAGGGCGTGGCCAACATCGCCACCGGCTTCATCGGTGGCATGGCGGGCTGCGCGATGATCGGCCAGAGCGTGATCAACGTGAAATCGGGCGGGCGCGGGCGCCTGTCCACCCTCACAGCGGGCGTGGTGCTGCTGATCCTGGTCGTGTTCCTGGGCGAATGGGTGAAGCAGATCCCCATGGCCGCGCTGGTGGCGGTGATGATCATGGTGTCCATCGGCACCTTCAACTGGGGCTCCATCCGCAACCTGCGCGAGCACCCGGCCAGCTCCAGCGTGGTGATGGTGGCCACGGTGCTGGTCACCGTGCTCACGCACGACCTGGCCAAGGCGTGCTCACCGGCGTGCTGCTCTCAGGCTTTTTCTTCGCGCACAAGGTCGGGCAGATCCTGCACGTGCGCTCCACCTCGGAAGACGACGGCCGTGCCCGGCGCTACCTCGTCACCGGCCAGGTGTTCTTCGCGTCGGCCGACCGTTTTGCCAACGCGTTTGATTTCAAGGAAGTGATCGACCAGGTGCGCATCGACGTGAGCCGCGCGCACTTCTGGGACATCACCGCCGTGAGCGCGCTCGACAAGGTGGTGCTGAAGTTCCGCCGCGAAGGCACCGAGGTGGAGGTGATCGGCCTGAACGCCGCCAGCGCCACCCTGGTCGACAAATTTGCCGTGCACGACAAGGACGGCGCCGACGACCTGCTGCTCGGCCACTGAACCTGAGTCCCATTGCCATGAACAAGACCATCGACAATGACAACAAGGTGCTGGCGTGCGTGGACCAGTCACCCTTCGCGGCCACGGTGGCCGACTACGCGGCCTGGGCAGCTCGCCGCATGGGCGCACCGCTGGAGTTCCTGCATGTGATCGACCGCCACCCCGCGCTCGGCAAGGAGCAGGACCACAGCGGCGCCATCGGCCCGGGCGCGCAAGAGGCCCTGCTGAACCAGCTCTCCAGCGACGACGAGCAGCGCAGCCGCGCCGCTCGCGAAGCCGGCCGTGTGTTCCTGCTGCAGCTGCGCGACCGCGCGCTGGCTGCTGGCGTGGCACAGGTGGACACCCGCCAGCGCCACGGCGACGTGGAAGAAACGCTGTCCAGCCAGCAGGACGGCACGCGCCTGGCGGTGCTGGGCCGCCGTGGGCAAGCTGCCGCGGCCGATTCGCAGAAAAGCCTGGGTGGCCATGTGGAGTGGGTGGTGCGCTCGCTGCAGCGCCCCATTCTGGCGGTGCCCGCGCAGTACCGCGAACCCAGCCGCGTGCTGATCGCCTTTGACGGCAGCGCCATCACGCGCCGCGCCATTGACACGATCACCGCTAACCCTTTGCTGAAGGGCCTGCCGCTGCACCTGCTGAGCGCGGCTGATACGCCCGGGAGCCACCAGAAAGCGCTGGACTCGGCCCAGGAAACACTGCGGCAGGCCGGTTTTGACGTGACCGCGGGCAGCGTGCCGGGCAAGCCAGCGGTCGTGATCGATGAGGCCATCCGTACCGAGGGCTTCGACCTTCTGGTGATGGGCGCCTACAGCCACTCTCCGCTGCGCAGCTGGCTGTTTGGCAGCAACACCACGGCCCTGCTGCGCGCCACATTCGTTCCCACGCTGCTGCTGCGCTAGGCGCCTGGCGAGACCGCCGCCCCTCAGCATGGTAGCGTGCCCGTTCAGGCCATGTCGGCCATGCGGCGGCATTCCTCGGCACAGCGGCGGCAGGCCTCGGCGCATGCCTGGCAGTGGTCCATGTCGTGTTCGCCGCATTCAGCCCCGCATTCCTCACACACTTCGGCGCACAGCGCGCAGAAGTCTTCCGCGAACTCGCTGCCACGCGCCATGGCGGCGGCGGCCATGCGGCAGGCGGCGGCGCAGTCCATGTCGAGCGCGATGCAGCGCGCCATGTGCTTGGGGTCCGGCTCCATCAGGCAAGCGGTGGAGCAGTGGTCGCAGGCCGCAGCACAGTCGTAGCAGGCCTGGATGCAGGAAGCGTATTGGGCGTGTGCCATCGGTTTCTCCTTGGGGACGCGTCGGGGATTCGACATACCCCGTGGGGCAAGGGCTGTTCCTGTGTTCCCCACTCTGGTGCCCAGCGGCGACCGCCCGTCACCCGTCCGGGAAAACCGGCACACTCGGCGCATGCGCGCCACCACCCCCGACCGACCGCCTTCCAGTTCCCCCACCTCGCTGAGCGGGCTGCTGCCCTTCATGCGGCCCTACCGCTGCCAGATTGCGCTGGCAGTGCTCTTTCTGGTGCTGGCGGCCGCGGCCACCCTGCTCTTCCCGGTGGCCCTGCGCCACCTGATCGACGGCGGTCTGATCACGGGTGACGTGGCCGGTGGTGACCGCAGCGCGCAGGCCATGGCCCTGCGCGGGCACTTCCTGCAGCTCTTCGGGGTGGCGGTGGCGCTGGGCCTGTTCTCGGCGGCGCGCTTCTACCTGGTGAGCTGGCTGGGTGAGCGCATCACGGCCGACCTGCGCAACGCGGTGTACCGCCACGTGCTGCGCCAGAGCCCTCAGTTTTTCGAGACCACCCAGACCGGCGAAGTCCTCTCCCGCCTGACCACCGACACCACGCTGGTGCAGACCGTGGTGGGTTCGTCGCTCTCCATGGGCCTGCGCAACGGGGTGATGGGCATCGGTGCGCTGGTGATGCTGGTCTGGACCAACCCCTACGTGATGACGCAGGTGCTGCTGATCCTGCTGCTGGTGGTGCTGCCCAGCATGTGGTTCGGCCGGCGCGTGCGCAAGCTCTCGCGCGCCAGTCAGGACCGCGTGGCCGATTCCAGCGCGATCGCCGCCGAGGTGCTCAACGCCATTCCCATCGTGCAGAGCTACACCGCCGAAGAGCGTGAATCGGTGCGCTTCGACCGCTCCACGCAGCACGCCTTCGACACCGCCGTGAAACGCAGCCGCGCCCGAGCCGCGCTGGTGGCCTTCATCATCATCAGCACGGCCGCGCTGCTGCTGTGGGGCCTGTACCAGGGCACGCAAGCCGTGCTGGCCGGACGCATCAGCCCGGGCCATCTGGGCCAGACCGTGGTCTACATCATCATCCTGGCCGGCGCCGTGGCCGTGCTGGGCGAGGTGTATGGCGACCTGCTGCGCGCCGCCGGGGCCAGCGAACGTCTGATGGAGCTGCTGGCCACCGAATCACCCGTGCAGTCGCCCGCCGAGCCGCTGCCCGCCGCCAAGCCCGCGGGTGGCAGCGCGCTGCGCTTCGAGCAGCTGAGCTTTCATTACCCCTCGCGCCCGGCCCAGCCGGCGCTGGCCGACTTCAGCCTCACCGTGCAACCGGGGCAGACCGTCGCCCTGGTGGGGCCCAGCGGCGCCGGCAAGAGCACGGTGTTTGGCCTGCTGTTGCGCTACTATGACCCTGCCTCGGGTTCGATCGCGCTGGACGGCGTGCCGATCCACCAGCTCAGCCTGCAGGAACTGCGCTCGCGCATCGGCATCGTGCCGCAGGACCCGGTGGTGTTTTCCACCAGCGCACTGGAGAACATCCGCTACGGCCGCCCCGAAGCGTCTGATGACGAGGTGCGTGCCGCGGCGCAGGCCGCCTTTGCCGACGAGTTCATTGCCCGCCTGCCCGAGGGCTACGACACCTTCCTGGGCGAGCGCGGCGTACGGCTCTCGGGCGGTCAGCGCCAGCGCATCGCGATTGCGCGGGCCATGCTCAAGAACCCGCCGCTGCTGCTGTTGGACGAAGCCACCAGCGCGCTCGACGCGCAGAGCGAACGCATGGTGCAGGCGGCGCTGGAATCGGCCATGAAGGACCGCACCACCCTGGTGATCGCCCACCGGCTGGCCACCGTTCAGAAGGCCGACCACATCGTCGTGCTGGACCACGGCCGCTTGGTGGAACAGGGCACGCACGCAGCGCTGGTGGCACAGGGCGGCGTGTACGCGGGCCTGGCGGCGCTGCAGTTCAACGCCTGAGGAGATTGCATGGTTATGCATCAAACGCATAACCACATGGAAACTCAGCCTTGGACAAGAGGTGGCGGCGTCCGTAAGCTCCCGCTCGCCAGTCACAGAACGCTGGCGCCACCCAAAAGGAACAACGCACCATGTCACAAGCATCGCAAGACTCGACGGCCGCCGCAGCCAACAGCCCGGCCGCCTTCACGAGCGCCCTCCCCTCCTACCTCGACCCGTCCAACCTCGGCCCCTGGGGTATCTACCTGCAGCAGGTCGACCGCGTCACGCCCTACCTGGGCAATCTCGCGCGCTGGGTCGACACGCTCAAGCGCCCCAAGCGCACGCTGATCGTGGACGTGCCGATCCACCTGGACGACGGCTCGGTGGCGCACTTCGAGGGCTACCGCGTGCAGCACAACACCAGCCGCGGCCCCGGCAAGGGCGGCGTGCGTTTCCACCAGAACGTGACGCTCTCGGAAGTGATGGCGCTATCGGCCTGGATGTCGATCAAGAATGCCGCGGTGAACGTGCCCTACGGCGGTGCCAAAGGCGGCATCCGCGTGGACCCGCGCCAGCTCACCATCGGTGAACTCGAGCGCGTGACGCGCCGCTACACCAGCGAGATCGGCATCATCATCGGCCCGACCAAGGACATCCCGGCGCCTGATGTGAACACCAACGAGCAGATCATGGCCTGGATGATGGACACCTATTCCATGAATGAAGGGTCCACCGCCACCGGCGTGGTCACCGGCAAGCCGGTGGACCTGGGCGGCTCGCTGGGCCGGCGCGAGGCCACGGGTCGCGGCGTGTTCACCGTGGGTGTGGAAGCGGCCAAGCACACCGGCATGGACATCAGCACCGCCCGCGTGGCCGTGCAGGGCTTCGGCAACGTGGGCGGCGTGGCCGGCAAGCTGTTTGCCGAGGCAGGCGCCAAGATCGTCGCGGTACAGGACCACGGCGGCACCATCTACCGCGAAGCCGGTCTGGACGTGCCCGCCCTCCTGGCCCACGTGGCCCGCCAGGGCTCGGTGGCCGGTTTCGAGGCAGCCGAGAAGATCGATGACGACGCCTTCTGGGGCGTGCCCTGCGACATCCTGATACCGGCCGCGCTGGAGCAGCAGATCACGGAAGCCAACGCCGGGCGCATCCAAGCCAAGATGGTGATCGAAGGCGCCAACGGCCCGACCACGCCACAGGCCGACGACATCCTGCACGACCGCGGCATTCTGGTGCTGCCCGACGTGATCGCCAATGCCGGTGGCGTGACGGTGAGCTACTTCGAGTGGGTGCAGGATTTCTCCAGCTTCTTCTGGAGCGAAGACGAGATCAATGCCCGTCTGGTGAAGATCATGCAGGACGCCTTTGCCGCCGTGTGGCAGGTGGCAGATGCCAACAAGGTCAGCCTGCGCACCGCCACCTTCATCGTGGCCTGCAAGCGCATCCTGCACGCGCGCGACCTGCGCGGCCTGTACCCCTGATCTCCCCCGCGCCGCCTTCGGCGTCACCCCCTGAAGGGGGCGCACCCTGCGGCCCGGCCAAGCCGGTTCCGCGGGTGCCCTGGACCCTATAGGCGCTCCAGGGAGACCTCTACTGCAGCGTCTCCTTGAGGACGGACAGGTCCGGCAGCGGCAGCACGTCGATGCCCTCTTCTGCCAGCTCCATCGCCACCTCGGGCGTGGTGCGGCCGCGGATGTTGCGCGATTCCACTTCGCCCTGGTGCATGGCACGGGCCTGGTCGGCAAACCGGTCGCCCACGTCTTCCGCAGACGCCACCACCTGCCGCATGGCCTGCAGCAACTGGGCCTGAAACGCTGCCACCGAAGGGCCCGCCACCGCCCCACCACCCCGGTGTTTCGACGCCGACGCACGCCCGTGCCCGGGCGTGGCAGCCGGCTCCTGGCGGGCGGCGCGAAGGTTCAGGCGCGGCGCCGACAGCATCTTCTGCACTTGCGGGTCGCCGCAGACCGGACACGTGACCAGCCCGCGGCCGAGCTGATCCGAAAAATCGTCTTCTGATGCGAACCAGCCCTCGAACACATGCTGCTGGCCGCACTGCAGGTCGAGCACTTTCATGCCGCGCTCCCGCGTGGGTCCATCGACGGATTCGTCGACCATTCCAGCGACCAGTCACCACGCAGCACGTTCTGCAGCCAGAGCGCACCCACCAGGGTCTTGCCGTCGATCACATCGCCGCTGCGGCACCAGCCCAGCAGTTCTTCACTGGAGGCGGTGAACACGTCCAGAAACTCGCCATCGTCCAGTTGCCGTTCGCCCAGCGTGAGTCCACGCGCAAACCAGATGTCGATGATCTCGTCGGCATAGCCGATGGTGGGCGCCAGCCGGCCCGCAAACGCCCACTCGTGGGCGCTGTAACCCGTTTCTTCCTGTAGCTCGCGGCGGGCGCAGACCAGACTGCCCTCACCTGCATCCAGCTTGCCGGCAGGGAATTCGATCATCACGCGCTGCACCGGATGACGGTACTGACGCTCCAGCACCACCCGACCATCGTCGAGCAGGCCGATCACCATCACGGCGCCCGGGTGCTGCACGTACTCGCGTGTGGCTTCGCGCCCGCAGGGCAGGCGCACGGTGTCGCGCACCACCTGCAGAAAGTGACCCTTCAGCACCCGCTCGCTGTGCAGGGTCTGTTCGCGCAAATGGGCGTCACCCCCGGTATCCAGCACGCCGCCACCGTCGGGCAGCCCGTCAGCCACGGCGCTTGAAGAGGTAACGGTACACAAAGCCGGGGAATGCGAGCGTCAGGAACAGGGCGCCCGTGGTCGCGTAGAACTCCCAGCCCTGCGGTGCGATCTGCCCGGCGGACTGCTCCAGCGCCAGGCCCAGCGCCCCGACCAGCAGGTACATCACCAGCAGCTCGACCAGGCGCATGCCCAGGGTCTTGGGCGAAGACCGGGACACGAAGGCCAGCCAGCGGTCATTCAGAAACGGCAGATTGGCCGCCACCAGCGCAGCCAGCAGCACCAGCCAGATAGAAAAAGTATGGTTCATGGCGTCGGATAGAGCAGGCGGGACCGGGCAAGTTCACTCGCCCGGCACAAATGCCGGCTCAAGGGAACATCGACGACACGGCCTGAGCGCACAGCGTCATCAGGCCACCCGGCATCACGCCGAGCAAGAGCACCAGCGCGCCGTTGACGGTGAGCACGAAACGGGCGTCACCGCCGGCGGTGATGGCCGCCGTCTGTGTAGGTGCGTCGAAATACATCACCTTCACCACGCGCAGGTAGTAGAACGCGCCGATGAGCGACATCATCACGGCGAACACCGCCAGCCCGATGTAGAAGCCCTCGCTGGAGGCAAGCAGGGCCTGCAGCACAGAGAGCTTGGCGTAGAAGCCCACCACCGGCGGCACGCCGGCCAGCGAGAACATGCACAGCGCCATCACACCCGCGTACAGCGGGCTTCGCTGGTTGAGACCTGCGAGGTCAGAGATGTTTTCCGACTCGAAACCGTTGCGCGACAGCAGCAGGATCACACCGAAAGTGGCCAGGGTCGTCAGCACGTAGGTGACGACGTAGAACATCGCCGAGCCGTAGGCGTTGGCCATGTTGCCGCTGTCGCCCTGCACCACGCCCGCCAGCAGACCCAGCAGCATGAAACCCATCTGCGCGATGGTCGAGAACGCCAGCATGCGCTTGAGGTTGGTCTGGGCGACCGCCGCGAAGTTGCCGACCAGCAGCGATAGCACCGCCAGCACCGCCAGCATCTGCTGCCAGTCCACGGCCATGCCCTGCAGGCCTTCGGTGAGCAGGCGGATCGTCATGGCGAAGGCGGCCAGCTTGGGCGCGCCACCGATCATGAGGGTGATGGCGGTGGGCGCACCGTGGTACACGTCGGGCACCCACATGTGGAAGGGCACGGCGCCCAGCTTGAAGGCCAGGCCGGCCACCACGAACACCAGACCCAGCACCAGCACTTGACTGGAGCCCTTGAGCGTGTCGGCGCCACCGGCAATGGCCTGTGCCACCTCGGCCAGGTTGAGCGAACCCGTGGCGCCATAGACCATGGAGAGGCCATACAGCAGGAAGCCGCTGGCCAGCGCTCCCAGCACGAAGTACTTCATGGCGGCTTCGGTCGCGCGCTCGTCGTCGCGGCGCAGGGCCACCAGTGCATAGCTGGAAAGCGAGAACAGTTCCAGGCCGAGGTAGATGATCAGGAAGTGGTGCCCCGAGATCATGATGAACATGCCCAGCAGCGCAAACAGCGAGAGCGTGAACATCTCGCCACCGCGCAGCATGTCGCGCGCACCGGCGTAGGCCCGGCCATACACCAGGGTGACCATCATGGCGATGGCAGCGAAGCACTTGAGCCAGTTGCCCATCGGGTCGCTGATGACCATGCCGCCCCAGCCCAGATGGGTTTCACCGGTGCTGGCGTAATAGCCCTGCATGACGGCGATCACACCCAGGGTGAGCATGGTGAGCCCGTGGGTGACACCGCGCAGCGGGGACTTGACGCCCAGATCCACCAGTGCGATGACGCAGGCCATCACCAGCAAGAGGATTTCAGGGTACGCCGTGATCCAGCTGATGTTGTCAATCATGTGAACGCTCTCTTGTATTTTTGGCCAGCCACGGGGTCAGTTCAGTTTGGAGATGGCCACATGGCGCAGCAACTCGGCCACGGATGCGTCCATCACATCGGTGAAAGGCTTGGGGTAGATGCCCATGAACAGCACGGCAAAGCCCAGCACGGCCATGACGAGGAATTCTCGACCGTTGAGGTCCACCAGCCCCTTCACGTTGTCATTGCCCACGGGACCCAGGTACACGCGCTTGAACATCCACAGCGAATAGGCAGCGCCAAAGATCAGCGCGGTGGCGGCGGCGGCACCGACCCAGAAGTTGGCCTTGACCGCTGCCAGGATCACCATCCACTCGCCCACGAAACCGGCAGTGCCCGGCAGGCCACAGTTGGCCATGACGAACAGCAGCGCGAAGGCCGAGAAATTGGGCATGGTGTTGACCACGCCGCCGTAATCGGCGATCTCGCGGGAATGCACGCGGTCGTACAGCACGCCGATCGCCAGGAACATGGCGGCCGACACAAAGCCGTGGGCGATCATCTGCACGATGGCGCCCGACACACCCAGGTCACTGAAGACGAAGAAACCCAGCGTGACAAAGCCCATGTGGGCGACCGACGAATAGGCCACCAGCTTCTTCATGTCCTGCTGCACCATGGCGACCAGGCCCACGTAGACCACGGCAACCAGTGACAGCGCGATCATGAGCCAGGCCCATTCCTGCGAGGCATCGGGCAGGATCGGCAGCGAGAAACGCAGGAAACCGTAGGCGCCCAGCTTCAGCATGATGGCGGCCAGCACGGCGGAGCCCCCGGTGGGAGCTTCCACGTGCACGTCGGGCAGCCAGGTGTGCACCGGCCACATCGGCACCTTCACCGCAAAGGCGGCGAAGAAAGCAAAGAACAGCAGCGTCTGCGCCGTGCTGCTCAGGGGCAGGCGGTGCCAGTCGGCCAGGGAGAAGCTGCCACCGGACACGGTGTACAGGTAGATCAGCGCCACCAGCATGAGCAGCGAGCCCAGCAGGGTGTAGAGGAAGAACTTGAAAGCCGCGTAGATCTTGTTGGGGCCGCCCCAGATACCGATGATCAGGTACATCGGGATCAGCGTGGCCTCGAAGAACACGAAGAACAGCATCGCGTCCTGCGCCGCGAAGACGCCGATCATCAGACCCGACAGGATCATGAAGGCGCCCATGTACTGGTTGACGCGGCTGGTGATCGACTCCCAGCTGGCAATCACCACGATCACGTTGATGAAAGCGGTCAGCAGCACCAGCCACAGCGAAATCCCGTCCACACCCAGGTGGTAGTTCACGTTGAACTGGTCGATCCACGGCATGTTCTCGACGAACTGCATCGCAGCCGTACCCAGCTGGAAGCCGGTGTACAGCGGGACCGTCACGGCCAGACTGACCAGAGCGCCAATCAGCGCCAGCCAGCGCACGGCATTCGCCTGTTCGTCACGGCCCAAGGCCAGCAGCACGGCACCAAAGGCGATCGGCGTCCAGATCGCAAGGCTCAGCAAACCCATCTTGTTCTTCCTCTTATCTGGTGAGTCTTATTTGGCGAGCCACACGAAGTACGTCATGAACAGCAAGACGCCGACGATCATCACGAGTGCGTAGTGGTACAGGAAACCCGTCTGTGCGTGGCGCACCAGTGACGACACCCAGCCCACCAGCTTCCAGCTGGCGTTGACCACACCGCCTTCGATGACAGCACGGTCGCCCCCCTTCCACAGCCCAACGCCCAGAGCGCGTGCACCACGCGCGAGGACGTTCTCGTTGAACCAGTCCAGGTAGTACTTGTTCTCCAGAACCGTGATCACGGGCGTGAGCGCACGGCCGATGGCCGCCGGCACGGCCGGGTTGATCAGGTACATGTACCAGGCCAGCACCGCACCGGCCAGAGCCAGATACAACGGAGGCGTGTAGAAGCCATGCATCGCCATGCCCAGCGGGCCGGTGAAGATCTCGGCGAAACGCGTCATCGCGGGATGCGCCGCCGCGTTCACCGTGATGGCGTCCTGCAGGAAATCGCCAAACAGCATGGGCTGGATGGTCAGGAAACCGATCACCACCGAGGGAATCGCGAGCAGGATCAACGGAACGGTGACCACCCACGGGGTCTCGTGGGGCTTGGTGTCGTGGTGGCCGTGGCCATCATCGTGAGCCGCATGGTGATCGTCATGACCGTGATGGGCATCCGGGTTCTGGTCGTAGCGCTCCTTGCCATGAAAGACCAGGAAGTACAGGCGGAACGAATAGAACGATGTCACGAACACACCGGCGAGAACCGCAAAGTAGGCAAAACCCGCAGCCGGCAGGTTGCTGAAATGCACCGCCTCGATGATGCTGTCCTTGGAATAGAAGCCCGAGAACAGCGGCGTGCCGATCAGCGCCAGCGTACCGATCAGCGAGGTGATCCAGGTGATGGGCATGTACTTGCGCAGGCCACCCATCCAGCGGATGTCCTGGTTGTGGTGCAGGCCCATGATGACGGAACCGGCTGCCAGGAACAGCAGGGCCTTGAAGAAGGCGTGCGTCATCAAGTGGAACACCGCCACCGAGTAGGCCGAGGCGCCGAGAGCCACCGTCATGTACCCAAGCTGCGACAGCGTGGAATAGGCCACGATGCGCTTGATGTCGTTCTGGATGATGCCGAGGAAGCCCATGAACAGGGCCGTGATGGCACCGATGACCATGATGAAGTTCAGCGCGGTGTCCGACAGTTCGAACAGCGGCGACATGCGCGACACCATGAAGATGCCGGCCGTCACCATGGTGGCGGCGTGGATCAGCGCAGAAATCGGGGTCGGGCCTTCCATCGAATCGGGCAGCCACACGTGCAGTGGAAACTGGGCCGACTTGCCCATGGCGCCGATGAACAGGCAGATGCAGATGACGGTGATCAGCATCCAGTCGGTGCCGGGGAAGCCAAGGGCGCCGAGCTCGTCTGCCTTGGCGAACAGCTCGGTGTAGTTCAGCGTGCCGGTGTAGGCCACGATCAGACCGATGCCCAGAATGAAGCCGAAGTCGCCCACCCGGTTGACCAGGAAGGCCTTCATGTTGGCGAAGATGGCCGTGGGCTTGTTGAACCAGAAACCGATCAGCAGGTAGGACACCAGGCCCACCGCTTCCCATCCAAAGAACAGCTGCAGCAGGTTGTTGCTCATCACCAGCATGAGCATGGAGAAGGTGAACAGCGAGATGTAGGCGAAGAAGCGGTTGTA
>JAUXNG010000041.1 GCA_030682835.1 Hydrogenophaga sp. | reverse complement strand
CAAGTACAAGATCCCGACCGTCAAGGTCACGGGCGGCCAGCGCATCGACCTGCTGGGCGTGAAGAAGGAAGACCTGGTCAACGTGTGGAAAGACATCGGCATGCCCAGCGGCCACGCCTACGCCAAGGCGCTGCGCACGGTGAAGACCTGTGTGGGCAGCGAGTGGTGCCGCATGGGTACGCAGGACAGCACCCAGATGGGCAAGGACCTGGAGCGCGCCATGTGGCGCATGTACGCCCCGCACAAGGTGAAGTTCGCAGTGAGCGGCTGCCCACGCAACTGTGCCGAGTCGGGCATCAAGGACGTGGGCATCATCGGCGTGGACAGCGGCTGGGAGATGTACGTGGGCGGCAACGGTGGCATCAAGACCGAGGTGGCGCACTTCCTGGTGAAGCTCAAGACCGCGGAAGAGGTGATGGAGTACACCGGCGCCTTCATGCAGCTCTACCGCCTGGAAGGCTGGTACCTGGAGCGCACGGTGCACTACATCAACCGCGTGGGCCTGGACCATGTCAAGAAGCGCATCCTGGAAGACGCCGAGGGCCGCAAGGCGCTGTGGGAACAGCTGCAGTTCGCGCTCGACGGCGAGCCCGACCCGTGGTTCGATTTCCAGCAGGCCGCGGTCGACACGCGCCAGTTCATCCCGATCAAGCCGGTGGACGTCATCGGCATCCCCGCCACCACCGAAGGGAGTGCAGCATGAGCACCGCCTGGACCCGCATCTGCCGCGTTGAAGACATCCCCGTGCTCGGCTCACGTCGCGTGGCCCGCGCCCAGGGCCTGGACGTGGCCATTTTCCGCAACGACAAGGAAGAGGTCTTCGCCCTGCTCGACCGCTGCCCGCACAAGGGCGGCCCGCTGAGCCAGGGCATCGTGTTCGGCACGCACGTGGCCTGCCCCATGCACAACTGGACCATCGGCCTGTGCGACGGTCAGGCCTCGGCGCCGGACGAAGGCTGCACGCCGAAGTTCGCGGTGAGGGTGGAAAACGGCGAGGTGTTTCTGGACGCTCACCAGCTTGCCACGCAGGCGACCGAACTGGTGCGACCGGTGGCCGGCCCCGCGCGCCGTGCCTTGTCCCCTCTCCCTCTGGGAGAGGGCTAGGGTGAGGGCCGGCGCCGTGCAGCCCCATTCCGCTTCCAACACCCGCTCCACCTGCCCGTATTGCGGCGTCGGCTGCGGCGTCATCATCGAGTCGCAGGGTCCGCAGATCACCGGGGTGCGGGGCGACCCGGACCACCCGGCCAACTTCGGCAAGCTCTGCACCAAGGGCGCCACGCTGCACCTGACCGCCACCCCGGCCATCACGCGCCAGGCGCGGCTGCTGCAGCCCATGCGCCGCCTGCAGCGCGGCCAGGCGCCGGTGGCCGTGGGCTGGGACGCGGCGCTGGATGAAGCCAGCACCCGGTTTGCCGACACCGTCCGCCGCCACGGGCCCGACGCGGTGGGTTTCTACGTCAGCGGGCAGCTGCTCACCGAGGACTATTACGTCTTCAACAAGCTGGCCAAGGGGCTGATCGGCACCAACAACATCGACACCAATTCGCGCCTGTGCATGAGCAGTGCCGTGGCCGGCTACAAGCTGACCCTGGGCGCTGACGCGCCCCCGGCCTGCTACGAGGACGTGGACCACACCCGCTGCCTGTTCATCGTCGGCAGCAACGCGGCCTTCGCGCACCCGGTGCTGTTCCGCCGCATCGAGGCGGCGAAGCAGGCCAACCCGGCCATGAAGGTGATCGTGGCAGACCCCCGCCGCACCGACACCGCCGGCCTGGCCGACCTGTACCTGCCGTTGCAGCCCGGCACCGACGTGATGCTGTTCCACGGGCTGCTGCACATCATGCTGTGGGAAGGCTGGCTCGATACCGGCTTTGTGGCGGCCCACACCAGCGGCTTCGACGCCCTCAAGGCCCTGGTGCGCGACTGCACGCCCGACCTCGTGGCGCAGACCTGCGGCCTCCGGAAAGAAGACCTGTTCACCGCCGCCAAGTGGTTCGCCGGAATGGAGGGCACGGGGCCGCGCGAGCCCACGCTCAGCCTGTACTGCCAGGGCCTGAACCAGAGCAGCAGCGGCACGGCCAAGAACGCCAGCCTCATCAACCTGCACCTGGCCACCGGCCAGATCGGCAAGCCGGGCGCCGGCCCGTTCTCGCTCACCGGCCAGCCCAACGCCATGGGCGGGCGCGAAGTGGGGGGTCTGGCCAACCTGCTGAGCGCCCACCGCGACCTGTCCAATCCCGCGCACCGCGCCGAGGTGGCCGCCCTGTGGGGTGTGCCGGCGGTGCCCGAGAAGCCGGGCAAGACGGCGGTGGAGCTGTTCCAGGCCGCTGCCGACGGCGAGGTCAAGGCGCTGTGGATCGCCTGCACCAACCCGGCGCAAAGCATGCCCGACCAGACCACCGTGCGCCGCGCGCTGGAACGCGCCGAGTTCGTGGTGGTGCAGGAAGCCTTCGCCACCGGCGCCACCTGCGACTGGGCCGACCTGCTGCTGCCCGCCACCACCTGGGGCGAAAAAGACGGCACCGTGACCAACAGCGAACGCCGCATCAGCCGCGTGCGCCCCGCCATCCCGGCACCGGGCGAAGCGCGCCACGACTGGCAGATCGTGGTGGACTTCGCGCAACGACTGGGGCGAACCCTCGAAGCAAACGAAGCAAACGGGGTCAGATCCGAATTCCGGACAGCAGCCTCCGAGGCAACCAACAACACCCAACGAAATTCGGCTCTGACCCCGTTTGCGCCACAGCCGGAGAACGACGCCACGCCAGCCAACACCCTCTTCCCCTACCAAACCCCCGAACAGATCTGGAAAGAACACCGCGAGTCCACCCGCGGGCGCGACCTCGACATCACCGGTCTGTCCTACGCCATGCTGGAGGCACAGGGCCCGCAGCAATGGCCGCTGCGCGAAGGCGAAGCTGCCGGACAGACACGGCTCTACGCCGACGGCGTGTTCCCCACCGCCGATGGCAAGGCCCGCTTTGCCGCCCTGCCCTACGTGCCGCTGGCCGAGCCGCGCGAATCGCGCTACCCCTTCTCGCTCACCACCGGGCGCCTGCGCGACCAGTGGCATGGCATGACCCGCACCGGCACCCTCGGCCGCCTGTTCGGCCACGTGGCCGAGCCATGTGTGCAGCTGCACCCGCAGGACATGGCGCGCCGCGGCCTGAACGAAGGCGATCTGGTGCATGTAACCAGCAAGCGCGGCTCCATTCTGGTGCCCGTGCAGGGCAGCAACGAGGTGGGGCTGTCGCAGGCTTTCATGGCCATGCACTGGGGATCGGAATACCTGAGCGGCTCCAGCAGCACCGGCGTGCCGCTGGCCGGCGTGAACGCGCTCACCACCTCGGCCTACTGCCCCGGCTCGAAGCAGCCCGAACTCAAGCACGCGGCCGTGAAGGTGCTCAAGGCCGAGATGCCCTGGACCCTGCTGGGCATGGCCTGGCTGCCCGACGAGGCCGCGCTCTCGGCCCGCCAGGGCCTGCGCGAACTCATGACCGCGTTCCCCTTCGCGGTCTGCGTGCCCTTTGGCCGCCAGCGCCAGGGCGTGCTGTTCCGCGCCGCCGCCCACGACGCACCCGACACCGTGCTGATCGAGCGCATCGAAGCCCTGCTCGGACTCGACCACGACGACGCCCTGCGTTACGCCGACCAGCGGCTGGGCCAGCGCCGCACGGTGCGCCTGCTGCGCGAAGGCGGTGCCACCACCCTCGACGGCTTCGTACTGGCCGGCGACACCCGGGCCGAAGCGTGGATCAAGCCGCTGCTGCAAGACGGCCTTCCCGCTGCCTCCTACGGCCGCCAGCTGCTCATGCCGGGTGCGAAGGCACCCATCGCTGTGGCCGCCCGAAGCCGCCAGGTGTGCACCTGCCTGGACGTGAGCGAAGACGCCATCAACCGGGAGCTGCCGCGATGCACCGGCAACGAGTCGCAGCGCCTGGCCGCCCTGCAGGGCAACCTGCAGTGCGGCACCAAGTGCGGCTCGTGCATTCCCGAATTGCGCCGCCTGGTGCGGGCCGTGTTGCCGGTGGCACAGGCCGCATGAAGCTTCAAGCGGCCATATAACCCAAAGTCATCAGGCTTGTCAGACAATTGCGGCCCATGGGAATCAGCCAATACATCAAGGTCATCGGGCGCGGCAAAGACGGCGCCCGCGCGCTCAGCCGCGAGAACGCCGCTGACCTCTTCGGGCAGGTGCTCGACGGCCAGGTGAGCGACCTTGAGATCGGCGCCTTCTGCCTGGCGATGCGCATCAAGGGCGAGACCCCCGAGGAGATGGCTGGTTTTCTGGACGCCGCGCACGCCCGCCTGAACCGGCTGCCGGACAACGGCCACACCACCGTGGTGCTGCCCAGCTACAACGGCGCGCGCAAGCTGCCGGTGCTCACGCCCCTGCTGGCCCTGCTGCTGGCCCGCGAAGGCGCGGCAGTGCTGGTGCACGGCACCGCCACCGAAGACCGTCGCACCCCCAGCGAGGCCGTCTTCGCTGCACTGGGGCAGCCCGCACTGCCCACGGTGCAGGCTCTGGCGCCAGGCCAGTGCGCCCTGCTCACCACCGAACTGCTGTCCCCCGGGCTCAGGCGCCTGCTCGACGTGCGCCGCGTGGTCGGCCTGCGCAACCCGGCCCACAGCCTGGTCAAGCTGATGAACCCCTGCGCGGGTCAGGCGCTGATTGTGGGCAGCTACACCCACCCCGAATACGCGGTCTCCATGGCCGAAACCTTCGCGCTCGTGGGCGCGCACGCCCTGCTGCTGCGCGGCACCGAGGGCGAACCGGTGGCCGATGCGCGGCGCATGCCGCAGATGGACGCGTTCCGCCACGGCCAGCGGCTGCTGCTGCAAGCCGCTCAGGAAGGCTCGCTCGCCACCGTGCCCGAGCTGCCCAAAGACATTTCCGCCGAAGCCACGGCCGCGTACACGCGCGACGTGCTCGACGGACGGTTGCCCGTGCCGGCCCCCATCGCCCTGCAGGTGGCACACATCCTGCAAGAGCTGCGTCAACACAACGCACCGGAGACAAGCGGCCCAGCGGCCGTCCCGACACCATGAACCAGCCTGCCCACACCCCGCCCCGACCCAGCGACTTCCTGCCCGGCACCGTCACGCTTGTCGGCGCCGGCCCGGGCGACCCGGAACTGCTGACCCTGAAGGCCGTACGCGCCATCGGTGCCGCCACCGTGCTGCTGGTGGATGACCTGGTGGGTGAGGGCGTGCTGGAACACGCCTCACCCAGGGCGCGCATCGTGCACGTGGGCAAGCGCGGTGGCTGCAAGAGCACGCCGCAGGCCTTCATCGAAAAACTCATGATCATGGCCGCCCGCGAGGGCGAGACCGTGGTGCGCCTCAAGGGCGGCGACCCCTTCATCTTCGGCCGCGGCGGCGAAGAGGTGGAGCACCTGCAAGCCGCCGGCATTCCCGTTCAGGTGGTTAACGGCATCACCGCCGGCCTAGCCGGGCTCACCTCGCTGGGGGTGCCGCTCACGCACCGCGAGCACGCCCACGGCGTGGTGTTCGTCACCGGGCACGCCAAGCCCGGCGACAGCGGCACCGACTGGCAGGCCCTGGCCGCTACCGCGCGCGACGCCAAACTCACGCTGGTGATCTACATGGGCGTGTCCAGCGCCACGCAGATCCAGGCGGACCTGCTCACCGGCCTGCCGGCCAGCACCCCGCTGGCCATCATCCAGCACGCCAGCCTGCCCCAGCAACGCCACGCCGTTACCACGCTGGGCGGCCTGTGCGCCACGCTGGTGCAGGAAGGGCTGGGCAGCCCGGCCGTGATCGTGGTGGGCGACGTGGTGAGCGGCGTGGCGGCCGTTGCCCAGCCAGAGCCGGCGGCCCAGCCCGCCACACGCCAGCGCAGCGCCTGAGTCCGCCCCTGCCGCACCCGGTGGCCCGCATACACTGCGGCCCATGCAAAATTTTGATGTCGTGATCCTCGGCGCTGGCGCCGCCGGCCTGTTCTGCGCGGGCGTGGCCGGTCGGCGTGGACTGAAGGTGCTGCTGCTCGACCACAGCGAGAAAGTGGCCGAGAAGATCCGCATTTCGGGCGGCGGCCGGGCCAACTTCACCAACCGCGACATCGACGTGCGCCAGCCGCACAAGCACTTCGTGGGCGAGAACCCCAATTTCTGCCGCTCCGCCCTCTCGCGCTACACGCCGGCCGACTTCATCGCGCTGATGCAGAAGCACGGCATTCCCTTCCACGAAAAGCACAAAGGCCAGCTGTTCTGCGACCGTTCGGCCGGCGACCTGATCGACATGCTGCTGGCCGAATGCGCGGCCGGCGGCGTGACCCGCTGGCAGCCCTGCGGCGTGCAGGCGCTGCGCACCACCGCCGAAGGCGGCTATGAACTCGACACCGGGCGCGGCACGGTGCAGGCGCGCCAGGTGGTGATCGCCACCGGCGGGCTTTCGATCCCGGCGATCGGCGCCACCGATTTCGGCCACCGCATCGCCCGGCAGTTCAAGCTGCGCACCATCGAGCCGCGCCCTGGTCTGGTGCCGCTGACCTTTGACGGTGCAGCCTGGGCGCCCTACGCCGAACTGGCCGGCTTGGCGTTGCCGGTGCTCATTGAAACCGGGGACAAGAAAACCCGCACGGTGTTTGCCGAAGACCTGCTGTTCACTCACCGTGGCCTCTCGGGCCCGGGCGTGCTGCAGATTTCCAGCTACTGGAAGCCCGGCACCCCCATCCGCATCAACCTGGCGCCCGATGTGGACCTGCCCGCCGCGCTGGCCGATGCCAAGCAGCGCTCGCGCAAGCTGCTGGTCAACGAGCTCGCACAGTGGGTACCGGCACGGCTGGCCGACGCCTGGGTGGCGCAAGACAAGGAATGGCAGCGCCCGGTCGCCGAATGCAGCGACAGAGCCTTGGCCCGTCTGGCCGAGCGGCTGGCGCGCTGGGAACTGGTGCCCACCGGCACCGAGGGCTACAAAAAGGCCGAGGTGACGCTCGGCGGTGTCGACACCCGCGAGCTGTCGCAGCAGACCATGGAAGCGACCAAGCAGCCCGGCCTGTATTTCATCGGCGAGGTAGTGGACGTGACCGGCTGGCTGGGCGGCTACAACTTCCAGTGGGCCTGGGCCAGCGCCCATGCCTGCGCGATGGGGCTGCAGCCGTAGCCCACGCTCGACCGCTGCGCGGATCGCTGCCCCCTGAGGGGGCCGATTCGCCTTGGGGCAGCCCGGCGGCAAATCTGTCTGCCTGACTGGTTATTTCTTCTCATGACGCTATAATCCAAGGCTTCGCTGGCAAACCCCCGCCGGCCAATACTAGTTAACAGGCGGGGGAACTTTGCAGAAACGATGCCTGGGCCCGATCTCCCGTTCATCCTCTTTCTGTGCACTCTGGAAATTTCCTCTTCAATGACGACCATCCGCGTAAAAGACAACGAACCCTTTGACGTCGCCCTGCGCCGCTTCAAGCGCACCATCGAAAAGCTCGGCCTGCTGACCGACCTGCGCGCTCGTGAGTTCTACGAGAAGCCCACCGCTGAGCGCAAGCGCAAGAAGGCAGCCGCCGTCAAGCGCCACTACAAGCGCGTGCGCAGCATGCAGCTGCCCAAGAAGCTGTACTGAGCCTCGCTGTGTTGCCGGCTCGACCGGCAACCACCAGAAAAGCCCGCCAGAGGACGCTCGTGCGGGCTTTTCTGTTTCCAGCGCCACCGTTTCCAACGCACCTGATTCCCTGCCAGACCCACCGGAGTTCACCATGACCCTCAAAGCACAGATCACCGAAGACATGAAGGCCGCCATGCGCGCCAAGGACAGCGAGCGCCTGGGCACCATCCGCCTGCTGACCGCTGCCATGAAGCAGAAGGAAGTGGACGAGCGCGTGGAACTTGACGACGCGATGGTGGTGGCCATCGTGGACAAGCTGATCAAGCAGCGCAAGGACAGCATCGAAGCCTTCACCAAGGCCGATCGCATGGATCTGGCGGACAAGGAAAGCGCCGAACTCAAGGTGCTTCAGGCCTACCTGCCCGCGCGCCTGTCGGCTGACGAGGTGGCGGCAGAAGTGAAGGCCATCGTCGCCGAATTGGGCGCCAGCGGCCCCGGCGACATGGGCAAGGTCATGGGTGTGGTCAAGACGCGTCTCGCCGGCAAGGCCGACATGGGCCAGGTTTCGGCCGCCGTGAAAGCCGCGCTGAACCCCTGATACCGACCGCCTGGGGCTGAGCGCGTCCCGCTCAGGGAAAACCTTGGGCCTCATGGGCGGCGCACGCACTAGACTCCCGGCACTTTCCGGAGGTCTTTTTTATGCCCGTGTCGTCCTTGCGCCGCCTGGTGCTTGCATCCACCGCCCTTGCCGCAGCCCTCATGGGCACCCTGCACGTTCCAATGGTGGTGGCTCAGACCGCCAACCAGTCCGTCAACATCGGCGTCATCGGTCCATTCAGCGGGCCATCGTCCGACTTCGGCCAGCCCATGCTGCACGGCATCCAGCTGGCCATTGACGAGATCAATTCTGTCGGTGGCTACCTGGGGCGGCCGCTCACCCTGGTCATCAAGGACGACCAGGGCAACCCCGACCAGGGGCTCAAGGGCGCCGAGGAGCTGATGCAGGCCGGCGTGATCGCCACCATCGGCTTCTGCAACACCGGCGTGGCCATGAAAACGCTGGACGTGTTCCAGCAGGCGAAGTCGCCGCTGATCGTGCCCTGCGCCACCGGAACCCCGATCACCGCCCGCTTCCCGGGCCCTGAAAGCTACATCTTCCGCACCTCGGCGCGCGACGCCATCCAGGCCCCTTTCGTGGTCGACGACCTGATCAAGCGCGGCTGGACCAAGGTGTCGGTGTTCGCCGACTCAACGGGCTACGGCGAGGCCGGGCTGAAGGACGTGGAGGCCGCTCTTGCGGCCAAAGGGCTCAAGCCGGTGCACGTGGCCCGATTCGCCCTGGGCGTGAAGGACCTGACGGAGCCGCTCAAGGCCGCACGGGAAGCCGGTGCGAACGTCATCTTCAGCTACACGGTGGGCCCCGAGAACGCCGCCATCGCCAACGGCCGGCGCGACCTGCGCTGGGACGTGCCGCAGGTGGGCGCCTGGCCGCTGTCGTTTCCTTTCTTCATGAAGGGGGCTGGCCCGGCGGCAGAGGGCGCACTGATGGCGCAGACCTTCATCGCCGAGCCCAGCAACGAGCGCCGCGCGGCGTTTCTCTCGGCCTACGCACGCAAGTACAACCAGAAGATTCCCGTGCCCATGGCCGCCGCCCAGGCCTACGACACCGCCTACCTGCTCACCTACGCCCTGCTCGGCATCCGCGACGGCAAGTTCGGCGGCCCCGCCGTCAAGGCTGCGCTGGAGAACATCCCGCGCGTCTACTACGGCGTGGTGGCCACCTACGAACGCCCTTTCTCGCTGGAAGACAAGGACGCGGTAACCGCCAACATGCTGGTGATGGGCCGGGTCCGCAATGGCGCCATCACATTCGCCTACCCCGAAGACGCCAAACGCAACCTCTTCGTGCAGCGCAAGAAGTGAAGGGGGCGCCGCGGCGCCGTGGGGGGTGCCTTCAGAGAATGAGCGCGGTGCCCGCAACCGCCAGCACCGCACCGGCCCAGGCCCCGGCAGCGGGCCTGCGGCGGTAGACCAGCCAGAGCAAGGGCAAGAGCAGCACCGGCGTCACTGACGAGAGAATGGCCACCAGCCCGGCCTGCCCGCTGTGCATGGCCCGCAGGATCAGCGTCATGCCCAGCGCCATGGCCACCGCCGCGCTCAGGCAGGTGAGTACCGCATCACGCCAGCGCACCGGGGCCCGCGCCCTCGCCGGCGCCCAGCCACTCGCCAGCAGCACCACATGTGCCAGCAAGGCCATGCTCATGCGGGTGGCAGAGGCCGACACCGCGTCCACCCCCGTGCTCATCAGGGGCTTGAGCATGAGCGTGGCGACCGACTGGCACAGCGCGGCCACCAGCCCCAGCAGCACGCCCGTCAGCAGCACACCGCGCGTTGCTTCCCACTGGTGCGCCTCATCGGCACGCTTGCCCCAGAGCACGGCCATCATCACGCCGCCGACCAGCAGCGCGCTGCCCACCAGCGCCCAGCCCCCGATCGTTTCACTCAGGAACAGCCAGGCCAGCACGGCGGAGAAAATGGCGTGGGTGGCGAACAGCACGCCCGAGCGGCGCGGACCGAGCCGGTTCATGCAGGCAAACAGGGCGGTGTCGCCAATGAAGATGCCCACCACGCCGGAAATGGCCAGTAAAGCAAGGGCTGCCGTGTCCAGGCCGCGCCAGCCCCCCGAAGCCAGCGCCATGCTCCACAGAATGACGCTGGCAAACAGCATGCGCCAGCGGCTGAAGGCAATGGCCCCCAGTCGCTGGGCAGGCGCAGCCGAAAACAGGCTGGAAACCGCCCAGCAGCCTGCCGCCATCAGCGCCATGGCTTCCGGACGCATGGGTCAGGCCTCGCGCAGGCGAGATGGCCGCCGCGCAGGGCCGCCCCAAGCAAGGCCAGCCCCCTTGGGGGGCAGCGATCCGCGCAGCGGCGGAGCGTGGGGGCTCATCAGCTTCCGGCGACTTTCATGCGGTTGATGAGGATGGAGCCGACGGTTTTGGCGCCATAGGTGTACACATCAGCTCCCACCGCGTCGATGCCCTGGAACATGTCTTTCAGGTTGCCGGCGATGGTGATCTCGTGCACCGGGAAAGCGATTTCGCCGTTTTCCACCCAGTAGCCGGATGCGCCGCGCGAGTAGTCACCCGTCACGTAATTGACGCCCTGACCCATCAGCTCGGTGACGAACAGGCCGCGCCCGAGCTTGCGGAACATGGCCTTGAGGTCGTCGCCGGATTCTGTGAGGCGGCTGGTGAGCGTGAGGTTGTGCGAGCCGCCAGCATTGCCGGTGGTGCGCATGCCCAGCTTGCGCGCCGAGTAGCTGCCCAGGAAATAGCCCTGCACGCGGCCAGCGGCCAGCACCTTGCGCGGTGCGGTGCGCACGCCTTCATCGTCGAACGGCGAGCTGCCCTTGCCTTTGGGCACGTGCGGGTCCTCCAGGATGTCCAGGTGCTTGGCCATCACCCGCTTGCCCAGGCTCTCGTTCAGGAAGGTGGTCTTGCGGTACAGCGCGCCACCGCTGGTGGCCTGCACATAGGCCCCCAGCAGGCCGGCGGCCAGGGTGGATTCAAACAGCACCGGACACTCGGTGGTGGCAATCTTGCGGCCGTTCAGCCGCGAGAGCGCGCGCTCGGCGGCGTAACGCCCCACGGCTTCGGCGCTGGCCAGTTCGGACGGGTCGCGCATGGAGCTGTACCAGGCGTCGCGCTCCATGTTCGCGCCCTTGCCGGCGATGGGGGCCACCGACAGGCTGTGGCGCGAGCTGGCGTAGCCGCCGCTGAAGATGCCGGGCTTGCTGCGCTCGCCGCCGCGCATGTGGGCGGTGAAGAAATGCGACTGCTGGGCCGACACGCCCGCGCCTTCGCTGTTGGTGATCTTCTTGCTGGTCTTGAAGGCCGCGGCTTCGCACGCCAGCGCGATCTGCATGGCCTGCTGGGAATCGATGGCCCACGGATAGAAGAGGTCGAGATCGGGGTAGCTGTCGGCCACGTCGGCCGCGTCGGGCAGGCCGGCCACCGGGTCTTCCGCCGTGAAGCGGGCAATGTCGTAGGCGGCCTGCACCGTCTGGCGCACCGCGTCGGGCGAAAAGTCGGAGGTGGACGCATTGCCGCGCTTCTGGCCCAGGTAGACCGTGACGCCCAGCGACTTGTCGCGGTTGCGCTCCACGTTCTCCAGCTCGCCCTTGCGCACCGACACGCTCAGGCCAGCGCCTTCCGACACCTCGGCGGCTGCATCCACGGCCCCCAGCAACTTCGCATGGGTCAGCGCCAGATCGACCAGTTCCTCGAACTGGCTGCGGGCGTACTGGAAACCGGCAAGGGGTGCGCTGGCGCCCAAGGGGGTGGAAGAAGGTGTCGCGAGAACGCGGGCCGGGGTGTTCGATGCTTTTTTCATGTCGACGGCTATGATACTTGTCGCCCCAAACCCTTGTCCCCACCCATCCCCCGCCCCGCCACGCCGGTGGCCCAGCCGCCCGGACCCGTGGGCGGCGCGGGGGTATCCATATTCAGATGTCCCGCAAACCCACCAAAGGCTATTTCGTCCGTGGCCAGTTTGTTGCCCTCGGCAGCGAACTGGACCTGGAGCTCAAGCGCGAGCTCAAGGGCTCGGCCGACATGAGCAAGACCGACCTCAAGAAGCACAGCGACCGGCTGCAGGAGCTCGGCGAAAGCCTGCTCAACCTGCGCGCCGACCTCACCAAGCGGCTCGACCTGCCCGAGAAGCTGCTGGACGCGGTGGCCGCGGCCCGCAAGATCACCAACTTCGAAGGCCGCCGCCGCCAGATGCAGTTCATCGGCAAGCTCATGCGCGGCCAGCCTGAAGAGACCATTGCCGCCATTGAAGCCGCACTGGACGAGCAGAACAAGGGTTCGGCAAAAGGCACGCTCTCGCTGCACCAGGCCGAACAGTGGCGCGACCAGCTGATTGCCGACGACGACGCTCTCACCCGCTGGCTGGAGATCGACACCGAAGCCGATGTGCAGCAGCTGCGCGCCATGATCCGCCAGGCCCGCAAAGATGCGCAGGCCACGCAAGCCCAGGAAGCCCCCGGTGTGGCCGTGCGCCACGGCAAGGCCTACCGCGAGATCTTCCAGCTGGTGAAAGAAGTGCTGAACCGCGGCGAAGCCGGGGACGGCACAGACGACGAATCCGCCGATACCGAACAGCCATGAACGACAGCACCACCCCAGCCGCCGAGCCGGTGCGCATCGGCATCGTTTCCATCAGCGACCGCGCCAGCAGCGGTGTGTACGAAGACAAAGGCCTGCCCGCCCTGCAGGACTGGCTCGGCCGCGCGCTGAAGAACCCGATCACGTTCGAGCCGCGCCTGATTCCCGACGAAGCCGATCGCATCAGCGCCACGCTGATCGAGCTGGTCGACGCTGGCTGCTCGCTGGTACTCACCACCGGCGGCACGGGCCCGGCCCTGCGCGACGTGACGCCCGAAGCCACGCTCGCCGTAGCCCACAAGGAGATGCCCGGGTTTGGCGAGCAGATGCGCCAGATCAGCCTGGCCTTCGTGCCCACCGCCATCCTCTCGCGCCAGGTGGCGGTGATCCGGAGCAACAGCCTCATCATCAACCTCCCGGGCCAGCCCAAGGCCATTGCCGAGACGCTGGAAGGCGCCAGGAACGCCGACGGCTCGGTGCGTGTCAATGGGATCTTTGCCGCCGTGCCCTATTGCATCGACCTCATCGGCGGCCCCTACCTCGAAACCAACGACGAGGTCGTCAAAGGCTGGCGACCCAAGAATGCGGTGCGACCGGCCCGCTGAACCTGACAGGACTGACACCATGAAAATCACCAAAGACACCGTCGTCACCATCACCTTCCGCGCCACCGACGCCAAAGGCAAGCTGCTCGAAGACGGCAAGGAGCCCCGCGCCTACCTGCACGGCGGCTACAACAACACCCTGCCCGGCATCGAAAAGGCGCTGGAAGGCCAGGAAAAAGGCTTTGCCGCCACGCTGGAACTGCCGCCGGAAGACGCCTTTGGCGTTCGCAACGAAAGCCTGGTGCACAGCATCCCCAAGAGCGAATTCCCACCCGGCGTGAAGGTCGGGGGTCAGCTCCAGGGCACGGACGACAACGGGCGCGAACAGGTCTTCACCGTGATGAAGATCAAGGGCGACACCGTGCACCTCGACGGCAACCACCCGCTGGCCGGACAGGTGCTGCACTTTGCGGTGAAAGTGGTGGATGTGCAACCCGCGTCAGCGGAAGAAATCGCCCACGGCCACGCGCACGGCGCACACGGCCACCACCACTGACGCCTTCCACGCCGTTCGGCCTGAGCCTGTCGAATGGCTCATGCGGTACATGGCGCGAGGGCTTCGACACGCTCAGCCCGAACGGGTGGGATCGGAACAATGAAACTCACTTCCCGACCAACTGGTTCAGCTTGTCGGCTTCGAAGTTCTCTTTCAGTGCCGCGCCGGCCGGCACACAGTCGCCTTTTTCCATCGACGACAGTTTCTCGATCGCCTGCCACAGCAGGGCGATCTGGTGTTCCTGGCCGGCGGCGCTGTCGATCAGGCCGCGCATGGCCTGTGACAGGGGATCGTCTTCCTGCGTGATGCCGTAGGCCTGGAACTTGGGGTTCGCCTCGGTCACATCAGCACTGGCGCCCTGCTTGCTGGGGATGATGCGGGCCGGAATGCCCACGGCCGTGGCGCCAGGCGGCACCGGCTTGATGTCCACCGCGTTGCTGCCGATCTTGGCGCCGTCGCCGACCTCGAAGCCGCCCAGCACCTTGGCGCCGGCGCTCACCACCACGTCCCGCCCCAGTGTCGGGTGGCGCTTGGTGCCTTTGTAGAGCGAGGTGCCACCCAGCGTGACCCCTTGGTAGATCGTGCAGCCGTCGCCGATTTCGGCGGTCTCGCCCACCACCACGCCCAGCGCGTGGTCGAAGAACACCCGCTCGCCAATCTTCGCGCCCGGATGAATCTCGATGCCGGTGAAGAAACGGCCCAGGTGCGAAATGAAACGCCCCGGCCACTTCAGGCCGTGCGTCCAGCACCAGTGCGCCACCCGGTGCAGCCAGACAGCGTGCAGGCCCGGGTAACAGGTGATCACTTCCCAGGTGCTGCGCGCGGCGGGGTCTCGCTCGAGGATGCACTGGATGTCGGATCGGATGCGGGCAAACATGGGGCTTCTTCTGGTTTTGGGGCAGTCAGTCTAGCGCTTCGCTTGGTCGGCCACCTGAAGCATGGCTTTGGCGACACCGCGCAGGATGTGGATTTCGTCTTCGCTGGGCGCGGCGCGGTTGAAGAGCTGGTTGAGCCGGGGCATGAGCTTCTTGGGCGCGGCGGGGTCAAGAAAGTCCACGGCCACCAGCGCCTGCTCCAGGTGCTGCAGCATGCCGGCGAGCGCCTGGGCGTCAGCAGGCGCCCGCTCGGGCGTGCCCGAGGCTGGTGCATCAAAGCCACCCAGCGCCAGGCGCCAGTCGTAGGCGATGAGCTGCACCGCTGCCGCCAGGTTCAGCGAGCCGAAGCTGGGCGCGGTGGGGATGCTCAGGCACGCGTGGCAGCGGTACACGTCTTCGTTGCGCATGCCGAAGCGTTCCGAGCCGAACAGGAATGCCACGCCGCCGGGGCGCTGCGGGCTGGCCGCATGGGGTGACGGCCCCCCCAGCAGGCTGGCGAAATGCTCGCGCGGCGAGCGAGTGGGCGGGCCGAAATCGCGCGGGGTCATGGCGGTGGCGCAGAGGTGGTCGATACCGTCCAGGGCTTCGTCCAGCGTGGCGACGATGCGGGCTTTCTCGAGCACGTCGTTGGCCCCACTGGCGCGCTGGATAGTTTCTTCACGGCGCAGCACATTGGGCCAGCGCGGCTCCACCAGCACGAGGTCGTCGAAGCCCATGACTTTCATGGCACGGGCGACACCGCCCACGTTGCCGGCGTGGCTGGTCTGGATCAGGATAAAACGCGAACGCATGGTGATTCCCCCCGCGCCGCCTTCGGCGTCACCCCCAAGGGGGCAACACCTGCGGCCTGGCGGAGCCAGTTCCGCGGTGTTCTGGGTGCGCTTCAGGCGGCGACGGCGGGTTGTTGTTGTGAAAGGTAAAATCCGCATATTGTCGCCCCCGCATCGCCGGGGCATCCCGCTTTCCGCTCTTCCACTGTCGCGTGCCGGTTCCGGTGCGCAGAGGTTCACAATTCATGTCGTCCACACTCCACCCCATGCTCAACGTGGCCATCAAGGCCGCCCGTACCGCTGGCACCATCATCAACCGCGCTGCGCTGGACGTGGAGTCGGTCCGGGTCTCGGCCAAGCAGACGAATGACTTCGTGACCGAAGTCGACCATGCCGCCGAAACCGCGATCATCGACACCCTGCTCACCGCCTACCCCGACCACGCGATCTGGGCCGAGGAGTCGGGCCGGCGCGAGGGCAAGCATGGCGGTGCAGACCATGTCTGGATCATCGACCCGCTGGACGGCACCACCAACTTCATTCACGGTTTCCCGGTCTACTGCGTGAGCATCGCGCTCATGGTGGGCAACAAGCTGGAACAGGCCGTGGTCTACGACCCGAGCCGCAACGACCTCTTCTGCGCCACCAAGGGCCGGGGCGCCTACATGAACGACCGCCGCATCCGCGTGGCCAAGCGCACCACGCTGCGCGACAGCCTGCTGTCCACCGGCTTCCCGTTCCGCCCGGGCGACGCTTTCCAGACCTACCTGCAGATGATGGGCGACGTCATGCCGCGCTGCGCCGGCCTGCGCCGCCCCGGTTCGGCCGCGCTGGATCTGGCCTATGTGGCCGCCGGCTTCACCGATGGCTTTTTCGAGATGGGCCTGTCGCCGTGGGACGTGGCCGCAGGCGCCCTGCTGGTCACCGAGGCCGGTGGCCTGATCGGCAACTTCACCGGCGAGTCCGACTTCCTGGAGCAGAAGGAATGTCTGGCCGCCAACCCCAAGATCTACGGCCAGCTGGTGGGTGTGGTCGGCAAGTACAGCAAGTTTGCGAGCGCGGGCGACAAGGCTTCGGTGCGCCAGGCCGTCAAACCAGGCTCGGCTGCGGTCGTTGCCGCAGCCGCGACCGTTGCTGCCACCGACACGCCGCCTGGCGTGGCCGCAGCACCGGCGCAGGACAAGCCCGCGGGCGACGACTTCCCCCCTACCGAGTACCTGGCGCCTTTCTGATCGGCCGCGGCGACCGCTTGGTGGCCGGCACCCGGCGCCAGCGTTGCCCGCCCGCTCGATCAGGCGTGCGGCAGGGTCCACCAGAACGTGGCGCCCTGCCCGGGTGCCGATTCGGCCCAGATACGCCCGCCGTGGCGCTCGATGATGCGCGCCACAATGGCCAGGCCCACACCCGTGCCCGGCACATCACTCCCCACGTGCAGACGCTGAAACAGGCCAAACAGCTTGCCCGCGCGCGACATGTCGAAACCCATGCCGTTGTCGCGCAGGTAATAGGCATGCAGCGTCGAATCAAACCCGAGATGCAGCACGGGCTGGGGCTGATGGCGCGAGTACTTCAGCGCGTTGTCCATCAGGTTGATCAGCACCTGCCGCAGCAAGGTGGCATCGCCCAGGGCCAGCGGCATGGGGGCAAGCTCCAGCCGGGCCTGTTCGGCGCTGGCACCGATCGCCTCCACCGCGGTTTCGGCGAGCAGCTGCATGTCGACCGGCACAGCGTCCAGTTCGACGCGCACCACGCGCAGCAGCTCCAGCATGTCGGTGATCATCTGCCCCATGTTGCGCGATGAACGGGTGATGCGGCCGAACATGTCACGTCCGTTCTCGCTCAGGCGCTCGGCCTCTTCCTCGGCAATCAGGGCGGCAAAGCCGTTGACCGAACGCAGGGGCGCGCGCAGGTCGTGGGCGATGGAATACGAAATGGCTTCCATGTCCTTGAGCGTGCCCTCCAGCTCGGCCGTGCGCGCGGCCACACGGGCTTCCAGGCTGGCGTTGAGCGCCCGCACCTGTTCCTGGGCGGCCACCCGTTCGCTGATGTCCAGGTGCGTGCCAGACATGAACAGCGGCCGCCCCTCCGCGTCCCGCTGGTGCACGCGGCCGCGATCGTTGATCCAGACCCAGTGCCCTGCCTTGTGCCGCAGGCGCAAGTCGCATTCGTAGAAGTCGATCTCGCCCGACAGGTGCTTCTGCAGGATGCACTGGGCACGCTGCATGTCGGGTGAATAGACGAAATGGCGCCACGTGTCGACGGTGGTGGGCTGCAGCTCTGCCAGCGTGTAGCCCAGCATCTCGGCCCAGCGCTCGTTGATCTTCATTTCCTGGGTGACCACATTGGTCTCCCAGATGCCCGGGCGGGTGGCGTCCAGCACCCAGGTCAGGCGCTGGCGTTCGTCACGCAGGGCCTCCTGCGCCTGGATGTAGGGCGTCACGTCGGTGAAGGTGCGCACCATCCCGCCCTCGGAGAAATGGCGGGTGTTCACCTCCAGGGTGCGCCCGTCGCGTGTGCGCCGCCAGTAGGTATCGGGCACCGATGCGGCGGGCAGCGCGCCATTCACCGGACGCAGGTGTGGCTCCAGCAAGCGGAGCTGGTCGCCGAAATCCCCGCGGTCCACCTGGAAGGCCACCAGCTTCTCGTAGGTGGCGCCGTCCGCCACCAGGCTCTCGGGAATGTCGAGCAGCTCCAGCAGCCGCCGGCTGTAGAGCCGCACCCGGCCGTCGGCATCGATTTTGGTCAACCCCTGGTTCATCGAGTCCAGCGCCACCTGCAAGGCGGCGCTTTTCTCGGCCAGCTGCGCGCTGGTGGCTTCCAGCTCGCGCCGGGTGCGCCGCCGCTCGGCATGGCCGCGCCAGGCCATCACGAGCTGGCGCAAGGTGCCCACCAGGGGCTGCAGGAATTCGACGTCCGACTCGGCATAGCCGCCCGGCTGGTTCGCCAGGCCGACCATGGCCACCATCTGGTCGCCGGCGTGAATGGGAATACCCAGAAACGCGGACATGTGCGGGTGGCCCGCCGGCAGACCTCCGGCGCGGGCGTCGGTGGAGGGCAGATTGGTCAGCACCGGCTTTCCCGTGACCATGACCGCACCAAACAGGGTCTTGAGGTTGCGAAACTCCATGCCCTCGGCATGGTGCTCTTCGTACAGGCGCCGCGTGGGCTCGTCCCAGGCGATGTTGGTGATGGCGTGGGTTTTCAGGTAGGGCTGACCGGCGCTGTCACGCAAGATTTCGCCCAGAAAGCCGTATTCGCTGCCCGTGACCGCGAGAAATGCGTCCAGCAGCCCCTCGAAGGCCTTGCGCTTGTCGTCCGCCTCGATGAACAGCGCCTGCGCCTGGCGCACCGCCTCCAGCATGCGGTCCTGGCGTTCAAACACCAGCTCGGCGTTTTTGGCTGCGGTCACGTCGGTGGTGAAGCCATGCCAGAGGATGGAGCCGTCGGGCTCGCGCTCGGGCAGGGCCTCCACGCTGTAGTAACGCATGCCCTTGGTGGGCAGTTGCACGCGGTACACCTGGCGCCAGGGCGTCATGCCCTGGGCAGAGGCTGCCAGGTTGGCGCGCAGCTGTTCCAGGTCGTCGGGATGCACCCGCTGGAAGAGCATGCGCGCGTCATCGCGCAAAGCTGCCGGCTCCAGCTCCAGCATCTCGCGCACCGCTTCGTTCACATAGGGAATGGTGCTGGTACCGTCAGGCCGCAGGCGAGCCTGGTACATCAGGCCGGGCGCGCGCGCCGCAATGCTGTGGATGAAATGCAGCTGCGCGGCCAGCGCGTCAGAGGCCTCGCGTTCGGTCGTGATGTCCTGCACCACGCCGAAGTCGGTGGGCGGGCTGCCCGCCACCGCGGTGCGGCTGATGCGAGTGCGAAACCACCGTGTATGACCGTCCGGATGCAGCCAGCGGAAAGTGAATTCCCGGCCGTCGCACGCCTGCCGCGCCTCGAGCCAGCCGGGCATGTCGTCGGGGTGGATGGCGCTGCGGCCCTGCACACGGGTGATCACCGGCCCGGGCTCCAGCCCGGTTATGGCGTAAAGCCCCTCGGACCACACCACCTCCTGGTCGCTGGCTCCGTTGACCCAGTGCCCCACGCGCGCGATTTTTTCCAGCGCCGCGTGCAGCTCCACACGCTGCTCCAGCGCCCGGTGGGTTGCCAGGAACGCGTTCTCGGTCATGGCCAGCTTCTTCTCGGCCGTGCGCTGGGGGTGGGCATCGAGCAGCACCACGAGCAGCAGGGGCTCGGGCCGCACCTTGAGCACGGTCGCGTGCATGCGCACCGCGTGGGGCACCCCGCGGGACAGCCAGATCGTTTCGTGCTGCACCTCGGCGCGCACCCGCTTCAGGAAGTCGTGGCGGGCCTGCGCATCGGGCCAGTGGCCCAGTTCCACGGTGGTGCGGCCGATCACGTCTTCCCGGCGGGAACCGGTCAGCTTGAGCCACGCGTCATTCACCGCCACCAGGCGGCCATCACGCTGGCGGCTCAGGCTGCTGGGCAAGGGCGAGGCCAGAAACGCCGCCTCATACGGCTGCCCGGGGCAGGCGGGACGATCCGGGCCGTCGGGCGAGATGTCGGGGACTGGAGAAATGGCCACCATGCGTTACCGGAAGGGTAAGGAAGTGAAACGGTGCTGGGGATTGTGAAGCAAAGCATGGGCACGCACCTTGCCGCTCGAATCCCCTCGACAACCACTGGGGATCACCATGCGAGCACTCACCTACCACGGCGCCAAAGACGTGCGCGTTGACACCGTGCCCGATCCGGTGCTGCAGCACGAACAGGACATCGTGCTGCGCGTCACGGCCACGGCCATCTGCGGCTCCGACCTTCACCTCTACCGCGGCAAGGTGCCCGGCATGGAGACGGGCGACATCCTGGGCCACGAATTCATGGGCATCGTCGAAGAGGTGGGCACCGGCGTCACCAAGGTCAAGCGTGGCGACCGGGTGGTGATCCCGTTCGTGATCGCCTGCGGCGACTGCTATTTCTGCTCGCGCACGCTCTATTCCGCCTGCGAAACCACCAACCCCGGGCGTGGCATGAGCCTGAACAAGAAGGTGATGCGCTCACCCGCCGGCCTGTTTGGCTTCTCGCACCTGTACGGCGGATACGCGGGGGGGCAGGCCGAGTATGTGCGCGTGCCCATGGCCAACACCGGCCCGCTGAAGATTCCCGACGCGCTCACCGATGCGCAGGTGCTCTTTCTCTCCGACATCCTGCCCACCGGCTACCAGGCAGTGGTGAATGCCGAGGTAGGGCCGGGGCGCACGCTGGCCATCTTCGGTGCCGGCCCGGTGGGCCTGATGGCCGCTGCCTGCGCCCGCATGCTGGGTGCCGAACGCATTTTCATGATCGACCACCACCCCTACCGGCTGAAGTTCGCTGCCGAGACCTACGGTGTGGAAACGATCAATTTCGACGATGTGGACGACCCGGCACAGGCGATCATCGAAGCCACGCAGTTCCGCGGTGTGGACGCGACCATCGATGCCATCGGCTTCGAGGCCAAGGGTTCGGGGCTTGAGACCATGCTGACCAATCTCAAGATCGAAGGCTCCAGCGGGGTGGCCCTGCGCTGGGCCATTGCGGCCACGCGACGCGGCGGCATCGTGAGCGTGCCCGGCGTCTACGCCGGACACATCCACGGCTTCCTGTTTGGTGACGCCTTCGACCAGGGCCTGACCTTCCGCATGGGCCAGACCCACATGCAGCGCTACATGCCCGAGCTGCTGGAGCGCATCGGCGAAGGGCAGCTGAAGCCCGAGGTGATCGTGAGCCACCACCTGAACCTGGAAGATGCGGTGCGGGGCTATGAGATGTTCGACAAGAAGCAGGACGACTGCCGCAAGGTGGTGATGACGCCCGGAACGGCTGCGGCCCCTTTGAAAGCCAGCCCCGACCTCTCGACGACCGCAGTACCCCCGGGCATCTGACCCGCCGCGGCGCCATCGCGCAGCACACGTGAGCAACCCGCCGGGCGCTTGCCGCAATCCTTGCTGCAAGCGCCCGGCGCCGTTCAGCGCGCCCCCGGGCACGCCAGTCGCATGGCCTCCCGGAGCGGCCGGCCGCAGGGGTGGGCCTGCTACAGTCAGCGGCTGTCTTGACACGCCCCGACGAGCCCGCCGCCCCATGACCGCCCCGCTGGACAAGCACACCCCCATGATGCAGCAGTACCTGGCCCTCAAGGCCGGGCATCCGCACACGCTGCTGTTCTACCGCATGGGGGATTTCTACGAGCTCTTCTTTGAAGACGCCGAGAAGGCTGCCCGCCTGCTGGACATCACCCTCACGCAGCGCGGCCAGTCGGCTGGCCAGCCTGTCGTCATGGCGGGCGTGCCTTTCCACTCGGTCGACAACTACCTGGCCCGCCTCATCAAGCTGGGCGAGTCGGTGGCCATCTGCGAGCAGGTGGGCGACGTGGCCACGGCCAAGGGGCCGGTCGAGCGCAAGGTGGTGCGTGTGGTCACGCCCGGTACGCTGACCGATGCCGAGCTGCTTTCCGACAAGACCGAAGCGCTGCTGATGGCCGTTCACCCGGGCGCGCGCACCGGTTGCGGCCTGGCCTGGCTCTCGGTCACGCAGGGCATCGTCTACCTGGCGCAGTGCGCCACCGACGAGCTGGCCGACTGGATCGCCCGGGTGGGCCCCGGCGAGCTGCTGTACAGCGCCGAGGTCAGCCCGGGTTTCGAGAAGACCGTGCAGGCCATCGCCGCCCAGCCCGGCGCCAGCGGTGGCCGCATGGTGGCCGTGATCCGCCCGGCCTGGGCCTTTGACGCCGGGCTGGGCCAGCGCAAGCTGCTGGAGCAGCTGCAGGCCGCCAGCCTGGCCGCCTGGGACGCGCAGGACCTGCCCGACGCCCATGCCGCCGCCGCCGCCCTGCTCAACTACGCCGAGCACACCCAGGGCCGGGCGCTGACCCATGTGCGCAGCCTGCAGGTGGCGCGCACCGACGAACTGATCGACCTGCCGGTCAACACCCGGCGCAACCTGGAACTCACGCAGACGCTGCGCGGGGAGACCAGCCCCACCCTGCTCTCGCTGCTCGACGTGTGCTGCACCGGCATGGGCAGTCGCACCCTGCGCAGCTGGCTGCTCGCCCCGCCACGCGACCGCGCCGTGGCCCGCGCCCGCCTGGGCGCCATCGGCGTGCTGCGCGGCGGCCTGTGGCAGCGCCTGCGCCAGGCGCTCAAGGGCGCGAGCGATGTGGAACGCATCAGCGCCCGCACCGCCCTGCGCCAGGTGCGCCCGCGCGAGCTGGTCGGTCTGTGCCAGACGCTGGAGCGGGCCGCTGCGCTGGCGCGCGAGCTGGCGGACGGGCTCGACCCGGTCATCGACCCGTCGCTGGCCCCCACCCTGCTGCACCAGCTGGCCACCCGGCTGCAACCGCCCGTGGGCTGTGGCGACCTGCTGCGCGCATCGCTTCTGCCCGAACCCGCCGCGCTGGTGCGCGACGGTGGCGTGATCAACGACGGCTTCGACGCCGACCTGGACGAGCTGCGGGGCATCCAGAACAACTGCGACGGCTTCCTGATCGAGCTGGAAGCGCGCGAACGCGCCCGCACCGGCATTGCCAACCTGCGCGTGCAGTTCAACAAGGTGCACGGCTTCTACATCGAGGTCACGCAGGGCCAGGTCGACAAGGTGCCCGACGACTACCGCCGCCGCCAGACGCTGAAGAACGCCGAGCGCTTCATCACGCCCGAACTCAAGACCTTCGAAGACAAGGCCCTGAGCGCGCAGGACCGTGCGCTGGCCCGAGAAAAGTGGCTGTACGAGCAGCTGCTCGACCAGCTGCAGGCCCACGTGCCCGCGCTGGGCGATCTGGCCCGCGCCATGGCCGCGCTGGACGCGCTGTGCGCCCTGGCCGAGCGCTCGCTCACGCTGGGCTGGGCCGAGCCGCAGTTCGTGCCAGAGCCCTGCATCGACATCCGCGGCGGTCGCCACCCGGTGGTGGAAGCACGGCTGAACGAAACCACGGGGGGCAGCTTCATCCCGAATGACACGGTGCTGGGCCCGAAGCAACGCATGCAGGTCATCACGGGCCCCAACATGGGCGGCAAGAGCACGTACATGCGCCAGGTGGCGGTGATCGTGCTGCTGGCCAGCATGGGCAGCTACGTGCCGGCCCAGAGTTGCCGCCTGGGGCCCATCGACGCCATCCACACCCGCATCGGCGCGGCCGACGATCTGGCCAACGCCCAGTCCACCTTCATGGTGGAAATGACCGAGGCGGCTCAGATCCTGCACGCGGCCACGCCCAACAGTCTGGTGCTGATGGACGAGATCGGTCGCGGCACCTCCACCTTCGACGGCCTGGCGCTGGCCGGCGGCATTGCCACCCATCTGCACGACAAGGCGCGCTGCTTCACCCTGTTTGCCACGCACTATTTCGAACTCACCGAATTTCCGGCCGGCCACCACGCAGCGGTCAACGTGCATGTGAGCGCGGTCGAAGGCAAGGGCACCGGCGGCATCGTCTTCCTGCACCAGATCGAGCCCGGCCCCGCCAGCCGCAGTTACGGCATTCAGGTGGCGCGGCTGGCCGGTGTACCCAACGCGGTGGTGCAGCACGCCCGCCACGCGCTCGCGGCGCTGGAAGCGCAGAGCGTGGAAAGCCGCAGCCAGGTCGACCTGTTCGCACCGCCGCCGCTGAGCGAAGAGCCGCTGCCGCACCCCCTGCAGACCGCGCTGCAGCAGATCGACCCCGACACGCTGAGCCCGCGCGAAGCGCTCGAACACCTCTATTCACTCAAGCAACTGGCCCAAACACCATGACCTACTGTGTCGCCGTCAAACTCAACGCCGGGCTGGTCTTCCTGTCCGACTCCCGCACCAACGCCGGCCTCGACCAGATCAGCATCTTCCGCAAGATGATCGTCTACGAAAAGCCGGGTGACCGTTTCATGTGCCTGCTGTCGGCCGGCAACCTGAGCATTTCGCAGTCGGTGCGCGAAATCCTGCAGGTCGAGCAGCTGCAGGACCCGGCCGGCGGCGACCCCATCACCATCTGGAACGCCAAGAGCATGTTTGACGCGGCACGGGTGCTGGGCGCCGCGGTGCGCCACGTGTTCGAGCGAGACGGCGAGGCACTCAAGCACGCCGGGGTGGACTTCAACGTGTCCATGATCTTCGGCGGCCAGATCAAGGGCGAAGGCATGCGCCTGTTCCAGGTCTATTCGGCCGGCAACTTCATAGAAGCCACCGCCGAAACGCCGTTCTTCCAAGTGGGTGAATCGAAGTACGGCAAGCCGGTGCTCGACCGCGTGATCCGGCCCGACCTGCCGCTGACCGAAGCGGCCAAATGCGTGCTGGTTTCCATGGATTCCACGCTCAAGTCCAACCTGTCGGTCGGGCTGCCGCTGGACCTGGCCATCTACGAGGCCGACTCGTTCGCTTCCGACAAGATCACCTGCATCGACCACGAAAACCCGTACTTCCGCATGCTGCACACCGTGTGGGGACAGAAGCTGCGCGAAGTGTTCGACGGCATCGAACACCCCACCTGGGACAGCAGCCACACCGACGTGCCCCTGCTCTGCGCGTCCAACCGGGTGCAGCCGCTGAAGAAGATCAGCAACTCAAAGGAAAAGCTGATCTAGGCCGCTCTCCCGCATGTCACTGATCATCTTTTCCCATGCCAACAGCTTCCCGGCCAGCACCTACGGCGCGCTGTTCAAGTCGCTGCGCTCGCGCGGCTTTTCGGTGCGGGCGGTCGACAAGTTCGGCCATGACCCACGCTACCCGGTCACCAGCAACTGGCCGCACCTGGTGCAGCAGTTGGCCGACTTTGCAGCCCCTGAAATCGAACGGCACGGCGAACCGGCCTGGCTGGTCGGGCATTCGCTGGGCGGTTTCCTGAGCCTGATGTGCGCGGCGCGCCACCCGCAGCTGGGTGGCCGCGGCGTCAAGGGCGTGCTGCTGATCGACTCTCCCGTGCTCGGTGGCTGGCGCGCGCGCACGCTGGAGCTGATCAAGCGCACGCAGCTCGTGGGATCGGTGTCGCCGGGCAAGGTGAGCCGGCGCCGGCGCAACAGCTGGCCCGATGCCACTACCGCCTTCGAACACTTCGCCCGCAAGAAAGCTTTTGCCAGCTGGGACCCGCAGGTGCTGCGCGACTACATCACGCTCGGCACCCACGACGCCGTGCACGGCAGCACCCGCCAGCGTGTGCTGAGCTTTGACCGCGACGTGGAAACGGCCATCTACAACACACTGCCCCACAACCTGGACCGGCTGCTGCGGCGCCACCCCCTCACCTGCCCGGTGGCCTTCCTGGGCGGCACCGAGTCGCTGGAGATGAAGCAGGTGGGCATGACGATGACCCACCGCCTGGTGGGCAAGGCGCACCCCGAACGCATGGCCATGGTCGAAGGCAGCCACCTGTTCCCCATGGAAAGGCCGCTGGAAACAGCCGCCGCCATCGACCGGCTGCTGCGCAGCATGCAGACCGCACCGGCCCTGGCTTGACGCCCCCTGGGCGCCGCCGGCCCATCAAGGCCCGAAAGCCAAGGGTTTTCTGCGGTTACAGGTGGCCATGAAAGCGTAAGCTACGCTGCCATGCGCGCCCCGCCATTCGCCAGCCTGTTCTCGCCCACCTGGACCCGGCTCCAGCGCATGGGCGAATGGCAGCCCCACCGGGTTCCGGTGTGGAAGCGCTTCGCGGTTGCCTTGCTGATCACGATCGTCGCCGTCTGGGCCCGCATGGCGCTGGCGCCAGCCGAGTCGGGCGGCCGATTTGTCACCCTGGCGCTGGCGGCGGCCCTCTCTGCCCTGTACGGGGGCTTTCGCGCCGGCATGCTCAGCACCCTCGTGGGCATGCTGGCGGTCAACTTCCTGATGATCAGGCCTTACTTCAGCCTGGTCTTTGAATCCCCCCTGGAAGCCTTCTGGCTCAACCTCTGGCACCTGCTCACCCAGCTGGCGGTGGTGGGCTCCATCGCCGTGATGCAGCGGCAGCACGCGCGCCTGAGCGACCTGCACAACGAGAACCAGCGCAGCCACCAGCAGCTGGAAGCCACCTTCGAGCACAGCGCCACCGGCATGGCCCACAGCGAAATCAACGGCCAGTGGATACGCATCAACCAGACCTATTGCGATCTGGTGGGGTATTCGCGCGAGGAAATGCGGGGCATGACCTTCCGCGACATCACCCACCCGGACGACCTGGGCAAAGACCTCGACCAGCTCCGGCACCTGCTGGCGGGGGATATTCCGCACTACCAGCTGGAGAAGCGCTACCTGCACCGCGACGGTCATGTGGTGTGGGTGCACCTCACCTTGTCGCTGGTGCGCAAAGCCGATGGCTCCCCGGACTACCTCATCGCCGTGGTCAAGGACATCGGCGAACGCAAGAAGACAGAAGAGGCTTTTCGCACCAGCGAGCAGCTGCTGCGCCAGGCCCAGAAACTCGCCGGGCTGGCAACCTGGCAGGCCGACGTGGCCACACGGCGCTTCACCACACTCACCGGCTCCATTGACGTGCTGGGACTTCCCAGCGGCGAATTCCGGGACGACGAGCTGCTGGCCCACACCCACCCCGCAGACAAAGCCGAGGTGCTGCGCAAATGGGCAGCCGCTGTGCAAGGGCGCGGCGTGTACGACCTGGAATACCGGCTCTCGTTTGACGGTCAGGAGCGCTGGTACTCGGTGCAGGCCGAGTTCGAGCGAGACGCAAGAGGCCGGGCGGTGCGCGCCCTGGGCGTCACCCAGGACATCACCGCACGCAAGCGCGCCGAGCTGGAAATCCAGCGGCTGAACGCCACGCTGGAGCAGCGAATCCAGCTGCGAACCCAGGCTTTGCGCGGGGCCTACAACGAACTGGAAAGCTACTCCTACGCCGTGGCGCACGACCTGCGCTCGCCGCTGCGCATCATCAACGGCTTTGCGCAAGCGCTGCAGGAGGACAACCCGGCGCTCGACGCCGCCAGCCAGCAGCACCTGCAGCGGATCATGGCGGCCAGCAAGAAGATGGGCGAGCTGATCGATGGCCTGCTGCAGCTCTCGCAGGTGGGCCGTGGGGCGCTGCAGCGCTCACCCGTCGACCTGTCGGCCATGGCACGCCACCTGCTGGAAGAACAGGTGGCGCACGAGCCAGGGCGCCGCGTCGACTGGTCGGTGGCCGACGGCCTGCATGCCGAGGCCGACCCGCCGCTGGCAGAGGCCCTGCTACAGAACCTGCTGCACAACGCCTGGAAGTACACGGCCGAAACGGCCGAGGCTCGTATCCGCGTGTTTGCACGGGAACGTGACGGGCAGACCTGGTTCTGCGTGCAGGACAACGGCGCCGGCTTCGACATGGCGCGGGCCGACAAACTGTTCAAGCCGTTCCAGCGCCTGCACATGCCGCACGAATTCGGTGGCCTGGGCATCGGGCTGGCCACGGCGCTGCGCATCGTGCAGCGCCATGGCGGCGTGTTCGAGGCCGAGGGCAAGCCAGGCGCCGGCGCCACCTTCGCGTTCACCCTGCCCGCCGCTGACGCGGCTGACGTCGCAGACCCGGCCGCCAGCTGATCAGCCGACCCAGTCGATCCAGCCCATGTAGGCGGTGACCAGGATCAGCAGCCCGAAGGCGATGCGGTACCAGGCAAAGGGCACGAAATTGTGCGTGCCCACGAAGCGCAGCAGCCAGCGCACGCAGACCCATGCCGCCAGCCACGACACCACCATGCCCACACCGAAGAACGGCAGATCGTCGAGCGTGATCAGGCTGTGGTTCTTGTACAGGTCGTAGGTCGCGGCGCCAAACAGCATCGGAATGGCCAGGAAGAAGCTGAACTCGGTGGCCGCCTTGCGGTTGAAGCCCAGCAGCATGGCCCCGATGATGGTGGCGCCCGAGCGGCTCACGCCGGGCACCAGCGCCGTGCACTGCACCAGCCCCACCTTGAGTGCATCGGTCCAGTGCACGTTGTCCACGTCGGTCACGTGCACGCGGCTGCCGCGCTGCTGCAGCCACTCGGCCCACAGGATGACAAAGCCGCCGATGATGAAACCAGCGGCCACCACCACCGGCTGGAACAGCACGCCCTTGATCACGTCGATGAACAGCACCCCAGCCACCGCTGCGGGCACGAATCCGATCAGCACATTCATCGCAAAGCGCTGCGCCTGCCGTTCGGTGGGCAGGCCCACCAGCGTCTTCCACAGACGCTCGGCGTAAAGCGACACGATGGCCATGATGGCCCCGGTCTGGATCACCACCTCGAACAGTTTGATCTTCTCGCCCGGCATGTCCAGCAGCGCCGCTGCCAGGATCAGGTGACCGGTGGAAGAAATCGGCAGAAACTCCGTGAGGCCTTCGACCACACCCATGACGGCGGCCTTGAGCAACAAACCAATATCCATGAACCATCCGCGGCGGGCCGCATGCCCGCAAAAAAAACGGACCAACCACTGGTCCGCTGACGGTTCTTATCGTAACGGCTGCGTGTGACGGCCCCGTGACGGCAGTTGCCCCCTCCGTGGCACCCGGGCGAACGATCGCGTGTCACGGGGCCCCGGTGCTGGCAAGCGATGCTCAGTAATGGCCGTGGCCGCGCCGATCGTGGCGGTGTCTGTCGTTCTTGTGCTTGGGGCCGCGACGGTCATCCCATCCCCGCTGGTGGCCGTGACCACGGCCCGGGTGGTAGCTGGGGGCCGGGGCCACCACGATGGGGCGCACATACGGGTACGGATAGGGCTGGTGCACCACCACCGGCGCGTGCTGGATCACGATCGGGCGCTGCTGGTAGACCGGTTGCGGTTGCTGGTAGATGGGGTACGGCCTGTAAGAAGGGTAGCTCTGGTGCACCACCACCGGCGGTGCGTTCGACACCCCCACCGCCACGCCCGGTGAGTGCACTCCGATGGACCAGTACACGTCATTGCCGCTGCGAGCCTGTGCGGTTCCGGCCGAGAGTGCCCAGGCGCCCGCGGCCAGGGATGCCAGCATGACGCCGCGGGCCCAGACCGAACTGCGGCTCCAGGGTGTTTGCAAGAAGGCTGCTTTCATGGAAGGTCTCCTGGTAGGTGGCAGGGCGCTTGCCCGCCTGACACCATTACAGGCAATCGCGCTGTAACCCGTACCGCACGCCCGGTCAAAGGAGTAGCCAAACGTAACGCGGTGCGCGGCCACGGCCGAGCCCGGCAGAATCAACGCATGAGCACTTCACCCGCCCCCCTTCACCCTTCCACTGGCCCCCAACCCTCTGCACAGGACGTGCTCGATTTCTGGTTCGGCGACGGCCTGCTGAACGACTGGCCCAGCACCGACCGCCAGCAGCTGTGGTTTGGTGGCCTGGCAGTGCAAGACCAGCAGATCACCCAGCGCTTCGGCGCGCTGGTGGACGTTGCCCTGGCGGGAGGCCTCACCGACTGGGAAGAGGCCACGCACAGCCGCCTGGCCTTGCTCATCCTGCTCGACCAGTTCACCCGCAACGTGTACCGCGGCCAGGCACGCGCCTTTGCCGGTGATGCGCGGGCGCAGCACCTGGTGCGCGCCACGCTGGCCCGCCGCCAGGACCTGTTGTTGCCCCGGGTGGGGCGCGTGTTTCTTTACATGCCGCTGATGCACGCCGAAGACCTGGCCTTGCAGGACGAGTGCGTGGAGCGCTTCAGCTACCTGGTCGACACCGCCACGGTAGAGCTGCGCGAAACCCTGGCGACCAACCTGCGCTTTGCCCGCCAGCACCGCGACATCATTGCCACCTACGGCCGCTTTCCCTACCGCAACGCGGTGCTGGGCCGCCCCAGCACGCCAGAAGAGATCGAGTTCCTGAAAGACGGGCCGCGCTTCGGCCAGTAACGCACGGATACGGGTGTGACGACCTTGTCACAGGTGGCCTGAAAACGCCGGTACAAACGCGGTGTCGGCCCTGAGCGCTCCACCGAAGGAACGCCGGGCCGACGTCATTTGGGATCGCCGCACGCGCCCGTGAAGCTTGTCGAACCGGCGCCATCAGCCCCGTGCGAGAGCCTTCAAGCCCGCCGGCAGCCAGCTGGCAAAGCGCTCTTGCAGGGCTTCTTCATGGCGCTGCCACCAGATGCCCAGCGCCACCACCGCCAGGCCCAGCAGCGTGAGTGCAAAGGGGAACAGCAGGCTGTCGGCAAACACGCGGTAGGCCAGGTGACCCAGGTAACCGGCCACGCCCAGCGCCCCCAGCACCGTGAACACGCGCCGCCCGATGGCCGCCCCCACGAACACCAGGCCCACGTTGAGCAGCGCGTACATCACCTTGCCCAGCTCGCTGTGGCTGTCACGCATGCTCAGCCCGCCCCAGAACATGATGGCGCCGAACAGGTAGAGCCAGAACGCAAAGTCTTGCCGGTCCTCGGCCTCGGTGGCCAGGCGCGTGCGCAGGTCCACCCACACCGCCACCGCACAGGTGAACAGGCCGAACACCACCGACACGTCGCGCGTGAACCGCCAGTCAAAACCGTCTTTGGCCATGAGCATGTGCGCCACGTCCATGTTCAGGTACCACAGCGTCACCGCCACCGGCATCACCATGAAAGGCAGGCGGTAGCGCCACAGCATCACCACCGCAGCGGCCAGAGTGGCGAATTCCAGCGTGAGCCAGCGCCAGTCGATCAGGCGGTGGTAATCGCGGTAGCTCGAAGGCCCGTCGACCGGCCATAGCCCCAAGCCGTTCTGCAGCGCCCACACCGCCAGCGGCACCAGGCACACCGCCAGTGTGGCCAGAATGCCGGCCGGCGTGGGCAGGCCGCGGCCCAGCAGGTGGTTCGCCACCAGCAGCGCGCCCACCATGTAGCCCAGCGCCAGCGCGAGCACGCCCCAGGGGCCGAACAGCTCCCAGCCCAGCGTCATGAACAGCGTCATGGCCCCAATGGCCAGCATGCCGCCGAAGTAATACAGGGTGTTGGTGAAACTGAAACGCGGCCCCGGCGCCAGGCCGGCCGGCAACTGCGAGCGCGCCGCCTCCAGAGGGGCCAGCGGCACTTCGCGCCGCGGGCCATCAGGGCCCACGCGGGTGGGTGTGCCCGGTGCGGCCCAGCTGGCCCACAGCGCGTGCGCGGCCGCGGGCACGATGGCGCCGGCCTCCACAGCCGCCTCCACGTCGCGCCAGGCCAACTGCACCCGCACCGAGGGCAGGAACACGTCTTCCGCGTGGGTTTCTTCCCAGCGTGTGTCTTCTGCCGTGGCGATGGTGTCCGGGTTGTCTGGGTTCATCACATGCATTCTTTTGACTGCAAAGCGCGCTGCGTCACGATACCGGAAACGTCGCGCCGCTGACACTCCGCAACGCTCCCCTCGTCGGCTTGAGGGCGATCCTGGCAACGCCTCACGCTCCCTGCGCGTGGGGCGCGCCGGCAGAAAGCCGGGGCAGCCAACGCCGGCCGGAAATCCTGTGCCATGGCGCGACGCCCAGCCGTGAAGCGGTGGATGGGAGCGCACCCATTGGTCGCAGATCGGTCCAGGCTCCTTGCGCTACGCCGCCCTAGAATGCTTGGATGAGCTCCAACACCCCCACGAACGCCTCGTCCAACGGCCCGAAAAACAACGCGCCCGCCGCCGCCAGCGGCGACGAACACAAGGTCAGCAACTTCCTGCGCCAGATCATCGAGAAAGACCTGGAGCAAGGCACCTACGCCAGCCGCCGCTGGGCCGGCACCCCGGGCGACGCCGCCCACCACGACAGCGGCCAGCCCGACCCCGCCAAGATCCGCACCCGCTTCCCGCCCGAGCCCAACGGCTACCTGCACGTGGGCCACGCCAAGAGCATCTGCCTGAACTTTGGCCTGGCGCGCGACTACGGCGGCGTGTGCCACATGCGCTTTGACGACACCAACCCCGAGAAGGAAGACACGGAATACGTGAACTCCATCCTCGACGCGGTGCAGTGGCTCGGCTTTGGCTGGGAGGCCAACGGGCAGCAGCACCTGTTCCACGCCAGCGACTACTTCGACTTCATGTACCGCGCGGCGGAATACCTCATCACCGCCGGCCATGCCTACGTGGACGAACAGACCGCCGAGCAGATGCGCGCCGCCCGCGGCGACTTCGGCAAACCCGGTGTCGACAGCCCGTTTCGCAGCCGCACGCCCGAGCAGAACCTGGCGCGCTTTCGAGAGATGCGCGACGGCGCGCACGAAGACGGCAGCATGGTGCTGCGCGCCAAGATCGACATGGCCTCGCCCAACATCAACCTGCGCGACCCGGCCATCTACCGCATCCGCCGCGCCACGCACCACAACACCGGCGACAAGTGGTGCATCTACCCCATGTACACCTTTGCGCACCCCATTGAGGACGCGCTGGAGCAGATCACCCACAGTATCTGCACGCTGGAGTTTGAAGACCAGCGCCCGTTTTACGACTGGCTGCTGGAGCGCTTGGCCGAAGGCGGCCTGTTGCAGGCCCCGCCCCCGCGCCAGTACGAATTTGCCCGCCTGAACCTCACCTACGTCATCACCAGCAAACGCAAGCTGGCCCAGCTGGTGTACGACCGCAAGGTGAGCGGCTGGGACGACCCGCGCATGCCCACCATCGTCGGCCTGCGCCGCCGCGGCTACACGCCCGAAAGCATCCAGCTGTTTGCCGAGCGGATTGGCGTGACCAAGAGCGACAGTTGGATCGACTACAGCACCCTGGAAGGCTGCCTGCGCGAAGACCTGGAAAACAAGGCGCACCGCGGCATGGCCGTGCTCGACCCGGTGAAGCTCGTGCTGACCAACTGGGCCGAAGTGTTCGGCTCAGACGAGCACACAGAAGACTGCACCCTGCCCGCCCTGCCCCACAGCGCCATTGCGGAGGGCCAGACCCCGCCACCCGACCGCGTGTTCAAGATCGGCAAGGACGTGTGGATCGAGCGCGAAGACTTTGAAGAAGTGCCACCCAAGGGCTACAAGCGGCTCTATCCGCCCCGGCCAGGGGCGGACGGCCAAATGCAGCCGGGCAACGTTGTGCGCCTCAAAGGCGGCTACGTCATCGAATGCACCGGCTGCACCCGCGACGCAGCGGGCACCGTGACGGAAGTGCACGCCAAAGTGATCGCCGGCACCAAGAGCGGCACCCCCGGCGCCGACAGCGTGAAAGCCAAAGCCGCCATCACCTGGGTGGGCGCGAGCGACGGCGTGCAAGCCGAAGTGCGCCTGTACGACCGCCTGTTCAGCGACCCGAACCCGGATGCGGGCGGCAAAGACTTTATTGAGGCGCTGAACCCGAACAGCCTGAAGGTGGTGACGGCTTATGTGGAGCCTTCACTGGCTGCGGCGTTGCCGGATCAGAAGTTTCAGTTTGAACGGTTTGGGTACTTTGTGGCGGATCGGGTGGACCACGTAGCGGGAGTTAAACCTGTGTTTAACCGGGTTACGGGGTTGAAGGATAGCTGGGGTAAGTGAGCTCGACGCCCGGCGATGAGCTCCTTCCACGGTGGGTTCCTGAAGCCTCCCACGTAAAAGTCCTATAACCTCTGGGCAAACCAAACCATTAGCCGCTGTCTACCCCAGCATTGATCCTTCGATAAGCCTGGCTTCACACTACCTCCGAGTACTAGATGAAAACTCTCTTTCCAATATTTATGTCAACGGCTCTTCTCTTGGCAGGATGTGGAGGTGGCGGTGAAGCTGAAATCTTGGACGCCGGTTACCTTAGCCTTAATGGAAGCTACATATGCAAACCAAGGCCGCCTTTTGATACAGTTTATTCCGATAGCACCATTCGATTGACGGCGACGGAAACAGCTGCAACCATTTCGGGGGAAACAATTTATGCACTAAGTCGCTGGCATCTTGATTCCTCTGGGCTTCCTCTATACACCGATGCAGAAGAAAGCCCCATTACGTCAATCATCACATTTGACGCCAATCGAACAATGTTATTTGCTCAGGGCACGTTAACAGACCCATCCACCCTGAACATTACAGCGTCATATGTCGGAGACTGCACAAAACAGTAGCCTCGACGAATCAAATTCAAGCCTGGCCAATTCCTCCACGACACCTCTATCCTGCAAATTTAACATTTAGCGCAGTCAGGTCTTGCATTTTTTCCTTCCATACAGTCAACCGCAATGACATAATTTTTAGCGTGGTTATCCGAGACCGCTTGTTACGCGAGTTCGTGCGGAGGATCGGCGAGAGCCGATCTATTGCAACCCACGGACCGACGGGCTTTGCTAGATATGCTGCGCTCCCGGCTAGACCAGTTTAATGCTGGGGGCAACCGGGTCGGGGCTTGCGCTTTACCCTCTGTCTAAGGCGTTTCGATTCGCATCAATGAATTTTTGACCGTGTATAGGCCACCAGAGCCACAGAACAAATCGTTAAAGCGGCTACGAAGAGTGCGGCTCCGACCGGGTGCTTATCCATCGTCTGGATGAGGTCGACTAGGAACTGGAAGTTGATGCTCATATCTGGGTTTTCAAGGACAGGCGCGGGATGGTTGTTGGATCAATACTAATTCAGATTGCGGAGGATGCTCATCCACGATGAAGGGTACAGACCACAAAACTGATGGGCTGAAGGATATGTTAACGAATGCCGAAGTCTGAGTCATAGGACAAATCTGTGGATAACACCTGCGCACTCTGTGCGAAAATCGTGAATGCTTGGAAATAGCGGGGTGGCGGCTGTGCTGCGGCTATTAGACGAGCTTCGGACTTGAGCCTCAACAGCAGGGAAAGACCTGCGCAGCCCTGAAATCTCTCTGAGCGTGCGCTGCGTCGACCATGGGACGCGCCAATTCACCTTCCAAAATAGATCGGTTCTGCCCTGCCCCTGCCCGCACACCACACTTGACGCGCATGCCGCACGACTTCAGGGGCATCGCGTTCAAGAAACGGGATGGCACGGAGTCAGGTCTTGCGTTTTCCCCCCGACCCGGTAATCTGCTGCGATGGCAAGACCTCTTCGCATTGAATTCCACGGCGCCGTCTATCACGTGACGTCGCGCGGTGACCGGCGAGAGCCGATCTTTGTGGATGACACTGAGCGGCGGGCTTTGCTGGATTTGCTGGGGTCGGGTCTGGACCGGTTTGATGCTAGCGCGTTGGCCTGGTCCCTGATGGGCAATCACTACCATTTCGTGATCCAGACGCGGCTGGCCAATCTGTCGCTGCTGATGCGGCACATCAACCGCGTGTTCACGCAGGGCTTCAACCAGCGCCACCACAAGGTGGGGCACCTGTTTCAGGGGCGGTTCAAGGCGGTGCTGGTGGACCGCGACAGCTATCTGCTAAGGATGGTGTTCAAAACCGGCGCAGAGAAGGCCGTTGAGCGCATGAATCTCGCGACATGAAATTACCGTGCTCGTTTCGATCGATTTCAACACTGCAGAGGTCGATTTCTCGGCCTTTCGAGGCCTCATCCTGGCCC
>JAUXNG010000026.1 GCA_030682835.1 Hydrogenophaga sp. | reverse complement strand
TCGGGCTCGATCTACAAGCGCGAGGAAGACGGCATCGTGCTGATCGACCAGGACAAGTGCCGCGGCTGGCGCATGTGCGTCAGCGGCTGCCCCTACAAGAAGATCTACTACAACTGGAAAAGCGGCAAGGCCGAGAAGTGCATCTTCTGCTACCCGCGCATCGAAGCCGGCCAGCCCACGGTGTGCAGTGAAACCTGCGTCGGCCGTATCCGTTACCTCGGCGTGCTGCTGTACGACGCAGACCGCATCCTGGAAGCCGCGAGCACGCCCAACGAGATCGACCTCTACCAGGCCCAGCTCGACCTGTTCCTGGACCCGAACGATCCGAAGGTGATCGCGCAGGCCCGCATCGATGGCATCCCCGATGCCTGGATGGCCGCGGCCCGCCAGAGCCCGGTCTACAAGATGGCCGTGGAATGGAAAGTGGCCCTGCCGCTGCACCCCGAGTACCGCACGCTGCCCATGGTCTGGTATGTGCCGCCGCTCTCGCCCATCAACTCGGTGGCCAACACCGGCATGCTGGGCAACAACGGCGAAATCCCCGACGTGTCGCAGCTGCGCATTCCGGTGAAGTACCTGGCCAACCTGCTCACCGCCGGCGATACCGGCCCCGTGGTGCGCGCCCTGGAACGCATGCTGGCCATGCGCGCCTTCCAGCGCAACAAGCACGTGGATGGCGTGATCAACGAGGACGTGCTCGACCAGGTCGGCCTGACCGTGGCGGAAGTCGAAGAGATGTACCGCTACATGGCAATCGCCAACTACGAAGACCGCTTCGTGATCCCGACCACACACCGCGAGTACGCGGAAAACACCTTCAACGTGAAGGGCGGCTGCGGCTTCAGTTTCGGCAATGGCTGTTCCGAAGGCCAGACCGAGACGAGCCTGTTCGGTTCTGAAAAGAAACGCACCATCCCGATCAAGTTGGAGGCATGACACCATGAGCTTTTTTTCTTCATCCCCTCCCAAGGCCGCCCGCACCCTGCGCGTGCTGGCGCACCTGCTGCGCTACCCGGACGCCGAGTTCCGTGCCCACACCGGCGAGCTGCAGGCTGAGCTGCACAAGGAAGCGGCGCTGCCCGCGGCTCGCCTGGCCGAGCTGGACGCCCTGCTCAAGCACCTGGGCTCGCGCCCTTCGCTGGAAGTGGAGTCCGACTACGTCGAGCTGTTCGACCGCGGCCGCCGCACGGCGCTGCACCTGTTCGAGCACGTGCACGGCGACTCGCGCGACCGTGGCCCGGCCATGATCGACCTGATCCAGACTTATGAGAAGGCCGGTCTGTACCTGGGCCCCAGCGAACTGCCCGACTACCTGCCGGTGGTGCTGGAGTTCGCCTCCACCCAGCCGCCGCAGCAGGCGCGCGAATTCATGGGCGAGATCGCCCACATCGTGCGCGCCATCTTCAGCGCGCTGGCCGGTCGCCAGAGCCCCTACGCCAGCGTGCTGGCCGCGGTGCTGGAGCTCGCGGGCGAAAAGGCCGAAGCGGTGGCCGTGGCGCCCGAGCCTGAAATGGACGAGAGCTGGGCCGAGCCCGAGGTGTTCGGCGGCTGCTCCACCGAAGGCCAGGCCAAGCCCGGCCAGCCTCAACCGATCCACATCCTCAGAAAGTCACCTTCCACTTCTCAAGGAGCGCAGGCATGAACACGCTGCACAACTTCCTCTTCAACGTCTACCCCTACATCTGCCTGGCGGTGTTCCTCATGGGTAGCCTGGCGCGCTTCGACCGCGACCAGTACACCTGGAAAAGCGATTCTTCTCAGATGCTGCGCAAGCGGCAGCTCAAGTGGGGCAGCAACCTGTTCCACATCGGCATCCTGTTCCTGTTCTTCGGTCATGCGGTGGGCCTGCTGACGCCGCATTTCTTCTACGAAGGCTTCCTGGACGCTTCGGTCAAGCAGCGCATCGCCATCTACGCTGGTGGCATCGCCGGCGCGATCTGTTTCGTGGGCCTGTCGATGCTGCTGCACCGCCGCATCTTCGATGACCGCATCCGCCTGACCAGCCACCGCACCGACCTGTTCATCCTCATCATCCTGTGGGTGCAACTGGTGCTGGGCCTGGCCACGCTGCCGTTCTCGTATTCGCACAGCGACGGCAGCGCCATGCTGGTCCTGTCCGACTGGGCACAGCGCATCGTGACCTTCCGTCCCGACGCCGCCGGCCTCGTCGCGCTGGAATGGCCTTTCAAGGTTCACCTGGTGCTGGGCATGACGATCTTCCTGCTGTTCCCGTTCTCGCGACTGGTGCATGTGTGGAGCGGCTTCGGCACCCTGGCCTATCTGTTCCGTCCGTACCAGATGGTGCGCAGCCGTCGCCTGGGCCTGCCCGCCCACCGCGACCGCATGGCCCAGCCCGCCATGCAGCCCGAGATCCAGCCGGCCGCTCCCCAGCCCATCCAGGCAGGCGGCGCCCCACTGGCCGTCAAGCCGGTGCCCGCCACCTTGCGCACCACTTCCTGAGGAACCGCCATGAACGCCTCCATTCCGTCCACCGGTTCGACCGGCTGTGGCAGCGGCAACTGCGCTTGCGCGGGTGCCGCCCAGCCCGAGGTCGCCAGCATCAATGGCATTGCCCTGCACGAAGCGGGTGAGCAGCTCGACGCCGAGAGCCTGCTGGAGCGCGCCCACACCGAGCTGCTGCGCCAGGAGGCGGTGAAGGCCGGCCTGCTGCCCCGCCACACCGGTCTGGTGGCGCCCGAGCCAGACGACGAGCAGCGCGCCGCCATCGAGCGCATGCTCGACGAGGCCGTGGTCTCGCCCGAACCCGGCGAAGCCGAGTGCCGGCGCTACTTCGAGGCCAACAAGGGCCGCTTCATCGTGGGCCAGGCGCTGCATGTGCGGCACATCCTGTTCGCAGTGACGCCGGGCGTGAACGTGCATGCGCTGTCGCAGCGCGCCGAAACCGCCTTGCTCGAACTCTCGCGCAAGGACGTGTCTCCCGGGCGCTTCGAGCAGCTGGCCAAGGAACTGTCCAACTGCCCGTCGAGCCAGCAGGGCGGCGACCTGGGTTGGGTCACGCCGGAAGACTGTGCACCCGAGCTGGCCAACGAGCTGTTCTTCCAGACCGATTCGCGCTGGGGCATGGGCGTGCACCCGCGCCTGGTCCACACCCGTTTCGGCCTGCACATCATCGAGGTGCTGGGCCGCCGCAAGGGCACGTTGCCGGCCTTCGAGGCGCTGCAGGACCGCATCCGCGCCCAGCTCGCGCTGCAGACCCGCAGCACCGCGCTGCGCCAGTACATGCAGCTGCTGGTGGGGCAGGCCCGCATCGAGGGTCTCACGCTCCAGGGCGCCGACACCCCCCTGGTGCAGTGAAGCGTCCAAGGGTGCGTCGGGCCGCTGTTTGACGCACCGCAAGGCGCTCGCGCGCCTGGCTGGTTAGTCTGCGACGGCGGACTGAACCGCGGAACCGATAAGGCAGAGATGGAACACCTGGACACCCCCGACGCGCCGGCCACGGCTGCGCATCCCCCCGCAGCCGCAGGCCGTGGCCACGCCACCCCTCCCAGCGCCGCGCAGGCCGCCGAGCTGCTGGCCCTGGCCCGCAGCGGCGGGCTGCGCACCTGGCAGCTGGGCGGGCGCGAGCTGATTCCGGTGGTGCAGGGCGGCATGGGGGTGGGCGTCTCGGCCGGCTCGCTGGCCGGGACGGTGGCGGGCCTGGGCGGCGTGGGCACCGTGTCCTCGGTGGACCTGCGGCGCCTGCACCCCGACCTGATGGCCCAGACCGGACATCTGGACAAGGAACCCGACGCCAAGGCGTTGATCGACGCCGCCAATCTGCTGGCGCTCGACCGCGAGATCCAGCGCGCCCGCGGCATCGCCCAGGGCCGTGGCCTGGTGGCGGTGAACGTGATGAAGGCGCTCAGCGCCTACGAAGCCTATGTGCGCCAGGCGCTGCAGAGCGGCGCCGACGCCGTGGTGGTGGGCGCCGGACTGCCGCTGGACCTGCCCGAGATCGCCAAAGACCACCCGAAAACGGCGCTCATCCCCATCCTGTCCGACGCCCGCGGCGTGCAGCTGGTGGTGCGCAAATGGGAAAAGAAGGGCCGCCTGCCCGACGCCATCGTCATCGAACACCCGCGCCTGGCCGGTGGGCACCTGGGCGCGGCCAAGGTGGCCGACCTGCAGGACACGCGCTTCGATTTCGAGAACGTGCTGCCGCAGGTGATGGAATTTTTCAAGACCGCTGGCCTGGAGGGGCAGATCCCCCTCATCGTCGCCGGCGGTGTGAGCAGTCGTGACGACATCCTGCGCTGGCAGGGCCTGGGCGCCAGCGCCGTGCAGATGGGCACGGCCTTCGCCGTCACCACCGAATGCGACGCCGCGCTGGCCTTCAAGCGGGTGCTGGCCGAGGCGCGGCCCGAAGACATCGTGGAATTCATCAGCGTGGCCGGCCTGCCGGCGCGCGCCGTGCGTACGCCGTGGCTGGACAAATACATCCGCATCGAGCCCAAGCTGCAGGCCGTGGCGCACCCCAAGACCAAGTGCAACATGTCCTTCGACTGCCTGGCGCATTGCGGCCTGCGCGACGGCGTGGTGGGCATCGGCCAGTTCTGCATCGACCAGCAACTGGGTCATGCGATGGAAGGCGATACGCAAAAAGGCCTCTTTTTCCGGGGTGCCGGCACTTTACCTTTCGGTTCGGAGATCCGGCCGGTCCAGGATCTGTTGAAATGGATGGTGGCGGGCGTTCGACCGCCAGCGCTCGTTCAAGAGCCTGCCCCATCCGTCCAGCACCCCTGATTTGCCCGGTCCCAGGCACCGGGGCGCGCCGTCGCCTATGCTACGGCCCCGCCCTGCGGCCTGACCGGCCGCATCGGACATGTTGGCCGGCCCCGTTCACCAGACCCGCCGGCTCTGAGCGCTCCACAGGAAACAGAAGATGAAACGCGACAACTCCATGCGTCCCCAGGACCTGACCCATACCCAGCCCATCAGCCTCGATGTGCTGAAAGAAAAATACCTGAAACCCGGCGAAGACGGGATTGAAGACCTGTTCCGCCGGGTGGCACGCGCCCTGGCCTCGGTGGAAAAGGAAGAGCTGCGCACCGAATGGGAGCAGCGCTTCCTCGACAACCTGCGCGGCGGTGCCATTGGCGCCGGGCGCATCATGAGCGCCGCCGGCACCGACATCCAGGCCACCCTGATCAACTGCTTCGTGCAGCCCGTGGGCGACTGCATCCAGGGCGTGGATGCCGAGGGCTACCCCGGCATCTACGAAGCCCTGCGCGAAGCGGCCGAAACCATGCGCCGCGGCGGTGGCGTGGGCTACGACTTCTCGCGCATCCGCCCCAAGGGTGCCGAGGTCAAGGGCACGCACTCCATGGCCTCCGGCCCGTGCAGCTACATCAACGTGTTCGACCAGTCGTGCTCCACCGTGGAGAGCGCGGGCGCGCGCCGTGGCGCCCAGATGGGCGTGCTGCGCATCGACCACCCCGATGTGCTCGAATTCATCACCGCCAAGCGCACCCCCGGCCGGTGGAACAACTTCAACGTGTCCGTGGGCGTGTCCGACGCCTTCATGGAAGCCCTGGGCGGCGACCAGCCCTGGGAACTGGTGCACAAGTCACGTCCCGGTGCCTCGCTGATCGCCAAGGGCGCCTACCAGCGTGCCGACGGCCAGTGGGTCTACCAGACCATCGCCGCGCGCGAGCTGTGGGACACGGTGATGAAGTCGGCCTACGACTTCGCCGAACCCGGCATCCTGTTCCTGGACCACATCCAGCAGGACAACAACCTGCGTTACTGCGAGTCCATTGCGGCGACGAACCCATGTGGCGAGCAACCCTTGCCGCCCTACGGCTGCTGTGACCTCGGCCCGGTGATCCTCACGCGCTTCGTGCGCAACCCGTTCGGCTTCGGTGGCCTGCCCTCGTTCGACTTCGACGCCTTCGAGAAGGCCGTGGCCACGCAGGTGCGCGCGCTCGACAACGTGCTCGACGTCACCTTCTGGCCGCTGCCCCAGCAGCGCGAAGAGTCTGCCGCCAAGCGCCGCATCGGCGTGGGCTTCACCGGCATGGGCAACACCCTGGCCATGCTGTGCGTGCGCTACGACCGCGACGAAGGCCGCGCCATGGCCGCGCAGATCGCCGAACGCATGCGCGACGCCGCCTACACCGCCTCGGTGGCACTGGCCCAGGAAAAAGGCGCCTTCCCCAAGCTGGTCGTGGACGACTACCTGGCCGCCGGCACCTTCGCCAGCCGCCTGCCGGCCGCGCTGCAGAAGCAGATCCGCAAGCACGGCATCCGCAACAGCCACCTGCTCTCCATCGCGCCCACCGGCACGGTGAGCCTGGCCTTTGCCGACAACGCCTCCAACGGCATCGAGCCGCCGTTTTCCTGGATGTACCGCCGCAAGAAGCGCGAATCCGACGGCTCCACCAGCGAATACGCGGTGGAAGACCACGCCTGGCGCCTGTACCGCGAACTCGGCGGCGACGTCGATCAGCTGCCCGAGTACTTCGTGAACGCCCTGGCCATGAGCGCCAGCGACCACATCGCGATGATGGAAGCGGTGCAGCCCTTCGTGGACACCGCGATCTCCAAGACCGTGAACGTGGAGGCCGACTACCCCTACGAAGACTTCAAGGGCCTGTACCAGCAGGCCTGGCGCGCCCACCTCAAGGGCCTGGCCACCTACCGCCCGAACAGCATCCTGGGCTCGGTGCTCGACACCGGCAGTGCCGCCAGCGACGCCGCTGCTGCCACGGCGGCGGCCATGCCAGCGGTGCCCGTGGACCCGATGCGCACCGTGATCGAAAGCCGCCCCAAGGGCGCGCTCTCGGCCGTGGCCGACAAGGTCGAGTACTGGACGCAGGAGGGCCACAAGACGCTGTACATCGTGGTCTCCTTCCTGCCGGTGCCCGCCGCCGACGGCGTGGGCACGGTCGAGCGCGCCATCGAGTTCTTCATGCCCGTGGGCCAGAGCGGCGAGTCGCAGCAGTGGATCACCTCCACCATGCGCATGCTCTCGCTGGCCGCACGCGGCGGCTTCCTGGAGCGCGCCCTCGGCGACATGCGCAAGGTGGCCTGGGACCGCGGCCCGGTGCGCCTGGGCACCTACCAGAAGGCCGACGGCACGCACGTGCCGATGTGGCACGACTCCGAAGTCGCCGCCATCGCCTTCGCGCTGCAGAGCATCATCGCGCGCCGTGCCCAGCAGGGCGTGGCCGCGGTGGCGCCCGGCCCGGTGCCGGCCGTTGCGGCCAGCACGTCAAGCGGCGTCATGGCCGGCAAGAAGTGCCCCGAGTGCGGCGCGCACGCCATGATCCGCAAGGACGGCTGCGACTACTGCACCCAGTGCGGCCACCTGGGCACCTGCGGCTGAACGTGCCCGCGTCCCTGGCCTAAACGACGCGGTCCCCCCGCGTCCCGACCGCTGTCGCATCCGCCGCAGCGGTTCTTTTTTGCTTCCGCTGCAGGCTCGCGGAGCCGGTCCATCGCTCTTTGGTAGTAGCTCCTCTGCGTGTTTGCAGAGGGGCTTTCTGTCGTCTAATTTGTCCATGGTGCAGAGATGCTGCCGACCCCACGCATCCGCGTGGCGGCTGGTCTGGCGATGCCAGCGGCAGGCTCTGCGTGTACAGACCCAGACACCTTCGGCAGATAGAAACGTCCGATGGCTTGCCCATTGAAGGCAGGCGAAGACGCACCACACTTGACTGGCTTCCCGTGAAATTGGCAACTGTTGCGAAGCCCCACCCGATCACGCCCGAGCGCACGTCTGCGCCGCGGGCCGGTCCACCACAGGGGCAGTCCTGGCGCCCGCAGCACCTGCTGCTGGCGCCGCACCGCCTGGGCTTTGCGCTGGCGGTGCTGCTGTTGCTGGCCTCGGGTGTCTGGTGGGCGCTGCTGCAGGTGGACCGCGTCACCGGTGCCCTGGGCCTCTCGTATGCCATGTCGCCCTCGCTGGGGCACGCCGCGGTGATGAGCTTCGGCTTCATCCCGCTCTTTTTCACCGGTTTTCTGTTCACGGCCGGCCCGAAGTGGCTCGCCGTGCCCGGTCCCGAGGCCCGCGCGCTCACGGTGCCGCTGCTGCTCCAGGCGGGCGGCTGGCTGGTCTGGCTGCTCGGCGTGCACCTGTCGCTGGGGCTGGCCTTGCTCGGCGGCCTGGCAGCCTTGCTGGGGCTGGCCTGGATCGTCACCCTGTTTGGCCGGCTGGTGCTGCGCAGCCAGCAGGCCGACCGGCTGCACGCCCGCACCGTGGCGCTGGCCGGCGGGGTCGGCGTGTTCAGCCTGGCCTTGATGCTCGGCGCCGTGGCGCTGGAGGCCTCCGACGTGGCCTCCGCCGCCGTGCAGACCGGCCTGTGGGGCTTCGTGGTCGTCACCTACCTGGTGGTGGCGCACCGCATGATTCCGTTTTTCACCTCCACCGCCGTGCCCATGCACGACGCCTGGCGCCCGTTCTGGGTGCTGTGGGTGCTGCTGGGGGCGGTTGCGCTCGAAGTGGCCGCGGTGTGGATGCCGATGCTCATGGAATGGATCGGCGGCGGCAGCGCCGGCCGCGGCGCACGCGCCTGGATGCTGGGCCTGGGCCTGGCCGAACTGGCCGCGGGCAGTGTCATCCTGTGGCTGGCCTTTGTGTGGGGCCTGGTGCAGAGCCTGAGCATCCGCCTGCTCGCCATGCTGCACCTGGGTTTCCTGTGGCTGGGCGTGTCTTTCGTGCTGGCCGGTGTGTCGCAGCTGCTGGGCATGCGCCTGGGCACCCCGGTGCTGGGCCTGGGCGCGCTGCACGCGCTCACCATGGGCTGCCTGGGCTCGCTGATGCTGGCCATGGTCACGCGGGTGTCCTGCGGCCACAGCGGTCGCCCCCTGGTGGCCGACAACCTGGTCTGGACCCTGTTCTGGCTGCTGCAGCTCGCCGTGGTGGTGCGCATCGGCGCCGCCGCCCAGGGCGCGCCGGGCTGGCTGGTGATGGCTGCGGCCCTGCTGTGGAGCGGCGTCATGGCGGTCTGGGGCCTGCGCATGCTGGGCTGGTACGGCCAGCTGCGCGCCGATGGCCGGCCGGGTTGAACTCCTTTAAAGTGAACTGTTCCCCATGCTGATGCCCACGCGCCCCGACTCCGTGCCCGACGCCCCCGCGCCCGACGCCACCCCCGACTGGTCTGCGATGACGGGCGAACTCATCCAGGCCCGCCAGACCGTGCTGCCCAAGCGCCTGGGCGCGCCCGCGCCCGACCTGGTGCAGCAGCACGCGATCCTGACCGCCGCCGGCGCCGCGCCCGACCACGGGCAACTGCTGCCCTGGCGCTTCATCGCCGTGCCCGATGACCACCGTTCGGCCCTGGCCGATGTGTTTGCGCAGTCGCTGCGCGAGCGCGACGCCAGTGCCACCCCCGACCAGCTGGAGCAGGCGCGCGAAAAGGCGCACCGCTCACCCTGGCTGCTACTGGCCGTGGTGGACGCCGAGCGCGGCGACCCCGAGGTCGACCTGCTGGAGCGCACGCTGTCGGCCGGCTGCGCGGTGCAGAACCTGCTGCTCATGGCCACCGCCCTGGGCTTCGGCTCGGCCCTCACCAGCGGCAAGGCGCTCAAGTCCGAGCCGTTGCGCCAGCTCTTTGCCTTGCGAGCGGGCGAGCAGGCGCTGTGCTTCGTGAGCATCGGCACCGTGCATTCCCGCCGCAAGCCCCGCGCCCGCCCGGCCGTGGCCGACTACTTCAGCACCCTCGGCAGCACTCCGCCCGAGGCCTGACCTTTCCCTTTTTCGGACCCTGCCCCATGGACATTTCCACTTTTGACGACCTGCTGAGCGCCGCCCGCGCCCAGCCGCAACCCCAGCGCCTGCTGTTCGTGTTCGCCGCTGTCGAACTGCCCGACGACGCCGGCCCCGCTGAGCGCGAAGCTTTCGAGCGCGGGCACGGCGGCGCGCTGGTGCCGCAGATGTGCGTGGACAAGGCGCCCGAAGAACTGGACTCGTTCGCCCAGCTCAAGCAGGAAGCCGACCAGATGGGCCCCGCCTGGGGCATGGTGTTTGCCGCGGCTATGGGCGGCAAGCCCGGCAAGCCGCCCACCAGCCAGGACGCCGACCAGCCGCTGCAGGACATGGTCGAGGCCATCAAGCAGGGCCGCATCCAGAACTTCATTCCCTTCGACCCGCAGGGCCGGGCGGTGCAGCTCGGCTGAGGACGGCCACATGGCCAGTTCGATTCCGCTGACCCAGATCACGCTGCCCGGCCACCGCGCGCCGGGGGCGGGCTTCGAGGCGCCGTTCGAGATGCTCGACGCCTGCCACGAGCGCGTGGAGCGCATGCTGCGCCTGCTGGTGCGCCTGCAGCAGCACCTGGTGCACACCGGCTGGGATGGCGACGTGGTCAAGGCCGCGACCGACGTGATGCGCTACTTCGACCAGGCCGCACCGCTGCACCACGAAGACGAGGAGCGCCACGTGTTCCCGCCGCTGCTGGCCAGCGGCGACCCGGTGCTGCGCGAGATCGTGTTGCGCCTGCAGCAGGACCACGTGGACATGGCGCAGGGATGGGCCCGCGCGCGTGGCGTGCTGGCCACGCTGACACAGGCACCCGCCGCGGGCTGGAGCCGCCTCACGCCCGACCAGACCGCGGCCCTCAACGGTTTTGCCGCGCTCTACCAGCAGCACCTGAAAGACGAAGATGGCGTGGTCTACCCCGCCGCGCAGCGCCAGTTGTCCGACGAGGCCCTGCGGGCCATGAGCGCCGACATGATGCGCCGCCGCGGGCTGGAGCCGCCAGCGGGTGGTGCTTGAGAGGCTGCGCTCCAGGAGCGTGAGAAGGCTTCGACAGGCTCAGCCCGAACGGGTGGGGTTCACTGTGGGGCAGGGCTCTGACCAGGCTTCGACAGGCTCAGCCTGAAGGGGCAAGGGTGCGCCGCGGGTCAGGGCTCTGACAAAGTTTCGACAGGTTCAGCTCGAACGGGTCTGTACCTCTGCACCACCGTCTTTTTCCTCGCCGAAGGGCTTGCTTTTGCGTGCGGTTTGACGGGCCGAGCCGGGCATCCCCGTTCGGGCTGAGCCTGTCGAAGCCCTCTCACCACGCAGGGGTGCGAGGCGGAGCCCGCCGTGTGCGCGGGCCCCTCAGGCTGCGTCGGGTTGTGCGGCTGGCGCCGCGCGCCGGAAGGCGTCGAGCTCGGCGCAGGCCGCGTCGATGGCGCTGATCAGCGGCCAGCGCGAGAGGTCGACCTTGAAGCGCCGTGCGCTCTCCACCTGGGGGATCAGGTAGCAGTCGGCCAGCGTGGGCGTGTCGCCGAAGCTGAAGGAGCCACGCTGCGCATCGGCCGCCAGCAAGGCCTCGTACGCGTCAAAGCCGGCGCCTATCCAGGTGCCGCACCAGGCGTTGATGGCGGCCTCGTCGGCGCCAAACGTCTTGCGCAGGGTCTCCAGGATGCGGCGGTTGTTGATGGGGTGAATGTCGCAGCCGACGATGGCGGCGAGCGCGCGCACGCGGGCGCGACCATCCGCGTCGGCGGGCAGCAGCGCGGGCGCGGGGTACTGCTCTTCCAGCCATTCGAGGATGGCGGGCGACTGGATCAGCACCTGCTCACCGGTGTCAAGCGCGGGCACCAGCTGCTGCGGGTTCACCGCCTTGAAGGCGTCCGTCAGGTGCGCTTCCTTGCCCAGGTGGACCGCGATGTACTCATAGCCCAACCCCTTGAGGTTGAGCGCGATGCGCGTGCGGTGCGAGGTGCCGCTGCGCCAGAAGTTGTGCAGCTTCATCGTGCTCATTTGGCGGCGCCGATGGTCAGCGCGATCTCGGCAATGCCTTCCACCCGGCCGGTGATCTGGTCGCCCGTCACCACCGCACCCACGCCTTCGGGGGTGCCGGTGTAGATGATGTCGCCGGGCTGCAGGTGGTAGTAGGTGGACAGGTCGGCGATGATTTCGCGGATGTTCCAGATCAGCTTGTTCACGTAAGAAGACTGCCTGGTCTGGCCGTTGACTTCCAGCGCAATCGCGCCGCTCTCCACCACCACGCCCTCCATGGGCACGATTTCGGAACACACCGAGCCTTCTTCGATGTCCTTGCCCGTGTCCCAGGGGCGGCCCTTGTCGCGCGCCACCAGCTGCAGGTCGCGCCGGGTCATGTCCAGTCCTGCCGCGTAGCCGTAGACCAGCTCGTGGGCGTTCTCTTCGCTCACGCGGAAGCCCGGCTTGCCAATGGCCAGCACCAGTTCCATCTCGAAGTGGTAGTTGCTGGTGCGCGGCGGGTAGGCCACGGTGGCGCCACTCTCCACCAGGGTCTGCGGCGACTTGGTGAAGTAGAAGGCCTGCTCGACGCTCTTGTCGACCGGACGGCCCATCTCGACGGCGTGCGCGTGGTAGTTGCGGCCCACGCAGAAGATGCGGTTGATGGGGAAGCGCTCGGTCTTGCCGCGGATGGGCAGCGACTGGATGGCGGGCGGGGTGAAGAGGTATTGGGTCATGGTGGATTCGAAAAAAAGGATTCAGAGAAGTGGATAGGGACGGGATGTGCTGGGCCACGTCTGCCCCCATCCCCGCCTTCCCCCAGAGGGGGAAGGAGCAAGAGAGGGGAACGGGTCAGGCGCGCGGTGCGCGCGGGATTTGGCTCCCTCCCCCTCTGGGGGAGGGTTGGGGTGGGGGCTCCCCGCATTTGCACCATCACAACAGCGGTGTGGTCAACGAACCTCGTAAACACCGAGTTTGCGGTGCAGCGGCGATTCGTCGGCGATGAAGACGAACGAAGCCTGGTCGGCCGAGCGGTTCGTCAGCGTCACCGGTTCGTAGCCCGGTGCGCAGCAGGTATCCGCTTCCACCAGTGCAAAGGTCTTGCCGCAGGTGCCAACGTCCACACCGCCTTCGATCAGGTGGAACACCTGCGAGGGTGAGCGCGCCGGCAGCGTGAGCGTCTGGCCGGGCTTGAGCATGAGCGCGTAGAAGCCGAGGATGTTTTCCGCGTCGGTGCCGGTCTCCGGGTTCACGTAGGTCACCTGCACGCAGTCCAGCGCGGGCTCGTTCTCGGCCATGTCAACAAGCGCCGCGCGCGTGGCCACCCAGGGGTAGCGCAGCATGGGGTAGCGCTTGTCGCTGCGGTTGAACACCTGTGTGGGCACCACCCCGGAGCGGGTCCAGGCGCGGTCGCCGCTGCCCTGCTTCACGGTCTGGCGCGTGCCGTTGATGTGGTAGCTGGCTTCCATGTAATAGACCAGCGGCAGGTCCAGCACGTCGAGCCACACCACCGGGTCGGTGCCATCGTGGCCGTGCTCGTGCCACAGGCCGGTGGGGGTCAGGATCAGGTCGCCGCGGCTCATGGGGCACTTCTCGCCGTCCACCGTGGTGTAGGCACCTTCGCCCTCCACGATCATGCGCACCGCGTTGGGCGTGTGGCGGTGGCTGGGCGCCCACTCGCCGGGCAGCAGCAGCTGCATGCCCAGGTACATGGCGGGGCTGGCCTTCATGTTCTCCAGGCCGTGGCCCGGGTTGGCCAGCACCAGCACGCGGCGCTCGGCCTTTTCAATCGGGGTCAGTTCACCGGCCTTGAGCAGCAGGGGCTTGAGCGTGACGTAGGGCCAGTGCACCGCCTGCGTGGCGCGCGTGGGCGTGCCGGGTGGCAGCACGGCGCGCAGGCTGGGCCACAGCGGCACCAGGTTCAGGTTCTTCAGGTCATCGCGGTAGTCCTGCGGCAGGTCTTCGAGTCGTCCGAGTTCGTTCATGGGGTGTCTCCTTGTGTGCATTCCGGCAACCGCTGGCTGCTCAGGTATCCGTTCGCCCTGAGCCTGTCGAAGGGCTCGCGAGGACTTCGACAGGCTCAGTCCGAACGGGGTTGGTGATCAACTCAATCGGTTATCAAGCCTGTTCCAAGCAATTCGTCACATTCCACCCATACAGCCACTCCATCGCATCGTAGAAGCGTTCCTGGCTGCGGCCCTTCCACAGGCTGTTGCGCACCAGGCGCTCCACACCGGCGGCGTGGTACAGGCGGCCCATTTCGCGGCCGCTCAGCACAATGCGGGCGGCGCGGGTCACGCGGTTCTGCTGGTACAGCTGCAATGCGGCGTCCCAGTCCTTGTTCGTCACGCGCAGGGCCTCACCGAGCGTCACGGCGTCTTCCATGGCCATGCAGGCGCCCTGGGCCATGTACTGCGTCGTGGGGTGAGCGGCGTCGCCCAGGATGGTGACGCGGCCGAACACCCAGGTGTCGATCGGTTCGCGGTCGGCCGTGGCCCAGCGCTTCCAGGTCTTGGGCAGTTCGATGAGCTGGCGGGCCTTCGGGCAGATGCCCTGGAAGTAACTCTCCACCTCTTCCTTGCTGCCGTCGGTCACGCCCCAGGTTTCTTGCTGGCGGCTGTGGAAGGTCACCACCACGTTGTACTGCTCGCCCCCGCGCAGCGGGTAGTGCACCAGGTGGCACTTCGGCCCGGCCCACAGGCTGGCCGCGTTCCACTTCAGGTCGTCGGGGAAGTCGGCCTTGTCGACCACGGCGCGGTAGACCACATGGCCCGTGACGCGCGGCGGGTCGTTTACGTACTGCGCGCGCACCACGCTCTTGCCGCCGTCGGCGCCGATCAGCGCCTGGCCGACCCAGCGCTTGCCGTTCTGGTCGATGGCGGTGACGGTCCTGGCGGTTTCGTCCTGCTCGACCTTCTCGATGCGGGTGTTGGTGAAGAACTCGACGCGGCCGGTCTCGACCGCACCTTCGAGCAGCGAGCCGTGGATGTCGGCGCGGTGTATCACCGCGTAAGGGTTGCCGAAGCGTTCGCGGAAGGCCTCGCCAGTTTCGATCCGGCCCACCCGCTGCTCGTCGATGGCGTCGTGCATGACCATGAAGTCGGTGTAGACGGCGCGGCCGCGCGCCTTGTCGCCGATGCCTAGCGCGTCAAAGGCGTGGAAGGCGTTCGGGCCGAGCTGGATGCCGGCACCGATCTCGCCAATCTCGGGCGCCTGCTCCAGCACCTGGACGTTGAAGCCCTGGCGCACCAGCGCCAGCGCGGCGGCCAGACCGCCAATGCCGCCGCCCGAGACGAGGACGGGCAGCGTTGCGTGTTCGTTGTTCATGGATGTCTCCGGAAGGGGGCGGGCCAGGCTGTTGGGCGGAATTTTAAGCCGCACACTAATCATCAGTGTGCTTATCATTAGTGTAATGCTAACATCTCGCAGCGCCAAATCAGGGTTATCCCGCATTCGCATGAAAACCTTAGCCCCCCCGTCCATCGACATCGACCGCCAGCCCGGCCATGCCATCCGCCGCCTGCACCAGATCTCGGTTGGCGTGTTCCTGCAGGAAGCCGGCGACCTGGGTCTCACGCCGGTGCAGTACGCGGCCCTGCAGACGGTGGCCAACCAGCCGGGTATCGACCAGCGCACACTGGCCCGCAACATCGCGCTCGACGCGTCCACCACCGGCGGCGTGGTCGACCGGCTGGAAACCCGCGGCTGGCTGGAGCGCCGCACCGCGCCCGAAGACCGCCGCGCGCGCCAGCTGTACCTCACCCTGTCGGGGCAGCAGGCGCTGGCCGATGCGGTGCCGGTGATGCTGCGCGCACAAGAGCAGATCCTGGCGCCGCTGGGCGAAGCCGAACGCGCCGAGTTCATGCGCATGCTGGATGTGCTGATCACGCAGAACAACGAGCTGAGCCGCGCGCCCAGCGAATCGAGCGCCGAGCGCAGGCCCTAACATCGCAGCCATGGCCCGCGCGCGCTGACCCCGGCGCAGCGGTCGCCCACAAGGCACGCGATGCGATTCATCCACACGGCAGACATCCACCTCGACAGTCCCCTGCGCGGCCTCGCCGCCTACCCGGACGCGCCCGCGCAGCGCCTGCGCACCGCCACGCGCGACGCCTTCCACAACCTCGTCACCCGCGCCATCGACGAAGCGGTCGACTTCATGGTGATCGCCGGCGACGTGTACGACGGCGACTGGAAAGACTTCAACACCGGCCTGTTCTTCGTGCGCCAGATGGGCCGCCTGCGCCAGGCCGGCATTCCGGTCTACCTGCTCTACGGCAACCACGACGCTGAAAACGACATGACGCGCCGCCTGGAGCTGCCCGACAACGTGCACGTGTTCGCCTCCACCAAGGCCGCCAGCTTCCTGCTGGACGCGCACCGCGTGGCCCTGCACGGCCGCAGCTTCAGGCACGCGGCCACCACCGAGAACCTGCTGCCCGGCTACCCGGCGCCGGTGCCCGGCTGGTTCAACATCGGCGTGCTGCACACCGCGCTGGAAGGCAACACCGAGCACGCCAGCTACGCGCCCTGTTCGGTGGCTGAACTTCAGGCGCGCGGCTACCAGTACTGGGCGCTCGGCCACGTGCACGAGCACAGCATCGTGCAGCGCGGCACCAGCACCATCGCCTACCCCGGCAATCTGCAGGGCCGCCACATCAAGGAAACCGGTGCGCGCGGCGCCCTGCTGGTGAGCGCCGACGAGGGCGAGATCACGGGCATGGAACGCATCGAGGTGGACGTGCTGCGCTGGCACCGGCTGGACGTGGACATCGGCACCGCCACCGATCTGCGCAGCGCCGTGCGCCTGGCCGGCCACGCCATGGAGCAGCTGCTGGAAGACAGCAGCAACCGCCACCCGCTGGCCGTGCGCGTGGTGTTCAGGGGGGAGTCGCCCGCCCATGCGCTGCTCGCCGGGCAGGAAAGCCAGCTGCGCCAGGAAGTGATCGCGCAGGCCGTGGCGCTCGACGCCGACCGCCTGTGGGTGGAAAAGGTGCGTCTGCACAGCCGCGCCCCCGCCGCCGCGCCGGTGGCCACAGGCGAGGGCAGCGACGCCCTGGCCGAGCTGGAGCAGATGGCGCTGGCCGCGGGCAGCGACCCCGACTTCCTGCGCACCCTGCAGGCCGACGTGCAGGCCCTGCTGGAGAAACTGCCCCACGACCTGCTGGAGACCACGCCTGAGCTGCAGGCGCTGCGCCAGCACCTGCCCGAGCAGCTGCCCCAGCGCGTTGCGCAGGCTGTGCCGCTGCTCATGTCGCGTGTGGTCCAGGCCAGCAGCGCCGCCTGACCGCAGGAGACCGACCCATGCGCATCCGCCAGCTCCAGCTCATCCGCTACGGCAAGTTCACCGGCCGCTCGCTCGACCTGCCGGGCGCCCCGCAAGACATCCACCTCATCGTCGGCCCCAACGAGGCCGGCAAATCGACCCTGCGCTCGGCCATCGGCGACTGGCTGTTTGGCATTCCCGTGCGCACGCCGCTGGCCTTTCTGCACGCCATGCCCGACCTGCGCCTGGGCGGCACCTTGCAGCGGCAGGGCGAGAACCCGGCCGAGCTGGTGTTCGAGCGCGCCAAAGGCAACCGCAACACCCTGCGCGCCGCCGACGACAGTACCTTGCCCGACAACGCACTGCAGCCCTGGCTGGGCAGCCTGGACGCCGCCGCCTTCAACCGCATGTACGCGCTGGAGCACCGCACGCTGGTGGAAGGGGGCGCGGGCATCCTCTCGGCCTCCGACGACCTGGGTCGGCTGCTGTTCCAGTCGGCCGCGGGCATCGAACACCTGGGCGCGGTGCTGAAGAACCTGGAAACCGAGGCGGACAACCAGTGGGGCCCGCGCAAGGCCGCGTCCCGCGAGTACTACCAGGCGCAGGAGCAGTTCGAGGCCGCGGGCGACGCCCTGAAAAAGGCCACGCTGCGCACGCGCGACTGGAAGGCCCGCCACGACGCTCTGCAGGAAGCCGCGCAGGCGCTCGACGACGCCCGCCGCGGCCACGCCGACCTGCGCGCCCAGCTCGCGCGGCTGGAGCGCATCCGCCGCGTCATGCCCACGCTGGCCGCGCTGGGCACCGCGCGCACCCGCCTGCAGGCGCTGCTGGACGAGGCCGAGGTGCCGCTGTTGCCCGAAGACGCTGCCGCGTCGCTGGCCGAGGCCAGCCAGGCCGCCGCGCTGGCCGACGCCGACATCCAGCGCCTGCAGCGGGAAGTCGAAGCCGCCGGCCACGCGCTGGCTGCTGTGTCCGTGGACGACGCGCTGCTGGCCCAGGCCGACGACATCACCACCCTGAACGAGCAGCGCCTGCAATACCGCGCGCACCGGCACGACATCGCCTTGCGCAGCGAAGAGGTGCGGGTCGAATGGACGCGGGTGGCCGAACTCGCCGCCAGCCTCGGCTGGGCGGCCACCGACGAGATCGCCGTGCGCCAGCGCCTGCCCGCGCCCAGCGTGCGCACCCGCCTGGCCCGCCTGCTGCAGGAGCGCCGCACGCTCGATCTGCAGCGGCGCAACGCCGAGGCCGCGCTGCACGAACGCGAGCAGGCCGTGCAGCACCTGCAGGCCGCGCTGAGCCAGCTGCCCGCTGCTGCCGCCAGCCCGGCGCTGGCCGACGCGGTGGAGCAGGCGCAGGCCCTGGGCGACCCCGCCAGCGCGCTGGCCGAGCTGCAGGCCCGCCTGGCCCAGCAGCAGGCCACGCTGGAAGCCGCGCTGGCCGGCCTGGGTGCCTGGCGCCAGCCGCCCGAGGCCTTGCGCGCCATGGCAGTGCCGCCTGCCGCCTTGCTGCAGTCTCTGCTGGCCGAGCGGCAGGCCGACCAGGCCGAGCAGAAATCGCTGCAGGCCGGCGCCGACGCCCAGGCCGCCGAGCAGCGCCGCGTGGCGCTGGCGCTCGACCAGCTCGTGCGCAGCTTCCAGCCCGTTTCGCGCGAAGAACTGCAGGCAGCCCGCCGCGAACGCGACGCCACCTGGGCGCACATCCGGCAGGCTCCTCATGAATTGACTGGGCAAGCGCCCACATTCGAGCAGCAGCTGCTGGGTGCCGACCAGCTGGCCGACGCGCGGCTGGAACGTGCCCAGCACGAAGCCGAGCGGCAAGCCCAGGTGCAGCGGCTGGAAACCCTGGCGCTGGAGCAGGCCACCCTGCAGCAGCGCCTGCAGGCCCTGAGCGAGCGCGCCGTGTTGCGCGAGCAGCGCTGGGGCGACTTGTGCAGCGCCGCGGGCCTGCCGGCCCTGCCGCTGGACCTGGCGCCGGGCTGGCTGGAAGGCCGCGCCCAGGCGCTGGCCGCAGCCGATGCGTGCGACACCCTGCAACGCCAGCTGCAGGCGCGCAGCGAATTGTTCAACCACATGCAGCAGGCCCTGTGGGCCCTGCTCGCCCCCGGCCAGGAGGCCGCGCCCCCGCTGGCTGACTGCCTGCGCCGCGCCCGCGAGCAGCTGGCCGCCGCCGCGCAGGCCATTGGCCAGCGCAGCATGCTGCAGCGGCAGGTGCAGGAAGCCCGGCACACGCTGGCCAGCCTGCAGCAGGCCCGCAGCGCCGCCGCGCAGGCCTGGGACGCCTGGCAGTTCGCCTGGCTGGACGCCGCGCGTGCCGCCGGCCATGCCGACACCGTGTTCCCCGACCAGGTGGAAGCCGAACTCGGCGTGCTTGACGAGATGGACGCCGGGCTGTCTCGCATCCGCAGCCACCGCACCGAGCGCATCGACACCATGCAGGCCGACCTGCGCGCGCTGGCCGACGCCGTGCAGGCGCTCACCGCCCGCATCGCGCCCGAGCTGCAGAGCCGGCTGCCCGAAGACGCGGTGCAAGAACTCGTGCGCCGGCTTGCTCAGGCTCGCCAGGACGACGCCGCCCGCCGCCAGGCGCGCACCCGCGTCGAGCAGGCCGCCACTGGCCTGGCCCAGGCGCAGCGCCAGCGCGAGGCCGCCCGGGCCCGGCTGGCCCCGCTGCTGCAGACCGCCGGTGTGCACGAGCTGCCCGCCCTGGCCCGCGCCATCGAGCGTTCCGACCAGCGCCGGGCGCTGGAACGCGAGATCGCGCGCGCCACCGACAGCCTGCACCAGGCCGGCGACGGCCTGCCGCTGGCGCAACTGAAGGCCGAAGTCGACAGCACCGACCCCACCAGCCTGCGCCTGGAGCTGGAGCGCCTGCAGTCGCTCGCCGAAGCCGCGGTGGAGCAGATGGCCGGGCTGACCGCCCAGCACGCCACGCTGCAGCAGGCCTTCGACGCGCTCAACGGCTCGGACGAGGGCGCGCAGGCCGAGGCGCAGCGGCAGGAAGCGCTGGCCCGCATGTCCGACGCGGTGACGCAGTACCTGCAGCTGCACACGGCGGCGCGGCTGCTCAAGTGGTCGATGGAGAAATTCCGCGAGACCCGCCAGGGCCCCATGCTCGCGCGCGCCAGCGCCACCTTTGCCCGCCTCACGGGGGGCTCCTTCAGCCGGCTGCTGGTGGACACCGACGGCGCCACGCCGCGCCTGTTCGGCGTGCGCCCCGATGGCAAGCCGGTCGATGTGGCCGGCATGAGCGAAGGCTCGCGCGACCAGCTCTACCTGGCCTTGCGCCTGGCCGCGCTGGAGCTGCAGATCGAGCAGGGCCGCAATCTGCCGCTAATCGCCGACGACCTGTTCATCAACTTCGACGACCAGCGCACCGCCGCCGGCCTCCAGGTGCTGGGCGAGCTGTCGCGCCGCATGCAGGTGATCTTCCTCACCCACCACGAGCACCTGGTGCCGCTGGCCCGCGAGGTGCTGGGCGCGGAACTCAACGTGGTGACGCTGTGAGCGCGCGGGAAATCCTGTAGAACCTTTGTCATGGCCTCCTCTTCGTACCCGGCTGGTAACTGGTTTCACAGATAATTGAAACCAAATTACAAGCCCCATCCACACCGGAGACTCTCTACATGCCCCAGCGCGCCACCAAGATCGTTGCCACCCTCGGCCCTGCGTCCAGCGACCCCGAACTGCTTGAAAAGATGATCCGTGCCGGTGTCAACGTGGTGCGGCTCAATTTCTCGCACGGCACGGCGCAGGACCACATCGACCGCGCCAACCTGGTGCGCGAAGCCGCGCAGCGTGCCGGGCGCGAGGTGGGCATCATGGCCGACCTGCAGGGGCCGAAGATCCGCGTGGGCAAGTTCGCCGCGGGCAAGGTCATGCTCGAACCGGGGGAGCCCTTTGTGCTCGACGCCTCACGCACCGAGCCGGGCGACATCCACGGCGTGGGCCTGGACTACAAGGAGCTGCCCCGCGACGTGAAAGCCGGCGACACCCTGCTGCTCAACGACGGCCTGATCGTGCTGACCATCGACAAGGTGGTGGGGCCGGCGGTGCACACCACGGTGAAGATGGGCGGCGAGCTGTCGAACAACAAGGGCATCAACAAGCAGGGCGGCGGGCTGACCGCGCCCGCCCTGACCGCCAAGGACATGGACGACATCCGCACCGCCATGGGCCTGCAGGCCGATTACGTGGCGGTGAGCTTCCCCAAGAACGCCACCGACATGGAGCTGGCGCGCCAGCTCTGCAACGTGGCCGGTGCGGCCACGGGCCACAAGCCTTTCCTGATCGCCAAGATCGAGCGCGCCGAGGCGATTCCAGAGTTGGCCAACATCCTGAAGGTGTCCGACGGCATCATGGTGGCGCGGGGCGATCTGGCCGTGGAAGTGGGCAACGCCACCGTGCCGGGCCTGCAGAAGCACATGATCAAGATGGCGCGCGAGATGGACAAGGTCGTGATCACGGCCACCCAGATGATGGAAAGCATGATCGTCAACCCGGTGCCCACCCGCGCCGAGGTGAGCGATGTGGCCAACGCCGTGCTGGATGGCACCGACGCGGTGATGCTCAGCGCCGAGACCGCCGCCGGCAAGTACCCGCTGCAGACCGTGGTGGAAATGGCCAACATCTGCCAGGAAGCCGAGAAGGCCGATTACGATCCGCTGGAAGACGACTTCCAGGGCAAGACCTTCAAGCGCATCGACCAGTCGATCGCCATGGGCGCGCTGTTCACCGCCCACCACCTGGGCGCCAAGGCCATCGTGGCCTTGACCGAATCGGGTTCCACCGCGCTGTGGATGAGCCGCCACAGCGTGCGCATGCCCATCTACGCCGTCACCTCCAGCCTGAGCGCGCAGCGCAAGATGACGCTGTACCGCAACGTGCGGCCCCTGCTCATGGACACCAGCGCCGACCGCGACACCGCCCTGGCCGACGCCGAGGCGCACCTGAAGGCGCGCGGCATCGTGCAGAGCGGCGACGTCTACGCCATCACCGTGGGCGAGCCCATGGGACAGCCAGGCGGCACTAACACGCTCAAGATCTGCACGGCGGCCTGACGTCCTGTAACGAATGCGTCAACGGGCGCAGCTAAAATTCCCGCAGTTACAAACCGGTTACCAACTGTCCTGAGGTGAATTTATGGCGCTCGTTTCCATGCGCGAATTGCTCGACCACGCTGCGGCGAACGGTTACGGCATTCCGGCTTTCAACGTGAACAACCTGGAGCAGGTGCAGGCCGTCATGACGGCGGCCGACGAGGTGGGTGCACCCGTGATCCTGCAGGCCAGCGCGGGCGCCCGCAAGTACGCGGGTGAGGCCTTCATCAAGCACCTGATCCAGGCCGCTGCCGAGATGTACCCGCACATTCCGATGGTGATGCACCAGGACCACGGCACCAGTCTGAAGGTCTGCGAAGGCGCCATTGCCCTTGGTTTCGGCTCGGTGATGATGGACGGCTCGCTGATGGAAGACGGCAAGACGCCAGCGAGCTTCGACTACAACGTCGAGGTGACCCGCTCGGTTGTCCAGCTGGCCCACAAGACCGGCGTGACGGTGGAAGGCGAACTCGGTTGCCTGGGCAACCTGGAAACCGGTGAGGCCGGCGAGGAAGACGGCATCGGCGCCGAAGGCAAGCTGGACCATTCGCAGATGCTGACCGACCCGGAAGAGGCGGCCCAGTTCGTGAAGGCCACGCAGCTCGACGCGCTGGCCATTGCCATCGGCACCAGCCACGGCGCCTACAAGTTCAGCCGCCCGCCCACCGGTGACATCCTGGCGATCTCGCGCGTGAAGGAAATCCACGCCCGCATTCCCAACACCCACCTGGTGATGCACGGCTCCAGCAGCGTGCCGCAAGACCTGCGCGCGATCATCAACCAGTACGGCGGCGCGATGAAGGAAACCTACGGCGTGCCCGTGGCCGAGATCCAGGAAGCCATCAAGCACGGCGTGCGCAAGATCAACATCGACACCGACATCCGCATGGCGATGACCGGCGCGGTGCGCAAGTTCATGGCCGAGAACCCGGAAAAGTTTGACGCCCGCGAATGGCTCAAGCCGGCCCGTGAAGCGGCCAAGGCGGTGTGCAAGGCGCGCTACCTGGAGTTCGGCTGCGAAGGTCAAGGGGCAAAGATCAAGGGCCACACGCTGTCTGTGATGGCCACCAAGTACGCCCAGGGCGAGCTGGCCCAGATGGTGAAGTGACCCCCACGCTCCGCCCCTGCGCGGGTCGCTGCCCCGAGGGGGCTGATCCGGCTTGGAGCGGCCGGGCGCCAAATCATTTTCGCCCCGCGTTCTTGCGATAATCACCCGGAATGGTTCGAAGCCCGTTGACTGTTCAGTCGACGGGCTTTTTCTTTGTGCTGCCCTTTCCCCTGCCGACGAACATGACCTCAGCCCTGCACACCTCCGCCCTGACCTCGCTGCCCCTGCTGGCCCGCGGCAAGGTGCGCGACAACTACGCCGTCGGTGAAGACCGCATCCTCATGGTGGCGTCGGACCGCATCAGCGCTTTCGACGTGATCATGGGCGAGCCGATTCCCGGCAAGGGCGCGCTGCTCACCAAGCTGAGCCTGTTCTGGTTCGACCAGCTTGGCCCCAAGGGCTTGAACATCTGCCCGATCCACCTCACCGGCGATACGCCCGAGAGCGTGGTCTCGGCGGCCGAGGCACCTCAGGTGGCGGGTCGCTCCATGCTGGTGCAGCGCCTGAAGCCCATTCCGGTCGAGGCCGTGGTGCGCGGCTACCTGGCCGGCAGCGGCTGGAAGGAATACCAGGAAAGCCGATCGGTGTGCGGCGTGCCGCTGCCCGAGGGGCTGCTGAACGCGAGCAAGCTGCCCGAGCCGATCTACACGCCAGCGGCCAAGGCCGAGATGGGCGAGCACGACGAGAACATCACGTTCGAGAAAACGGTGGAAATGATCGGCGCCGAGCTGGCCGGCCGCATCCGCGACATTTCGATTGCGCTCTACAAGGCCGCGGCCGAGATCGCGCTGCAGAAGGGCATCATCATCGCCGACACCAAGTTCGAGTTCGGCCTGGACAAGGCCGGCACGCTGGTGCTGATGGACGAGGTGCTCACGCCCGATTCTTCGCGCTACTGGCCGCTGGAGAGCTACGTGGTGGGCCAGAACCCCCCGAGCTACGACAAGCAGTTCCTGCGCGACTGGCTGGAAACCGCGCAGGTCGGCGGCAAGACCTGGGACAAGACCGCCCCGGCCCCGCGCCTGCCCAAGGAAGTGATCGAGAAGACCGCGGCCAAGTACCAGGAAGCGCTGACGCGGCTGATGGGCTGAGGCCCGTCAGGCCTTTGTTCAGAGTTTCGACGGCAACACCGGCAGCGGCACCATCACCGGCTGGCCCGGCGTGCTGCAGCCGGTGTCGCAGCAACGGCCGGGCTGGCGGTTCTTGGTGATGCTGCGCTGTTCGTCGTGCAGCACGCCGCGCTCCAGCAGGCGCTCCACCAGCTCCACCTTGTTGCCCACGGGATAGTTGCGCCAGATCTCCTGCTTCATGGCCGCCGGTGAGCCACCGCCGTGCAGGCTGATCACCGAGTACCAGCCGCCCTGGTTCGAAGCCGTCAGGTCTTCGATGAAGCGCGCCGTCTGGATGCGCTTGTCGTACGGAATGTCGGGGCTGGCCTGCAGCACCTCCGACAGCTTGGCCGCGGTGGCCGGGTTGTGGTCCTCGTCGGGGCCGGGCAGGGCGACGATCAGGCCGCCCGACACCTCGTGCGCCAGGCGGTGCATGTCGTAGATCTGCGTGGCCAGCAGCAGCTTGCCGATGTTGCTGTACACCGGGTCGGGCATGAAGGTGTGGCTGTGCGGGTCTTGCGTGGCGTAGACGCTGGCCGCCACGCCGCAGGCGTAGAAGCCCTCGGTGATCTTGATGAGCTCCACCATCGGCTCCCGCAGGTTGCTCTTCTCCTCCGGGTCCAGGCCGTTGGCCTCGCACATCAGCGCACCGGCGCCGATCAGCAAGTCGCCAAAGCCGGCACGTGCCGCGATGCAGCTGTGGCGGTGGTGCGTGGCGTAGCTGTAGGTCAGCACATGGCTGTGCTCCCACTCACCGGCGAAGAACACCCGCTCCCAGGGCACGAACACGCGGTCGAACATCACCACCGCCGTGGCCTGGCCGTAACGGCGCGAAAACAGTGCGTCGCCGTTCTCCAGTTTGTCGCCCGGCCGCCCCGCGGGGCGCGACACCATGGTGATGCCGGGCTCGTCCACGCGCACGGCGCAGCACACGGCAAAGGCCTCGTCTTCGCGGCCCATGTTCCGGCTGGGCATGACCATCAGCTCGTGCATGTAGGGAGCGCCGGTCACGATGGCCTTGGTGCCGCTGATCACGATGCCTTTGCCGTTGCGCTCCACCACGTGCACATAGGTGTCGGGGTTGGCCTGCTGGTGCGGCTTGCGGCTGCGGTCGCCTTTGGCGTCGGTCATGGCCACGCCGATGGACAGGTCCTGGTCCTGCGCATGGGCCAGGTAGGCGTTGAAGCGGGCGCGGTGTTCGGTGCTGCCCCGTGCGTCGTCGATGCGCGCCACCGCCTGCGCCAAGCCATTCAGCGCGTCGTGCGCCAGGTAGCGCTGGGCGCAACCCGTTTCCTGGCACAGCAGGCGCACCACCTCCAGCTTGTTGAGCAGGTCGCCGGCCGACTCGTTGAGGTGCAGCATGCGATTGACCACGCGGTTGCGCGATGTCTGGGTGGCCAGTGCCAGCGGCGCGATTTCGGGCCGCAGGGCAAAGTCGTAGGTGAAGGCCAGCGCGTTCACGCCGGGGCGCAGCGCGGGCTCGTCCACCACGCTGGCCACCTCGCGGCCGTCCACGAACACGCGGGGCGTGTAGCCCCGCAGCGATTCGCGGTAGTCGTCGCCCGACATCATCGGGGCAGGGGTGGGCGGGCTGTGCGGCGAGGCGGTCATGGCGGTCTCCAGTTGAACGCGTTGCAGGTAATTTAAACGCTGTTCAATTAATCGGTCAACGTAGAATGAACCCTATGCCACCCCCTTCCCGGTCCGCCCGATCCGCTGCTGCCCCCACGGCCCCGCCCGATCCGCGGCAGCTGCGCCAGCAGGCCATGGCCGACACCCGGCGCCAGCTGGTGCTGGACGCCGCCCGCTCCGCCTTCTTCGAGCTGGGCATGGAAAAGGCCAGCATCCGCGAGATTGCCCAGCGCGCGGGCTACACGCCCGGGGCGATCTACAGCTACTTCGCCAGCAAGGAAGCCGTGTACGGCGCGCTGCTGGGCGAGTCGCTCGACCGGCTGGTGGAGGCCGTGCAGCAGCAGGCGCAGGCCCACACGCCGGGCGCGCCCCGCCTGCACGCCGCCGCCCGCGCCTTCTTCGACTTTTACCGCGACAACCCGCGCGACCTGGACCTGGGCTTCTACCTGTTCCAGGGCATGAAACCGCGGGGCCTCACGCCCGAGCTCAACGAAGCGCTCAACGCCCGGCTGCTGGAATCCCTGCAGCCCTGCCAGACGGAACTGGAAGGCCTGGGCATGCCGGCCGCGCAGGCGCTGCAGGAAGTCACCGCGCTGTTCGCCCATGCGGTGGGCGTGCTGGTGCTGAGCCACACCGGGCGCATCCGCCTGTTCCGCCAGGCGTCTGACGAACTGTTTCAGCGCTACCTGGAACAACTGGTGGCGCGCACGCCGGCGGCCTCTACACCCCCACCCCCTCAGTCGGCGAAACCCGCTGCGAAGGTCTCGCGCAAGTAGTCCACGAAGGCCGACACCGCCCGGGGCACGTGGGCCGCGTAGGGCCGTATCGCGTAGATCTGCCCGGCGAACGCGCCCACCGGGGCCCAGCCGGGCAGCACCTCCACCAGCTTTCCGGCCTGCAGACTGGCCTGGGCGGTGAAATCCGGCAGCAGCGCAATGCCCAGGCCACCCAGCGCGGCGTCGCGCAGGGCCTCGCTGTTGTTGGCCGCCAGCGAACCCGACACCTGCACCGTCACGCGCTCGGCGCGCGCTGCCGGTGAGCGGGGTTCCAGCGTCCAGGCGGGCGTGTCCTGCGAGCGCGGGTAGTGCAGGCAGTTGTGCTGCGCCAGATCGGCCGGGTGCTGCGGCGTGCCGTGGCGGCGCAGGTAGGCGCGGCTGGCCACCAGCACCGAGCGCGTGGCGCACAGCGTCCAGGCCACGTGCGTGTCGGGCGGCGTGGCGGTGTGGCGAATGGCGAGGTCAAAGCCCTCGGTGGCCAGCGACGAAAGCCGGTCCGACAAGTTCAGCTCCAGCCGCACGGCGGGGTAGGCGCGCAGGAACTCCGGCAGACGGGGAACGAGCTGCTGGCGCGCAAACGCCACCGGCGCCGTCACGCGCAGCAGGCCGTGCGGCGCGCCCGCCGCGTCGCGCACCTGCGAAAAGCACTGCGCAATGTGCTCGAACGAGGCCCGCGTGTCGTCCACCAGGCGCTGGCCGGCTTCCGTCAGGCGCACGCTGCGGGTGGTGCGCTGCACCAGCGCCACGCCGGCCAGCCGCTCCAGCTCGGCCATGCGCTGGCTCACCGCCGCCTTGCTCACGCCCAGACGAGCAGCGGCCGCCGTGTAGCT
>JAUXNG010000025.1 GCA_030682835.1 Hydrogenophaga sp. | reverse complement strand
GTATTGCACGTAATAGACCGGGTTGTCGTTGTTCCTGGCCACCGCCAGATCGACGTCGAAGGTGTATTCGGTGTCGGGCTTGCGGCTGAGCAGGAAGAAGCGCACCGCGTCCTTCGATGTCCATTCGATCAGGTCGCGCAGGGTCACATAGCTGCCGGCGCGCTTGGAGATCTTCACCTCCTGGCCGCCGCGCATGACGCGCACCATGGTGTGCAGCACATAGTCCGGGTAGCCCTTGGGAATGCCTGCGTCAGCGGCCTGCAGCCCGGCACGCACCCGGGCAATGGTGCCGTGGTGGTCCATGCCCTGGATGTTGACCACCTTGGTAAAGCCCCGCTCCCACTTGGCGATGTGGTAGGCCACATCCGGCACGAAGTAGGTGTAGCTGCCGTCGCCCTTGCGCATGACGCGGTCCTTGTCGTCGCCGTCGTCGGTCGACTTCAGCCACAGCGCGCCGTCCTGCTCGTAGGTCTTGCCGGCCTCGACGAGGCGCTTCACCGTGGCGTCCACGCGGCCGCTGGTGTACAGGCTGGACTCCAGGTAATAGTGGTCGAACTTCACCTGGAAGGCCTGCAGGTCCAGGTCCTGCTCGCGGCGCAGGTAGGCCACGGCGAACTGGCGGATGCTGTCGAGGTCGTCCACGTCGCCGCTGGCGGTGAAGGTCCGGTCGTCGGCGGCCACGGTCTTCTTCGCCAGGAAGTCGTTGGCAATGTCCTGGATGTAGTCGCCGTTGTAGGCGGCTTCCGGCCACTGCTCGTCACCGGGCTTGAAGCCTTTGGCGCGCAGCTGCGTGCTGTTGGCCAGGGTGCCGATCTGCACGCCCGCATCGTTGTAATAGAACTCGCGGTGGACCGCCCAGCCCTGGGTCTGGAACAGGCTGCAGATCGCGTCGCCCAGCGCCGCCTGGCGGCCGTGGCCCACGTGCAGCGGGCCGGTGGGATTGGCCGATACGAATTCGACCATCAGGCGCTGGCCGTTGGACGGCTGCATGCCGAAGCGAGCGCCGGCTTCCAGCACCTCGTGCACGATCTGCTGCTTGGCCTCGGGCTTGAGACGGATGTTCAGAAAACCCGGCCCAGCGATGTCGATGTCGGCCACCCAGCGCTCGTAGGCGGGCAGGGAGAGCAGCGCGGCGCGCAGCGTCTCGCCCAATTGACGGGGGTTGAGCTTGAGGGGCTTGGCCAGCTGCATGGCAGCCGTGACGGCAAAGTCACCGTGGGCGGCGACCTTGGGCGATTCGAAAGCGGCGCGGGCAGCGGTACCGGGCGACAGCTTCTCCAGCTCGGCGGCCAGGCCGGCGAGCAATTCCTGTTTGATCTTGAGCATAGGGGTGGGATTTTAGGGCGTTGCCCGGGGAGGCGGCCCGCCTCAGGCCGGGGGCAGATGCGCCCGCGCCGCGGTCTTCACGGCCTGCGTGAGGCGCTGGGCCGAAGGCGATTCGTGCGCCCAGTGCTGCCAGTACAGCGTCACGTCCACCGTGGCGCCGGGCAGTATCTCTTCCAGCAAGGGGCGCGCCGCCAGGTGCTGCTCGGGCACCATGCCCCAGCCCAGGCCGAGTTCGATGGCAGCCTCGAACGCGTCCACTGCGGGGGCGAAGTGGCGCGGATACGCCGGCTGCTTCAGGCCGAAGTGCTGTTCCAGAAAGGCATCCTGCAGCGCGTCCTTGCGGTTGAAGATCACCGCCGGCTGCGCCAGCAGCTTGTGGGGCGACACGGCACCGCGCGGCGTGCGGCAGCGCTGCACCACCGCCGGCGCGGCCACGCAGCGGTAGCGCATGACGCCCAGCGGCTCGGCCACGCAGCCGCGCATGGCGTCGGCCCGGGTGGTGACGCAGCCCATCACGTCGCCGCTTTTCAGCGCGTCGTGCGTGTGGTCCTGGTCGTCGATGAGAATTTCCAGCAACAGGCGGTGGCGCTGCAGCAGGCTGGCCACCCCGGGCAGAAACCAGCTGGCCACCGAATCGGCGTTGATCGCCACACCCAGCGACTGCCAGCTCACGCCCTTGCTGGTTTCCGGCCCGCGCAGGCCGGCCAGCAGGTCGGCCTCCATGAGTCGCACCTGCTTCACATGGCCGATGAGCGCCTGCCCGGCGGGCGTGGCGCGCACCTGCTTGCCCCGCACCAGCAGGCGCTGGCCCAGCATGTCTTCCAGTGCCTTGATACGCAGCGACACGGCAGACAAGGTGAGGTGCAAGGCCGTGGCGGCGGCCCCGAAACTGCCGTGCTCGATGACGGCGGTGAGGGCTTCCAGCTGGCGAGCGTCGAGCATGGGTAGAGGTCAGGGGGTTGGTTGAGCCGGGCGCCTGCGTCGGATGGAGCCCTTTGACAGGCTCAGCGCGAACGGGGGGGATGGTTCCGAGAGAACGCCTCCGTTCGGGCTGAGCCTGTCGAAGCCCTCGTACCACGTAAGCGCGCATCTCCAGTGTATTGATTTAATTTTAACCAAATAGAGTTCTGGTTGAGATCATTTAACAAACCGGTGACGCACGGCACACTCCGCTGCATTGATGAACCAGCCGCCTGCTGGCCCGCCCGGAGAACCCCATGATCACTTTCGCCCCAGCCTTCAGCTTTCCCGCCTTCCTCTCCCCCGCCTTCTTCTCCGGCATGGTGCTGAGCATGTCGCTCATCATGGCGATCGGCCCGCAGAATGCGCACCTGCTGCGCATGGGCCTGCAGCGGCAGCACGTGTGGCTCACGGCGGCGGTGTGCGCGCTGGCCGACATTGCCCTCATTGCCCTGGGCGTGCTCGGGCTGGCCCAGCTGGGCGGGCTGTCGGACAAGCTGCACGGCGCGCTGATCGGCGCCGGCGTGCTCTTTCTCGGCGTGTATGGCTGGCATGCCTTCCGCCGCTTCCTGCACCCGCAGACCCCCGCCGCCATGGCGGCCGAAACGAACGATGACACCGCACCCACCACCTTCGCCACGCCCGTGAGCCGCCGCCAGGCCGTGCTCTCAGCCCTGGCCTTCTCCTGGCTGAACCCGCACGCCTGGCTCGACACCGCCGTGCTGATCGGCACCGCCTCGTTGGCTTATGGGCAGGGCAGCACCACCTTCGGCGCCGGTGCGGCCACCGGCTCGGTGGTGTGGTTCCTGCTGCTGGGCGTGGCCGCGTTCTGGCTCGGCCGCCGCCTCAACTCGCTGCACGTCTGGCGCGCGCTGGACGGCATGGTCGCACTCATGATGTGGGGCACCGCCGCCGCGCTGATCGCCAGCCTGTTCTGAAGCCCCCGCGGAGACCCGACATGAAGACACCGCTCGACACCTGCGCCCCCGTCACCCTCTTCGGCCCGGACTTTCCGTTTGCGTTCGACGACTGGATTGCCCACCCGCAGGGCCTGGGCGAATTGCCGCCCGAGCGCATGGGCACCGAGGTGGCCGTCGTTGGCGCTGGCATGGCGGGCATGGTGGCCGCGTACGAACTGATGAAGCTCGGCCTGCAGCCGGTGGTGTACGAGGCTTCGCGCATGGGCGGGCGGCTGCGCTCGCAGCCCTTCGAGGGCGGCCAGGGCGTGGTGGCCGAGCTGGGCGGCATGCGCTTCCCGGCGTCGAGCACGGCCTTCTTCCATTACGTGAACCAGCTCGGCCTGAAAACCCAGCCTTTTCCCAACCCGCTCACGCCCGCCGCCGGCTGCACCGTGATCGACCTCGAAGGCATCACCCGCTGGGCGCGCGGCCTGGCCGACCTGCCGCCGCTGTTCCAGGAAGTGGCTGATGCCTGGGCCAGCGCGCTCGAAGCGGGCGCCGGCTTCTCAGGCCTGCAAGAGGCGCTGTGCGAGCGCGACGTGCCGCGCCTCAAGGCCCTGTGGAACCAGCTGGTGCCGCTGTGGGACGACCGCACCTTCTACGACTTCGTGGCGCAATCGCCCGCGTTCGCCGCGCTCTCGTTCCGCCACCGCGAGGTGTTCGGCCAGGTGGGCTTTGGCACCGGCGGCTGGGATTCGGACTTTCCCAACTCCATGCTGGAGATCCTGCGCGTGGTGCTGACCGGCTGCGACGAGAACCAGCACCTCATCGTGGGCGGCGCCGAGCAGGTGCCGGTGGGCCTGTGGAGCCACGCGCCCGAGCAGATGCGCCACTGGCCGGCCGGCACCACGCTGGCACGCCTGCACCAGGGCGCGCCGCGCAGCGGCGTCACCGCCATTCAGCGCGCGCCCAACGGGCAGTTCACCATCACCGACACCTGGGGCAACACGCGACAATACGCCGCCGTGCTCGTCACTTGCCAGAGCTGGCTGCTGACCACGCAGATCGCCTGCGAGGAAACGCTTTTTTCGCAAAAGCACTGGATGGCGCTGGACCGCACGCGCTACATGCAGTCGTCCAAGACCTTCGTGATGGTGGACCGCCCGTTCTGGAAAGACGTGCGCACCCAGGGCGCACTCGAAGGCTGGCCCACGCTGGGCATGACGCTCACCGACCGCCTCACGCGCGGCACCTACCTGTTCGACAACGGGCCCGACAAGCCCGGCGTGATCTGCCTGAGCTACGCCTGGATGGGCGACGCACTGAAGATGCTGCCGCACAGCACCGAAAAGCGCGTTCAGCTCGCCCTCTCGGCGCTGCGCAGCATCTACCCCGACGTGGACATTGCCAGCCACATCATCGGCGACCCGATCAGCGTATCGTGGGAGGCCGATCCGCATTTCCTGGGCGCCTTCAAGGGCGCGCTGCCCGGCCACTACCGCTACAACCACCGCATGTACAGCCACTTCATGCAAGACCGCTTTCCCGAGGCCGAGCGCGGCATCTTCATCGCGGGCGACGACGTGTCATGGACGCCGGCCTGGGTGGAAGGCGCGGTGCAGACCTCGCTGAACGCGGTGTGGGGCATCGTGCGCCACCTGGGCGGGCGCTGCCACCCTGCCAACCCGGGGCCGGGCACCGTGTTCGACCAGATCGGCCCCGTCGCTCTGCCAGACTGAACCTGGCCGGACTCACATCCTGATGCCCTCGCCCATGCCCACTGACAGCCTTACCCTCGCGCTCTGGCAGACCGCTTATGCCGCCAGCACCGCCGAAGCCTTGCAGCGGCTTGACGCGGTGGCCATGCAGGCCCGCGCGCAGGGAGCGGACCTGCTGGTCACGCCCGAAATGGCGCTCACCGGCTACGCCATCGGCCCCGAACGGGCGGCGGCGCTGGCCGAGGCGCGGGACGGCCCCCTGGCGCAAGCCGTGGCTGCCATCGCGCAGCGCCACGGCATCGCTATCGTCTACGGCTACCCGGAGCTCAACCCCGGCGCTAAACCCTTCAACGCGGCGCAGGCCATCGGTCCGGACGGCGCATCGCTGGCGCACTACCGCAAGACGCATCTGTTCGGCGAGCTGGACCGCGCGCAGTTCAGCGCGGGCGATGCCGCATCAACGGTGTTCGTTTGCCGCGGCTGGCGCCTGGGCCTGCTGATCTGCTTTGATGTGGAGTTTCCGGAAACCGTGCGCCTGCTGGCGCTGCAGGGCACTGAGGCGGTGCTGGTGCCCACCGCCAACATGGTGCCCTTCGACAGCGTGCAGCGGGTGCTGCTGCCGGCGCGGGCACTGGAGAACAGCCTGTTCCTCGCCTACGCCAACGCCTGCGGGCACGAAGCCCATGCGGGTGGCGAGCTGGTCTACAACGGCCTGAGCTGCGTGCTGGGGCCGGACGGCCCGGCGCTGGGCCTCAGCGGCGCCCATGAAGAACTGCTGGTGGTCACACTCGACCGCTCTGCCTTGCAACACAGCCGGGCATCGTCGCAACTGCCCGGTCGGCGCGGCGGGCTCTACGGCCCGCTGGCTTCGCACTGACCGGCAGCGCCTGCCGGCGATCCAGCGGGGGTGGGCTGGCCCAACACCGGGCACCTCTGGTAAGACGTGCGTCTGGCGCGACCGTTCGCCGGGTGGGCGGGGCTTGCAGGCGGGTGGCTTGCAGGGGTCTTTGTCAGGGCTGGTGGATGTATTGGAGCCGCGCGCCAGCCTTCTGTCCAATACATAATTAGCGACCATCCATCTGCTTGTCAGATGACTGTTCGAACCACCCTGCTGCTTCATGGAACTGCGCCAACTCAAATACTTCCTGGCCATTGCCGACAGCGGCAGCTTCTCGCGCGCGGCCGAACGCGTGTTCGTGGCGCAGTCGGCCCTGAGCCACCAGATGGCGCAGCTGGAGGCCGAGCTGGACGCCGAGCTGTTCCTGCGCTCGCGGCGCGGCGTGGCGCTCACCGATGCCGGGCAGCGCTTTTATCCGCACGCGGTGTCCATCCTGCGGCAGACCGAAGAGGCCGCGCAGAGCGCCCGCAGCGCCAGCGCCGAGCCCAGCGGCAAGGTGGTGTTCGGCATTCCGCACAGCGTGTCGAACGCGCTGGCCCTGCCGCTGTTGCGCGCGGTGCGTCAGGCGCTGCCACTGGTGCAGCTGGAGCTGACGGAAGAACTCACCGGCAACCTCATCCCGCAGCTGCGCGCCGGCCAGATCCACCTGGCCGTGCTGTTCGACGACGGCACCCTGTCCGAATTCAGCTGGACGCCGCTGCTGCGCGAACGCCTGTACCTGATCGGCCCGCCCTCCTCTTCTGCAAAGCGCCCGGCGCGGGTGGCGCTGAAGCACGCGCTGGCGCAGCCGCTCATCTTGCCGGCCCAGCCGCACGGCGTGCGCCCACTCATCGAAGCGGCCGCCCAGCGCGCCGGCCTGGCACCGCCGCCGGTGGTGGCCGACATCAGCTCCATCAGCATCCTGCGCACCTCGCTGCTGGCCGGTCTGGGGCAGACGCTGCTGCCGCTGATGCCGCTCAAACCTGAACTCGACGCCGGCCTGCTGCAGGCCACGGCGGTCACCTCGCCACCGCTGGACCGCGTGCTCGCCCTGTGCCGCTCGGCCCACATCCCGCTGCCCGCCGCGGCGCAGGCCGTGGCACGGCAATGCACGGCGGTGGTGGCGGCGCTGTGCAAGGAAGGCGAGTGGCCGGGTGCGACGCTGATGCCGCCACCCGCCGCGTGATGACCACGCGGCTCAGACCTGGGACCGCGCCCAGTAATCCGCCTGCCCGTAGTGGTGCTTGAGAAAGTCGATCCACAGCCGCACCCGCAAGGCCAGGTGCTTGCGCTGCGGGAACAGCGCGTAAATGCCGTTGGGCGGCGCCGCGTAATCGTCCAGCACCGTCACCAGCCGGCCCGCGGCAATGTCGGACTCCACCTCCCAGGTGCTGCGCCAGGCAATGCCGTAGCCCGCCAGACACCACTCGTGCAGCACCTGCCCGTCTGAGCAGTCCAGCGGCCCGCCCGGGCGCAGGTGCACGATCTCACGGGTGGCGCCCGCCTCCGCGCCCTCGCCCGCACCTTCCACTGGCATCGCAAACGCCCAGCCCCGCGTCTGCGAGGCGTCGCTGGACAGCGTGAGGCAGTCAAAGCGCACCAGGTCCGCTGGCGTCTGCGGGCGGCCGTGCTGCTGCAGGTAACGTGGCGTGGCCACGCACAGGCGGCGGTTGTCGGCCAGGCGCACGCTCACCAGCGACGAATCGGGCAGATCGCCCACGCGCACCGCGCAGTCGTACGATTCGCCGGCCACGTCCACCACCCGGTCGCTCAGGTTCAGCGAAATCGTCACCTCCGGGTGCAGCTCGCGGAACTGCGGCACCAGCGGCGCCACATGCCGCCGCCCAAAGCCGGCCGGCGCCGTGATGCGCAAATGCCCGCTGGCCTTTACACCACCGGCACTTACGCTCGCCTCGGCATTCGCCAGGTCCACCAGCAGGCGCTGGCAGTCTTCCAGAAACGCACTGCCCTCGTGCGTGAGCGTGATGCGCCGCGTGGTGCGCACCATCAGCTTCACCCCCAGCCGCGCCTCCAGCGCATCCAGCCGCCGCCCGATGATGGCCGGCGCCACGCCCTCTGCCCGCGCCGCCGCCGTGAGGCTGCCGCGCGCGGCCACGGCGGCAAAAGTTTCCAGTTGTTTCAGCTTGTCCACCGCGGCAGATTAGCGCAGTCGCGGTGATTGAACAACTTGCAAACCCGCCGGATTCATACCTTTCCCGACCGGAACGGGTGCGCAAAGGGTGCCCCAGCCTGGGCGCGCGGGCGCCCGGGGGAGCGTGAGGCAGCGCGGCACAGCCTGACGGGTCTTGTCACAACTCGCGTTCGCCAAGCTTGCTACGGTTCGCACGAGTCCGCCACCATCAACCACCAGGAGGCAACATACTGGACCTTATCCTCACCTTGCTGGGCAGCCTGATGATCGTGGCGACGCTGCTGCCGTTCGCCCGGCTCGACGATTGGTGGGTCCGCATCTTTGACTTTCCGCGGCTGCAGATCACGGTCGTGTCTGGCGTCGTGCTTGTGCTTTCGCTGTTCGTACACGAAGACGCGGGGATCGCACGGCACCTGTGGCAGGCCGCACTGGCCGCCTGCGCCGCCTACCAGGCTTGGCGCATGTGGCCCTACACGCCGCTGCACGGCAAGCAGGTGCAGGACAGCCACCGCGCCGACCCCGACGCCACCCTGAGCCTGCTGTGCGCCAACGTGCTCATGACCAACCACAACGCCGCCGGGCTTTGCAGGCTGATCGAAGAAAACGACCCCGACATCATCTTCACGGCCGAGAGCGACGCCTGGTGGGAGAACGCGCTGCGGCACCTGGAGGCCTCGCACCCCTTCCATGTGCAGCAAGCGCAGGACAACACCTACGGCATGCTGCTGTATTCGCGCCTGGAACTGATCGACGCACGCGTGCAGTTTCTGGTGGAAGACGACGTGCCATCCATCCACGCCCGCGTGCGCCTGCGCAACGGGAAGGAACTGGAACTGCGCTGCCTGCACCCGCGCCCGCCCGCGCCGGGTGAAAGCAGCCGGTCCACCGAGCGCGACGCCGAACTGCTGCTGGTGGGCAAAGAAATCAAGGGCCTGCAGGCCCCCGCCATCGTCTGCGGCGACATGAACGACGTGGCCTGGTCCCGCACCAACGACCTCTTCTGCGCCGTGAGCGGCCTGCTCGACCCCCGCATTGGCCGCGGCTTTTTCCACACCTTCAATTCCAAGTGGGTCTGGATGCGCTTCCCGCTGGACCACGTGTTCCACTCGGCCCACTTCCGCCTGGTGGACTTTGAACGCCTGCGCCACTGGGGATCGGACCACTTCCCTGTGTTCATCCAGCTCGCGTTCGAGCCGGATGCGGAAGCCGAGCAGGAAGAACCGGAATCGAGCGCACAGGACGAGCGGGAGGCCGAGGAGAAGATTGAGAAAGTGGTGTGATGGGGTGACACAAGCGGCCCGTGACCGCGAGTTGATCTGAACGCACCTATGCGGGTTTTCGGAGGCGCATGAGGCTGAGGCTGTGGTCCGCTCGAGCAGGTTTGTCGAAGCCCCTGTCGTCGTCACCCCGGTCAGATCCTGTGTCAGGGCCATGGCGGCGATCCTGGATCTTTCGAATGTCCCGTAGCCGCTACGGTGGCGCCCTGCGATGAATGCGCCCCTGGACTGAAGGTCCATTTGCACTGCCTTTCGCCTGCTGTTGCGCGCTTTGCCATCCCGCAGGGCCCCTAGCATTTGCTTACTCGGCGGTCTTTCGGAGATCGTCACTCGTGGCAGTCGCGGGCGGTACAAGCCTCCGCGTTCAAATGCGGTGGCTTTGCAACATGCGTTTCTCGTTCTCTTGGCCCACAGCCGCGCTATGGGTCGCCCTGCTCGGCGGGCCGGCCCTGCCGGCAGGGGCTGCGCCCTCACCTACCACGCCAGCGGTCGCTGCGTCGGCGCTGGCCCGACAGGTGATGGCCTCGGCAGACCACGCAGGCCTGCCTTTCGCCGTCGTCGACAAAAAGGCGGCCGTGCTCACGGTCTACCTGGGCAACGGTCAACTTGTCGGCTACACGCCGGTGCTGCTGGGGGCGGACCCTGGCGACCGGGCCGTGCCGGGCGTAGGGGATCGCACCCAGAGCGGACAACTGCGAAAGGGCGACCGGGTGACCACCGCAGGCCGATTCGTCTCCGAACCTGGCCGCAACCTCGCGGGCGAAGCCGTGGTCTGGATCGACTACGACAGCGCACTGGCCATCCACCGATTGCGCCCAGGACGGTCGCAGCAGAACCGCGCGACGCGCCTGGCCTCGGCTGACCCGCAAGCGCGCCGCGTATCGGACGGCTGCGTGGTGGTGCCGGTGGCCTTCTATGAAGCTGTCGTGGCGCCTGTGCTGGGTCGCAGCCGCGCGGTTGTGTACGTGATGCCTGAAGCTGGCGGGGCGGCAGACCAACCATTGGTCCCCAGCGACGCCTGAGCTCATCACCCCCTGGCAAAAGGGCATCCCACACCCTTGACGAACGCCTGCTCCTGTCCGGTCGGCGCCATGCCAGCCTGAGCATCCCTGGGATGGGTACTGGTTCGGCTTTGGTAGAGCAACAGCATCATGGCTTTCAAAGCTGCTTCGGCGTCGAAGAATCGGACGCAGGCGCCCCCAGCGCCCCCAGCACCTCCTCCGTGTGCTCCCCCAGGCGTGGCGGGCTGCGTCGCACACCCAGCCTTTCCCCATCCAGCGCCAGCGGCAGCAACACCGTCTGCGCGGTCTCGCCAGCGCGCTCGCCATCCGGCAGGGTGATAGGTGCCAGCCCGCCGGTGGCCAGCAGGTGCGGGTCTTGCAGCAGGTCGTGCGGGCGGGTGATGGGAGCGAAGGGCAGGCCGGCGGTCTCGAACACGGTGGCTATGGCCGCAGCCGTTTGCGTGGTCAGGCGTTCGCGCAGCAGGGGGATGAGCCAGTTGCGTTCGCGCACGCGGTGGTTGTTGCTGGCCAGGCGCGGGTCGTCTTTGAGATCCTGGTAGCCGAAGGCTTCGCAGAAGAGGGCCCATTGCGTGTCGCTCACCACGGCCAGGAAGATCTGTTCGCCGCCCTGCACGCTGAACACGTCGTAGATGCCCCAGGGTGAAATGCGATCGGGCATGGGGTTGGCGGGCTGGCCGGTCACGGCGAACTGCATCATGTGCTGCGCCACCAGGAAGATGTTGTTTTCGAACAGGGCGCTCTGCACCTGCTGGCCGCGCCCGGTCTGCTCGCGTTCGCGCAGCGCGGCCATGATGCCGATGGCGCCGAACAGGCCGCCCATGATGTCGTTGACCGAGCTGCCCGCGCGCAGCGGGTCGCCGGGGCGCCCGGTCATGTAGGCCAGGCCGCCCATCATCTGCACCACTTCGTCCAGCGCGGTGCGGTGGTCGTAGGGGCCGGGCAGAAAACCTTTGTGGCTGACGTAGATGAGGCGAGGGTTCAGCGTCTTGAGGCTTTCATAGTCCAGGCCCAGCTTCTGCAGCGTGCCGGGCTTGAAGTTTTCGCTGACCACATCGGCGGTGGCAATGAGGCGCAGCACGGCTTCTTTGCCCTCGGGCGTCTGCAGGTCGAGCACCACGCTCTTCTTGTTGCGGTTGAACAGCGGGAAGAAGCCGGCGCCGGCCCCCAGCAGGCGGCGCGTGTGGTCGCCGGCCGGTGGCTCGACCTTGATGACCTCTGCCCCCAGGTCGGCCAGCACCATGCCGCAGGTGGGGCCCATCACCATGTGGGTGAATTCGATGATGCGGATGCCTTCAAACGGCAGGCGGCGGGGCTGGGGGGCGTCACTCATGGGAGGTGTGGAATGATGGGTTGGACTGAAGGCGCGATGCCCAACGCTCAAGAGGCGGGCACGGCAGCCAGTGCCGGCGGCACAAAGCCCTGGTCGGTCAAGGCCTTGACCACGCCACGCAGCAGCATGTTGTGGGTAAAGCCGAGCGTGTACTGCCGGGCCCCTTCGCGAACGGGCTGCAGCATGCCGCTCTCAACCAGTTTGCGGATCTGGTACGTGCGCTGTCCGGCGTTCAGGCCTGGTAGGGCGGCCTCCAGATCGCCGGCTTTCACCATGCCGGCGCGGATGGTGGTCTGCAGCACCGCTTCTTCCTGCAACGTGATGAGCTGGCGCTCGCGGGCGTGGGCCACAGCGGGTAGCAGCACCGCTTTTTGCAGATGGGCGTAATCAGCCAGGCGAGCGACTTTTTCCAGTTCGTCACGGATGCCACTGAGCACATAGGTGCACCATTGCTCGCGTTGCTCCGCCTCGCCAACGTCGGCCTGGGCCAGCATGGCGTAGTAGCGGTTGCGATCAGCGCAGAACACGGCGGCAGGGTTGAGCAAGCGCCCGGCCGAACTGACCTGGAAGCCGTACTTGATCAGCATGGCGTAGGTCAGCAAGCGCACCACCCGGCCATTGCCGTTGCTGAACGGGTGGATCCAGGCGAAGCGGTGGTGCGCCAGGGCGACCTTCATGAGGTCGTATTTGGGCGGGTCGGCCTGATTGATGAATGCCACCAGCTCGGCCATATAGCCGGGCACTTGCACGGGGTCTGGCGGCAGGTGCTCGGCTTGGGCAATACGAACCGGCCCGGTGCGGTAACGACCAGGGGTGCGGTCACCTTCACGCTGCAAGCCTTCCACCGCCGTCGCATGGAGGCCGCGCAGCAGGTGCTCGCTCAAGGGGGCCCCGGGCTCAATCGCGCTCTCGACCAGGCGCATGGCGGCTTCGATGTTGTCGATCTCGCGCAGGGCATCGCTGGTGGAATCGGCCGGGCTCACCCGGGCTTCCACATAGTCGGCCAGCGTGGTGTGGTTGCCTTCGATGCGAGCTGACGCCAGGCTCTCCAGCAAGTGGAATACTTCCTTGAGCTGCAGGAACACCGCCGGTGGCGTGCTTCCCCGCAGCTCCAGACGGCGCAGGTGCTCCAGGTCAGTGAGCACGTCCAGCAGGGGAGAGTCGAACCGGGGGTTCAACAACTGGAGGTCATGGTGTACGAACTGGGGCATGGAGGCAATGGATCTTGAAAAACGCTCTCATATTATCTGGAAAATATTTAGAAAAGTTCTTTCCCGACAATGGTTTGCAGGAGAGAGGCCGTCGATTGGAAATGCACTTTGCGTTGTCATCAAATTGAAAATCGCGTGCCGACAAGTTGAAGGCGGCGCAGCAAGTCCGAGCCCGCGCCAAGCAGGGCCCTGAAGATTGCCTATCTAAAAGTCACAGATAAATCGCAAAACACGGCGGCAATGATCGCCAGAAGGTGGAATACAGTGGCGACATGGAAAAGCCCCGCGCTGTTTTGTTTGACGCCTATGGCACGCTGTTCGATGTGTACAGCGTGGGCCTGCTGGCGGAGCAGTTGTTTCCAGGCCAGGGCGCGCGGCTGGCGGTGGTGTGGCGCGACAAGCAGATTGAATACACCCGGCTGGTGACCACCAGCAACCACGGCGCGCATTACCGCCCGTTCTGGTCCATCACACAGAGCGCGCTGGCCTACGCCATCAAGCTCATCGAGCCAGCGGCCCGGCAAGACTGGCCCGCCTTTGAACAGCGCGCCACACAGCTGATGAACCAGTACCGCCATCTCTCGGCCTTTCCCGAGAACCGGGCCGTGCTGCAGGCGCTGCGGGCGCAGGGCATCGTCACCGGCATCCTGAGCAACGGCGAGCCCGAGATGCTGGGCATCGCGCTGCGCAGCGCCGGGCTGGAAGGCCTGGTGGACCACGTCATCAGCACGGACGCGGTGCGCCTGTACAAGACGCACCCCGACGCCTACGCGCTGGGCGAGCAGGCCACCGGGCTGCCGCGCAGCCAGATCGTGTTCGTGAGCAGCAACGCCTGGGACGCGCTGGGCGCCACCTGGTTCGGCTACCGCACCCTGTGGGTGAACCGCCAGAACCTGCCGTTTGAAGAACTGGGCACGCAGCCCACGCGCACAGGCCACAACCTGCGCGATGTTCTCGCCTTCTTTGACTGAACCGTTTTCGTTTTTCCAACCTTCCCACCGTTCGGGCTGAGCCTGTCGAAGCCTTTATCTCCTGGAGCTATCCCATGACGCAACGCACCCAAATCCACGGCCTGCAGGTCGCCACCGAACTGGCCGACTTCATCAACCAGCAGGTGCTGCCCGGCACCGGCGTGAGCAGCGAGGCGTTCTGGAAAGGCTTCGACAGCATCGTGGCCGATCTGGCGCCCAAGAACGCCGCCCTGCTCGCCGAGCGCGACCGCCTGCAGACCGAGCTGGACACCTGGCACCAGGCCAACCCCGGCCCCATCAAGGACATGGCGGGCTACCGCAAATTCTTGGAGACCATCGGCTACCTGGTGCCGGTGCCCACCGACGCCAAGGCCACCACCGCCAATGTGGACGCGGAACTGGCCATCCAGGCCGGCCCGCAGCTGGTGGTGCCGATCCTGAACGCGCGTTACGCGCTGAACGCCGCCAACGCGCGCTGGGGCTCGCTGTACGACGCGCTGTACGGCACCGACGCGATTTCTGAAGCCGACGGCTGCGAAAAAGGACCGGGCTACAACGAAAAGCGTGGTGCCAAGGTGATCGCCTTTGCCCGCAAATTCCTCGACGAATCGGCCCCGCTGGCCAGCGGCTCGCACGCCGATTCCACCGGCTACGCCATCGTCAACGGTGCACTGCAAGTGACGCTGCAAGGCGGCGCCACCAGCGGCCTGAAAGACGCCGCCCAGCTGGTGGGCTACCAGGGCGATGCCGCCGCACCGTCTTCGGTGCTGATGCTGCACAACGGCCTGCATTTCGACCTGATCATCAACCGCGCCACCCCCATCGGCCAGACCGACGCCGCGGGCGTGAGCGACCTGGTGATGGAAGCCGCGCTGTCCACCATTCTTGACCTGGAAGACTCCGTGGCCGCCGTGGACGCGCAAGACAAGGTGCTGGCCTACAGCAACTGGCTCGGCATCCTGAAGGGCGACCTGACCGAAGACGTGGCCAAGGGTGGCAAAACCTTCAAGCGCGGCCTGAACGCCGACCGCGTGTACACCAGCCCCCAGGGCGACGCCGAAGTGCGCCTGCACGGCCGCAGCCTGCTGTTCCTGCGCAACGTGGGCCACCTCATGACCAACCCGGCCATTTTGTGGGGCGCTGAAGGCAAAGAGATTCCCGAGGGCATCATGGACGCGGTGGTCACCACCACCATCGCCCTGCACGACCTGCAAGGCCACGGCCAGCTCGCCAGCGGCCCGATCCGCAACAGCCGCACCGGCTCGGTCTACATCGTCAAACCCAAGATGCACGGCCCCCAAGAAGTGGGCTTTGCCGCCGAACTGTTTGGCCGTGTGGAGCAACTGCTGGGCCTGCCCGAAAGCACCGTCAAGCTGGGCATCATGGACGAAGAGCGCCGCACCAGCGTCAACCTGAAGGCCTGCATTGCCGCCGCCGCCAGCCGCGTGGC
>JAUXNG010000023.1 GCA_030682835.1 Hydrogenophaga sp. | reverse complement strand
ATGTCCCGCATGACCTTGGTCCAGAAGCGCGCGTAGAGCAGGTGCAGGATGGCGTGTTCGATGCCGCCGATGTACTGGTCCATCGGCATCCAGTACTCGGCGCCCCTGGCTACCATGGCTTCATCGTTGTTCGGGTCGCAGTAGCGCATGTAGTACCACGAGGAATCGACGAAGGTGTCCATGGTGTCGGTTTCCCGGCGCGCCGGCTTGCCGCAGACCGGGCAGGGCGCGTTCAGGAAAGATTCGCACTTGTTCAGCGGGTTGCCGGTGCCGTCTGGCACCAGGTCCTGCGGCAACACGACCGGAAGGTCCTTTTCCGGCACAGGCACCGCGCCATGCTCATCGCAATGAATGATGGGAATGGGAGTGCCCCAATAGCGCTGGCGGCTGATGCCCCAGTCGCGCAGGCGCCAGGTGGTCTTCTTGTCGCCCAGCCCTTTTTGCTGCAGCGCGTGGGCAACGGCATTGACCGCGTCCTTGTAGGAAAAGCCGCTGTAGATGCCTGAATTGATGGTCACGCTGTGGGTCTTGTCGGCGTACCAGTCGTTCCAGTTGTGATAGTCGTAGTGCTCGCCGTCCACGTGCACGACCTGCATGATGGTCAGGTTGTATTTCAGCGCGAATGCAAAGTCACGCTCGTCATGGCCGGGCACGCCCATCACGGCGCCATCGCCATAGCCCATGAGCACATAGTTACCAACCCAAACGTCGATCGGCTCGCCGGTCAGCGGATGGAACACCACCAGCCCGGTGGGCATGCCCTCCTTCTCCTTGACGGCCAGCTCCGCCTCGGTGGTGCCGCCCCTCTTGCAGTCTTCGATGAAGGCGGCAAGCTTCGGCTGCGTCCGCGCCGCATGGGTTGCCAGTGGATGCTCCGGCGCCACAGCGCAGAAGGTCACGCCCATGATGGTGTCGGCACGCGTGGTGAACACCCACATGTGGCCGTCGCCGATCAACTCGCCGTCAAAGCCCCGGATGCTGTGCGTGAACGCAAAGCGCACGCCTTCGCTCTTGCCGATCCAGTTTTCCTGCATCAGCTTGACCCGCTCGGGCCAGCCGGGCAGGTGGGTCTGCACATGGTCGAGCAGTTCGCCCGCGTAGTCGGTGATCTTCAGGTAGTACCCCGGGATCTCGCGCTTTTCGACCACGGCGCCAGTGCGCCATCCCTTGCCGTCGATCACCTGTTCGTTGGCCAGCACGGTCTTGTCGACCGGGTCCCAGTTGACGACCTGGGTCTTGCGATACGCAATGCCTTTTTCCAGCATTTTCAGAAACAGCCACTGGTTCCACTTGTAGTAGCTGGGGTCGCAGGTGGCCACTTCGCGCGACCAGACGATGGCCAGTCCCATCGCCTGCATCTGCTGCTTCATGTAGGCGATGTTGTCGTAGGTCCATTGGGCAGGCGGCACCTTGTTCTTCAGCGCCGCGTTCTCGGCGGGCAGGCCAAAGGCATCCCAGCCCATCGGCATCAGCACGTTGTAGCCGTTCATGCGCAGGTAGCGCGTGAGCATGTCGTTGATGGTGTAGTTGCGCACATGGCCCATGTGCAGCTTGCCGCTGGGGTAGGGCAGCATGGAACACGCGTAGAACTTCTTCTTGCCCGCGTCCTCGGTCACGCGATAGGCATCGCGGCCGTTCCAGTGCGCCTGCGCATCTTTTTCGACGCCCTGGTGGTTGTACTTTTCTTGCATCCCCAAATTGTAGGGCCGGGGATGTGGCCGCACGCTTGTCACTGCGTGTGCTGCGTCTATGGTTTCGCCTGCGGATCGGCGACGAAGCCAATGCGATTGAGGCCGGCTTTCTGTGCCGCACCCATCACCTCGACAACCCGGCCGTAAGGAACGGCCTCATCGGCCCTCAACTGCACCTCGGTCTGCGGGTTCTGTTTGGCCGACTGGGCCAGCCGCTCGGCCAGTTGCGGCAACGTGACGGGCTGGTCGTTGAAGAAGGCCTGGCCGGCCTTGTCCAGAACGACCGTGACGAATTTGGGCGCGTCGCCAGGGGTGGCGGCTTCGGTGTTGGGCAGGTCCAGCCTGATCGAGCTGGCCAGGAGCGGCGCCGTGATGATGAAGATCACCACCAGTACCAGCATGACGTCTACTAAAGGCGTCACATTGATCTCGCTCATCGGCTGCGGCCCCTGCGTGCGC
>JAUXNG010000018.1 GCA_030682835.1 Hydrogenophaga sp. | reverse complement strand
GCCCTCAAGACCGAAATCAACACATTTGCCGAAGCGCAAGGCCGCCGCCCGCGCGTGATGATCAGCACGCTCGGCCAGGACGGCCACGACCGCGGCGCCAAGGTGGTGGCCACGGCCTTTGCCGACCTGGGCTTCGACGTGGACATGGGCCCGCTGTTCCAGACGCCCGAAGAGTGCGCCCGCCAGGCGATTGAGAACGATGTGCACGCCGTGGGTGTTTCGACGCTCGCCGCCGGCCACAAGACGCTGGTGCCAGCCATCATTGCCGAGCTGCGCAAGCAGGGTGCCGACGACATAATCGTGTTCGTGGGCGGCGTGATCCCGCGCCAGGACTACGAGATGCTGTACGAGGCGGGCGTCAAGGGCATCTACGGCCCCGGTACCCCCATTCCTGCCAGCGCGAAAGACGTGCTGGAACAAATCAAGAAAGCGGTGGCGTGACGCCTGAGCAGATCCAGGCGGGTATCGTCGGTGCTGAGTCGGCGTTGCAGCGTCGTGCCATGGCCAAGGCCATCACGCTGCTCGAGTCCACCCGCGGCGACCATCGTGCCCAGGGCGATGAATTGCTGACGGCTTTGCTGCCGCGCACGGGCAAGAGTTTTCGGCTCGGCATCAGCGGCGTGCCCGGCGTGGGCAAGAGCACCTTCATCGAAGCGCTGGGCCTTTACCTGATCGGCCTGGGTCACCGCGTTGCGGTGCTGACCATTGACCCTTCATCAACCGTTTCGGGTGGCTCCATTCTGGGCGACAAGACCCGCATGGAGCACCTGAGCGTGCATGAGAAGGCCTACATCAGGCCCAGCCCGAGCAGTGGCACGCTGGGCGGCGTGGCCGAGAAAACCCGCGAAGCCATGCTGGTGTGCGAGGCCGCCGGCTACGACATCGTGATCGTCGAGACCGTGGGCGTGGGCCAGTCGGAAACGGCCGTGGCGAACATGAGCGACATGTTCGTGCTGCTGCAGCTGCCCAACGCCGGCGACGACCTGCAGGCGATCAAGAAGGGCGTGATGGAGCTGGCCGACCTGGTGGTCATCAACAAGGCCGACATCGACCCCGACGCCGCCACGCGTGCGCGTGCCCAGATCACCTCCAGCCTGCGCCTGCTGGGTCTGCAGGGCCGTTCTGAACACGCGCACCACAACGAAAGCATCTGGCACCCGCAGGTGATCCAGCTCAGCGCCTTGCACAACCAGGGCGTGGACCGCTTCTGGACCGAGGTCTCGCGCTACCAGAGCCTGCAGGGTGCGAACGGCTGCCTGGCCGAGCGGCGCCAGCAGCAGGCCCGCGCCTGGATGTGGGAGCGCATCGACGCCGGCCTGAAGCAGGCCTTCCGACGTAACCCGCAGGTGCATGCGCGCCTGCCGGCGCTGGAGCAGGACGTGCTGGCCGGGCGCGTGCCCGCGTCCGCTGCGGCGCGCCAGCTGCTGAACCTGCACGAATCCTTTTTCCCCGTTCGGGCTGAGCCTGTCGAAGCCCCGGCGATCCTTCCATCCAGCCCTTCGACAGGCTCAGGGCGATCGGACATTTGAGAACACGAACATGCAAGACATCCTGGACCAGCTGGAAAAAAAGCGCGCCGCGGCGCGGCTCGGTGGCGGGCAGAAGCGCATCGACGCGCAACACGCCAAAGGCAAGCTCACCGCACGTGAGCGCATCGAGGTGCTGCTCGACGAAGGCAGTTTCGAAGAGTGGGACATGTTCGTGGAGCACCGCTGCACCGACTTCGGCATGCAGGACAACAAGATCCCCAGCGACGGCGTGGTCACCGGCTACGGCATGATCAATGGCCGCCTGGTGTTCGTGTTCAGCCAGGACTTCACCGTGTTCGGCGGCGCGCTCTCCGAAGCCCACGCCGAGAAGATCTGCAAGATCATGGACCAGGCCATGAAGGTGGGGGCACCGGTGATCGGCCTGAACGACTCGGGCGGCGCCCGCATCCAGGAGGGCGTTGCCTCGCTCGGCGGGTATGCCGAGGTGTTCCAGCGCAACGTGATGGCCAGTGGCGTGGTGCCGCAGATCAGCATGATCATGGGCCCCTCGGCCGGTGGCGCGGTTTACTCGCCCGCCATGACCGACTTCATCTTCATGGTGAAGGATTCAAGCTACATGTTTGTCACCGGCCCCGAGGTGGTGAAGACCGTGACGCACGAAGAAGTAACGGCCGAGGAACTGGGTGGCGCCATCACCCACACCACCCGCAGCGGCGTGGCCGACCTGGCCTTTGATAACGACGTGGAAGCGCTGCTGATGCTGCGCCGGCTCTACAACTACCTGCCGCTCTCGAACCGCGAAAAGGCGCCCGTGCGCCCCAGCGGTGACCCGATTGACCGGGTGGAAATGAGTCTGGACACCCTGGTGCCAGACAACCCGAACAAGCCCTATGACATGAAGGAGCTGATCGTCAAGACGGTGGACGACGGCGACTTCTTCGAACTGCAGCCCGAGTACGCCAAGAACATCCTGATCGGTTTTGCCCGCATGGACGGCCAGACCGTGGGCATCGTGGCCAACCAGCCGCTGGTGCTGGCCGGCTGCCTGGACATCAAGTCGAGCATCAAGGCGGCACGTTTCGTGCGCTTCTGCGATGCCTTCAACATCCCGGTCATCACCTTCGTGGACGTGCCCGGCTTCATGCCCGGCACCAGCCAGGAGTACGGCGGCATCATCAAGCACGGCGCCAAGCTGCTCTACGCGTACGCCGAGTGCACCGTGCCCAAGATCACCGTGATCACGCGCAAGGCCTACGGCGGCGCCTACGACGTGATGGCCTCCAAGCACCTGCGTGGCGATGTGAACTTTGCCTGGCCCAACGCCGAGATTGCGGTGATGGGTGCCAAGGGCGCTGTGGAGATCATCTTCCGTGAAGACAAGGGCAACCCGGAGAAGCTTGCGGCCAAGGAAGCCGAGTACAAGGCCCGCTTCGCCAACCCCTTCGTTGCGGCCAACCGCGGCTACATCGACGACGTCATCCTGCCGCACAACACGCGCAAGCGCATCTGCCGATCGCTGGTGATGCTCAAGGACAAGAAGATCGAAAACCCGTGGCGCAAGCACGGGAACATCCCTCTTTGAGTGTCATGGTGCCTGCTGTGTCATGTGCGTGCGCTGGACCGGACCGCGCGGGCGCTTTGCTCCGTGTCCCCCGCGCTTCGCGCTCCTCCTTGACCTCCGCAAAGCACCCACGCGGTCCGATCCTGGGTGGTCTGTCGGCGTCTGCTTTGCAAGCCCCTTCCTACGCAGCCATGGGCACGGTGTGCCTGTCGCAGCGAAGTCAAGGAGGAGCCGCCCGCCGGGCGGCGGGGGACATGAGCGGAGGCAGGCGCACCTTGCCCCTGGCGGGCTCAGCGCTCACCGATTCCACAAACAACACATCTGCTCCCGTTTAGGAGACCCTTATGTTCAAGAAAATCCTCATTGCGAACCGTGGCGAGATCGCCTGCCGCGTGATCGCCACCGCCAAGAAGATGGGCATCGCCACCGTGGCGGTGTACTCCGAGGCCGACAAAGAGGCCCGCCACGTGGAGCTGGCCGACGAGGCCGTGCTGCTGGGCCCGGCGCCTTCGCGCGAGTCCTACCTGGTGGCCGACAAGATCATTGCCGCGGCCAAGGCCACGGGCGCGCAGGCCATCCACCCTGGCTACGGTTTCCTGAGCGAGAACGAGGCCTTTGCCAAGCGCTGCGAAGACGAGGGCATTGCCTTCATCGGCCCGCGCCATTTCTCCATCGCGGCCATGGGCGACAAGATCGCTTCCAAGAAGCTGGCGCTGGAAGCCAAGGTCAACACGATTCCGGGCTGGAACGACGCGATTGAGACGGCTGAGCGTGCGGTGGAGATTGCCAAGGACATCGGCTACCCCGTCATGATCAAGGCCTCGGCCGGCGGCGGCGGCAAGGGCCTGCGCGTGGCCTTCAACGACAAAGAAGCCTTCGAAGGCTTCACCAGTTGCCGCAACGAAGCGCGCAACAGCTTCGGCGACGACCGCGTGTTCATCGAGAAATACGTGCTGGAGCCGCGCCACATCGAGATCCAGGTGCTGGGCGATTCGCACGGCAACGTGATCTACCTGAACGAGCGCGAGTGCTCCATCCAGCGCCGCCACCAGAAGGTGATTGAAGAGGCACCGTCGCCCTTTATCTCGGACGCCACGCGAAAGGCCATGGGCGAACAGGCCGTGGCCCTGGCCAAGGCGGTGAAGTACCAGAGCGCCGGCACGGTGGAGTTCGTGGTGGGCAAGGACCAGGACTTCTACTTCCTGGAAATGAACACCCGCCTGCAGGTGGAGCACCCTGTGACCGAGTGCATCACCGGTCTGGACCTGGTGGAGCTGATGATCCGCGTGGCCGCCGGTGAACAACTGCCGCTCACGCAGGATCAGGTGCAGCGCAACGGCTGGGCCATCGAGTGCCGCATCAACGCCGAAGACCCGTTCCGCAACTTCCTGCCCAGCACGGGTCGCCTGGTGCGTTTCAACCCGCCCGCGCAGACCATGCACCAGTCGAACACCGACGATCTGTACGGTGTGCGGGTGGACACCGGCGTGGTGGATGGCGGCGAGATCCCGATGTACTACGACTCGATGATCGCCAAGCTCATCGTGCACGGCAAAGACCGCACCGAAGCCATCGCGAAGATGCGCGAGGCGCTCAACGCTTTCGTGATCCGCGGCATCAGCAGCAACATCCCGTTCCAGGCCGCGCTGCTGGCCCACCCGAAATTCGTGTCGGGCCAGTTCAACACCGGCTTCATCGCCGAGCAGTATGCCAATGGCTTCAGGGCCGAGGATGTGCCCCATGACGACGCGGACTTTCTGGTGGCGCTGGCCGCTTTTGTGCGCCGCAAGTCGCGCGAGCGCGCCACCGGCCTGTCGGGCCAGCTGCCAGGCTATGGCGTGAAGGTGGGCAGCGACTACACCGTCATCAGCATGGCGGCGGACGGCCGGCATGGCTACACGCCGGTGCATGTGGACGAGTTCGTGGGCGAGACTGGTGCGGCCCTGGTGACCGTGGCAGGCAAGCGCTTCAAGATCAGTTCGCCCTCGCGCCTGAACGACGTGGTGATCACCGGCGAATGCAACGGCACGGCTTTCACTGCACAGATGGAGCGGGGTTCGCCGCGCAACCCGCTGGCGCTGGTGGTGCAGCACAACGGCACCAAGCTGGAGACCATCGTCGTCTCGCCCCGCATGGCCGAGCTGCACAGGCTCATGCCGTTCAAGGCGCCCCCGGACATGAGCCAGTTCGTGCTCTCGCCCATGCCCGGCCTGCTGGTCGACGTGGCGGTGCAGGTGGGCCAGAAGGTGCAGGCCGGCGAACGCGTGGCCGTCATCGAAGCCATGAAGATGGAGAACGTGCTGTTCGCCGCAGCCGACGGCGTGGTGGCCAAGGTGCTGGCCAGCAAGGGCGAGTCGCTGAGCGTGGACCAGCCCATCGTGGAGTTCGAGAAATGAGCCCCCACGCTCCACCGCTGCGCGAGTCGCTGCCCCCCGAGGGGGCTGATCCGGCTGGGGGCGGCCCGGCGCCGGATCCCCGCGGTACGCCACGTCCCTTCAAGGTTCTCGGCGTGCAGCAGATCGCCATCGGCGGCCCCGACAAGCAGCGCCTGCAGAAGCTCTGGGTCGACATGCTCGGCCTGGAGGTCACGGGCACGTTCAAGAGTGAGCGCGAGAACGTGGACGAAGACATCTGCGCCATCGGCAGCGGGCCGTTCAAGGTCGAGGTGGACCTGATGCAGCCCATGGACCCCGATAAGAAACCCGCGGTGCACACCACGCCGCTCAACCACATCGGGCTGTGGATCGACGACCTGCCGGTGGCTGTGCAGTGGCTCACCGCACAAGGGGTGCGCTTCGCGCCGGGCGGTATCCGCAAGGGCGCCGCCGGGTTTGACATCACCTTCCTGCACCCGAAGGCGAATGACGAGTTCCCCATCGCCGGCGAGGGCGTGCTGATCGAACTGGTGCAGGCGCCACCCGAGGTGGTCAGCGCATTTGCCCGCCTGGACGCCCAGCCGGCCTGACGCACAACGGAGCCGAGGAGACAGGCCCCGCCGGGTGGACATCCGGCGGGGTCATTTTTTTGGGTGGTGCACCGGTAAAGCGTCTTCTGGGCGGTGAACGACCCGTTGTTCGGGGCACCGCGGCTCGATGACGATCCTAAGCTCGAAGCACGGTCGGACCTCTGTCACCAGCATGTCGCTGAAGGCCCCGCCGGATCACCGCCAGGAGAGCACCCCATGTCATCCATGCCCATGTCTTCACATCCCTCCGGCCAGCCACAGGAGGCAGCGAGCCTGCTCGCGCAGGGCGATGCCCGCTGGGAGCAGGCCGAGCCACCGCGCTGGCGCGAACGGGAACTCGCCATGCCCTGGCCCCAGGATCTGCTGGTGGCCTTCAGCCTGCGCATGGCGGCGCACGGCATGAGCATCAGCCGCGCCATGATGTTGTGCGACCGCCGCTACGCCCTGCAGCAGTTGGTGCACGCCCACAGCCTCGATGACGAGGCCCTGCGCGTGCTCGCGGTGCAGCTGTTCCGGCATTTCGAGGCGCGCCGCTCCGGGTCCGTCGCCCTGCACTGAGGGCTTACCCCAGTGGCGCTCAAGACGGCCGCTGAAACACCGATAGAGCAGAGGTCTAGCGGGATTGTCCAGGAGGTGGCAGCCCGTTCCGAGCCAAAACGGTTCGCGACTCTGGCGAGCTCGCATCGAAACCGTGACGCTTAACCCCTTTTCGTTCACGCGACCCTGGAGACGTGCCCCCATGTCAGGATTCAAGCTGTTTCATCCCGGAATGTGGCTGATGCGGCGCTTGCGCCTGCCCACCAAGCTGGGCCTGCTCGCGGCCGTGCTGGTGATTCCGCTGATCGTGATCTGCCTGATGCTCGTCCAGCGAATCGGTGGCGAGATGGAGCTCGCGAACAGCGAGTCGGCCGGCGTGGACCGCATCCGAGAGATCACTGCGGTGGTCTCGGCCGTGCAGTTGCACCGTGGGCAGACGGCGCTGGCCCAGGCGGCCGGTGCCACCGCGCCAGCTGGGCTGGAGGCCGCGCGCAACGATCTTCGCCGGGCCATGGCGGCGGCCCAGGCCGGCATGGCCACACGGCCCGACTTCGCGCTGGAGCGGGAATGGTCGGCCCTGCAGGCGCGGCTGGACGCGCTGAGTCAGCCAGGCGCCGCAGCGGCGCCCGACGCGTTCCAGCGCCATACCGATCTGATCTCGGACTTGCGCCATTTTGTGTACACCGTGGGTGAGCGATCGCGCCTGCTGTTTGACCCGGAGCCGGGCACTTTCTTCCTGATGGACGTCGTGGTGACGCGCACGGTTGGCTGGTCGGAAGCGGTGGCCCGCATCCGTGGGGAAGGCGCTGCCCAGTTGGCGCACCCCGAACCGGCGCCTGAGGTCGTCAACCGGCTGCTGGTCCAGATCGCCAACCTGAAAGATGATGTCCAGGACCTGCGTTTCGCCACAGGTTTCGCCGAGCGCCACGCGCAGGGTGGTGTCAGCGTGGGTGCTGCGCTGGCTGCCACCGACTCGTATGTGACGCTGGCAAAGCGCGCATTCACCGAGCCTGGTACCGTGAAGAGCGACGCGTATTTTGGTGCGGGTACCGACGCGCTTGCCGCGGTCAACAGCTACCAGGGGCAGGTGCTGGATCGCCTGCAAAGTCTGCTGGACGAGCGGGCGGATCAACTGGCCCTGCTGCGCTACGCCGCGCTGGGCGGCACCACGATTGGCCTGGCGCTGCTGTTGTACCTGATGCTCGCCTTCTACTACAGCTTCATCAGCGACTTCCGCCAGGTGATCGCTGTGATGGCCCAGACCGCTGGTGGGAACCTGCGCGCCACCGTGCGCGCCCGCGGCAGTGACGAGCTGGCCGAGATGTCCCGACTGCTGCAGACCATGATCGGCAATCTCTCTGCCATGGTGGCCGAGGTGCGCAGCAACTCGGCGCTGGTGGCCCATGCCGGCAAGAGCCTGGCACTGGGCAATCGCGACCTGGCCGACCGCACCGAGCAGCAGGCCGCCAACCTGGAGCAGACCGCCGCCAGCGTGCAGCAACTCTCGTCCACGGTGCACCAGAATGCCGAGACCGCGGGTGACTCCGACACCCAGGCCGCACGCGTGCGTGACGTGGCCGAGTCCGGCGCGGCGTCCATGGGCCGCGCGGTGGACTCGGTGGAGGTGATCCAGAAGAGCGCGCAGAAGATGAACGAGATCATTGGAGTCATCGACGGCATTGCCTTCCAGACCAACATCCTCGCGCTGAACGCAGCGGTGGAAGCAGCCCGAGCCGGCGAGCAGGGCCGTGGCTTCGCCGTGGTGGCCAACGAAGTGCGCACGCTGGCACAACGCTCGGCCGCTTCGTCCAAGGAAATCCGCCAGCTGATCGAGGCCTCCGCATCGCAGGTGGAGACCAGCGTGGCCCAGATCCGAACGGTGGGCAGCAGCATCACGGAGATCGTCAACGGCGTGCGTGGCGTGGCGGCCAACATGTCGCTCATCTCGGCCGCCAGTGCCGAGCAGAGCACCGGGCTGATCGAGATTTCGTCGGCCGTGGGGCAGCTCGACGAGATCACCCAGCGCAACGCGCAGATGGTCGAGCGTGCGGTGTCACAGGCCAACCAGCTCGAGCAGCGGGCCGCTCACCTGTCCAGCGCCGTGTCGTCCTTCATGCTGCAGCAGGGCACGGCCGAAGAGGCGATGGTGCTGGTGCAGCAGGCGGTGGAGCATCGCCAGCGCGTCGGGCGGGACGCCTTTGTGCGCGAACTCACCGACCCGGCCCATGGCTTTCACGACCGCGACATGTACGTGTTCGCACTCGACATCCAGGGGGTCTACCGTGCCTTTGGCGGCAAGCCCGAGAAAGTGGGCAGCCGGGTACAGGACATTGCGGGCGTGGATGGCGCAGCCCTGCTGCAGTCCATCGTCACGCAGGCCGAGAGCGAGCCCGGCTGGGTGGAGTACGACATTGTCAACCCCGCCACCGGCGTCATCCAGGCCAAGATGTCTTACGTACGCAAGATCGACGACCTGTACGTGGGTTGCGGCGTCTACAAGTCGGCGGTGATGCAGGTCGCCGCCTGAAGCGGTGACAGGGCGGCAAGCGGGTCAGCTGGTACCCGCCTCCCGTCGTGCCTTGGCCCGGGCCAGCGCGGCCTCGATCACGGCGCGTTTGCGGTCGAGCACGGCCGGGTCGGTGTGCAGCGAGTGCGCGGGCAGGTCGGCCAGCTTCGCTTTGGCTTTGGCCTCCAGGCGCGCGGCGTGTTCCTGTTCTTCGCGTGAGAGCCGTTGTACCCGCGCCTCGTAGCGTTCATGGGCCTGCCTGGCCTGCGCCGGCGTCCAGGCCTGCCAGCCGGTGTGTTGACTACTGACGATCTCCAGCGAAATGCAGTCCACCGGACACACGGGAATGCACAGTTCGCAACCCGTGCAGTAGGGCTCGATGACGGTGTGCATCTGCTTGTTGCTGCCCACAATCGCGTCGGTCGGGCAGGCCTTGATGCACAGCGTGCAGCCGATGCACCAGTTCTCGTCGATCACGGCCAGCGTGAGCGGGCCTTCGCTGCCGTTGTGGGGGTTCAGAGGGGCCACCGCGAGCCCGGTGATGGCTGCCAGACGCTCGACACCTTCGGTTCCACCCGGCGGGCACTGGTTGATGCCTGCCTCGCCACTGGCGATGGCCTGGGCGTAGCGCGCGCAGTCAGGAAAGCCGCAGCGCGTGCATTGCGTCTGCGGCAGGGCGGCGTCAATGCGCCGTGCAAGCTCGTTCATGGCGGGCACTATACCCGGGCATCGGGTGCCCGGCACCGCCTGTCTTCGCTTCAGGCGGCCGGCTTGGCCGGCGCCGTTTTCATGCTGGAGCTGGCCTTGGTGCGGGCCGAGGGCTTGCGTGCCCGCGTGGCCACGGCGGTGGCGGCGGGTGCGGGGGCGGCCGCCTGGGCCGTGCTCAGCGTGACGGCGGGTGCGTCTGCCAGGGCTTCCTGCTTGCGACGGGCCACGCGCGGCGCTTTCGGTGCGTCGTTCTTGTCGTTGGCCTTGGGCTGGTGGGCCACGATGAAAGCTTTGACCAGCGGGTAGACCATTTCGCGCCAGCGGCGGCCGCTGAAGATGCCGTAGTGACCGGCGCCTTCGGCTTCGTAGTGCATCTGGTGCGTCTTGGGAATGCTGGTGCACAGACCGTGGGCGGCAGCGGTCTGCCCCGAGCCGGAAATGTCATCCAGCTCGCCTTCGACCGTCAGCAGCGCCGTCGTGGTGATGTCCTGCGGACGCACGCGCTCGACCTTGCCCTTGGGGTTCTTCACATCCCAGGTGCCGTTGACCAGTTTGAAGTCCTGGAACACGGTGTCGATGGTTTCCAGGTAGTAGTCCGCATCCATGTCGAGCACGGCGTTGTACTCGTCATAGAACTTGCGGTGGCTCTCGGCGCTGGAGTTGTCGCCCTTGATCAGGTCTTTGAAGTAATCGTAGTGGCTGGTGGCGTGGCGGTCGGGGTTCATGGCCACGAAGCCAGTGTGCTGCAGGAAGCCTGGATACACGCGGCGGCCCGCACCGGGGAAGCTCTCGGGCACCCGGTAGATCACGTTGTTCTCGAACCAGCTGTGGCTGCGCTGCGTGGCCAGGTTGTTCACCGCCGTGGGCGACTTGCGGGCGTCGATGGGGCCACCCATCATGGTCATGGACAGCGGCGTGGTTTCACCGCGGCTGGCCATGAGCGACACGGCGGCCAGCACCGGCACCGTGGGCTGGCACACGCTCATGACGTGGCAGTTGCCATAGGTCTTCTGCAGGTAACGGATGAAATCCTGCACGTAGTTCACGTAGTCGTCGAGGTGGAATTCACCTTCCGACAGGGGAACCAGGCGGGCGTTCTTCCAGTCGGTGATGTAGACCTTGTGGTCCTTCAACATGGTGCGCACGGTGTCGCGCAGCAGCGTGGCGTAGTGGCCGGACAGCGGGGCCACGATCAGTACCACGGGCTGGCTCTTGAGCTTGACCAGGGTGTCGGTGTCGTCCGAGAAGCGCTTGAAGCGGCGCAGTTCGCAGAAGGGCTTGTCGATCTCGATGCGCTCGTGGATCGCCACATCGATACCGTCCACATCGACCTTGTGAATGCCGAAAACCGGTTTCTCGTAGTCTTTGCCCAGGCGGTGCATCAGGTCGTAGGCAGCGGAGATGCGCTGAGCCATGGGCAGCTGCGACAGGGGCAAGGCCGGGTTGGCGTAGAGCTTGGCAGCCACTTCAGCCAGGTCGGCAAAGGGCTCCATGATGGAACGCTGGGTCTCGTAAATCTGGTAGAGCATGGCGGTTCACAATCGGTTATGTTGCAGTGCAATATAACAGCAACTTGTTGATCTGTAAGCGTGGAAACACCTAATGTCGGCGTGGTTCTGTCGCCTTCGTGAAAGAAAGCGATGGATCACCCTCGCTGGCGACAAGAGGCCCGGCGTCCGGCATTGCGACCGCCCAGTGTCAATATTAAGTTTTCATGTGGCTGACGCGTCGGCATCCTGGGGAGCGCACGTTCTGACAGACGGACGTACCGGGGCCGTGCTGCCTTCAGCCCGGATCGACGGGCTTGTTTGCAGCCGCCGCTGCAGCGGCCGCGCGCAGCTTGTCTTTCTTGCTGGGGCGTTTGCCCTTGATGCCACCGGTGCCGGGGTCGGCCAGCGCTGCGGCGTTGGCGGCGCGGGTGGGCTCGAAGCCGGCGATCCGCTCCCGCGGCAGGCTCAGGCCCTGGCGCTTTTCAATCAGGCGCCAGTGGGCTTCATCGTCGGCGCCCACGAAGCTGATGGCCAGCCCGCCTTCACCGGCACGGCCGGTGCGACCGATGCGGTGCACATAATCCACCGCCGAGCGGGGCAGGTCGTAATTCACCACCACGGGCAGCTGGGCGATGTCGATGCCGCGGGCGGCCAGGTCGGTGGTCACCACCAGATCCCAGCGCTTTTCCTTGAACTCGTCCAGCGTCTGCTGGCGGGCCCCCTGGCTCAGGCCCCCGTGGAAGGAGGTCGCGTACAGGTCGCCGTGGTGGAGCTTGGCCGCCACGCGCTCGGCAGCGTATTGCGTGGCCACGAACACCAGCACGCGTTCCCAGCCGTTGTCCTTGATGAGCTGGCGCAGCAGCCCGGCGCGCCGCTCGGGGTCGACCTCGATCACGCGCTGAAGCACCACGGCATCGGCAACCGGCTCTGCGGCGATGTCGATGCGCTGGGGCTCGTGCAGCAGCCCGGCGGCCAGCGCCTGCACCTCGGCTGGGAAAGTGGCGGAGAAAAAGAGGTTCTGGCGGCGTTCGGGCAGCAGGGTCAGCACACGGGCGAGTTCGTCGGCAAAGCCCAGGTCGAGCAGGCGGTCGGCTTCGTCCAGCACCAGCAACTCCACAGCCGACAGGCGCAGCGCGTTGTGCTCCACCAGATCCAGCAGGCGCCCGGGGGTGGCCACGATGACGTCGGCGCCGCCGCGCAAGGCCATCATCTGCGGGTTGATGGACACGCCACCAAACGCCACCGCCACCTTGGGACGTTCGGCCAGGCCCTGCGCCAGACTGCGCACCACCTCGCCGGCCTGCGCCGCCAGTTCACGCGTGGGCACCAGCACCAGGGCCCGCACCCGGCGCGGCGTGTGCCCGCCGCCGCCCTGCAGGCGCTGCAGCATGGGCAGCACGTACGCCGCGGTCTTGCCCGAACCGGTCTGGGCGGTGGCCAGCAGGTCGGCGCCGCGCAACACGGCGGGTATCGCCTCGGTCTGGATGGGGGTGGGCGTGGCAAAGCCGAGGTCGGCGGCGGCCTGTGCGAGTGCGGGCACGAGGCCCAGAGCGGTGAATGGCATGGATCGGGGAGTGTAGCGGCCCGGGGTACCATGCGGCCCCATGAAAAATGCCTTTTCCGCCGCGGGGCTGGTCTATTCCACCGAAGCCGGTCGCATGTGCCCGCAATGCCGCCAGCCGCTGGCGCACTGCGCCTGTCAGCAGGCGGCTGCTTCCCGTGTGCTGGGGGACGGCAAGGTGCGCGTGTCTCGGGAAACCAAGGGGCGAGGCGGTAAGGCTGTCACGCTGGTCAAGGGTCTGGCGCTCGACGAGGCGGGCCTGGTGCAGCTGGGCAAGCAGCTCAAGGCGGCCTGCGGCAGCGGTGGCACGGTGAAGGACGGGGCGATTGAAATCCAGGGCGACCACGTGGAGCGTGTACTGGCCGCTCTGAAAGCACAAGGCCACGAGGCCAAACGCGCTGGCGGTTGAGCGTCGTGCCCGGCGGTTGGATCGGTCAGAACCAGCCGGCCCACCAGAGCCGCAGCCGCATCCCCAGCTCGCTGGTGTAGCCGACGCTGGCGGCTCGCACATGGCCCTGAGAGTCGAGCGCCACAAAGGCCGGCACCGCCTGAAAGCCGAGCAGGCGGGCCATGTCGCCGCGCGGGTCGACGGCGGTGGGCCAGCGCAGTCCTCGCTGGGCCAGCACGCGGGCCACGGCATCGGTGTCGCCCGACTGCATGGCAATCGTCAGCACCCGCCCGCCGGGCACAAGACGGCTGATGCTGTGCTCTTCGGTGCGACAGATGGGGCACCAGTCGGCCCACACATGCAGGGCCACTGGCTGGCCGGGATGGAGCGCACGCCAGTCGCTCAGCGTGGTCAGGGTCCGGCTGCCGTCGGGAGCGATCAGGGTGAAGGCCAGGTCGGGCGCGGGACCGTCTGGCACATGTCGGGTTTGCCAGGTGTGCACGCCCAGCACCACCGCCAGCACCACCAGCAGGGTGCCCAGGTGCTGGCGCCATTCGCGGCGCAGGTGATCGGCGAGGCGACGCATCAGACGACGCAGGCTGCCTGGCGGCCGATGCCCATCAGCGCAGCACCTCCAGCAGACGGTCCAGGCCGCCACTGTTGATCGCCACCATGGCCTGTTCGCGCACGGCGGGCTTGGCGTGGTAGGCCACCGACAGGCCGGCCACGCCCATCATGGGCAGGTCGTTGGCGCCGTCGCCCATGGCAATGCACTGCTCGGGCTCGATGCCCAGCAGCGAGGCCACTTCCAGCAGCGTGCGCCGCTTCTCGGCCCCGTCGCAGATGTCGCCCCAAGGCTGGTCGACCATGTAGCCGCTCAGCTCGCCGCAGTTGGGACCGCTTTTGACCTCCAGCACATTGGCCCGCACGAAGTCGATGCCCAGCGTGTCGCGCACGCGGTGGGCGAAGAAAGTGAACCCGCCCGACACCAGCAGCACCTTCAGGCCGGCGGCCTTGCAGGCCTGGACCAGCTCGGCGGCACCGGGATTGATGCGCATGCGCTCGACATATACCTGCTCCATGTCGGCGATGGTCACGCCCTTGAGCAGGGCGACACGGCGGCGCAGGCTGTCCTTGTAATCGGCGATTTCGCCGCGCATGGCGGCTTCGGTGATGGCCGCCACCTCGGCCTTGCGGCCCACCGCGTCGGCGATCTCGTCCACGCATTCGATATTGATGAGCGTGGAATCCATGTCGAACGCAATGAGCTTGAAGTCGCTGAGTTTCAGGGGCGGCTTGAAGCCCTTGACGGTGAGGCCGGGGGCAATGTCTTGTGCAGTGGCGGTTGTCATGGCGGGCATTATCGGGGCAGGGCAGGGCGGAGTCAGGGGCCGACGGGCTCAGGCCGGCTGGAGCTGTGCCAGCGGCGTGCCGAGTGAGCGCAGCACGTCGCGCACCAGCTGCACGCGGTCTTTCACCTCGGGCAGGGCGCGCTCGATGCGCAGCTTCTCGTTGCCGGCCAGCTTGATGTGCTTGTTCTTCTGGATCAGCTCGATGATGCGCATGGGCTCCACCGGCGGGTTGGACTTGAAGGTGATGTTGGTCACCCCGGGTGCCGCGTCCACCTTCACCACGCCATAGGGAACGCTCAGCACCCGCAGGCGGTGCACGTCAATGAGCGTCTGGGCCTGGGCCGGCAGCTTGCCGAAGCGGTCCACGATCTCTTCCAGCAGCGCGTCCACCTGGTCGGCCGTCTTGGCCGTGGCCAGCTTCTTGTAGAAGGACAGGCGCAGGTGCACGTCGCCGCAGTAGTCGCTGGGTAGCAGGGCGGGGGCGTGCAGGTTGATGTCGGTCGTGACCGACAGCGGGCTCAGCAGGTCGGGTTCACGCCCGGCCTTGAGCGAGGCCACGGCCTCGCTCAGCATCTCGTTGTAGAGCTGGAAGCCCACCTCCAGCATGTTGCCGCTCTGGTTCTCGCCCAGCACCTCGCCGGCGCCGCGGATCTCCAGGTCGTGCATGGCCAGGTAGAAGCCGCTGCCGAGTTCCTCCATCTGCTGGATCGCGTCCAGCCGCTGCGCGGCCTGCTTGGTCAGGCCCTCGATTTCGGGGACCATCAGGTAGGCGTAGGCTTGGTGGTGGCTGCGGCCCACGCGCCCGCGCAGTTGGTGCAGCTGGGCCAGGCCGAACTTGTCGGCCCGGCTCATCACGATGGTGTTGGCCGTCGGCACGTCGATGCCTGTTTCGATGATGGTGGAGCACAGCAGCAGGTTGTAGCGTTGCGCCACGAAATCGCGCATCACGTGCTCCAGTTCGCGCTCGGGCATCTGGCCGTGCGCGATGGCGATGCGCGCCTCGGGCAGGATGGCTTCGAGCGCCTGCTTGCGGTTCTCGATGGTGTCCACCTCGTTGTGCAGGAAGTACACCTGCCCGCCGCGCTTCAGTTCGCGCAGCACGGCCTCGCGGATCACGCCGTTGCCCTCGTTGCGCACAAAGGTCTTGATGGCCAGGCGGCGCTGCGGCGCGGTGGCGATCACCGACAGATCGCGCAGGCCCTCAAGCGCCATGCCCAGCGTGCGCGGGATCGGCGTGGCGGTGAGGGTGAGCACGTCCACCTCGGCGCGCAGCGCCTTCATCTGCTCCTTGTGTCGCACGCCGAAGCGGTGCTCCTCGTCGATGATGAGCAGGCCCAGGTTGTGGAACTTGGTCGATTCGCTCAGCAGCTTGTGCGTGCCCACGACGATGTCCACCGTGCCGTCGCCAATGCCCTTGATGGCCGCGGTGATCTCCTTGCCCGAGCGGAAGCGCGACACCTCGGCGATCTTCACCGGCCACTTGGCGAAGCGGTCCACCAGCGTCTGGTAGTGCTGCTCGGCCAGCAAGGTGGTAGGCGCCAGAAACGCCACCTGCCGCCCGCCGGTGACGGCCACGAAGGCGGCGCGCAAGGCCACCTCGGTCTTGCCAAAGCCGACGTCGCCGCACACCAGGCGGTCCATGGGCTGCGGGCTGATCATGTCCTGGATGACGGCGTGGATCGCGGCCTTCTGGTCGGCGGTTTCCTCGAAGCCGAAGTCGTTGGCGAACACCTCATAGTCCTGCGCCGAGAAGCGGAACGCGTGGCCCTGGCGCGCGGCTCGGCGGGCGTAGATGTTGAGCAGCTCGGCGGCGGCGTCGCGCACCTGTTCGGCCGCCTTGCGCTTGGCCTTTTCCCACTGGCCCGAGCCCAGGCGGTGCATGGGCGCCTCGTCGGCGCTCACGCCGGTGTAGCGCCCGATCAGCTGGAGCTGGCTCACCGGCACATACAGCACGGCCTTGTCGGCGTACTCCAGGTGCAGGAACTCCATGAGGGCGGGCGAGCCGTCGGGGTTCTTTTCGCCCATGTCCATCTCGACCAGCCCGCGGTAGCGCCCGATGCCGTGGGCGTTGTGCACCACCGGGTCGCCCACGTTGAGCTCGCTCAGGTCCTTGATGAGCGCGTCAACGTCGCTCACCTGTTCCTGTTTCTTGCGCCGGCGCGTGGTGGGGCCGGCGGCGAACAGCTCGGTCTCGGTCACGAAGTCGATGCCGTCTTCGAGTGACGAGAAGCCGACCGTGAGCCCGGCGGTGGCGATGCCGATTTTCTCGTCGCTGGCGCGGAACTCGTCGAGCGAATCGAAGGCCGGCGGGTTCACGCCGCTGGCACGCAGGAAATCGAGCAGGCTCTCGCGGCGGCCGTCGCTCTCGGCCAGCAGCAGCACGCGGTGCGCCGTGTTGCGGATGTGTGCCTGCAGGCGGGAGAGCGGGTCGTCGGTGCCGCGCAGCACGGCCAGCTCGCCCAGTTTCTGGGCAAAGGCGTTGTCGGCGATGTCCTCCACCGCCGGGCGCAGCGCCAGCTGGGCGTGGGCGTTGGCGCGCGCGTAGAACTGCTCCATGCCCAAGAACAGCGCCTCGGGTGGCAGCACCGGGCGCTCGGGGTCGCCCTGCACCAGGCGGTAGCGGTCTTTGGTGTCCTGCCAGAAGCGCTGGAACGCGGGCTCCAGGTCGCCGTGCAGCACCACCGTGGCCTCCGTGCCGAGGTAGTCGAAGACGGTGGCCGTGTCGTCAAAGAACAGCGGCAGGTAGTACTCGATCCCGGCCGTGGCCACGCCGTTGCCGATGTCCTTGTAGATGCGGCTCTTGGTCGGGTCGCCGTCGAGCAGCTCGCGCCAGCGGCTGCGGAATTTGGCACGTGCCGCGTCGTCCATGGGGAACTCGCGGCCCGGCAGCAGCCGCACCTCGGGCACCGGGTAGAGGCTGCGCTGGCTGTCGGGGTCGAAGGTGCGGATGCTGTCGATCTCGTCGTCGAACAGGTCGACCCGGAAGGGCACCAGCGAGCCCATCGGGAAGAGGTCGATCAGGCCGCCGCGCACCGCGTACTCGCCCGGGCTCACCACCTGCGTCACGTGCTGGTAGCCCGCCAGCGTGAGCTGACTTTTCAGCTTCGCCTCATCCAGCTTCTGCTTCACCTTGAAGTGGAAGGTGTAACCCGCCAGGAAGGCCGGCGGCGCCAGGCGGTACAACGCGGTGGTGGCCGGCACCAGCACCACGTCGGCCCCGGTGTCCTTGTCGTGCTGGGAAATGCGCCAGAGCGTGGCCAGGCGCTCGGAAATCAGGTCCTGGTGCGGCGAGAAGGTGTCGTAGGGCAGCGTTTCCCAGTCCGGGAACAGCGCACAGCGCAGCGCCGGGGCGAAAAACGCCATCTCGTCAATGAGCCGCTGCGCATCGGTGGCGTCGGCGGTGACGATGGCGGTCAGCCGCCCCGCGGCTTTGTCACGCGCGGCGAGCTGCGCCAGCAGCAACGCATCCGCCGAGCCCGTGGGGCGCGGCAGGGTGAAGCGTTTGCCGGGGTTGAGTTTGGGCAGTTCCATGGGGTACTCGGTTGGGGCTGTGCTAGACGGCTGCAAAGGCGGCGCAGACATGACAAACACCCCCGGCCGGTTGGGGCGGGGGTGTGATGGGCTGATTCTAGAATGCAGCCTCAGCCATGCCACCCGACACCTCCCAATCTCCCCACTCCGTCGCGTGGGCACCCCGGTGCCACGCTCTGCTGCCCAGCGCCGGCACCGGTTCGCGCGCGGGCACCGCCAGCCCGAAGCAGTACCAGCCGCTGGCCGGGCTGCCGCTGGTGCTGCACACGCTCGGGGCCTTGCAGGCGGTGGCGCGCATCGAGCGCTGTGTCGTTGTGGTGGCGGCGGGTGACCGTTTCCTGAGCGTGGACGCCCCCGACGTGGACGTGGTGCCCTGCGGCGGCGACAGCCGCGCGGCCAGTGTCTTCAACGGACTGGACTGGCTGCTCGACCAGGGTGCACAGCCCCACGACTGGGTACTGGTGCACGACGCCGCGCGCTGCCTGGTGACGCCTGAAGAGGTCAATGCCCTGCTTGACGCCTGCTGGGCCGATGCGGTGGGTGGCCTGCTGGCCCTGCCGCTGCCCGACACCCTGAAGGCGGGGCGCGATGGCCGTGTGGCCAGCACCGTTGACCGATCGGACAAGTGGCTGGCGCAGACGCCGCAGATGTTCCGGCTCGGCGCCCTGCGCGAAGCCTTGGCCACGCGGGCATCCACCGGTTTCCAGGGCGTGACCGACGAAGCCAGCGCCATGGAAATGGCCGGTCACAGCCCCTTGCTGGTGCGCGGCAGCGCCCGCAATTTCAAGGTCACTTATCCCGAAGACTTTGCCCTGGCCGAATCGATTCTGGCCAGCCGAGCCCACCTCACCACCCCGACACCATGAGCCTGTCCGCCTTCTCTTTCCGTATCGGCGAGGGCTGGGACGTCCATGCCCTGGTGCCGGGTCGCCCCCTCATCATTGGTGGCGTGCACATTCCCCACCCCATGGGCTTGCTCGGCCATTCCGATGCCGACGTGCTGCTGCACGCCATCACTGACGCGGTGCTGGGGGGCGCGGGGCTCGGCGATATCGGTCGCCATTTTCCTGACACCGATCCCCGTTTCAAAGGTGCCGATTCAACGGTGCTGCTGGCAGAAGCGGCCGCCAGGGTGCGGGCCGCAGGTTTCGAGATCGGCAATATCGACAGCACCGTGGTCGCACAGGCACCGAAGCTGGCCCCCTACATGGCGGCCATGGCCGAGTCAGTGGCGCGCGCGCTGGGCATCACCGTGGGTCAGGTCAACGTGAAGGCCAAGACGGCCGAAAAACTTGGCCCGGTGGGGCAGGGCCTCTCGATCGAGGCGCGTGCAGTGGCCTTGCTGGTGGCCACCGCACGCTGAAGGTCTGTGCGGGCGCCCCTCAGCCGACGGCGCGGGGCAGTTTCATGTGTGCCGACAGGCCGCCCGTGCTGCTGTTGGCCAGGGCAAAGCGCCCCCCCATCCGGGTAATCGCCCGCTCGACAATGGCCAGCCCCAGCCCCGTGCCCGTGGCCGCGGTGCGGGACACGTTGCCACGGAAGAAGGGCTGGGTCAGCTGTTCGAGCACGTCGGGGCTCACACCGGGGCCGTGGTCGCGCAGCTTCACCAGCACCCAGTTGTCCTTGGCCTTGGCGGCAATCTCCACCCGCGCCAGGCCGGTCTTGGGGTTCCTGCCATAGCGTTGGGCGTTCTCCAGCAGGTTCGACAGCACCCGTTGCAGTTCCACGGCATCGCCCGTCACCATGGTGTCGGGCGGGATGCTGGTGGTGATGTGCGTGGTGGGATCGGCGCCCAGCGCGAACACGGCGGCGTCCACCACCTGGTTCAGGTTGACGCGCTCGGGCTTGATGTGGTCGGGCCGGGCGTAGTCCAGGAATTTGTCGATGATGGCGTTGACCTGCTCGATGTCGGCCGCCATGTGCTCGCGCGCCTGCATGTCGTCCACGCTCATCTCGGTTTCCAGCCGCAGCCGCGCCAGCGGCGTGCGCAGGTCGTGCGAGATGCCGGCCAGCATGAGCGCGCGGTCCTGCTCGATCTTGCTCAGGCGCTGCGCCATGCGGTTGAAGCCGATGTTGACTTCGCGGATCTCGCTCGTGGCCACGGCCTCGTTGAGCTGGCTCGAATCGAAATCGCCCTCGCGCACGCGGCTGGCCGCAAACGACAGCTTTTTCAGCGGGTGGTTGATCAGGCGGGCGATCAGGGCGGCACCCGACAGCGACAGCAGGGCGGCCGTGCCGAGCCAGATCAGCCACGTGGTGCCGGCGACCGGGCCGATGCGCGAGGCGTCGGTCATGAGCCAGTAGGGGTCGCCATCGATGCTGAAGCCGATCCACAGGCCGGGTGTGCCGTTGACCTCGCGGGCCACCACCGTGTCGCTGCCCAGCCGCGCACTGAGCCGCGCGCTCACGTTGCGGCTGAGCGAATCGACGTCGTAGAGGCGGAACGCATCGCTGGGCTCGCGCGGTGCGATGCGCAGGCCTTCCTCGTCGGCCAGGGTTTTCACCAGCGACACCCTGGCGATCGAATCCGAATGCACCAGCGCCGCCCGGCTCAGGTTCACCAGCGAGGCCAGCTGCTGCGCGCTCTGCAGCGCGCGCGGTTCGTATTCCAGTGCCCGAAAGGTCTGCAGCCAGGCGATGATGCAACCGATCAGCAGCAGGGCCAGAAAGAAGAACGTGCGCCAGAACAGGCTCACGCCGCGCGGCGGCCGCGCATCCAGCGGAGCCGGAGCGGTTTCCAGCGAGGTGGGTTCGGCTTCTGTCTCTGATTCGAAGGGTACGCGCGACTCCTCTGCCATCAGCTGTTACCGTCCGGCACGAACACGTATCCGACGCCCCAGACCGTCTGCAGGTAGCGGGGTGATGCAGCGTCTTCCTCGATCAGCTTGCGCAGGCGGGAGACCTGCACGTCCAGGCTGCGGTCGAAGGGCTCGAACTCGCGACCGCGCGCCAGCTGGGCCAGCTTCTCACGCGACAGCGGCTGGCGGGGGTGACGCACCAGGGCCTTGAGCATGGCGAACTCGCCGGTGGTCAGTGGCAGGTCGACCCCGTCTTTACGCAGCGTGCGCAGGCTCAGGTCGAACTCGAAGGGGCCGAACTTCACCGCCTCCTGGTCTTGCGACGGCGCGCCCGGCACTTCCGTGGGCGGGCGCCGGCGCAGCACGGCGTGGATACGGGCCAGCAGCTCGCGGGGGTTGAAGGGCTTGCCCAGGTAATCGTCGGCACCCACCTCCAGGCCCACGATGCGGTCCACATCCTCGCTCTTGGCCGTGAGCATGATGATGGGGGTGCGGTCGCCGTTGGCCCGCAGGCGCCGGCAGATGGACAGGCCATCCTCGCCCGGCATCATCAGGTCGAGCACGATCAGGTCCACCGAATCGCGCTGCAGCACCCGGTTGAGCGCCTTGCCATCTTCGGCCAGCATGACTTCGAACCCCTCCTGCATCAGGTAACGGCGCAACAGATCGCGAATGCGGACATCGTCGTCGACGACCAGGATCTTGTTGGGGCGGGCATTGGTTTGTGACATGGCAACAACTCCGAAAATGTAACAAACGCGATTGTGGCAGCTGCAAGTGCTTGTCAGCACTCATTTTTTATTTTCCTGACACGGTGTTACAGATGTTGCGAACGAACTCAGCCGCGACACGTGCCGGTCATTCCACAATCTGGAGAGCGTGCATACTTGGAAATCGTCATGAATACTTTTCTCTCAGGTGGACTTTCAATTCTGGTGCTGGGTCCCGCGCTTGCGGGCCCACCGCCAGCGCGAACCGCTTTTCCCCTGCCGGCTCAGCGCGCGGTGTCCGTGATGCCCGTGTCGGCCGTGGATCCCGGACCCCGCAGCCACATCCCCTTGAGAGAAGTCCTGCGCCAGCCCATGGACAGCATGGAGGACCCCTCCAAGCTGTACCGCCTCTCGCTTGAAGAGCGACAGCGCATGCGCGAGCAGCTGCGCAGCCAGTCACCTTATATCCAGCACAAATAGGAAAAATCTTGCCAAGTCCCCGTGTGTCACCGCTTGAGATGGTTTCTTCGCAGTTTCGCCGGGAAACCCCGCGCTGGTTGCTCGCCGCGTCGCTCTGGGTGGCCTGCTCGTCCGCCGCTGCGCAGGTGGCGTCCATGCCCCCGATGGTGCCGCCGCATCCTGCCAACGTGATCCAGCTCACGGCCAGCGGCTTCAAGGAGGTTCAGCAAGACTGGCTCACGATGAGCCTGAGCACCACGCGTGATGGTCCTGACGCGGCCACGGTACAGAACCAGCTCAAGGTGGCACTCGATGCGGCTTTGGCTGTCGCGCGCCCGATGGCCCTGCCGCAGCAGATGGAGGTGCGCACGGGCCGGTTCTCGCTGTACCCCCGTTACGGCAGCAACGGCCGCATCAACGGCTGGCAGGGAACCACCGAGCTGGTGCTGGAAGGGCGCGACTTCGCGCGCATCAGCACGGCGGCCGGGCGCATTCAGAGCCTCACCATGGGCCATGTGCATTTCAGCCTGTCCCGTGAAGCCCAGCAGGCGCTGGAAGCCGAGGTGCAGTCCATGGCCATCGAGCGTTTCAAGCAGCAGGCGGGGCAGGTGGCACGCGGTTTCGGTTTCAGCGATTACAGCCTGCGCGAAGTGTCGATCAGCTCGGCCGATGGCGGCGGCGGCCCGGTACGCCCGCGCGCGATGGCCATGGAAGCCAAGGCCGCCATGTCCGATGCACCGGTGGCGGTCGAAGCCGGCACCAGCACGGTCAATGTCACCGTGTCCGGCAGCATCCAGCTGCGGTGAGCGCGCCGCTGCTCCGTTGTCGACGCATGCAAAAAGGCCCGCACTGGCGGGCCTTTTTTCTGGTGTAGCGCGCGAGGACCGGCGCTTACTGCGCGACCCAGCCGCCGTCCATGTTCCAGGCCACGCCGCGCACATTGTTGCCGGCCGCCGAGCAGAAGAACACGGCCAGCTCGCCCAGCTCTCCAGGCGTGGTGAACTGCATCGACGGTTCTTTTTCGCCCAGCAGCTGCTTCTTGGCGTCTTCGTTGGAGATGCCGAGTGCGGCTGCCTTGGCGTCCACCTGTTTCTGCACCAGCGGCGTGAGCACCCAGCCGGGGCAAATCGCGTTGCAGGTCACGCCCGTGGCAGCCGTTTCCAGGGCGGTGACCTTGGTCAGCCCGACCACGCCGTGCTTGGCGGCCACATAGGCCGACTTGTCGGCGGAGCCCACCAGTCCGTGCACCGAAGCCACGTTGATGATCCGGCCCCAGTTGGTCGCGCGCATGGCCGGCAGGGCCAGACGCGTGGTGTGGAAGGCGCTGCTGAGGTTGATGGCCATGATGGCGTCCCAGCGTTCGACCGGGAAATCTTCAATGCGCGAGACGTGCTGGATGCCGGCGTTGTTCACCAGAATGTCCACCTGGCCGAATTCGGCGGCGGCGTAGGCCATCATCGCCTCGATTTCGGCAGGCTTGCTCATGTCGGCCCCGTGGTAGCCCACGCGAACACCCATGGCAGCGATCTCGGCCTGGGGTCCTGCCGCATCGCCAAAACCGTTCAGCACGATGTTGGCGCCCTGGCGGGCGAGTGCCTTGGCAATGCCCAGTCCGATGCCGCTGGTGGATCCGGTGACAAGGGCCGTTTTGTTCGCGAGCATGAGTGAACCTCCAGTTCCATTACGATCAGTTGAAAGACAGTGAACGATTATCACGGAGCACCGGAAAGGGACCGATTCATGCCGCAACCGCAATGCAAATACCTGCCCGTCGGCGGCCCGGCCGCACGCGGCTCGGCGGTGCGCCGCATGGCTTACTGGGACTGGGCGCCTGCCACCGGCAGCGCGTGCCGGCAGGTGGTGATCTGCGTGCACGGCCTGTCGCGCCAGGGTCGCGACTTCGACGCGCTGGCCGCGGCGCTCTCCACCCATGCACGCGTGCTGGCCGTCGACGTGGCGGGCCGCGGCGAGAGCGACTGGCTTGAAGACCCGATGGCCTACCAGGTGGGCACTTATGCGGCCGATCTGGCCGCGCTGGTCCAGGCGGTGCGCGCCGAAATGCCCGATGCCGTGATCGACTGGGTCGGAACCAGCATGGGGGGCCTGATCGGCATGGCCGTGGCGGCCCAGCCCGCGATGGGCTTGCGCCGTCTGGTGCTCAACGACGTGGGCCCTGTGATTCAGTTCGAAGCGCTGCAGCGCATCGGGACCTATCTGGGACTGAATCCCTCGTTCGCCAGCGAGCAGGCCGCCATCGACTACCTGGCCTCCATTTCGGCAGGCTTCGGCCCGCACACGCCCGAGCAATGGTGGGCACTGTCGCGCCCCATGCTGCGCGAGCGCGGCGCCAGCTGGGTGCTGCATTACGACCCGGCCATCGCAGTGCCGTTTCGCGCCCTCACCAGCGGCCCCGACCTGGTGGCAGCCCGACAGGCGGTGCAGCAGGGCGAAGCCGCGTTGTGGGGGCTGTATGACGCCATCGCCTCGCCCACGCTGCTGTTGCGCGGCGCCGACTCCGACTTGCTGACGCGCGACACGGCCACCGAAATGGCTCGTCGCGGGCCCCGTGCCGACTGCATCGAATTCCCTGGTGTGGGACATGCACCCACCCTCATGGCGCCCGACCAGATCGCCGCGGTACAAGCCTTTCTGGGTACGGCCTGAGCGCGTGCCCGCCAACCGCCCATGAAACGTTCCCATCCTTCCACGCCCGAGGCCGTCGCACCCCCCCCGGTGGCAGCCGCTGCCGGCAGCGCTCCCTCGGCCATCGTCGCCGCCACCGCCGCCAGCCTGCCCCAGCAGGCCCATGCCCTGGTGCGGGCCCGGGCCTTCGCCGAACCCTTGCTGGCCTGCGAGCAGCTCGACACCGGTGAAAACATACTGGACCACGCGGATGCCGTGGCCGCCATCCTCAACGACATCGGGGGCTCCGAGGCCATGCAGGCGGCGTCCTATCTGGTGTACGCCTGCCAGCACCTCAACCGGCCGCACGAGGTGATTGCCAAGGCGTTCGGCGACAACTTTGCTGCGCTCGCCGTCGAAACCACCAAGCTGGTGCAGCTGCAGCGCCAGGCGCGGGCGAAAGCGGCCGAGGTGCAGGCCAGAAAGGAAGAGGAACGCCAGGCCGCAGCGCTGGACCCGGCCACGGCCGTGCCGTCTCCGGGCAAGGCACCGGTGACCGAGCTGGCCGCCAGCCAGACCGAGAACGTGCGCAAGATGTTGCTCGCGTTCTCGCGCGACCTGCGCGTCGTCATGCTGCGCCTGACTTCGCGCCTGCAGACGCTGCGCTACTTCGCTGCCAGCAAGGGCGACCCGGGCGAGGCCATGGCCAGCGAGTCGCTGCACGTGTTTGCGCCGCTGGCCAACCGCCTGGGCATCTGGCAGATCAAATGGGAAATGGAAGACCTGGCCTTCCGTTTTCTGGAGCCTCACACCTACAAGCAGGTGGCTCGACTGCTGGACGAGAAGCGGGCCGAGCGCGAAGCGCACATCGAGCAGGTGCGCGAGCAGCTGGAAACCGAACTGCTGCGCCAGGGCGTCACCGCATCGGTGCAGGGGCGACCCAAGCACATCTACAGCATCGTCAAGAAGATGCGTGGCAAGTCGCTCGATTTCGACCAGGTGTTCGACATCCGGGCTTTTCGCGTGGTGGTGCCGAGCGTGGAAGACTGCTACGCCGTGCTGGCGCAGGTGCATGCCCAGTTCACGCCCGTGGCCGAGGAGTTTGACGACTACATCGCCAAGCCGAAGGCCAACGGCTACCAGTCGCTGCACACCGTGGTGCGCGACGGGCAGGGCCGCGCGTTCGAGATCCAGATCCGCACGCAGGCCATGCACGACCATGCCGAGCACGGTGTCGCCGCCCACTGGGCCTACAAGGAAGCGGGTGCCAAAGGTTACGCGGGCGTGTCGGCCAGCTCCGACTACGACGCCAAGATCGCCGTGCTGCGCCAGCTGCTGGCCTGGGAGCGCGACCTCAGCGGCGCTGCCCAGGGCCTGTTCGACGACCGCATCTACGTGCTCACGCCCAACGCCGCCATCGTGGAACTGCCGCAGGGCGCCACCGCGGTCGACTTCGCCTACACCGTCCACACCGACCTGGGGCACCGCTGCCGGGGTGCGCGCGTCGACGGTGCCATGGTCACCCTCAACACGCCCTTGCAGAACGGCCAGACGGTTGAGATCACGGCCGCAAAGGAGGGGGGTCCATCACGCGACTGGCTCAACGCCGACCTGGGTTACCTCGTCAGCCATCGGGCCAAGAGCAAGGTGCGCGCCTGGTTCAATGCCCAGGCCATGGAAGAAACCGTGGCCCGCGGGCGCGAGGCCGTTGAAAAACTGCTGCAGAGGGAAGGGCGCACGGCCCTCAAACTCGACGACCTGGCCACCGCCATGGGCTTCGGCTCGGCGCATGAGTTGTTTGAACTGGTGGGCAAAGACGAGCTCTCGCTGCGGGCCATCGAGACCCATCTGCGCCCGGTGGAGCCCGAGCCCGAGTCGGAGCTGCCCACCTGGCTCAAGAGGCCACGCAAGCAGCCCGGGCAGTCACCCGGCGGCGTGCTCGTGGTCGGGGTGGATTCCCTCATGACGCAACTTGCCAAGTGCTGCAAGCCCGCGCCCCCGGACGAGATCGGCGGGTTCGTCACACGGGGCAAGGGCGTCAGCATCCACCGTGCCGACTGCACCGATTTCGCCCACCTGCAGCGCAAGAGCCCCGACCGGGTGATCGATGTGCAATGGGGCGGCCAGGTGACGCCCAGCCGCGACGGCCGCTCCGCTGTGTACCCGGTCGACGTTGGCGTGGAAGCGCTCGACCGCCAGGGCCTGCTGCGCGACATTTCCGACGTGTTTGCCCGCGAAAAGATGAACGTGATCGGCGTGCAGACGCAAACGGTGAAAGGCGTGGCCTGGATGACCTTCACCATTGAAGTGGCCGACGCCCGCCAGGTCGCTCGCGCCATGTCGGTGGTGAGTGACGTGGCCGGCGTGCGTACCGTACGCAGAAAATGAATAGCCGTCTCGAAACGGTCAAATTCGCTGCTATAATTTGAGACTTCGGACAGTTTGTAGGCGCGTAGCTCAGCTGGTTAGAGCACCACCTTGACATGGTGGGGGTCGTTGGTTCGAGTCCAATCGCGCCTACCAGTATCAAACCCAAGTAAGTCGTTGATTTACTTGGGTTTTTTCTTGCCTGATCGAAATTGCTTCATGGGCTCTGGTGCGTTATTGGTGCGATATCACGCCAGCCGAGCTGAGGCACACCAAATGCACCGGGTTCCTGTCGGCGCACGCCGTGCACCTCACCCGGGTTTTTTCGGCCACCGCGGGGGCTGAGCACACCTCGCAGGTCGACAGGGATGCGTCGCGCGCCGCGTCAAGGATTCCCATAAGCCTGCGCTCCGCATCGCCAGGCGGGCTGTACTGCCCACGCACCGTGCGGCCATAGATGCGCAGCTCGCCAAATTTCTGCTTCATTTGCTGGTAGGTCACAGGCTCGCCCAGCTGGCCGGCCTGCTCCAGCGCGGCGAAGATGATCCGATACCACCCGGCACCGACGCAGCCAACCTGGCTCACGCGAAAGCCCCGGCCAGGATCGCCCGGCTGTGCCCGCCGTCGCCGTCGGGAAGCCACTTGGCATAAGTCTTTTCCACCATGCTTGGGCTGGTGTGGCCCATCTGGCTGGACACATAGGCCACCCGCGCGCCGTGCGCCAGCAGGGTGGTCGCAAAAGTATGACGGGTGCAATATGCCCTGCGTGGTGCGATATCCAGCTTCTTGAGCGTGGGGGTCCAGATGGTCTCGTGCTGGCTGCGGTTGCCCCGCCATGGCTGCGAAGTGATCGGATTCTGGAAGATCTCGCCACCGTGGTTCATGAACGATTTCGAGACAGCAATGGCTTCGAGTGCCAGTGGTGCCAGGTCCACGAGTCTTTTGCCCTTCGTCTTCGTGGGCTTTACGGAGCCGTCGAGATCCTGGGCCTTCGTCACGCTCGCGCGGTCACCGGTTGCGCTGCTGACGATGTCGGAATGCAGGAGCACGCATTGCTCTGATGGACGCAGCCCAGTCGCGAATGCGAAGGCAGCCCAGGCCCATTGGCGCACGCCGTATTTGGCCTTGATGTGGTCCAGCACGATTGCCGTTTCAGTCGGCGTGAGCGGGTCCGGGTCGCCTTCTTCCTTGTCCATGTTTTCGACGCCCTCCAGCAGGTCAGCCTGCTTCGGGTTGTCTTTTATGGCAACCCTCATTGCGCCGCGCAGTGGGATCATGGCGTTGTTAAATCTTGATGCAGAGGACCACTCCACGCCGTAGATCTTGCCGCGCACGTCGCTGGGCCTAGCGGATGACAGAACCAAGTCTTCGCCCAGGATCTCGCGCCACTCGTTGGCTGCGTTGGTGTACTGCGCCCGCGTGCGCGCCGCCTTCCCGCCCGCGGCCTCAAGGTAGCTGTCCAGGGCTTCTCCAAGGGTGCGGATGCCCGTCTCGGCGACAACGGCGCGCGGCGAGTCGGGAAAGGTCGCGGCATAGTCAAACATGCCATTACCGATCCGAGTCACGATGTCTGCCAGCATCTTCTCTGCGATGGCCATGTCCCTTGGCTTCAGGGCGCTGAGTCCGTGGAGGGTTTCGCTGACCCTTTTCCCTTGCCACTTGAATTGCGCGCGGATGGTTTCGCCGCGCGTGAAAACTGTACCGGTGCCCCTTCGACCCATTTTTCATATTCCTCTAGGTTGATTTGTCTCTTGCCGTCCGGTGACTTTCGCCAATGGATGCCCTCGATCCAGGCGGGAACTGGGCTGTCGATCTTTTGCTCCAGCGCGCCAACGCTGTAGCCGGTGAGTTCAGCGTGCTTTTTTAGGAGCACCCACTTTATTGGGTGGCTCATGCTTGACCTCCGTATCCAGTCTGGATCCGCGCTCCGTGCGCCGGCGCGGGATGTCCATCTCCTGGTCCTCGCGAGAAGGGTCCATATCGAAAGCATTCAAGCTTTTGATGGTGCCCTCCGGAAGCGCCTCGAGCTCCTCGCAAAGCTTCTCGAGCGCGTACTCGAGAATCAAGTACATAGGGCCCACCGTCAAAGACCTGGCGCGGGCCAGCAGGGTTGGTCTGATGCGAAACATTTGTGGGTACCGGCCCACGCTTGTCGAGGAATTGACAACCACCAACTTCGGGGCCGTGGTCGAAGCCATTGCTTTTCCGATGTCTGCTTTTGCTATGCGAGGCATGTAAAGGGCTTTCATTCTGGGTTACGAAAAACCCAGTATGTCCCAGGACGTCCTGAAAACGCAAAAGATGGCCTTCTTTTTTCATCACTGAAACAACTCCACAACTTGCGGATCAGGTATGTGGCGCACGACGCCCCACACAACCTCGTGGCGCGGCACCACTATGGACTGGCACACGCCGATTGATGAGAGAACAACACGTACCCCCTGTCCTCCGTTGACCAGGTCGAGGCTCACGATTTCGACGCCGCGCATCATGTCTGTGCCATCAAGCAGATGGCGAAGCGCCGAAATCGTGGATGCTGATCGCTCGTCCGTTTTCAAGAACAAGGGCCTCATGGCGCCATGAGGATCGATGAAAAATCCACTGTAGGACGAGGTGTATGGGCAAAAATCCGCTGTCACCAAAGCCATGCGACTGACAGCGGCAAGCACAACAAACTTCGGTGTTTTTCGGATAAACGCTTCTACTGCGACGGCGTGAATGGGGCAGGGTGTAATCATTTGACCATCTCTATGATTTAGACCATTGCAGAGCCGGCGGCCGCGGCGTACTCTTCTGCCTTGAACTTGGCGAAGAGAGCCCGGACATCTGAGTTGCGAGAAAGGCGCATTTCTTTGCCCATGAAGGGATAGAAGACCCTCCAGGATGACTCTTTGACTTTTTCGAGCCCAAAGCGGCGATTGCATATTTCAGCAAGCTCCCAATCGAGCGATTGCTGCATCAACCTCCTAATCTCGCATTCGAGCAATTCAACTGCAATCGAAAAATATTCGGTACGGTGATTCATGTCTGGCTCGATGTAAGAGACTCGATCGCGTTGATTGACGATGCCGTGTCTTACACAACTTCGCGACGGAAGCCGTACTTCATGCCCATGACCCGAACCACCACCTGCTCCGCGGCCGGATTGCGCGTTTTGTGGGCGACGCCGTTCTCAACGAATTTGAAGACCGGGCCGGGTGGCGAGATTTCGGTGCGCGAAACGATCTCGAATCCGCAGGGCATGGCGGCGCCGTGGTCCAGGCAGTCGGCCACCACCTGGAGCGAGTAGCCTGTTAAGTCGGTCAACTGGTCGGATTCGAGTCGGTTGTCTCCATCGTCGTCGCTGTAGGCCAGAGCATAGGCGCTGCAGACTGCATCAAACCGACTTGAGATGCGCTGGAGGCCTGCCAGGTGTGCAAGGGTAATGGCCTCAGCGTCTCTGTACACGAGAGCCGCAGCGGCTAGGGCTGCTAGGGCCTCCCTGGGGCTGGCGGTAGAGGGAGCAATGTCCGCAGGCGAGGGGGCGGTGTTTTTGCGGGCGGTGGACATCGCGTGGGCTCTTGAACAATGGGGTATCTTGGGGTGTTGTGGAGGCCAGCGGGGGTTCCGGCCTCGTGAGAGGATTTACGACAGCGCCGAGATTAGTGCCATGCTGAGGGCGGTAACCGCATCTTGATCTTCCTGGCCGATCACCATGGATCCGACCTCGTCCTCGCGATCCTGGGCGGCTGCGGTAATGGAGGCGATGTTTTCGTCGGATGCCTCAACGGCGCCGTTCATGTAGGCGCCGTTCAGCCATGCGCGGGCGCCGCGCTCGGTGGTCAGGTCCTGAACGCCATCGCGGCCCAGGTCAACTGCGGTGTGGGATAGGGTCAGGCGGTTTTTAGTTGCGCTTGTCATGTCTGGCCTTAGTTTGTCTTTCGACCCGCTGAATTGCTTGTCGATGGACGTAATGTGCCCGCGCTTTTCAGTCTTGTGTTGGACTATAAATGGCATGCTAGAGCTAATACCTGGTCTCATTTTGAGAGGAAGAGCCTGCAATGCGAATTCCCAAAAGGCGGTCTTTGAAGACCCGCTTTTAATGCGGGTCTTCAGGGGTCATACTCTGGAGACACGCATCAGATGGGTGTTTCCGGCCGTCTACCGTTCATCAGCTAGTTTTGGGCCCAGATCATTGATGGGCCTTTGACCACGCTTTCGGGTACTCACTGTCCCGATTCGGGACCCATTACGGTGTCGGGGAGTGGCAGTGTCGTGTTCATGACGGCTTCGATTGCCGCAAGGGCTTCGGCGGATGCGTACCTAGCGGCGAGGTCGCGGATGGCGGCGTTGGTGCTGGCTACCATGGCGGCTCGGAGCTCGTCGCGCTGGTAGGCGGCATGCCATAGGCCGCCCGCGGTGTTGAAACTGCTTAGGGTGCTGTGTTTTTCGAATGCTCGCGTGAGCAGTCGCCAGTCGGCACGCGTGAGGTCTACGGGATGGCTGACGTGCGCCCGCGCGCACAGGGTCAGCAGGATGCGGTGAAGGGATTGGGGCGGGGCCCTCACTCCGCGCGCCTCATCACGCGGTCGATCGCCTGCGCGGCTGCTTCGACGTCGAGGTGTGCGCCCAGCTCGCGGATAAAGCCCAGCCCAGCGCTGCGCATGGCTTGGGCTATCTCTGGGCGTCGGTGGCCGGAGCGCCAGATGTGCGGCTCGAGGTCATAGGGGTGCGAAATATTGTCTTTTTCTTGTAGACGCCTGATCAAGTCCCAGTTAGTGGGGGACAGGTGCCCTAACGTGTCCCACGCATCGGCCTTGCAGACCTTCGGCATCAGTTCCTTGATCGATCCTGGTGGGTGGCGCCTGGCGCTCATGAGCGGCATGCCCGAATGGCGCGGTCGATTGCTTTGCAGGCTGCCTCGGAGTCCAGGCGGGCCGCGAGCTGGCGGACACGGTCTTGTGGTGAGTCCCTCATGGCCGATGCGATCACCGGACGGCGGTGGCCGGCTGCCCATACCCAGTAGGGCAGTGCAAACGATTCCTTGGGCCGTCCTGCAGATTTTCTCTGGGCGCAAAGAAGTAAATCCCATTGCCCCTGGCCCAGGTACTGGCCTAGGTCAGCTGCAGGTTTTTCACTGAGTAGCAGCAGCTCCTGTATCGCGCCGGGTGCGTGGCGTGAGGTCCTCATACACGCGGCTGGCAGTAGCTGCACCGGTCGTGCTGGGTCAGATGTGGGCAGAGGTACTCGGCCGGATCGTCCAGCATCGTTGCCATTGCCCTGATGCGCCAGTGGCTCGCCTCTCTCATCGCCTCCGCCAAGGGTGCGCGCTTGTAAGCCTTGCGCCAGAGTAGGTCCATCGCCGGGTGCTGGGGCTGAGTGATGGCACGGTCGGTCAATCTCGCCATGGCTGCCAGGTCTTCGGTGCTGGTGGCCTGGCCAGAACACATGCGCAGGAACAGGGGTTCGAGGTTGATTCGCTTCATTTGGCGTGTCCTTCCTGTGCTAGGTCGATTGCCGTAGTCGCTGCAGCCACATGTAGGCGGGCAGCGGTTTGGCGGATGCCCACTACATCTGAGGACCTCATGGCCTCTGCGATGTGCGGACGTTTGTAGGCCGATGCCCAGACTGAGTGCTGGCCCCTTGCGGGCCTTCGGCACAGGCGCAAGACCAGAACCGCGTCGGGGTCGTCGATATGTCTGCCTATGTCACCGGCATACATGCGGGGCAGCAGGCACTGAACGCGAATGGCGACGCTAGGCCAGGGTGCTTGCATTTGGACTTTCCTGGATACTCTCGGGAGATTTGAAGAATAGTGGAGATATCCTAGGATGTCAAAAATTGATGTTGCTTGAAACGGACAGGGTGTTGTGTATGCGGCCGAAATCCCTGGATCAAGCGTGCTAAGTGGTAATAACGTGACGCTTCAGCAGAAGCCTGCAGCCGATTTCACAAGGAGCGTGCTGTGAACTTCTGAGTCGGGTAGAGCGGTCGGCAGCGAGCTCCGGCGAGCCTTCTCCTGACAACTCAAGGTTGAGCGTCGAGGGGCTTACAGTGGATCTCGCTGGTGCGATATGAGAAGGTGTTGCACGCGTACGAACGTATCGACGACAAGCAGTGCAGCGCCACAGGTGCCGCACACGAATGTCGAGCGGATCTGTTTAGATATCCACACCGTGAGCTGCTTTGTATGGAATCAGGGGGGCCAAGTCACCGTGCCCGGCCCAAAGCGCTCAACAGTAGCAGTGCGCCCATCCAGCGCGACGCGCGCGGCGAACAGGCCGCGCCAAGACCCCCTCACGGTGGTCTTGAACTTGGCCACCCGCCGGTAGTCTGGGGTGGAGAGCCAGGCCTCGCCGCCCGGGTCGTCGAACTCGACGCGGTAGACGCCGGCCGGCGGTGGTTTCGTGGTCATGCGGATTTCCAAGGTACGCTCCCGGCTTCGCACGCGCCACTGCTCTTGGGCGGCGCCCAGCATGTCCTCGCGGAAACGCTGCCACAGAGCGGCGGATTCTAGCGTCGGGAAGCTGCCGGCTTTGGTCAGGTCCTCGATCTTCTCGCTCGCCAGCCACGCGCGCATGTCGGACATGCTGAAGAACCCGGGGGTTGTGGCGCGGATTGCCGCTATCGCTGCGCGTCGAGAAGGCAGCCCGGCCCGGATAAGCATGGACATCATGAACTGGGGCACGCCGGTTTCCAGAGAGGCGGCCGCACCGCCGGACACGATGTCCCCCGACCAGCCCATCGTGACACGGCGGGTACGCAGCGCCTCCAGCGCCCACACCAGTCTGTACGCGAACGCGTCCTCAATGATGCGCATGTTCTCGGGTCCTATGACTTCGACCTCCGTGCCGGACACCCAGTGCTTGATGAGCACTTCCCAATCGGCGGGTAGCGCATTCTTCTTGTCGGGAACGAAAGGACGGATGATCAACAGCCGAGCCGCCAGTTGCGCCAGCGCCGCCCCCAGTGTCGCTCCGTCGTCCGCCAACGAGGCCTCGTCGGCCTGGTCCAGCAAGTTGTCGAGGACATCAGCCATGCCGTCGATGGCCAGGCCCGCTTCCAATCCCACACCCATGGCGTAGTGGCCTTTGCGCGAGCCGACTGTGGTGTTAGCCCAGATCAATCGGGCGCGCGCCACAAGGAGCTCCTTGTGGGCCTCCCGCACGGTGGCGTCCTCACGGCCGGTCTGGCGCGCCCACAGTGATCCCTGCAAGGCCTCGTCAAGCAGGTGTGGCAGATCGTCACTGTTCGAATCCAACGCCTCGACCAGCCCTAGGACCGTCGCATCCAGCTTTTCGACCAGGTGCGACATGGGTTCCTCGTCGATCGTTTCCTCTTCTGCGTCGTCAGCCTCTGCCGTCGTCGTGCCGGTCCCGAGCAACACTGCCTGTTCCGTCTTGGATCGCCATGCCTCCCGCGAATTCGACAGGTATTCGAGCGCATCGGCGCGATCCAGCACACCTTCGCGCGCCAGCCGCTCGATGATCTCAGCGATGATCTGGTACAGGCCGCTTTGCAGCGTGCGTGCCTTTGCCGACTGAACCAGGCCACGCCACTGCCGTAGGCGAAAAGCGGTCTTGTCAGGGATGACGTGGACGACCAGCCCTTCCACGTCGACAAACGCTCTACCGGCGCGGCCGGCCACGTTGGCGAATTCTTCCCCCGAGATGAGCTTGCCGGCCCGCACCAGGTAGGGGACGAGCAGAACAGCGGCGTTTAGGTTCAGGCCCTGCGACAGCGTGGGCGACGCCACGATAACTTTGAGCAAGCCGCGCGCGAGCAGCGCTTCCAGCTCCCGCAGGAAGGGGCTCGGCAGGCGCCCATGATGAATGGCCACGCCGAGCTTGAGGCAGGCCACTGCGGGGTGCATGGCGCCAAGCCATTCTTCGCCCACCTTCAATGCCTGTTGGATCGCAGCCTCGTCGCCGAGTAGGGTCGGCAGGTAGCCCACCTTGTGGAGTCGCACAGCAGTCTTCCCGTAACCCTCCACCCAGTTGGCCTGTGTCGAGAAAATCAGTGTGCGCTTGCCCTGCTCCGCGAACTTCCAGGCGGCGAACAGCGTGAGGTCTTTGGGCTCCCGGGGATAGTCGCTCCTGTCAGGCTTGCGCGCTGGAATGCGCTCCACGAAGCGTGCCAGGAATGGCCCTTGGTCCTTGAGGTCGTAGTTGAGGGTGGCCGAGTCCCCTTTCCAAACCAAGCTACCGAAGCGCTGGCGGGTCGGACGCCAGGCTGACCGGACCGGCTCGCCCGCTACGTCGCTTCGGATCCAGGCCGTCAGGTCCTCGAGCTGCTGGCCGTCCGGCAGGATTGCCGATAGGCAGACGATGCGCCGCGTGGCGGCATCGGCGCGGCGAAGAAGCTTCTGCACAAGGATCTCGTAGCGAATCTCCCGCTCCGTAGGGCCGATGAGGTGACCCTCGTCGAGCACGACCAGCCCGATGTCGTCGATCAGTGATGCGTCACTGCGCAAGGCGAAGTCGAGTTTCTCCGGCGTGGCGATGACGATGTCCATCGACTTCAGGGCATCCTCGTCGCTCGCCGACAGCCCGCTGGAGCCATATAACGAGGACACCGAGAATCCAAGCGGACCGAAGGTCTGGCGAAAGGTCCGTTCAGTCTGCGCCGACAGAGCGCGCAACGGCGTGACGATCAGTACGCGCCTATCTCCCGCCAGACACATCAGCGCGGCGATTTCGGCGATTCGCGTTTTCCCCGCGCTCGTGGGCAAGGCCACCACCAGATCGTCAGCCACGTCGGTCGAGCGCTTGGCGGCCTCGCGCTGCGAGGGCCACAACTCCAGTTCCGCGCTCTTGCGCGCATACAGTGACGCGATGAACAGCCGGCGCAATTCTGGATATTGCTCCTCGCCACCCTGGGGTGGGTTCAATGGAAGCGTTTCGTGCAGCGAGTGATCCCACAGGTCGTCGATCATGCTGCCGCACAGCCTGACGATCCACCACATTGGTACCGAGGCCGCCGCGTCCGCAAGTTTGGTCGCGTCTGCGAGGAGTTCTCGGGTCTTCTCCAACAGCGATTTCTCGCCAGTTTGTAAGGCGAAGTCGAAGAAGGCCAAGGCACGGCATACGGTGGTGTTGAGGATGATTGCGATCGCCTCGTCGGGATCGATCTCGCCGCGCTCCAGCAAGGCTGTCACCCGGACATCGCTGTGCTCTTCATCGAGCAGCTGTTCTTGCACATAGGCCTTGAGCCACTGCAGGTCGCGCAGGATCAGCAGGATCAGCGCGGCCTCGGCGGCGTTGGCATTGAGGCCGGACACCTGTTTTTCGCCGAACAAGGAGTAGGCAATCGCGGAAAAGCCCGCGAGGTGATACGCGGCACCCGCGATTGTGCGAAGGAAGCCGCGCTCCTCGTCATTCGGATCTCCATTGCGTACCAGCGATTCAAAGGCGTTGCCTGCGCGCTCGAACGCGAGCAGGCACAGCGGCGAGTTGCCCTCGCGCTCGCGCAGCGCCAGCGCAGCGCGTAGAAGCGAAAATCCGTGCTCGGCTAGGTCAAGCTCGATAGTTTCGCCCAGCGGCGGGGCGTCATCTGGTAGCTCGCCTTCCCGCCGCATGATGGACCAGGCCGCGCCCCGGTCCAGCAGCCGGCCCCAGACACCCAGCTGCGTCGCCTTTTGCAGAAAGGCCCGCAGTTCGTCACTTGTCTCCAAGCTTCAGCGCCTCCTCGTAGACAGCAGCGATGAAATCCTGGTGATCCTTGATTCGCAGGTTGGCGACGTGCTGGTTACGATCAGTGGCCGCGTTCTCCAAATCTTCCTCAAGCTGCGCCCCGGCTTCGTTCCCGGAGAGCGTGAACAGCATGTGGTCGATGCGACCGGGCTGAAGCGAGCTCAGCCCTACCTCGTCACGGATGATGCGTCCCAATTCCTGGTCATCCGCGTCGTCGCTATCGAGTAGCCGGTTGGCGATGAACAGTAGGGAGTTCGGCGTGCAGCGGCCGTCGTGTCGGTTCAAAGCTTCGCGCGCCTCGGTGATCGTCGTCTTACCAAGGGCTGCGCGGCTTTTTGACTCACCCTTGAGCAGCCAGAGCTTGTCTTCGCTATCGCGGCCCACGCCAATGAAGTCATCACCCCTCATGGCGACTTCGCGTCCATCCTTGAATCGCATCCGCCGCACGGGGACGCGGAAGTTCGTCTCCTCTTCGACAAGCTCAGAGGCAAGGATTTCGCCGAGGTCGCCCGAGCGTGCCCGGGGCGACTGGGGCAACAGCGCCCGCATAATCTCAGCCGCCTTCGCGTAGCCAAGGCGGGCGACATCGTCGGCGATGCGATCGGTGTGGTCGTATTGGGCCTTGACGGTTTCGCCCAGCCGTGAAAGGACCTTGACGCGTCCGCCCAGTTTTTCAGAATAGCTGATCAGCGTCTTCTTTTTGGTCTTCTTGTTGGTGCTGGTGCACCAGCTCTTGTACAGGGTCATACGCGCTCCCTTTCTCTCTTTTCCGCCGGAAGCTCGATGCCATACGCTTGGGCGATCCGTAAGACCAACTCGACGACGGTGATGTTGCCGAGCTGTAACGCTTTCGGGTCGATGCTGGTATCAACCGCAACAGCGGTCAGGAACCTAGCCAGGTCTTCGCCAATTTTCGGGTCTATCTCGATGCGGGTCGTTGGCGCCAGCAGCTGTGAGAGGCGCAGAACGTCGTTCAGGTGCTTGCGCACGTCCTTCGCGTCCACTTTTTCGCCTTTGTCTCTCCGGGCGCTCAGTTCCAGCCAAGCGAATGCCTTGAGCGGGATCAAGCGGTCTTCGCCGACCCACGGCAGACTGTCTGTTTCCCGGCGTCCTGCCATAATAAAAGAGTAGTAGGCATCGTCCAGAAGAATCGCGGAAAGACTTGCGACGGCTTCGTCGAGCGGGATCGGAGTTAGATGGCTGCCTTCGGCCGGCTTCAACCCATCGGGTGCGCGGGCGAAAAGTTCGACCATCGCCGGGAAGCGTTCGTCGCCCGGTTTGATGAAGCGGTAGAAGTTCGGCTTACTGGTCTCGCTGGTCTGGCGGATCTCGTACTTGCCGGCGTCGATGAATTCCCAGAACGCCTCGCCGAAGGCCGGCGTTAGCGCTTCCACATGAAGGACGATGTCCAAATCCTTGGTGGCGCGGAATTCGAGCCCGGCGTCTTCCATTGTCAGGGTGGCGGCCGTGCCGCCGATCAGCACGTACTGGTCGACGTAGGCCGCGAACCAGTCCCTGAAGATGTCGAGTCCCTTCACCATGGGAATTGCTCCTTGAGTTCGTCTAAGGCGAGCTGGATTCGGTCGTCGTTCTTGTCCATGACGCTGAGGCTCAGCGAGAGCGGATCTACTGTGGGAGCATCCGGTACAAGCGCTGGGCTGTAGCTCCAGAGTTGCCACTCTTGTGCGCCCGCTTCGGGCACAGGCAACTCGCGAACCCCAGCATCTTTCGCAATCTTCCACTCCGCGGCGGTCAACGCATACACCGGCCATTTCGGCTCGGTCAGCATGGAATAGCGTGCGAGCGCGCTAAGACCCGCCAGGCGCGTGGGTTGGTGTGCGGCGACCTCATGGGTTGCCACCCATACCGTGCGCCTGACCGGCGTTCTCAGTGCGGGCTTCGCACGCTCCCAAACCTGCTCCGGTGCGAGTTCCATTCGAAGCCAGCGAGAGCGACCAACCGTGTATGAGGCAGCCAGCTCGGCCGCGGTCAGCTCCTTAATCGCGCGCGACAGTGTCATGGGCGTGTAGCCCAAAGCGGCCGCGATCTTGGAAGGCTGCCAATCGGGCCTCCACGGCTGAAGCAGCAAGGCGGTGATCAGCATGGCTTGCGCGGATGGGCTCAGCGCAGCTTCCGTTGCGGGAGCGTACTTTCGAAAATATTCACGCAGGTCCAGACCAAGGTCCGGTAAGTACAGTTGGTTGCCCGGCACTATGAAGGGGACTTTTTGCTCGATCAACCGTCGGCGGTCATAGGAGGCCAGTGCATCAGTGACGTAGACCGCCGGCTGGCCGGCCAAGGCTTTGACCTTCTCCAGCCAAGTCCTGACTTCGCTGAGGGACTGCTTGGTCTCGGCCCGCCCTATGGCTAGAACAACTGGCTGCCCCAGCAGTTCCAGCTCTCTGAAATCGAAGGTGTCACGCAGGAAGTACGGCAGTTCGTTTGCACGCGCCCACGGCTTCACTCCCGGCGTATTCATCCCCATGACTTCGTGGAGGTAGCGCACAACGGCATTCGCGAGGGTCGGCACAGATCATCCAGTGTAACTTTGATTCCACACGATAACATGATCGCTGTTATCGTGCAAACTTGCGTTATCAAGGTGTCGCCGATGCTTCCGGGTATATGCCGGCCGCCACCATGAAACAGACATGGAATCGTATTGGTGCGCGAGCAGCTTCGTGTTCGGCTATGCCGCGACGACAGCAACGTAGCCCAGGACATGCACTTACCTTTCAAAGGCTGTTGAAGGCAATCGCAGCGAAGTGCCCCGTCGCATCGCCAAGTCAGGTCTAGACGGACCTGGATCGCTCTTGGACAAGGTCTCAGTACGATGTACCCACACACCACCCAACAGCGATCTGCTGACTCACTCCGCTTCGAAGCCAATGGGGTTACCAACCTCCGCCCACGTCAAGCATACGGTGTCAACGCCGTTGACTGTGTATCCTTTGTTGAGCAAATTGAACCTATTGAAGGTGTTGAAGAAATTGAACACATTGAAGTGTCCGCCGCCTTGAAAGGCAAATTTATCCCTGTCTAGAGAGGATGTCCTTGCGCTTACGATGAGCAGGACAACATTAATCGTACGCGGCGAACTGGTCACGGTTGTAAGGACGCCGTTCGAAGAATGTTGAAAGTGGCTGGCGCTGAGACGTAAGCGAACTGTCTTTTCCAGCGCGTTGACAAGGCTCGAGCTGTGAGTCTTCTCTCGAAAGTCAGATGCAAACTTCTGGAATGGCTATGGTCATCGGCTGGGGGCATGAGCGCTTCGGTGGAAGGTCCGCCCAATTCATTCAATGGCGTGGATGAACTTTGGACGGTGCTTGGAAGCTTCATCTCTCAGCTTCACGCATATGAACCGTGCGGTACGAATATAGACTGGTCGGTACTGATCTTTTAAGCCCTGTTCGGTGCAGCGATTCAAGGAAGATGTGGGAATCACAACCACTGACGCAAAACATGGCTCAACGTACTCGGGCAGGTGCTGGTTCACTCTGCATCCCAAGGACCGCAATTTCTATTCTGCTCGAGGCAGATGCATCGGCTAGTGCAGTCTGCGCGTACATGATCATTGCCGCTCACACAAATGCGGATGGAACTTTTTCGACAGCTGGACTCGGTATTGTTAGGAAACGTCTAGGATGTCGTGAAAGCAAAGCAGAGGAACTTATTGTTATGCTCACCAAGCTGGGATTGATCGTGGACTTGCGTCCGCCGAAATCCCAGCGAACGGCAGAACGCGATCAGCGGCGATTCGAGGTCCGAACTTTCGGCGAAGAGCTATCAGACAGGGTTTGGTTTAGTCAAAGTCTGATGAGTGAATCAGATGGTACTCTTAAGCGCGCTCGCATCACTTATTTAAATGATATGCGCCAAGAGTGTGTATATGCATTTCTAATGTTGCATTCCTTACAGCAGGACGAATGGGTGTCTGTGAGTCCACCCCTTCCCGCGGAGGGTCAATCCGGAGTCTTTCGACGCTTCGAACCTGTAGAGGAAGGAGTAGTTGTTAAGGGTGATCATTTTGTGCAGCTTGTCGAAAGAGGGGACTTGATAGTTTTTGGATTTGAGGCATTTACAAAAAAATACGGTAGTTCACTTCTTTGCTGGGCAATTGAACAACTAAAACTTCACGGCTTCCTTTACGAGGTGGTGATGGCCTACAATCGCCCGCTTCAATATCTGGGAGAAATTGCTAAACCTGGATATTTTTTGGATCCAGAAGCACGACCCATCTTTCATGTCCACGGCGGGGGTGTGAAAAGTGGTTTGCCAGCAGAAGAATTGGGCGTATCCCATCTTGCCCTCAAAATGAGCAAATGGGTTGATCTGCAGGTCTTTGAATACGAATGCCCAGACAAGGAACGTTTCGTTGTAGTTGGACGCACAGCAATGCAAATTGGGGTGGCTGGATGCTTTCGATTGCGATATAGAGTCAAAAATCCAAAAAATCGCGGGGTTGGATGGTCATGGGCAGAGTTGATGCAGTCCGAAAACAATTATAGAGATTGGCTGAAGAAAATATCATACGACACCTACGGCGTCATTTTCGATGGACTTGGTCAATATATACAATTTGAGGAGAGGCGCCAACAGATAGCGAACTTGCATACATGAGCAAAGATCATCCAAGCAACAACGGGTACACGCGGTTTGATTTGGGGATATTTCCTTGATGTCGCTACTCTCTTCTCAAGCAATTTCTAAGCTAAGGATGGTGTTCAAAACCGGCGCAGAGAAGGCCGTTGAGCGCATGAATCTCGCGACATGAAATTACCGTGCTCGTTTCGATCGATTTCAACACTGCAGAGGTCGATTTCTCGGCCTTTCGAGGCCTCATCCTGGCCC
>JAUXNG010000017.1 GCA_030682835.1 Hydrogenophaga sp. | reverse complement strand
GGATGTGGTCGGCGATCACCTTGAGCGAGGGGTTGGCGAGGTCGGCCGTGCCGGTCTCGCGGCCGGCGGCCTTGATGAGCGCGTCGAAGATGTCGATCTCGTAGTTGCTGTGCACGTGCTGCAGGATCGCGGCGAGGCGCTCCAGGCCCATGCCGGTGTCCACGCAAGGCGCGGGCAGCGGCGTGACCGAGCCGTCTTCGGCCATGTTGAACTGCATGAACACGTTGTTCCAGATCTCGATGAAACGGTCGCCGTCTTCATCGGGGCTGCCGGGCGGACCGCCGGGGATGTGGTCGCCGTGGTCGTAAAAGATCTCGGAGCACGGGCCACAGGGGCCGGTGTCGGCCATCATCCAGAAGTTGTCGCTCTTGTAGCGGCCGCCCTTGTTGTCGCCGATGCGGATCACGCGCTCGGGCGGCAGGCCGATCTCCTTGGTCCAGATGTCGTAGGCCTCGTCGTCCTCTTCGTAAACGGTGGCCAGCAGACGTTCCTTGGGCAGTTTGTAGACCTCGGTCAGCAGCTCCCAGGCCCACTTGAGCGATTCGCGCTTGAAGTAGTCACCAAACGACCAGTTGCCCAGCATCTCGAAGAAGGTGTGGTGGCGCGCGGTGTAGCCCACGTTTTCCAGGTCGTTGTGTTTGCCGCCGGCGCGCAGGCAGGCCTGGACGGACGCGGCGCGCACGTAGGGGCGTTTGTCGGTGCCCAGGAACACGTCCTTGAACTGGACCATGCCCGAGTTGGTGAACATGAGCGTGGGGTCGTTGCCGGGCACCAGCGGGCTGGACGCCACCACGGTGTGGCCCTTGGAGGCGAAGAAGTCCAGAAAGGTCTTGCGGATGTCGGCAACGGAAGCAGGGCTGGTCATGGTCTGGATAGGAAGTATCTGAAGGCACCGGTGCGGCGCTTGCAACCCGCTATTTTCCATCATGGCGGCCAGCACCGACCACGGATGTTGGTTTTTGACGCTGCGGTGGCCCCGGTTCCCGCGTCCCCAGCGGTACTGCGGGCAGGGTCGCATGGGCATATGCTTTCACGCAATGCAAAAAAACACTGAGGCGATAGCCGATAATTATTTAACAGGTTAAATAATCCCACCACCCTCCCAAGGAGACACACATGGACACGAAAACCTCCCCCCTGGCCCTGCTGAAGGACCCAACCCTGCTCAAGACCGACGCGCTGATCAACGGCGAATGGGTCCAGGGCGCCAGCCGCTTTGACGTGCTCGACCCGGCCACCGGCCAGAAGCTCGCCGACGTGGCCAACCTCGGCCCGGCCGATGCCGAAGCCGCCATCGCCGCGGCCAACGCCGCCTGGGCCGGCTGGAAGGGCAAGACCGCCAAAGAGCGCAGCACCATCCTGCGCAAGTGGTACGACCTGCTGATGGCCAACCAGGACGACCTGGGCCGCATCATGACCGCCGAGCAGGGCAAGCCCCTGGCCGAAGCCAAGGGCGAAGTGGCCTATGGCGCGAGCTTTGTGGAATGGTTTGCCGAAGAAGCCAAGCGCGTCAACGGCGAGACCCTGCCGCAGTTCGACAACAACCGCCGCCTGATGGTGCTCAAACAGCCCATCGGCGTGTGCGCAGCCATCACGCCCTGGAACTTCCCACTGGCCATGATCACGCGCAAGGTCGCGCCTGCGCTGGCTGCGGGTTGCACCGTCATCATCAAGCCCGCCGAACTCACGCCACTGACCGCTCTGGCCGCGGCCGAGCTGGCGATCCGCGCCGGCATTCCGGCCGGTGTGCTCAACATGATCACGGCCGACGACCAGAACTCCATTGCCGTGGGCAAGGTCATCTGCGCCAGCGACGTGGTGCGCCACATCAGCTTCACCGGCTCCACCGAAGTGGGCCGCATCCTGATGGCGCAGAGCGCGCCCACGGTGAAGAAGATGTCGCTCGAACTCGGTGGCAACGCGCCCTTCATCGTGTTCAACGACGCCGACATCGACAGCGCCGTGGAAGGCGCCTTCGCCAGCAAGTACCGCAACGCCGGCCAGACCTGCGTGTGCTCCAACCGCCTGTACGTGCAGAGCGGCGTGTACGACGAGTTCGTCACCAA
>JAUXNG010000012.1 GCA_030682835.1 Hydrogenophaga sp. | reverse complement strand
CCGCGCTGCGCCATTACTGGTGCTTGAACTCGGCCTTGCGCTTGTTCACAAACGCGTCCATGCCTTCCTTCTGGTCCGCGGTGGCGAACAGCGCGTGGAAGATGCGGCGCTCGAACATCACGCCATCGGACAACGAGCCCTCGAACGCGCGGTTGACCGACTCCTTGGCCGCCATCACGCTGGGCAGCGAGAAACCGCAAATGATGAGCGCAGCGCCCAGGGCTTCGTCCATCAACTTCTCCAGCGGCACCACGCGGCTCACCAGGCCCGCACGTTCGGCCTCGGTGGCGTCCATCATGCGGGCGGTGAGCACCATGTCCATGGCCTTGGATTTGCCGACCGCGCGCGGCAGGCGCTGCGTGCCGCCGGCGCCAGGAATGATGCCCAGCTTGATCTCGGGCTGGCCGAACTTTGCGTTGTCGGCGGCGATGATGAAGTCGCACATCATGGCCAGTTCACAGCCGCCACCCAGGGCGAAGCCGCTCACGGCCGCGATCACGGGCTTGCGGATGCCGCGGATGGTTTCCCAGTTGCGCGTGATGTAGTCGCCCTTGTACACATCGGCAAAGCTGTAGGTGGCCATGGCGCCGATGTCGGCACCGGCGGCAAAGGCCTTCTCGCTCCCGGTGATGACCATGCAGCCGATGCCTTCGTCGGCATCGAAGGCCTTCAGGGCAGCGCCGAGCTCGTTCATGAGCTGGTCGTTCAGCGCGTTGAGCTGCTTGGGGCGGTTCAGCGTGACGATGCCGACGCGGCCTTGCGTGCTCACCTGGATCAGTTCGGGGGTGGAGGTCTCGCTCATGGGTGTCCTTCGGTTGGGTCTGGAGTTGACGTGCACGTCAACTATAGCCGCACCTGGCGCGCCGGTATGCCTGTGCGAACCAAGGGAAAACATTAACCGACTGAGCGGTCGGTTAATGGTAAATTGTCGAGCAACCCACCCCAACACAGGCGCCGCAACACGACGGCCCGAGGAGACACATGTCCATGCATACCCCTGCCACGGGCGCCAGCGTGCTCTATGAAGAGCGCGGCGCCGTTGCCCTCGTCACCCTGAATCGCCCCGAGGCGCTCAACAGTTTCACGCGCCAGATGCACCGCGACCTGTGGGACGCGCTGGACCGGGCCGAGGCCAACCCGGTCATCCGCGCGCTGGTCCTCACCGGCGCGGGCCGCGGTTTCTGCGCCGGTGCCGACCTGGCCGAGTTCGACTTTGAACCCGGCCCGGACCTGATCCGCCGTGCCGACCCGGGCCCGGTGATCGACCAGGCCTTCAACCCCACGGCGCGGCGCATCCAGTCGCTGCGCGTGCCGGTGATCGCCGCCGTGAACGGTGTGGCCGCCGGTGCGGGGGCCTCGCTGGCCATGACCTGCGACATCGCCATCGCCGCGCCCGGCGCCAGCTTCATCCAGGCTTTCAGCAAAATCGGCCTGATCCCCGACGCCGGCGGCAGCTGGTTCCTGGTGGAGCGGCTGGGTCTGGCCCGCGCCATGGCGCTGGCCCTGACGGGCGACAAGCTGCCCGCCGCCCATGCCAAGGAGTGGGGGATGATCTGGGACGTGCAGGACGACCCGCTGGCCGCTGCCCTGGCCATGGCAGAGAAGCTGGCCGTGATGCCCACCAGGGCGCTGGTGGCCACCCGCGCCCTGCTTCGCGACGCCAGCACCCGCACGCTCAACCAGCAGCTGGACGCCGAGCGCGACACGCAGTCGGCGCTGGGCGCCACGCACGACTACATCGAAGGCGTGACGGCCTTCCGCCAGAAGCGCGCACCGCAGTTCAAGGGGGAATGATGACGCCAGACGAACGAGCGGCCTGCGTGGGCACCACCATGTACGCGGTCGACACCGCCACCAAAGACACCATGGGCATCGAGCTGCTGTCGGTCGAGCCGGGACGTGCCGTGCTGCGCATGGCCGTGCAGCCGCTGCACCTCAATGGCCACCAGATTTGCCACGGTGGCTTTATCTTCACGCTGGCCGACTCCACCTTTGCGTTCGCCTGCAACAGCTACAACAAAAATGCCGTGGCCGCGGGCTGCAGCATCGAATTTCTCAAACCCGCGCACGCGGGCGATGTGCTCACCTGCGAAGGCGTCGAGCAGACCCTTCAGGGGCGCCACGGCATCTACGACATGAAGGTCAGCAACCAGCGCGGCGAGGTCGTGGCCATGTTCCGCGGCAAGAGCGCACAGATTCCCGGTCAGGTTTTTGAAGAAGAGGTGAGTGCATGAGCCAGTTTCCCCTGGAGCCGATCGAAAAAGCCAGCATCGACGAGCTGCGCTCCCTGCAGCTCAAGCGCCTGCAGGCCACGCTGCGCCACGCCTACCAGAACTCGCCGGTCTACCGCGCCAAGTTCGACGCCGCTGGCGTGCACCCGGACGACTGCCGCAGCCTGGCCGACCTGGCCAAGTTTCCCTTCACCACCAAGCACGACCTGCGCGACAGCTACCCCTTCGGCATGTTTGCCGTGCCGCGCGAGCAGTGCGCGCGCATCCACGCCAGCAGCGGCACCACGGGCAAGCCCACCGTGGTGGGGTACACGCTCAGGGACATCGACACCTGGGCCACCGTGGTGGCGCGTTCCATCCGTGCCGGTGGCGCGAAGCCGGGTGACGCGGTGCATGTGAGCTATGGGTACGGCCTGTTCACCGGCGGCCTGGGCGCGCACTACGGGGCTGAGAAGCTCGGCCTGACGGTCATCCCGTTTGGTGGCGGCCAGACCGAGCGCCAGGTGCAGCTGATCCAGGATTTCAAGCCGCAGATCATCATGGTGACGCCGAGCTACATGCTGGCCATTGCCGACGAGTTCGAGCGCCTGGGCCTGGACCCGCGCCAGAGCAGCCTGCGCCTGGGCATCTTCGGCGCCGAGCCGTGGACGAACGACATGCGCCTGGCCATCGAGAAACGCATGGGCATCGATGCGGTCGACATCTATGGCCTCTCAGAAGTGATGGGTCCCGGCGTGGCCAGCGAATGCGTGGAAACCAAGGACGGCCCAACCATCTGGGAAGACCACTTTTACCCCGAGATCATCAACCCCGACACCGGCGAGCCGGTGGCCGACGGCGAGATGGGCGAGCTGGTGTTCACCAGCCTCACCAAGGAGGCGCTGCCCATCATCCGCTACCGCACGCGCGACCTCACGCGCCTGCTGCCGGGCACGGCGCGCAGCATGCGCCGCATGGAGAAGATCACCGGCCGCAGCGACGACATGATGATCGTGCGCGGCGTCAACGTGTTCCCGACCCAGATCGAAGAACTGATCTTGAAGCGGCCCGAACTGACCGCGCACTACCAGTGCGTGCTCAGCCGCGAAGGGCCCATGGACAACCTCACCGTGATCATCGAGACCCGGCCTGGCCTGTCGCCCGACAGCATCGAAGCGCGGGCCGCGGCCAAGATGCTGCAGCACGAGGTGAAGGTGTTCGTGGGCAGCAGCGTGGCGGTGGAACTGAGGCCTGAAGGCGGCGTCGAGCGCAGCCAGGGCAAGGCCAAGCGCGTGGTCGACCTGCGGCCGCGCTGAGCCGTAGCACGCGCCCGCACACCGCCCGAGTTGGACGCCTGCAAGCGCAGGCTCATCCCGCGCTGCCCGGTGTGAGCCAGCCGTGCAGGCGCGCGGCCTCGCCCACGCCCAGGCGCACCGTGAGCGACTCGGTGGGCCAGTCCAGCACGCAGCGCAGCAGGCGCCTGTCGCGCGACACCAGGGCGGTGAGCCGCTTGCGCTGGCCCAGCAGCATCGGCACTTCGTCGAGCTTGTGGATGCGCCAGGCCTCGGCGGGTGAGCCACCCCGCACGGCCGGCAGTTCCACACCCAGCCATTCGTCACCCGCGGCCATGCCGGCCGCTTCGGCCGCGCCGCCGCGCATCACGTTCTTCAGCGTGACGCCGCCCGACTCCGCCACGCGCAGCCCGAGCTGCTGCGCCAGTGGCGCCTTGTCCTGGCTGATCTTCACGCCGTGGGATTCGAGCAGGTCGCGCGTCGGCAGCTCGTCGGTGCTGTGCACCCAGCGCGCCAGCTCGTCGTCAAAAGCGCGCTTGCCCAGCCGCTTGAGTTCGCGCAGCAGGTCGGCCTCGCGCATGGGGCCGCCCTTGCAGCGCTGCCACAGGGCACGCATGACGTCGTCCAGCGTGGTGTGTCGCTCCGCGCGCAGCGTGAGGTCGATGCACATCGCCACCAGCGCGCCTTTGGTGTAGTAGCTCACCGTGGCGTTGGGCGTGTTCTCGTTAACACGGTAGTACTTGATCCAGGCGTCGAAACTGGCGGCAGCCACGCTCTGGATGTGGCGGCCCGGCGTCTGCAGCACCTGGTTGAGTGTCTTGGCGACCAGCTGCAGGTAGCAGACATCGTCGATCAGCCCGGCGCGGCGCAGGAACAGGTCATCGTAGTAGCTGGTGAAGCCCTCGAAGAACCAGAGAAGTTCGGTGTGGTTCTCCCGCTCGTAGTCGTAGCGCGCAAACTCGGCCGGCCGCAGGCGCTTCACGTTCCAGGTGTGGAAGTACTCGTGGCTGATCAGGCCCAGGAGCGTGGTGTAGCCGTCGGTGGCTTTCAGGGCGGCAGGTTTGGCCGTGGCACCGGCGCGGGAAAGGCGCGGCAGATCGGCGCGCTGGCAGATCAGGGCGGTGGAGTTGCGGTGCTCCAGCCCGCCGTAGCCGTCGGCACTGGCGTGCAGCATGAACACATAGCGCCCGAAGGGCGGCGAGCCGTCGCCGTGCCAGAAGGCGATCTGCTCTTCGCAGATGCGCCGGGTGTCGTCGAGCAGGCGTTCGCCATCGAACCAGGCGCCCACGCCGCTGACCACAAAACGGTGCGGCACGCCGCCCGCGGTGAAGCTGCCGCTCCAGAAGCTGCCCATTTCCACCGGGCAGTCCACCAGCTCGTCGTAGTCGGCGGCGCGGTACAGACCGTAGCCGGCGGCGTCGACATCGAGCGCGTCCAGCCCGGTGGCCACCTGCCAGCCGGGGGTTGTCTGGCCGGGATGCAGATCAAGCGTGTGCGGCTGGTCTTCCTGGCCGTGCACGCGCAGGCACAGGCTGGTGCCATTGAAGAAGCCGCGCGTGCTGTCGAGGAAGGCGGTGCGCACGGACGCGTCCAGCGCGTACACAAAATAGCGCAGTTCCAGCGGCTGGGCGGGATCGGCGTCGATCTGCCAGCGGTGTTTGTCGAGCTGGCGCAGGGCCACGGGCTGCCCACCCTGCTGCGCGGTGAGTTCCTGCAGGTGCTGGGAGAACTCGCGCACCAGGTAGCTGCCGGGAATCCACACCGGCAGGCTCACGCGCTGCTGGCGTGCCGGGGCCTCGATGCGCAGGGTGACCGCGAACAGGTGGGAATGCGTGCTGTGCACCGACACGGTGAAGTGCACACCTGCCTGCTGCCCCCTGGCAGGCGTGCGGGCCGGTGCGCGGTGGCTCTTGCGGGGGGCGGCCGTGCTCACAGGGCACCCGCCGCCAGAAAGCAGCTCAGCGCCGCCACGCCCGAGAGCCGGAAGCGCAGCGTCAGCCAGCGCTGCAGCCCGGCCTGCGTGTAGAGCCGGCGGTCCACGCCGTAGCAGGTCAGCAGCAGCAGGCCGAGCCACACCAGCCCGGCGTAAGGCGGCATCAGCAGGCCCGGCCAGGCCAGCAGCGTGGGTGCCACGCCCCAGAGGAAGTGTGCACGCCGGGCATGCGGCACGCCGGCCAGGGCCGGCCCGCGCGGCATCCACCCGATGCCCCAGTGGATGCCCCCGAGGTAGGAGGCGATCAGCGCCACATAGGCCGCCATGCCCAGGGCCACCCAGGCCTGCAGGTCGGGGTCGACCAGCCACACCAGGGCGGCCAGCAGCACCGGCGGGATCAGGCCGGCATAGCCCAGGGTGTGGATGAGGGCGTCGTCTTGCGGGTCATCGCTGGCGGCAGTGGCTTGCATGGGAGGGGCTGGAAGGGGGCGGATCAGGGTTTGGCTTCGGTCAGGAATTTTTCGACCCGCGCACTGTCGATGGCGCCCGGCACGCGGCTGCCGTCGGCAAACACGATGGTCGGGGTGCCAGTGATGCGGGCCTTCTTGCCGAACTCCACGTTGCGCGCCACGGCGGCCGCGTCGCAGCTGGCGGCCGGTGGCGTCACGTCGCGCACCATCCAGTCGAGGTAGGCCTTGGCTTTGTCCTTCGCGCACCACACGTTGCGCGACTTTTCGGTCGAGTCGGCGCCCAGCACGGGGTAGAGGAACATGTGCACGGTCACGTTGTCGACCTTCATCAGATCGCGTTCGAAGCGCTTGCAGAAGCCGCAGTTGGGGTCGCTGAACACGGCCATCTTGCGCTTGCCGTTGCCGCGCACGATGGTGAACGCGTCTTTCAGCGGCAGGTCCTTGAAGGCGATGGCGCTGAGTTTTTCGATGCGCTGCTCGGTCAGGTCCACGCGCGCCTGCGTGTCGATCATGGAGCCCTGGATCAGGTAGTTGCCCTGTTCGTCGGTGTAGAAGATCTCGCTGTGGTTGACGCGCACCTCGTAGACGCCGGGCATGGGCGTCTTGCTCACCTCATCGATCTTCGGTAGATTGGGCAGGCGCTCGGCCAGGTTCTTGCGGATGGTGGCTTCCTGGGCTGCGGCGCCCAGAGAAAGGGCGGCGAGCAGGGTGAGCAGGAAAGGCTTGATGGATGTCATGGGCTGGCCTGTGGGCAGGCGGTGAGGGGGTGGAAAAAAAGAGCCTGCAGCGGTCAGCTGTTCAGGCCAGACGCCTGGCGGATCACCCAGTGCTTTAGCGCCGTGCTGCGCTCGAAGCCCTTCATGCCCCAGTTGCGCAAGGCCTGTATGCGGGTGTCGTCGTGTGCAAACAGGCCGAACAGACCGTCGGTGACCAGGCCCATGGCGCTCACGTCGGCCTGCCGTGCGCGCTCGTAGCGGCGCAGCAGCCGGTGGTCACCCAGCTCGCGCCAGTATTCGCGGCCGTGCAGCACGCGCACCAGCTCGGCCACGTCGACCAGGCCGACATTGAGCCCCTGGCCGGCCAGCGGGTGCATGGCGTGGGCCGCGTCACCGGCCAGCGCCACGCCTCCGTTGCCGTGCCGCACAATCCAGCGCCGGGCGCGGGAAATTTCCAGCGGCCAGGCCTGGGGCGGCCCCTGCAGCTGCATGGCACCGAGTGCCTCGCCGCTGCGGGCCATCACGGCCTGGGCCAGCGCCTCGGGCGTGGCCACCAGCCAGTCGTCTGCCTGTTGCGCAGGAACTGACCACACCAGGGCCACGGAGTTCCCGTCGGCCCCTTCCAGCGGCAGCAGTGCCATGATCTCGCCGTCGCGGAACCACTGGCGGGCCACCCCGCCGTGCGGTTGTTCGCAGCGCAGCCGTGCGGCCACGGCCTTGTGGGGATACGGGCGCACGTCGAATTCCAGGCCCAGCTCTTCGCGGGTGCGGCTGCGCTTGCCCTCGCAGATCACGGTGAGCGCGGCGGGCGGGGCTTCCGTGCAGTGCTCGATGCCGCCCTGGAAGCCAATGGCGTCCGTCAGCCGGCGTTCGAGAGCGGGCACGTCGACGATCCAGGTGAGGGCGTCGGTGGGCAGGGCCGCGGCCGAGAAGCCCAGCTCGCCACCGTTGTCGCCCCACACCTGCATGGCGCTCACCGGGGTGATGGCCGGGGGGCCCGCGTCGCCGGCGGCCGGCTCCGGCCAGGCGCGCACCGACTGCAGCAGGTCGCGCGAGGCAGCGTTGAGGGCATAGGCCCGCACATCGGCCACGGCGGGTGCGGCGCCCGCGGGCTTGCCCACCAGTGCGACCCGCAGGCGCTCGCGTGCCAGCAGGAGCGCGAGCGTCTGGCCGACGACCCCACCGCCGCGGATGGTGACGTCGAAACGCCGGTGGGAAGGGGATCGGTGCGAAGCGGTGGACATGGCGGGATTTTAGGAGCAGGGCACAATCCGTGGCCCCGGGCCATCCACCAACCCCACGCCAGCCCCACGCGAGGCCCCTGCGTGGGGCGTCGACCCCCACTCAGGAATCCGCATGAGCGCCACCCCCACACCCACCGCCGACGTGCAGGCCACCATCGACCAGCTCTGGATCTACCCCGTCAAATCCTGTGCCGGCGTGTCGTTGCCCGAGGTGGAACTCACCGGCACCGGCCTGGCGTATGACCGCAGCTGGATGGTGGTGGACAGCGAGGGCGAAGGCGTCACCCAGCGCGAACTGCCCCGCATGGCGCTGATCCAGCCCAGCTTCAGGCTGGGCCAGCTGGTGCTGCGCGCGCCGGGCATGCTCGCCCTGCACCTGGCGCTGGACGCGGCCGAGGCGCCCTTGCGGGTGCGCGTGTGGGACGACGTGGTGCAGGCTTATGACATGGGCGATGTGGCTGCACAGTGGTTCGGCGACTTCCTGGGTCCGCACGCCCCGCCTGCGCTCAAGCGCCTGCGCCTGGCACGCTTCGACCCCGAAGCGCGCCGCCTGTGCAGCCTGAAGTGGACCGGCGGGCGCGAGTCCATCACCCAGTTTGCAGACGGTTTTGGCCTGCTCGTGAGCAGCACCGCTTCGCTGGATCTGCTCAATCAGCGGCTGGCGGCGGCGGGGCATGCACCGGTGGATGGGCGGCGCTTTCGCGCCAACATCGTGCTGGCCGGTGTGCAGGCGCACGACGAAGACCGCGTGGGTCCCTTGCACATCCACACCGAGGCGGGCGATGCCGTGGTCGAGCCGGTGAAGCCGTGCGCGCGCTGCCCCATGCCCGACATCGACCCCGACCACGCCACCACTTCGCACGCGGTCGGTGACACGCTGCAGGCCTACCGGCAGGACGCACGCGTGAACGGCGCCGTCACCTTCGGCATGAACGCCATCGTGACGCAGGGCGACGGCCTGATGCTGCGGGCGGGCCAGCACGTGCAGGCCGGCTGGATCTTCTGACCTGCGCTGGGCAGCGGGGCCGTCAGGCGTCCACGGCGGCCAGGGCGGCGCGCACGCGCTCGGCCGGTGTCGCACTGGCCGTGGCCGGCACGCCGTCGAAGTCGCCGCGCAGGGCCTTGATCGCGTAGCGCTCGCGCTCGATTTCGCGCAGGGTGCGCAACCCCATGCGGCGGAACACCGGGATTGGCGGGCACCAGCCCTGCAGCGCGTGCTGGCCGAAGAACGCGAACACGGCGGCCGGCAGCAGCAGAAAGCGCCGGTCCACCGCCGCCCCCAGCGCCAGGCCGACCAGGCACAGCACCGGGGCGTTGGTCTGCAGCGCACGCTCCACGTCCCATTCACGGTCCAGCCGCTGCAGATGGGCTTCGATTTCGCGTGCGGGCGCGGCCTGCAGGCGCATCAGCGTCTGGTCGGTCTGCTCCAGGATCGCTTCGTTCAGCGCCGGTCGCGTCTGCAGTTCCACCCGGCGGCTGGTGGGGGGCAACTGGTCAAGGATGTGCATCGTGGGCCTTTCAGGACAGGGTAATGGCGGCGAACCGGCAATGCCTCGCTCAGTGGGTGAACGTGCGGGCCACGTGAGGCTGGCCGTTGCTGGACGGTGCGCTGTCCAGCGGGGTTCTGGATTCTGGCGGGCCGCGGTGGCGGGGTGGATCGGTCTCCATGTCCTGGAAATCGCCCCGCAGCGCCTTAATGGCGTAGCGCTCGCGCGCAATCTCGCGCGCCGTGCGCACGCCCAGCCGGCGAAACAGTGGCATCAGCGGGTAGCGGCCGGTCTGCGCGTGCATCAGCACGCTGGCTGCCACCACGGCGGGCACCAGCAGCAGCTTGCGGTTCACGAACGCCCCGAGCACCAGGCCGATCAGGCCCATGGCCGAGGCTTCGGTCTCCAGCACCCGGTCGGTGTCCCATTCGTGGTCGAGCGCAGTCAATCGATCGTCCACCTGCGCAGTGTCGGCATTCGCGGCCTCCCACAGGGCCGAGCGGGTGCGGTCGTCGATGCGCTGCAGAACGGCCGATGCCGTGTGCCGCCTCACCTTGTCAGCGTCTGATGCCATGGGGGTCTCCTTGCGGGGTTGGGGTCTTGACGCCTCTTTTACTGAAGAACTGGCTGCCTGCGGGCCTCAGGGCGCCAACTGTTCCTTGCGGTTGCAGCTTTTACAGCCAACAGGAAGTCAAAAGGGCTGAGTGCGTGCCGACAGCCGCAGCGACGGTCGCCTCGAATTCAGCCTCTCGCGTCGTCGCTCGGTGCGCCGTGCGCCAGCCACGCGGCAAACGAAGGCATGTGGGAGGCGAGTCGCCAGTCCTCCAGCACCGCGCGGGCGATGGCGTGAACTGCGCCGGGCGTTTCGCTCGTCTCGACGTGGTCGATCAACCACTGCTCGAAGCCGTCGGGTTCGGGGTCGTCGCGCACCGCCTGTTCGAGCAGCCCGCGCCGCAGCGCCAGCCCGATCGAGTCGGGGGTCTGGTCACGCTTGCGGGAGCGGCTGCGGCCTTCGGAGGCCTCGAGTGCGGCCAGCAGCGCCGAGCAGACGCTGGCCGGGCGCGGGACCGTGGCGGCTTGGTTCATGACCACCAGCGGGTTTTGCGCTCGGGCGCCGCATCGGCCGGCCGGTGCTCGGCCGCCAGGGTGGCGTCCAGCGGCACGCCGGGACCCGGGGGACGCCCGTAGCCGCGTTCGACCGCGGCCAGGTCAAAGGCCACGCTGGCGAGGTCGGCCACCAGAATGCCGTCGGGGGGCGTGGCCTGCAAGGTGGTGCACGACTTGAGAAAACCCGAACAGCTCTTGCACACGTCGAGCGAGAAGCGCGAGCTCTTGTCGTCCAGCACCACCAGCGTGCCGAGGGCTTCGTGGTCGGTACTGGCGCAGTAGGTGCAGGCGAGCACCGGCATGGCCCAGCTGGCGGCGCAGCGACCGCAGCGCAGGTGGCGCGAGCGCTCGATGCCGCGCACCTCGGCGAACGACGGCCAGGCGCCGCACACCGGGCAGTAGCCCTGCGTCCAGTCAGGCCTGGGGCTGCTGGCCGTCCAGTGGCGGGCGCAGGCGTGCAGGTAGGGCAGTGGCAGCAGCTGGGCGAGCGCGCGGAACCCGTCGGGTGAAGCGCCCCTGCGCGTGGCCTGCCGGCTCAGCTCGGCGTCGTCTCCATTGACGGCTGCCAGGAACACCGCCAGTGCGTCGCCCGGTGCTTCGCTTTGGCGAACCGTCTTCCCGTCGCCCGCCAGCGCGTGCAGGCCCTGCGCGCGCGCCACGCTGGTGAGGCGATCGAACAGGCTGGCGACGGCGCGTGCGTCAGGGCGCAGCACGGCGCCGGCCAGCCAGGGCGAGAGCGCGGAGGGCTCTGCCGTGTCGGGTGGCTCTCGGTTCCAGGCCGGGTCAGGCAGATCGGCCGTGACGACGCGCACCACGCACAGCCAAGGTGCCCACTCCGGGTGGGCCTGCGCCAGTGCGTCGAGCCGGGTGAACGCGTTGACGGCGGGCTTCGGGGGCGCGGTGGTGGCGCTCATCGGCGACCGAAGCCTTGTGCCTGGCTCGCCGTGTCCAGGGCCGGTGTTTCGCCGGGCACCTGCTGCTCGGTGTGATGGTAGGGGCGCGAACCTTCGTGCATGCGCACGATGGCGGGGCGGTTGCCGGTGTCACCCCCCGGGCCACCGCCCTGGGTGCGGGTGGCTTCGGGGCTGGTGCAGGCTGCGAGCAGCACGGTGCACAGGATCGGCAGGGCTTTCATGGGGCATTCACCTCGGGTACAAAAACCACGGCCGTGCGCACCAGGAAGCCACCGGCCAGCACCAGCACGGCCATCATCGGCAGCCCTCCCATGCCCAGGGGCTCGCGTCGCCGGGAAGCCAGCAGGGGCAGCACGATGCCAATGGCAATGCCCACCGCCAGCACCACGCCCCAGATGTTGAGCCAGCCGCGGGCCGCGGGGCCAAGCGACACAAACAGGGCGATGAATACCAGCACCTGCACCCCCGCCAGCCACACCCAGATGCGCTGCAGCGCGGTCACGCCGGGGCTGCGCCAGCCCACGGCGCTGGCCACCAGGGCCAGCAGGGCAGCGGCCATGGTGACGGCCGACACGATGAACAGCAGGCCGAAGAGCGGTGTGTCCGACCACACCGGGCGGTTCAGCACCGACAGCATGACGCCGGTGTACCCCATCACGTGCAGTGCCAGCAGCGCACCCGGCACCGCCACCAGCAGGCCGACGATGCCCGGCGGGCGCAGCCGCTGCGCCCAGCGCCACTGCGGGCGCTTCAGCTCGGCGAAGGCCGACACGAAGGACAGCAGCGCAAAGAAGCTGAACAGCGGCACCGCCCACGAGCCGGTCGACATCGGCACCCAGTACTTGAACATGGGCCGCCAGGTGTGGTTCTGGATCAGCAGGTGCCAGAAGCGGTCGGGCCGGGACAGGTCCACGATCAGCACCACGCCGATCACCAGCATCACCGGCAGCGTGATCAGGTAGCCCAGCTGCGCCAGGCGGCGGTCGCTCTTGCGCCCGGTCATGTCGATCATGGCCGACAGGAAGTAGGTGCCGCCGGCCAGTGCGCCCAGCATGAAGTACAGCACGATCAGCCAGTGCCAGTGCGGCGAGGCGGTGAACCAGGTGCTGCTGGGCGCGTCGATCATGGTCAGTCTCCCCTGGCGTCGTCGGCCTCGCCGGCGCGGCGTTCGCGGAAATTGAACAGGCTCACCAGGCCCACGACCAGCGCCCCGAGCATGGTGGCCAGCGCGCCCGGCACCAGGTGGCGGGTGGGCATCTTGGGATCGGGCGGCAGGCCATACACCTCGGGCTTGTCCACCAGCAGGAAGAAGGCGTTGAGGCCACCCAGGAACTTGTCGTCGGCGCCGTAGAGCACGGCCCGCGACTCGCCGGCCGCGTGCAGCTGGTCGACCCGGCGGTTGGCGCGCTCTTTCAGTTCACGGATGGAACCGAAGGTGATGGAATCGGTCGGGCAGGCCTGTGAGCAGGCCGGCTCCATGCCCACCTGCAGCCGGTCGTAGCACAGGGTGCATTTCTGCGCGGTGTTGGACACCGGGTTGATGTCGATCACACCGAAGGGGCAGGCACCCAGGCAGGCCTTGCAGCCGTTGCAGGTGTCGGACTGGATCACCACCGTGTCGAACTCGGTGCGGATGATGGCGCCGGTCGGGCAGACCTCCAGGCAGCCCGCCTGCACGCAGTGCTTGCACACGTCGCTGAGCATGGTCCAGCGCCCATCGCGGCGGTTCTCGTCGATCTGCTCGACGAACTTCACGTGCCGCCAGTGCGTGCCGTCGAGCTTGCGCGTGTTGTCGTAGCTGTCGCCCGACATGGTGCGGCGTTCGTCGTCGAGCGCGGGCAGCTGGTTCCACTGCTTGCACGCCACCTCGCAGGCCTTGCAGCCAATGCACACGGTCGGGTCGGTGAAAAAGCCCATGGGTTCGGACATGGCGGTTCCTCAGGCTTTCTGCACGTCGCACACGAAGGTCTTGCCTTCGTGGATGCTCACATTGGGGTCGCCGACCAGGGCGGTCAGCTCGTTGGCGGCATCACCGGTGCTCAGGCCTTCCCAGCCCCAGTGGAAGGGCATGCCGACCTGGTGCACGGTGCGCCCGGCGATCTGCAGCGGCTGCATGCGCCGCGTCACCAGTGCCTTGGCGTGCACCGACGCACGCGGGCTCGTGATGCGCACGCGGTCGAGGTTGCTGATGCCTTTGGCGCGCGCCAGTTCGGGTGACAGTTCCACGAACACCTCGGGCTGCAGCTCGGCCAGCCAGGGGTTCCAGCGGCTCATCGCACCCGAGAGGTAGTGTTCGGTCAGCCGGTAGGTGGTGATGATGTGCGGGTACTTCGGGTCTGCCAGCGGCGCCAGCTGGTTGCCCGCCACGTCCCAGTATTTGAAGACCGGGCTGGACTGCTGCGCATACAGCGGGTTGCGGACCACCGACTCGGCGGGTTCGTAGTGGGTGGGCAGCGGGCCGTCCACCAGGCCCTCAGGCACATACAGCCAGCCCTTGCCGTCGCCCTTGAGGATGAAAGCGTCGGTGCCCGAGTGCGCCTCCATGCCGGTGGCGCCGGGCGGCGGCCGGTAGCCCGGCGGCTTGGTCTCGGGGAAGTCGGGCACGTCCAGCCCGGTCCATTTGGCTTGTGCCTCGTCCCACCAGATGTACTTCTTGCGTTCGCTCCACGGGCGGCCCTGCGGGTCGGCCGACACGCGGTTGTAGATGATGCGGCGGTTCGACGGCCAGGCGAATCCCCAGCCCAGGTGTGCGCCTTTCACGCCCGGCGGATCGGCCTCGCGGTTGGCCGATCGGTTTTCGCTGGCTGAAGGGAACACACCGCAGTAGATCCACGAAGCGCAGCTGGTGGAGCCGTCGTCGGACAGATCCTGCGGCCCGCCCAGGTGGCGGGCGGGGTTGGCGCTGAAGTAGCCGTTGATCTCCTTGAGGATCTTCAGGGACGAAGGCTCGCCGCGCTCGCGGTCGGTGGGGTCCTCGGCCTCGTAGTCCCAGATCAGATGCTTGAAGCCTTCGTCGCGCGGCAATGACGAGCCGGCATACAGCTGCTTCAGCCGCTTGCCCAGCTCATAGGTGAAGTACATGTCGGAGCGGCAGTCGCCCGGCGCTTCCGCGGCCTTGTAGTGCCACTGCAGCAGGCGCTGGGTGTTGGTGAAGCTGCCGTCGTACTCGGCCACCTGGGCCGAAGGGAAGAAGAACACCTCGGTCTTGATGTCTGCGGTGGCGATCTCGCCGGCCTGCACCTCGGGTGCGGTCTTCCAGAACATCGAGGTTTCGTGCAGCCAGTTGTCTTTCACCACCAGCCACTCCAGCTGGCGCAGGCCCGAACGCTCCAGCTTGGCGTTGAGCGAGGTGGCCGGGTTCTGGCCGATGCAGAACATGCCCTTCACACGGCCCTGGTTCATGGCCACGAACATGGGCATGTGCGAGTGGTCGCCGTAAATCTTGGGGTGCCAGTGGTAGCCAAAGTCGTTTTCGCGCGTGGCGGCTTCGCCATACATCGACTTCAGGTAAGACACCATGAACTTCGGTGTGTTGGCCCAGTAGCCCGTGGGCTTGGTTTCCTTGGCCAACCACTGTGCCAGCGTGGCGTGCGGCTCCAGCGCCGAGGGCGCCGACATGTAGCCGTGGATCGAGTGGTAGAGCGTGGGGATGTCGGTCGACCCCTGGATGGACGCATGGCCGCGCAGCGCCACGATGCCCGCGCCTGGCCGGCCCACGTTGCCCAGCAGCAGCTGCAGCAGCGCCGCGCAGCTGATGATCTGCACGCCGTAGGTGTGCTGCGTCCAGGCCACCGCGTAGGCAATCGAGCTGGTGCGTTCAGCGCCCGAATTGTCCAGCAGGGTCTGTGCCACGCGCAGGAACAGGTCGCGCGGGCAACCGGTGACCTGCTCCACCATCTCGGGTGTGTAGCGCGAGAAGTGGCGGCGCACGATCTGCAGCACGCAGCGCGGGTCTTGCAGGCTCTCGTCGCGATCGGCCGGGGGCTGGGCCAGGGCCTTCACCACGTCATCAAACGGTGGGCCGCTGGCGGCCACCTGCGCAGCCTGTGACGCGCGCTGTTCCTGTGGCCCGCCGCCGTCTTCCCGGGCCGTTTCGCGCGGACCGCCGCCCGAGTTGTCGCCGCCGCCGGCGTCACCGGGCCGGTCGTAACCCCAGCTCGACGACTCGTACTCGCCTTTGAAGCCATTGAACGGCCACTCGGGTGCGTCGCCGGTGTAGGCCACCAGGCCGGAGAACACGCCCTCCAGATCCTCGGTGTCGCGGAACTCGCGCTTGATGAGCGTGGCCGCGTTGGTGTAGGTGGTGGCGAAGGTGCGGAAGAAGGGGTCGGTGTTCCAGCGCTGGCTGTTCAGCACGAAGTTGACCAGCCCCCCCAGAAAGGCGATGTCCGAACCGGCGCGCAAGGGCGCGTAGATGTCGGCCATGGCGCTGGTGCGGGTGAAGCGCGGATCCACATGGATCAGCTTGGCGCCGTGATCCACCTTGGCCTTCATGGGCCAGCGAAACGCCACCGGGTGGTTCTCCGCCATGTTCGAGCCCATGACGAGCACGCAGTCCGAGTCCTCCATCGCCCTCGGATACATGGTGGCCGCGCCGCGACCGAGCCTGGTCCCCAGACCGGGGACACTGGAGCTATGTCATATTCGCGCCTGGTTTTCGATGGGTACAACGCCCAGGCCGCGCATCAGTTTCTGGTGGATGTGGTTCCACTCGTTGTCCAGCGTCGCGCCACCCAGCGAAAAGATGGACGTGGTGCAGTTCACCTGCTTGCCATCAGCCAAGCGTTCAATGAAAGTTTCGTCGCGCGTCTTCTTGGTCAGTTCGGCCACGCGTGTCATGGCCCGCTCCAGGTCCCACACCTCCCAGTCGGCCGCGCCCGGCGCTCGGTGCAGCACCTGGGTGGGCCGGTTGGGGTTGACGTGCAGCTGGAAAATGGCAGCACCCTTGGGGCAGAGCGTGCCCTCGCTGATGGGGCTGCGGGCATCGCCTTCGATGTTGACCACGCGGCCTTCGACCGTGTGGATCAGCGTGGCGCAACCCACGGCGCAAAAAGGGCAGATGCTGGGTGTAGCCTTCGCGTCGGCAATGCGCAGCTGCTGCGCCCGCGCCGTGACGGGGGCCAGGCTCATGCCTGCTCCCACGAGACCGCCCACCGCTGTTCCACCGCCGGCCAGCATTCGGCCGAAGTCGCGCCGGGAGATTGGCTTCTGTGAGAGGGGCTTCTTCATCATCGTCATGGTGCGCTCCTGAGAGGTGGGCCACCCCTGTAGGGGCGGCCGAATGCCGGGAAGGCCGGCAAACCATGTGCCCGAGCCCCGCTGTGGCTCGCGCCGCAGGAGATCGCCGCACCGTGCGTTGCGCAGGTGGGTGTCTTTGTTCAGGCACCACCCGAACTCATCAGTGGGCACGCTGCCTGCCCCTGTCGAGCCTCGCGCAGGGCGTCTGCGACACCTCAAGCCTTCCGGCAAGCTGCTTGCTGTAATTCCGTCAGATTTCACGTAAAAAATGCCGCCACTTTCTTTGACGTCACACACCACGTGCGCACCGTGTTCAGGGCGCGATGCAGCCTTGTACGGGCCCCGCCTGCGATGAGTCTCGGCGTGGCCCCTTCGGCCAGCCGGCCGCGTATCGCGTCGGTGGACGAACTGCTGGAGAGCCAGGCGCTCGGTTCGGTGGTGGCACGGCATGGCCGCGTGCCGGTACGTGATGCCTTGCGTGAGCATCTGGATGTGCTGCGTGCCGAGTGGGGTTCGGCACCTGCGTCGGCCTTCGAGCCCGCCACGCTGGCGCTCGACATCGGACGCGCGCTCGACCAGGCCGCAGCGCCCTCGCTGCGCCCGGTGGCCAACCTCACCGGTACGGTGCTGCACACCAACCTGGGACGCGCCCTGCTGCCCGAAGAAGCCATTGAAGCCATGGCCCGCGTGGCGCGCGAGCCCTGCAACCTGGAATTCGATATGGACGGTGGGGCGCGCGGCGAGCGCGACGCCCATGTGCAGGCGCAGGTCTGCCAGCTCACCGGAGCCGATGCGGCACTGGTGGTGAACAACAACGCGGCGGCGGTGATGCTGGTGCTCAACACGCTGGCCACGCGGCGCTCGGTCATCGTCTCGCGCGGCGAGCTGGTCGAGATCGGCGGGCAGTTCCGCGTGCCCGACATCATGACCCGCGCCGGCGCCCGCCTGCACGAGGTGGGCACCACCAACCGCACCCACCTGCGCGACTATGCCGAGGCCATTGACCCACGCACCGCGCTGCTGATGAAGGTGCACCCCAGCAACTACGAAATCCGCGGCTTCACGGCCTCGGTGCCCATGGAGCAGGTGGCAAACCTCGCGCGTGACCGCGGCCTGCCTTCGTTCGCCGACCTGGGCAGCGGCACGCTGGTTGATCTGCGCGCCTGGCACTTGCCGCACGAGCCCACCGTGCGTGAAACGCTGGCCGCAGGCATGGACCTGGTCAGCTTCAGTGGTGACAAATTGCTGGGCGGCCCGCAGTGCGGCATCGTCGCCGGGCGCGCCGATCTGATCGCGCGGCTGCGCCGCAATCCGCTCAAGCGCGCCCTGCGCTGCGACAAGCTCACGCTGGCGGCGCTGGGCGAGGTGTTGCGCCTCTATGGCGACCCTGAGCGGCTGGTGGCACGTCTGCCCACCTTGCGCCTGCTGGCGCGCCCGCGGGCCGACATTGCCCGCGTGGCTGCTGAACTGGCCGACGCCCTGCAGGCGCGGCTGGGCGACCGGGCGAGCGCGCGGGTGGTCGATTGCGCCAGCACCATTGGCAGCGGCGCGTTGCCGGTGGCTGGCCTGCCGAGCGCGGGGGTGCGCATCGAAGCCAGCGGCTCACGCCGCGAGCGCGACCGCCAGGCGGCGCGCCTGCTGGTGGCTTTGCGCGCGCTGCCACTCCCTGTGATCGGCCGCCTGGAAGAGGGTGGCGTGCTGCTGGACTGCCGCTGCCTGGAAGACGTGGCGCCTGTGCTGCGCTCGCTGGAGGCGCTGCGCGTGGACGCGGCGCCGGCTTCCAAAAAGGAGCTGGCCCCACACCCCTGATTCAGGAAGAGCGACGTCCCTGGTGGGGCGCCCGGACTTCAACTCCGGTGGGAGGCGTTAGAAGCGTCTCCGGTGAGTTCGACTCTCACCTCTTCCGCCAAAGTTACTGGCCAGTGGGCGTGTTATTTGCACGCCATTGGCGAGCCAGAACGCCAGCCCACACCGGCCTGCTGATGGGGGATTTGTGTGCCGCGCCTCTTGCCTGTCGTGGGGGGCGGGGCTCAATCCCGAAACTTCTGCGTCACCATCAGACCGTGGCGCCCGGCGTCCACGATGCCGATACCCACGCGGCCGAAGGCGGGATTCAGCAGGTTGGCACGGTGGCCGGGCGAGTTCATCAGCCCCTCGTGGGCCATGGCGACCCGCGGCGCCAGCGCGAGGTTTTCGCCGGCGGCCCGGTAGCGAACGCCAGCGCGTCGCAAGCGGTCAAACGGCGTCTGGCCCTGCGGCGACACGTGCGAGAAGTAGCCGCGGGCCAGCATGTCGCGCGAGTGGGCGCGCGCCACCTCGGCGGCCTCGGGGTCTGCCGCCAGTTCCTTCAGGCCGTGCTCGCGCCGCGCCTGGTTCACCAGCTCCAGCATCTGCGCCTCCAGCGCTGGGCGTGCGGGCGCATCAGGGACGCTGAAGGGCAGCTGCAGCGACTCGCTGGATCCCGGCTGCACGCGGTTGCGCTGCATCGCCTCCTGCCACGCGGGTTCGAACACCGCTGACAGCTGCTCATGCAACCACGTGGCCGCGGGCTGCAGGGGCCGGGCCAGCAGGCTGTCCCGGGTGCTGCGCGCCAGGGCATCGCCCAGGGGCAGTGCCTGCCACAACAGCAGCAACAGCACGGCCTGGATCACACCGTTGGCCGCACCCGGCAACAGGCCCAGCAGCCGATTGCCCACATGGCCGTGCGTCTGTGCCGACATGGCTGCCAGCGCGCCGCCGAACCAGGCGCCCAGCACCATGCGCGCCAGCAGGTAGGTGACGACCACCGCCGCAGGCAGCGCCCACACCCCCCAGGCCCAGCCCTGCTGCGCGATCCATTGCGCCAGCGGCGGGCCGGCGGCCCAGGCCAGCGCCAGGCTGGCCAGCATCCCCACCAGTCCGGCCAGGGCCGCGAGCAGCCCGCGCCGCCAGCCATCCCACACGCTGAGGGCGAACACCAGCAGCATGAGGCCGTCCAGCCAGGTGAGGGGCGAGAGGGTGGACAGGTCCGTCACGGGTTCGACTCCGGTGGGTGCGGCCCGCGCAGCGCCGCGGCTTCGCCCTTCACCCCGGTATCTGGCGGGTGTTCGGGCGCTCGTTGTTCAGGCGCCTGCTCAGCCCCTTCGCCGTGCTCCAGCAAGCGGGCGATCCAGCGCGTGGACGTGCCGTGGCGGCAGAAGATGACGATGCCGGCGGTAAGCGGGATTCCGATCAGTGCGCCGGGTATGCCCCAGACCCAACCCCAGAAAATCACCGACAGAAACAGCACAAAGGGCGAGAGCGACAGGATGCGGCCTTCCAGCCGGGGATCGATGTAGTTGCCGATCAAGAGCTGGATGGCGCTCAGCCCGGCCAGTGCGGTGAAGCCGACCCAGGGCTCGGGATGAAGAAAGGCCACCAGCACCGGCGGCACCACGGCCACAAAGGAGCCGAGCATGGGGATGAAGTTCAGCAGGAAGGTCAGCAGGCCCCAGACGGCCGCCAGGTCCAGGCCGATGGCCCAGGTGAAGCCCCAGGTGGCCAGCCCGGTGAGTGCGCTGATGGCGGTGCGTGCCAGCGCGTAGCGCCGCAGCACACGTGCCCATTCCTGCATCGACTCCATCAGCACCCGGGCGGTGGCCGGGCGCAGAGAGCGGCGCACCCGCTCCGCCAGGCCCCGGGTTTCCAGCAGCCCCAGCACAAAGAAGGTGGTGGTGAGCACGCCCAGGCCCAGCAGGCCGTAGAGGCCTCTGAAGACGTTCGGCACCCAGCTCATCAGGAAGTCGATCACCGCCTGCACTTCGAAACCTTCCTCCCGGCCCGCCACGTTGCCTTGCCAGTCGGTCAGTCGCTGGTTCCATTGCGAGAGCAGGCGATCGAGCTGCGGCCCGTATTCCGGCGCCTGTGTCACGACGGCCTGCCCCAGCCAGAAGAGCAGCATCGCAAACAGGCCCACCACGCCGCCCACAGTCAGCAGCGTCAGCAGGTGGGCCAGCCCGCCGGGCAGGCCGCGCGACACCAGACCACGCTGCAGCGGCATGGCCAGCATCAGCGTGAAGACCGCCAGCGCGACCGGCACGCTGATCGCCACGGTGAGGCGCATCACGGTCACCGCGAGCACCAGCAGGGACACCACCAGCGCGATGCGAATCAGGCGGGTGGTGAGGTCAGACATGGCTCGCGGCCTGGCAGCCCCTCGGGCGGGGCATCAGGCCCGGGTCCACGCGCTGCAACCCGCCGGCAGCCACGACGCGCGCAGCCGCCAGACACCGCGTTGGGCGGTCGGGGGCGTGCCGCTGAAAAACCAGACCGTGCCACGGACGTCCGAGCCGAGGATGCGCACGTCGGGCGGCAGCGACGCCAGCAGGGCGCTGGCATGCGCGGCGTCCTGCAGCAAGACCACGGCTGGTGCGTCGGGCGGTGTGCGCGCGGCCAGCGTGCCCGCCAGCGCGGTGCTGCACAGCAGCACGGTCAGCGTGCCGTTGCTGCCATTCGACGGGTGCGCAGCCCGCGGGCGGCGGGCGTACCAGCGAGCCAGCAGCCAGGGCAGCAGGCCGAAGACGAGTAGCCAGCCGATGTCCCAGGCCAGCGGGTGCTCGGTGTCCATGCGGATGCGGTGGATGCCGAGCAGCCAGTGCGACAGCACGGCGTCCAGCAAATGCCACAGCGCGAAGCCGGTGACGAACGTCACCAGCAGCGCGGTGCCGGCACCCGGCGCGGCCAGGCTGGCGCGCCGCCGGACCAGCAGCACCAGCGCCACCGCCGCCACGACATACATGAGGGCGTGGAACAAGCCGTCGGCCAGCAGCTGGACCCGCAGATCGCCCCAGCGGCCCCCCGACAGGCCCGACAGCAGGTGGTGCCACTGCAGGACCTGGTGCAACAGAATGCCGTCGAAGAAACCGCCAAAGGCCAGGCCCAGCAAGAGACCGGGCAGGCGCAGGCCGGCAGGCGGGGCGGGCGGGGTGGGGTGTGAAACGTTCGCGGCCATGCACCGCGGTGGCAACCCGCGTTCCCAAATGCCACCTGGCGGGGTGAAGACGGGGCACTTTTGGGCAGTAACAGCCCACGCTACGGCACTCAGGGCGTCGTGGATGCCTGCAGCTGCGCCACATGCTCGTTGCGCAGGCGCCTCGCTTCGCCCACGCGCATCGTCGCCCCCACGCTGTCCAGGTATTCCAGAATCTCGATGGCCAGGCCCCGGCCCGTGCCGATGGCGTCGCGGAACTGCCCCACGGTGAAGCGGCCATCGGGGGACGCGTGCGCCAGGGTGGCGGCCGTCGAGGCCAGGCTGGCCAGCGTCGTGCGCAGGCAGAAGCGGTCGGCGCCCACCCGGTGCACCGTGCCGGTGGCGCGCCGGCGGTAGAGCAGGTCGGTCAAAGCCCGCAGGTCGACACGCGCGGCCCGGGCGAGTTCCTGCGGTCGCGGCAGCGCCGTGGCCAGGTCGGTGCCGGTGCCGCGCAGCAGCGGGTAGACGGCTTCCCACAGTGCGCGGTCGCCGGGGTTGGCGGCCACGTCGTGCTCGGCCAGCCGCGCCACGCCGTTTCGCACGGTGATGCCACGCGAGGCGGTGCCGCCGTGCAGGAAAGCCTCAAAGCTGGGCACCGGCAACGCCGGGGCCACCTGGTCGCGCAGCGCGCTGACGCGCATGCCGTGCACGGCCGGATGCTGTGTGTGAAATGCCTCCAGGCAGGCCTGCGTGGCCTGCTGCCACGCAACGTGGCGTTCGCGCGTGGTGCCGATGTGCGGGGCGCGGCCGATCACCACCACGCCGAGCGCATCGCGCAGCGCCTGCGCGGCCGGCGCGGTGAGGTTGAACATCTGCTCAAACCGGTCGAGATCCACCCCGGCGGGTGCGTCGAGCAGGACGGGCAGCACGTCTTCTGCACCTCCCCCTGCCAGTGTGGCCAGCGTGGCGGCTCGGTCGCTGCGTCGGCGCCGCCCGGTGGCAAACGGGTCCAGCACCACCCCCCCGCCCAGCGTGCGCTCGGCCGCCGAGTCGCGCAGGATGAAGCGGTCGCCGTGCAGGGCGGGCAGGGGCTCGTCGATCACCAGGTGAACCCAGGCAGCCGCGCCAGGGGCCAGCGTCTGGCCGGGGATCGGCACCACGCGCGCCAGGGTGCTGCGGCAGCCGTGGTGCAGGTGCACGCGCGCCGCTGGCCCGGGTGCGTGGGCGCCGGGCAGCAGGTGCAGCCGGGCATCGAGCCGCAGGGTCGGGCGGTGGACCGCATCGGCCACGATCCAGTCGCCGCGGGCCACGTCGGCCAGCGCCACGTTGGCGAGGTTGATCGCGCAGCGCTGCCCGGCCTGCACGCGGGCCACCTCGCTGGCGTGCACGTGCAGGCGGCGCACCCGGGCGGCCACGCCGCCGGGCGACACCAGCAGGCGATCGCCCACGGCCGCCTCGCCGCTGAACACGGTGCCGGTAACGACCGTACCGCTGCCTTCGACCGTGAAGGCGCGGTCCACCGCAAAACGGAAGTGCCGTCCGGGGTCGAAGCGCTCCTGCGTTTCTTCAGCCGCGGCGCGCAGCCGCTCGGCCACCGTGGGGATGCCCTCGCCCGTCACCGGCGAGACCTCCACGGTGTCCACCCCGTCCAGACCCGTGCCAGCCACCAGCGCCGCGATGTCGGCCCGCACCTGCCGCCGCCGAGCCGCATCCACCCGGTCCACCTTGCTCATCACCGCCAGGCCGCGGCGCACGCCGAGCAGATCCAGTATCTGCAAGTGCTCCACCGTCTGCGGCATCACGCCGTCGTCGGCCGCCACCACCAGCAGCGCGAAGTCGATGCCGCAGACGCCGGCCACCATGTTGCGCACAAAGCGCTCATGACCGGGCACATCCACAAAGCCCACCAGCGGGCCACCAGCGGGTGTTCCGTAGGCGAAGCCCAGGTCGATGGAAATGCCGCGCGCTTTTTCCTCGGGCAGGCGGTCGGTATCGACGCCGGTGAGCGTGCGCACCAGCAGCGTCTTGCCATGGTCGATGTGGCCGGCGGTGGCAACAATCATGGCGTAGGCGGTCGGGTCGGGCGGTCCATCCCCATGCGAGCGGGTCTAGCTGGATTCGTTCCCGCTGCGGTGCGCGTCCCGAGCCGTGAGCACGCGGGTGACCACCATGTCCAGGCTGGGGCGGGCGTTGCCCTGCTTGTCGGTCCACACCTTGGGCGTAAGCGAACCGGCCAGGCACAGCGCGTCGCCATCGGCCAAAGCCAGCAAGGCGTCGCAGGGGGCATCGTCAAACGCGATCACGTTGACGATGAATTCTTCATCGGCCTTGTTGCGGGCCAGCACCCGGGCCACGATATAGGTGCGACCGGTCTTGTCGACCCGGCGGGAGGCGTCACCCATCAGGCGGCCGGCGATGAGTCCATCGATCATGGGGTCTTTTCTTGAATAAAAAGTCAGCGGGGGCGTGCAAAGCCGGCGGCAGCCCAGGCCTCGGCCGTGCTCACGTTCAGCCTGAAGCCGGGTGACACGGGCACGCAGGCCAGTTCCTCGTCAAAGGCGTCCACCGCGCGCAGCGTGGCGGTGGCGCCTTCCTCGTCGGGCACGATGCACAGCTCCACCCGCAGGCGCTGGCCATCCACCGTGATGCTCACGTTCTTGTTCAGCTCTGCGTGGCGCTGCTGCTCGGAGCGGCGGATCACTTCTTTCGCGGTCTTCACCAGCGTGTTGAAGGCGTTGGTGTCCAGCGGCTTGGGGTTCTTCTTGTCGCGCCCCATGGTCCAGGGACCGACCAGCGCGGGTTCGGGCTGCTTGTCGAGGAACATGGCCACGGCCCAGCCGTCGTCGTCTTCGTTCTTGATGACGCGGGCCGTCCAGTGCCCGTCGCGCCAGAGGCGGTCTTCGTGAATGGTGTCGGGGGTGTCGTCGGGCATGGGTGATGTTAACCACCGCACCAGCAGCCAGATGCAATCAGACTTTGCCGCTTTCCACCCCCAGCCGCTCGATCATGAAGTCGGCCGAGGCCTGGATGTGCTGGCGTGCCAGCGCCTCCGCTCGCTCGCCGTCGCCGTCCAGAATGGCCGCGAGCAGGGCTTCGTGCTGGTCCCAGATGTCGCGCGGCTTGTCGTCGCGCATCAGCACCTCGCCCATCACGCGCTGGGTGTTGGTCCAGTGCGTTTCCATGGCCGGGCCGACCATGGGATTGCCGCACAGGCCATAGACGAAGTCGTGGAAGGCCATGTCGGCCTCGATCATGGCGCTGACCGAGCCGGTGGCCACCGCCTTGCGCCCGGCCTTGATGAGCGCCGTGCCCTTGTGCTTGTCCTGCTGCGCGGTCGATTCGGCCGCCTTGCGGAAAGCCAGGCCCTCGATGACGGCGCGCACGTCGTACATGTGGCGCACGGCTTCGAGGTCGAGCGGCGCCACCTGCAGGCCGCGCCCGGGCGCGTCGCTGAGCACGCCCTGGTTGCGCAGCAGGGTCAGGGCCTGCTGCACCGGCTGGCGCGACACCCCCAGTTCCTGCGCGATCTGCTCCTGGATGATGCGCGCGCCCGGGGGCAGCTTGCCTTCCGCGATCTCGGTCAGGATGGCCTTGTGGACCTGGTCCACCAGCGTGGGTTGCAGCTTGAGCATCTTCATGGGCCTGCATCCTAGCCTGCGCGCACGCGCTCGCTCAGACGGAGTGGTCTCGCCAGCGCTGCTCGGCCTCGTCCCAGGCCGCCAGCGGCTGCAGGTCGGGCACCCAGGCCAGGCCCGACTTCGCGTCCGACGATGCCGCCTCGGGCGTGACCAGCACGTCCAGCAGGGCGGGGCGGTTGGCCAGTGCACGTTCGATCGCGCCGGGCAGGTCCTCGGGTTTTTCCACGCGTTCGGCGTGCATGCCGAAGGCACGCGCCATGGCGGCGTGGTCGGCGAACTGCAGTTGTGTGCCCACCACCCGGCCATGGGTTTCCTGCTGGTCGCGCACCTCGATCGCCCAGGAACCGTTGTTGGCCACCACCACCAGCACGGGGGCCTGGTGGCGCACGGCGGTGTCGATCTCCATGGCGTTGAAGCCGAAGGCGCCGTCGCCGGTGGCGACCACCACTGTCTGGTCGGGCCGCACCAGGCTGGCCGCCACGCCAAAGGGCGTGCCCACGCCGATACAGCCCAGCGGGCCGGGGTCGAGGTAGGTGGACGCGGGCAGGCCCACGCGGGCAAAGCTCAGGAAGTCGCCGCCGTCGGCCACCACCACCGCATCTGTGGGCAGGGCGTCGCGCAGCGCGGCCAGCACGCGGTTGGGGTGCATCAGGCCGTCGCTGCCGGCCGGCGCCGCGCGCATGGAGGCCAGCAGCTTGTCGGAGCGCTGCAGGTGCTGCTGGCGCAGGCCCTGCGTCCAGGCCGTGTCGGTGGCCGGGGCGCGGTCGCCGGCGGCGTCGAGAATGGCCTCCAGCGCCAGCGCGGTGTCGCCCAGCAGGTCCACCGCGCCGCGCCGGTTGTCGCGCAGCTCGGCGGCGCAGTCGGCAAGGCGCAGGAACTTCGCTTCACCGAACACCGCTGGCGAGCCGTAGGCCAGCTGGAAGTCCAGCTTGCGGCCGATGGTTACCACCAGGTCGGCCTGGCCCATCACCGTGCCGCGCATGGCGCCCACCACCGAGGGGTGCTCGTCACCGACCAGGCCGCGGCTCTCACCGGTGTCCAGGTAGGCTGCTCCCAGGCGGCTGAGCAGGGCATTGAGCTGGGGGCCGGCACCCACGGCGCCGCGCCCCGTGATGACCAGCGGGCGCTTCGCCGACCACAGCAGCTCCACGGCAGCCTGCACGCTTTGCGGCGTCGGCATGCTGCGCGCAGGCGCGCGGGGCGCGAAATGTTCAGGCAGCTGCACCGCATCCGCCACCGTGGCGCGCAAGGTGTCCACCGGGAAGTCGAGGTAGACCGGGCCGGGCTCGCCGCCTTCGCCGGTGGCGCGGGCGACCGCTTCGGCCAGTTCCTGCGGCACCAGGTCGGGGTGGCGCACGGTGCGGGCGTATCGGGTGATCGAGCGCAGCAGCTCGGTGTGCACGATGTCCTGCAGCGCCCCACGGTTTTCCTGCGCGGTGGGCGGCAGGCCCGAGACCACCAGCACCGGCGCGCGGGCCACATGGGCGTTGGCGATACCCGTCATGGCGTTGGTGACGCCGGGGCCTGCGGTGACCAGGGCCACGCCCAGGCCGCCGGTGAGCTGCGCCTCGGCGTGCGCCATGTAGACGGCGGCGCGTTCATCGCGCACGTCCACGATGCGGATGCCCTCGGCGTCCAGCCGCATCCAGATCGGCATGATGTGGCCGCCGCACAGGCCGTAGACGCGTTGCACGCCGCGGGACTTGAGGAAGCGGGCGATGAGGGCGGCGGCGCAGTGCTCGCCCAGCGGGGGTGGGGCCATCGGGTGTCTCCTGGTCGGGTGGAAGGGCGCCGCCTGCAGCCTGTCGCCTGCGCGAACACGGGACGGTCTTTTGTGGTTACTATAACTGAACTCTGAATTCAGAGTTCAAATAAACAGCCCGTCAGACACCGCATCTGCACCTGCCCCGGAGACACCCATGACCCGTTTGCCCACCATCGCCGACGCCGTGGCCACCCACGCGCGACTGACCCCCGCCAAACTGGGGGCGCGCGACTCGCGCCGCTCCCTGAGCTATGCCCACTGGCACGAGCGCGCCAGCCGGCTGGGCGCGGGCCTGCTGGGCCTGGGCCTGCGCAAGGGCGACCGCGTGGGCGTGGTCGCCTACAACAGCCTCGAATGGCTGGAGATCTACGTGGGCATGGCGCGGGCGGGGCTGGTGGTGGTGCCGGTGAACTTCCGGCTCAGTGCGGCGGAAATGGCCTACATCCTCCAGGACGCGGAGGTGGCGGCCCTCATCGCCGGGCCGGAGTTCTGCGCCGCGCTGGACGGCATCCGCGCCGATCTGGCCCTGCCCGAGCGCGCGTATGTGGTGATCGCCGATCAGGCCGGCGCGGGCTGGACGCGCTTTGAGGACGTGGTGCAGGCCGGCAGCGCCACCCACCGGTTCGAGCCCGTGGGCGCCGAGGACATGTGCGCGCTCATGTACACCTCGGGCACCACGGGGCGGCCCAAGGGCGTGATCCGCCGCCACGGCGGCAGCACGCTGATCGCGCTGGCCACCGCGCTGGAAATGGGCTTCACCCGCGACGACACCGCGCTGCTGGTGATGCCGCTGTGCCACGCCAACTCGCTGTACTTCGGCACCACCTTCATCCACATGGGTGGCAGCATCATCGTGGACGACCGCCGCAGCTTCGACCCCGAGGCCCTGCTGGCCACGCTGGCGCAGGAGCGCGTCACCTTCACCTCGCTGGTGCCCACGCACTACATCATGGTGCTGGCGCTGCCGCCCGAGGTGAAGCAGCGCTACGACGTGGGCTCGGTGGGCAAACTGATGATCTCGTCCGCCCCCGCCCGGCGCGACACCAAGCTGGCCATCCTCGACCATTTCAGGAACGGCAGGCTCTACGAGCTGTATGGCTCCACCGAGGCCGGCTGGGTCACGCTGCTGCGGCCCGACGAACAGCTGAGCAAGCTCGGTTCGGTGGGCCGTGAATGGGCCGGCAGTGGCGCGATCCGCCTGCTGGACGAGAACGGAAACGAGGTGCCCGACGGCGAAGTGGGCGAACTGTTCTCGTGCACGTCGTATGTGTTCGACGGCTACTGGAAGAACCCCGAGAAGACCGCGCAGGCCTTCAACGGCGACGCGTGCTCGGTGGGCGACATGGCCCGGCGCGACGCCGATGGCTACATCTGGCTGGTGGACCGCAAGAGCAACATGATCATCAGCGGCGGCGAGAACATCTACCCGTCTGAAGTCGAAGGCGTGCTCGGCGCGCACCCCAAGGTGCAGGACGTGGCGGTGATTGGCGTGCCGCACGACAAATGGGGCGAGGCGGTGATGGCGGTGGTGGTGCTGCACGAGGGGCAGAGCAGCACGCTGCAGGAGCTGCGCGACTGGTGCAGGCAGCATCTGGCCAGCTTCAAGTGCCCGACCGAGGTGCGTTTCATTCTGGAGGCCGAGATGCCCCGCACGGCCACCGGCAAGATCCTGCACCGCAAGCTGCGCGATCTGCCCGCTGCCGCGCCGCAGCCCGCCTGAACCACACGCCCTCAGGCGTTCTGCAGCGGCAGCGCGGTCTTGTAGCGCACCTGTTTGAGCGCGAAGCTGGAGCGGATTTTTTCCACCTGCGCGATGGGCGAGAGCTGTTCCAGGATGAAGCGCTCCAGCGCCGGCATGTCGGGCACGGCCACGCGCAGCAGGTAGTCGGCGTCGCCGGTCATGAGGTAGCACTCCATCACCTCGTCGCGCAGCACGATGCGTTCCTCGAAGGCCTGCAGCGTCTCTCGGTTCTGCTGCTTCAGGCTGATGGAGATGAACACATTGAGGTGCAGGCCGAGCTGCTGGGCGTCGAGCAGCGCCACGTACTGCCGGATCAGCCCGCGCGCCTCCAGCGCCCGCACCCGCGCCAGGCAGGGCGAGGGCGACAGGTGCACCCGGCGCGCCAGCTCCACGTTGGACAGGCTGGCGTCGGTCTGGAGAATCTCCAGGATCTTGAGGTCGGTCGCGTCCATGCGGTCTGTGCTGCCAAAGTGGAGATAGGCGGCATTTTATTTTGTAAGAACACGAAACCAGACGCTGAAATGGCAGCACCTGCCAGCCGCCCCTGCCTACAGTCAGGCCCTTGGCAGGAGCCCGCACATGAACGACCTTTCCCGGCAGATCCATTTCACCGACACCCACCCCGGCGCTGACCCCGACCCGCAGGAAACCGCCGAGTGGCGCGACGCGCTGCTGTCGCTGGCCGAGCAGCAAGGCCCCGAGCGGGCGCGCCAGGTGCTGGACGAACTGGCCGGACTGGCCCGCGCGCAGCGACTGGGCTGGCAGCCCGAGCTGAACACGCCCTATGTGAACACCATCGCCGTGGACCAGCAGCCCGCCTTCCCCGGCGACCTGGCAGTGGAAGAGCGCCTGGCCTCGCTGATTCGCTGGAACGCGCTGGCCATGGTGGTGCGCGCCAACCAGGCCTATGGCGAGCTGGGCGGCCACATCGCCAGCTACGCGAGCGCGGCCGACCTGTTCGAGACCGGTTTCAACCACTTCTTCCATGCGCGCAGCGAAGGGCACGGCGGCGACCTCGTCTTTTTCCAGCCGCACAGCGCACCCGGGGTGTATGCCCGCGCCTTTCTGGAAGGCCGCCTGAGCGAGGCCGACCTGCTGCACTACCGCCAGGAAATCACCGCGCCGGAAGCAGGCGCGCGCGGCCTCTCCAGCTACCCGCACCCCTGGCTCATGCCCGACTTCTGGCAGTTCCCCACCGGCTCCATGGGCATCGGTCCCATCAGCTCGATCTACCACGCACGCTTCATGCGCTACCTCACGCACCGCCAGCTGCTCGATTGCAGCGCGCGCAAGGTCTGGGGCGTGTTCGGCGACGGCGAGATGGACGAGCCCGAGAGCATGAGCGCGCTCACGCTGGCCGCGCGGGAGAAGCTGGACAACCTGGTCTGGGTCGTCAACTGCAACCTGCAGCGCCTGGACGGCCCGGTGCGCGGCAACGGCCGCATCATTGACGAGCTGGAAAAGCTGTTCGCCGGCGCGGGCTGGAACGTGATCAAGCTGGTCTGGGGCAGCGACTGGGACGGCCTGTTTGCCCGCGACACCACCGGGGCCCTGGCGCGGGCCTTCGCCCAGACCGTGGACGGCCAGATGCAGACCTTCGCGGCCAAGGACGGCCGCTTCAACCGCGACAACTTCTTTGGCCAGAACGAAGAGCTGGCGCGCCTGGCCCAGGGCATGACCGACGAGCAGATCGACCGGCTCAAGCGCGGCGGCCACGACCTGGTGAAGATCCACGCCGCGTATGCGGCGGCGGCCGCGCACACCGGCCAGCCCACCGTGATCCTGGCGCAGACCAAGAAGGGCTACGGCATGGGCAGTGCGGGCCAGGGCAAGATGACCACGCACAGCCAGAAGAAGCTGGATGAGAGCGACCTGATCGAATTCCGCAACCGCTTCAACCTGCCGCTCTCGGACGAGCAGGCCCGGGATCTGGCCTTCATCCGCCCGGCTGACGACAGCGCCGAGATGCGCTACCTGCGCGAGCACCGCGCCGCACTCGGTGGCGCCATGCCCCGGCGCGAGACCGCCTGCGACGTGGTGCCGGTGCCGCCCGCCACGGCCTACGCGCAGTTCGCGCTGCAGGCCGAGGGCAAGGAGATGAGCACCACCATGGCCTTTGTGCGCATGCTCGGCACGCTGCTCAAGGACAGCGAGCTGGGCCCGCGCATCGTCCCCATCGTGGCCGACGAGGCGCGCACCTTCGGCATGGCCAACCTGTTCAAGCAGGTCGGCATCTACAGCAGCGTGGGCCAGCGCTACGCGCCGGAAGACATCGGCTCGGTGCTGAGCTACCGCGAGGCGCTGGATGGGCAGATCCTGGAAGAGGGCATCAGCGAGGCGGGCGCCATCGCCAGCTGGACGGCGGCGGCCACCAGCTACAGCGTGCACGGCCTGGCCATGCTGCCTTTCTACATCTACTACTCCATGTTCGGCTTCCAGCGCGTGGGCGACGCCATCTGGGCCGCGGCCGACCAGCGCGCGCGCGGCTTCCTGCTCGGCGCCACCTCCGGGCGCACCACGCTGGGCGGCGAGGGCCTGCAGCACCAGGACGGCAGCAGCCACCTGGTGGCCGCGACCATCCCCAACTGCAAGGCGTATGACCCAGCCTTCGCCGGCGAACTGGCCGTGATCGTGGACGCCGGCATGCGCGAGATGCTGGTGGAGCAGAAAGACGTGTTCTATTACGTCACGCTCATGAACGAGAACTACGCCCAGCCCAGCCTGCCCGAGGGCGCGGCGGCCTGCGTGCTGCGCGGCGGCTACCACTTCGGCGCCTATGGTCCCGAAGCTGGCCGGGCCGAGGGCCGGCGCGTGACGCTGCTGGGCTCGGGCGCCATCCTCACCGAGGTCATCCAGGCTGCCGGGCTGCTGGCCGGGGAGGGCATCGGCGTTGACGTGTACAGCATCACCAGCTGGAGCGAGCTGGCGCGTGACGGCATGGCGACGGAGGGCAGTGGCAGCGCCCCCTACCTCAGCCGCCTGCTGGCACCCAGCGTGGGCCCCATCGTGGCCGCCACTGACTATGTGCGCGCCCTGCCCGAGAGCGTGCGCGCCTACCTGCCCGAAGGCCGGCGCTACCGCACGCTGGGCACAGACGGCTTCGGGCGCAGCGACACCCGTGCCGCCCTGCGGGCCTTCTTCCGGGTGGACGCGGCCCACATTGCCCAGGCCGCCCGCGAGGCGCTGGTGGCTGGCTTGTAAAAGCGGGCGCTGCAACGGGACCTTCTTGCGGTAAATCCCATTGTCGAGCATGCCTTGTGCGCTCCTGATTGAGTAGCGCCGGGAGGCATTCAGGCGAAAAAAATCCCCCGGATGGCGGCTGCCGTCGGGGGAGAAGGATCAGTCGTTCCGGGAGGCTGGGTCAGCTGCTTTTCTTGGTGCTCTGGCTCCCGCCCTTGGACTGCTGCTGAGCGCCAGCGTTGCCAGCATTCCCGCCGTTTGCTCCACCGGATGAACCGCTTCTGCCACTGTGGCTCTTGCTGCCGGCCGCGCGGGCTTCTTCGCTCGTGAATTCATGGGCGTTGCCGCTGGCGTGGGCGGCCTTGCCGCCTTCGGATGCGATCTCGCGCTGGCGCTGCGGGTCCATGCCGGCAAAGCCGCGGCCCTGACCGCCACCCTGGTTCCCGCCGCCCTGGTTTCCGCCTTGGTTGTTCGTTGCCATGGATATCTCCTTACGTTGATTCACAGAATGCGTTTCCTGCTTCTGGCAGGCCGCATGGTGATTTGGCAAGGTGCGTGCCCATCTGGCAGGCACACCGGGCGGCTGGATGAGTGGTCGCCAGGCAACCCGACGCGCACCGCCCACGCCCGCGGTGGTGTGCCCATGACCATGGTCGAGCGCGATCTGTACGACGGCGAACAGACGTTTTCCGCTCCCGCCGGGCCTACTGCCCTGGCATGGAAACCTGCTCGTCCAGCCCCGACCACCCCGTCCCCGGAGGGCTGCCCCCGCTCGGTCGCCGCACCTTGCCTTTCTTGTGCGGACGGGGCTGAACCGTGCCCTGGCTCAAGCTGCTGCACATCACGGCCGTCATCCTCTGGTGCGGGACGCTGCTGTACCTGCCCGCCGCGCTGGCGGCCTCTGCGTCGGCCGCCACGGGTGACGTGCCCACGGACACACGGCACCGTCTGCTGCGTCTGATCTACACCCTGGTCACCACGCCCGCCGCGCTGGTGGCGATTGCCAGCGGGACTGCCATCTTCGTTTTTCAGGACGTTGTGGCGGTCTGGCTGATGGCCAAGCTGGGGGTGGTGGGCCTGCTGGTGCTCGGGCACGGTGCCTGCGGGTTGCTGGTGCTGCGGGTGGAACGCGGCGAGTACCGCTGGACCCGGGGCAGTTCCTGGGTCATCGCGGCCACGACCGTGATCTGGATCGCGGCCATTGCCTGGCTGGTGCTGGAGAAGCCGCAATGAACTGCATGCCGCCTCTGGCGCATCCCTTGTCCGTTCGCCCTGAGCCTGTCGAAGGGCTCGCACGACGCGAGAGGGCTTCGACAGGCTCAGCCCGAACGGGTGTGGGTGTGCGAGCGTGTGTCTTGCCTCGTTCGACAGACTCTGGGGCCCTCCATCCCTCCGTTCGCCCTGAGCCTGTCGAAGGGCTCACGCGATGGGAGTGGGCTTCGACAGGCCCAGCCCGAACGGACGTGGGTGAGGCAGTGCTTCGGGCCCGCATCGGTGCAGGCCCTGCGAGCGCTTCAGTCGGTGCTCACGCCCACCGCGTTTTCGTAGACCAGCCGCCCGCCCAGGTAGGCGGCGATCGAGATGAAAAAAGCCGTGAGCAGCGTCATGCCCAGGCCCCAGGGCATCACGTACAGGCCCGGGTCGTCGCCCAGGCGCATGCGCCAGTTCAGCGTGGCCATGGACAGCATCATCACGGCCATGATGGCGTGGCCCCAGGCGGTGATGAGGCGGCGGATGCGCGACACGGTGAGCAGGTCCACCAGGCCAGCCAGGCTGGCGGCCCAGCCGCCGAGCGCGCCAACCCCTGCCAGCCACAGGCCGGCACGCGCCCAGAACGGGTCGCCGCCCCAGAGGTAGGCCGCGTCGGCGCCCACCAGCCCGATCAGCGCGGCCACCGGGAAGTGGATCATCATGGGATGCAGCGGGTGCCCGGCGATGGCGGCGCGGCTGTGGATCGGTTCGACGACGGTGGGCAGTTTGGTGTTCATGCACGCATTGTGGGCGTGTCAAGCCTGCCGTGGCTCGGCGCTTGTAGCGGAGTGCAATCAACGCTGGACCCCGCCGGCCCCTCGGCGCAGGCCATTGCGCAGGTGTGGTGGTGGATGCTCGGGGTGGCCGTTGTCGTCACGCTCGGCGTGGTCGGGTTGTGGGTGCTGGCGATGTGGCGCGGTCAGCGGAGCCGACGCGGCGAGGAGCCTGGCCTGCCCGGGCAGCCCGGCGCCTTGCCGTCCGGCGCACCCACCCACACCGGCGCGCCCGACACCGACCGGGCCGACCGCCGCTGGCTCATCGGCGGCGGCATTGCGCTCCCGGCGGTGGCCATTGCGGCGCTGCTGGTGTTCGGCTCGCCGGCGGGGCGCCACCAGTTGCCGTTCCAGCGCGCCGGTGCGGGTGTGGAGCCGCTACGCGTGGAGGTGATGGCCCAGCAGTGGTCGTGGACGCTGCATTACCCGGGCAGTGGCGTGCAGCTGCAGGACGAGCTGCGCATGCCGGTGGGCCGCCCGGTGGACCTGCACATCAGCAGCCGAGACGTGATTCATTCGTTCTGGGTGCCGCGCCTGGGCGGCAAGCTCGACGCCGTGCCCGGCCGCACCAATGTTCTGCGATTGCAGGCCGACCAGCCGGGGGTGTTCCGCGGCCAGTGCGCCGAGTTCTGCGGGCGTGAGCACGCCCACATGCTGATGGTGGTGCACGCCATGCCCGCGCCCGAGTTCGACGCCTGGCTGGCGGCGCAGCCGCGCGGGCAGAGCAGCGCGGCGGTCACCCCACCGTCGACCCAGCCGGGTATTTCGCAGAACACAGGAGAGCGTCCATGAGCGCAGTGCCGGGCCGTTCCCAAGCAAGCTCGCACCGCAGCCCACCGGGTGAAGGTACTCCCGTGCGCGAGCCGGTCGATCCCGTCGGCGGCGCACCCGCGCGCGACCCGGCCGAGCTGCACGCCGAATTCGAAAAGGTGTGGGGCAACCCCACCGGCTGGCGCGCGCTCTCGGTGGTGAACCACACCAACGTGGCGCGCCGCATGATGATCACCGGCGGGGTGTTCTTCCTCATCGCCGGCCTGCTGGCCATGCTGGTGCGCGCGCAGCTGGCGCAACCCAACCAGGGCTTCATGAGCGCCCAGGCCTACAACCAGGCCTTCACCATGCACGGCAGCATGATGATGTTTCTGTTTGCGGTGCCGGTGCAGCAGGGGCTGGCGGCCTATCTGCTGCCCAAAATGCTCGGCGCACGCGACCTGGTGTTCCCCCGGCTGGGTGCATTCGGTTACTGGTGTTACCTGTTTGGCGGCCTCATCTTCACCAGCAGCCTGCTGATGGACCTGGCGCCTGACGCCGGCTGGTTCATGTACACCCCGCTGGCCAGCAACGTGTACTCGCCCGGCATGGGCTCGGACTTCTGGCTGCTGGGCATCACCTTCATCGAGATCGCCACCATCGCCTCGGCCATCGACATCGCGGTCTCCATCCTGCGCGCGCGCGCCGCCGGCATGGGCCTGCACCAGCTGCCGGTGTTCGCGTGGGCCATGCTGGTGACCTCGTTCATGATCATCGTCGGCTTTCCGCCGCTGGTGCTGGGCTCGATGCTGCTGGAGCTGGAGCGTGCGGCCGGCTGGTCCTTCTTCGACCCCACACGCGGGGGCGATCCCATCCTGTGGCAGCACCTGTTCTGGCTGTTCGGCCACCCCGAGGTCTACATCATCTTCCTGCCTGCTGCGGGGGTGGTCTCGGTGCTGGTGCCGGTGTTCGCGCGCCGCCCGCTGGTGGGCTACCGCTGGGTGGTGGTGTCGATCATCGGTGTGGGCTTCATCAGCTTCGGCCTCTGGGTGCACCACATGTTTGCGGTCGGCATCCCAGCGCTCTCGCAAGCCTTCTTCTCGCTGGCCAGCATGCTGGTGGCCATTCCCACCGGCATCCAGGTGTTCGCCTGGATCGCCACGCTGTGGAGCGGCAAACCGGTGTGGAGCGTGCCCATGCTGTGGATCGCCGGCTTTCTCACCATCTTCGTCATCGGTGGCCTCACCGGCGTGATGCTGGCTTTCGTGCCCTTCAACTGGCAGGTGCACGACACGCACTTCGTGGTGGCGCACTTTCACTACGTGCTGATCGGCGGCATGCTGTTCCCGCTGATCGCGGGCATCTATTACTGGATGCCGCACTTCAGCGGGCGCATGCCCTCGCCGCGCCTGTCCAAGGCAGGCTTCTGGCTCACCTTCATCGGCTTCAACGGAACCTTTTTCATCATGCACTGGACCGGGCTGCTGGGCATGCCGCGTCGCGTCTACACCTACGACCCCGGGCTGGGCTGGGACCTGCCCAACCTGGTGTCCTCGGTGTTCAGTTTCGTGATGGCCTTCGGCATCGCCACGCTGCTGCTCGACCTGCTGCTGCACTGGCGCCACGGCCGGCCCGCCCCGCTCAACCCCTGGGGCGCCGACACGCTCGAATGGGCCAGCGGCACGCCCCCGCGTTCGTACAACTTCGCCAGCCTGCCGCGGCTGGACACCCGCCAGCCGCTGTGGGACGACCCGGGCATGCCGGCCGACATCGCGGCCGGGCGCCACGGCCTGCCTTCGGCGTCTCATGGGCGGCGCGAAACCCTGGGTGTGGACCCGGTGAGCGGGCGCCCGCGCGAGGTGATCCACCTGCCCGGCAACTCCTGGTGGCCGCTGGTGGGCGGGGTGGTGCTGGCGCTGCTGTGCCTGTCGCTGCTGCTCAAGTTCTACTGGCCGGCCTTGGCCTTCACCGGCCTGGCGCTGCTGGCGCTGCTGCGCTGGTCGTGGGAAAACGGCGCGCACCCCACCGCCGCGGCTGGCGAGGCGAACGACCTGCCCGAGGGTTTGCTGCTGCACTCGCGCACCTTCGACGGCCCGGGACTGTGGGGCATGGGCCTGGCCGTGCTGGCCGATGCGGCCCTGTTCGGTGCGCTCCTGTTTGGCTGGCTCTACCTCTGGACGGTGGTGCCCGACGGTGCGCCCGCCTCGCCCTCGGTGCTGGGCGTGTGGCCGCTGGCGGCGGTGGCGGCCTTGCTGGCGGCCGGGCAGTGGTCCATCAGCAGCGGGGTGCGCCGACTGCGCGCGGGGCAGGCCGGCGGTCTGGCCCTGCGGCTGTGGCTGGCGGCCGGCTTCGGTGCCCTGGCAAGCGCAGGCGTGGTGGCCCTGCTGGTCACGCTGCCCCTGGAACCCACGCGCCAGGCGCACGACGCCGTGCTCACCTTCACCCTGTACTACCTGGTGGTGCACGCCAGTCTGGCCGCCGTGTTCGCCGGGCTGCAGGCCGCACGCGTGCACCTGGGCTATGTGGGGCAGTTCGCGCCTTATGAGCCGGCCGTGGTGGCGATCTGGTGGCGTTTCTGCACCATCGCCACCTTGCTGGCCTGGGTGGTCATGGCGCTGCTGCCACTGGTGTTCGGAGCCCCGCGGTGAACGCGCGCCTGTGGCCCCCCGTGCACCCCTTGCACCTGGTGCTGGGGCTCACCCTCTGGTTCCTGTGGTTCTCTCTGCTGTACGGCGGCGTGGCGGTGGCCTGCGTGGTGGTGCCGCCGGCGCCCCCGCACACGGTGTTCAACAGCATCAACTTCGCCGGCCTGGCCTTCACCGCCGCCACGGCGCTGGCTTTTGCCTGGGCCGGGCATGTCGCCTGGCGGGCGTACCGCGCGATGGCATCGGGCTCGGCGCCGCCGCGTGAACGGTTTGTGGCCCGGCTATCGGCCGCCCTTTATGCGGTCGCCGTGGTGGCCACCCTCATGGTCGGTCTGCCGCTGCTGGTCGTGCCGCCGTGCGTCTGACCCTGTCCGGCCTGTTGCTGCTCTGGCCTGTGCTGGCCGGGGCACACAGCCTGTTCGATGGTGTGGTTGATCCGGCGCGCTGGCCGGTGTGGCTGGCGGCGCTGGCGTGGATGCTCTCCTGGCTGGCCTATGCGCTGGGCAGCTGGCGCCAGGCGCCACGCGGGCAGGCTTCGTCTGGGAGCGCCTGGCTGTTTCACGGCGCGATGCTGCTCGGCGCGCTGGCGCTCTTTGGTCCGCTGGACGCGTGGGCTGAACGCAGCACGGCCTGGCACATGGTGCAGCACATGGTGCTCATCATCGGCGTGGCCCCGCTGCTGGTGCTGGCGCGGCCGCTGCCGGCCTGGCGTGCCGCTGTGGGGCCCGCGCTGGACGGGCTGTGGCGCCGCCTGCACCAGCTCAGCCGCCGCCCCACCGCCTGCGCGCTGCTGCATGCGCTGGCCATCTGGGGCTGGCACGCGCCCGGGCCCTACCTGGCGGCCGTGCACGACCCCCTGTGGCATGTGCTGGAGCACGCCAGTTTTCTGTTCACCGGCTGGCTGTTCTGGTGGTCGGTGCTGCGCCCCGGCCACCGCGAGGTGCTGCCGGCCGCGCTGGCGCTGGTGTTCACCGTGACCCACACGGGCCTGCTGGGTGCGCTGCTCACCTTTGCGCCCGCGCCCCTGTACGCGGCGGAGTCGGCCGATCTGTGGGACCAGCAGCTGGCTGGCCTGGTGATGTGGATTCCGGGGGGTGTGGTCTACCTGTTCGCCGCGCTGTGGGCCGCTTCGCGCTGGCTGCAGTCGATGGAGCGGGCCGGCGCAGCCCGGCAGGGCGCGCCGCTGCCGCACCGCCTGGCCGGCCGCTGACCTCGCGAAGCCCGGCGGTGGCAGAATCCCCGGTCCTCCGCCGGCCGGCCCCGCTGCCGCGCGCCTGCCGGGCACCCGCCCCGGCTCCTCTGCTTTCCCCCGCTCATGACGCTTTCGCCCGCCGGCACGCTCGGCATTGATTTCGGCACCTCCAACTCCGCCATGGCCTGGGCCGGCCCGCAGGGCGACTCGCGCCTGATCCCGCTCGAGGGCGATGCGGTCTCCATGCCCACGGCCGTGTTCTACAACGCCGAAGACAACCGCACCCATTTCGGCCGCGACGCCGTGGCGCAGTACCTGGCCGGCACCGAAGGCCGGCTGATGCGCTCGCTCAAGAGCCTGCTGGGCAGCCCGCTGCTGATGGAGACCACGGTGGTGAACCACCAGCAGATCAGCTTCCAGGACATCGTGGCCACTTTCCTGGCCGAGCTGCGCGAACGCGCCACGCAGGCGCTGGGTGCCGCACCCCGGCGCGTGGTGATGGGCCGCCCGGTGCACTTCGTTGACGACGACCTGGCGCGCGACGCGCAGGCCCAGCAGTCGCTGCTGGACGCCGCGCGTGCCGTGGGGTTTGAGGAGGTGTCGTTCCAGCTGGAACCGATCGCCGCGGCGCTGGACTACGAGCGCCGGCTCACGCGCGAGAGCCTGGTGCTGGTGGTCGATCTGGGCGGCGGCACCTCGGACTTCACCGTGGTGCGCCTCGGGCCTGACCGCCTGGCGCTGCCCGAGCGCAGCGCCGACGTGCTGGCCACCACCGGTGTGCACATTGGCGGCACCGACTTTGACCAGAAGCTCAGCCTGGAGCAGGTGATGCCGCTGCTGGGCTACCGCCACATCGGCCCGCAGGACCGCGAGGTGCCGAGCCGCGTGTTCTTCGACCTGTCGACCTGGCACCTGATCCAGTGGCTCTACCTGCCGCGCGCCATCAGCCAGGCGCAGTCGCTGCGCGTGAACTACCGCGACACGGCGCTGCACGAGCGCCTGATGAAGGTACTCAGGCACCGCGATGGCCACCGCATCGCGCACGAGGTGGAGCAGGCCAAGATCCGCTGCTCGCAGCACGACGGCGCCACCGAGGTCGACCTGTCGGAAGTGGAGCGTGGCCTGCGCGCGCCGCTGGACACCCCCCACCTGCGCGATCACCTGGGCAGCCTGCTGGCGCGCACCGTGGCCTGTGCCCGCGCATGCGTGCAGGCCGCGGGCCTGACAGACAGCGCGGTGGATGCCATCTACCTCACCGGCGGCTCCTCGGCGTTGCGGCCGTTCCAGCGCGCGCTGCAGGCAGAGTTTCCCGGCGTGGCCATGGTCGAGGGCGACCTGTTCGGCGGGGTGGCCTCGGGCCTGGCTTACGGGCGCTGATCGCGCTGGCCCTGCGGCTCGGTGGTGCGCAAGCGCACAGAGGGAAGTCGCGGCAGGCCCGATAGTGGAGCGGGTATTCCAACCGTCCCCACAGGAGCCCGCCCATGACCGATTCCCTCACGCCGCCCACCCGCTACGGCTTTCACGCCAGCCCGGCATCCACCGATTTTGAAACGGTGCTGCGCCAGACCGTGGAGGCGCTCAAGGCCGAGGGATTCGGTGTGCTGACCGAGATTGATGTGCAGGCCACGCTCAAGACCAAGCTGGGCCTGGACGTGGCGCCCTACCGCATCCTGGGCGCGTGCAATCCGCCGCTGGCGCACCGCGCGCTGAGCGCCGAACCCGACATCGGCCTGCTGCTGCCCTGCAACGTGGTGGTGCGCATGGACAGGGGCGGCGACATCACCGTGGCCTTCATGGACCCGGTGGCGGTGATGGGCATGACCACCCACCCCGAGGTGCACCAGGTGGCGGCCGAGGTGCGCGAACGCCTGCAGCGGGTGCAGCAGGCCCTGCAGTCCTGAGTGCTCGGCTCAGGACAGACCGCCAGGCGGTCGGCGTCGGTCGGGAGCTCAGCTGTCCAGCTGGATGCAGCCTTCCTTCACATAGCGTTTGAAGTCGGTGAGCGGCATGGCCGCGGCGCCGTGCACCTCTTCGTCCACCCAGCTCAGCGTGGCATCGGTTTCCGACAGGGTCACCTCGACCGGGCCGGGCCGTATGGCGATGTTCGTGCCGTCGCCCTCGCGGTATTCCACCTTGCCGGTGATGCGTGCGGTTTGTGCCATGTGTGTGTTTCCAGAATGCGGGATCCCAGCATCGCCGCGGCTTGTGTGGCGGGTCGGTGCGCTGGCGCACGCAGCGCAGCGTGCTGTGGGGCACAGACGGGGCAGGGCGCCCGGCATAGGGTGGCGATGCCCAGGGTCGGGGATTGCGGCCCGCATCCAAGGAGTTGCCATGTCATATGCTTCGTTCAAGTTTCCCGGCGGGGCGCTGGCCCTGATCACCGCGGTGTTCTGGCTGGCCCCGCCCGGCGTGCACGCCCAGGCGCGGGAAGAGGCGGTACGTTCGGCGGCTGACGAACGCGCCGCCTGCCAGCGCATGGAAGCCGGCGAGGCGCGTGCGCAATGCCTGCGCGAAGTGGCCGCCGCCCGCGCGTCGCGCCGCGGCGCCAGCCCGCGTGTGGACGAGTCGCCCGAGGCGCTGGCGCGCAACGCCGTGCAGCGCTGCCAGGCGTTTTCGGACGAACGGCGGCGCATCTGCGAGCGCATGGCCCGGGGTGAGGGCGAGCTGTCGGGCTCGGTGGAGGCGGGTGGGCTGCTGCGCTCGATCGAAACGCTCGAACCGGCGCCGGACACCGTTGTGCCTCTGGCGCCCGGGGTGACGGCACCCGTCCCGGCTGTTCCACCACCTGCCGCTCCCCCCTCGCGCTGAGCCCGGATCGGCCCCCAGGCGGGTCGTGGCCTCACGGCAGTGCCACACCGGTCACGCCAGCGTTGCCTTTCGGTAAAAAACCCACAACAGTTTGTGACGCCTCTGACAAAATGATTTGATTCAATCAGGGGCACAACAATGGATACATGGGCATCGGCCCTGGCGGCCGGTCGCCGCCCAGACAGCGGCGCCGGTGGCCCGAGCGGGCTGGGTGGGTGGTGGAGCGCGGGCCGTTCCGCACTGCAGCGTCTGTTCGTGTGCCTGTTCGCCGTGACCGCACTGGCCGGACTCAGCGCCTGCGTGGAAGCTCCGCGCTCCCCACTGACCGTGGGGCTCAACCCCTGGGTCGGCTACGACCCCCTCGTGCTGGCCCGGGAGCGGGGGCTGGCAGATACCGCCCGCGTGAAAATCGTCGAGCTGTCCTCCCACGCCGAGAGCTTTCGCCACTTTCGCAACGGCCTGCTCGACGCCATGGCCATCACCCTGGACCAGGCGCTGGAGCTGGCCGACGAAGGGCTGGACCTGCGCATCGTGGCCGTGCTCGACGAGTCGGCCGGAGCCGATGTGGTGATGGGCCTGAGCGGGCTTGACCAGCCGTCTGCCGTGCGCGGCAGCCGTGTGGCGCTGGAGGCGTCTGCGCTCAACCGCCTCATGTTGCAGCGCTGGCTGGCCTCGATGGGCCTGCAGGAAAACGACATCACCGTGGTCACGCTGGAAGCGTCGCAGCATCTGCCGGCCTTGCAGGCCGGGCGCGTGGCGGCCGCCGTGTCCTACGAACCACTGGCAGCGCAGATGCGCGATGCCGGTTATGCGACCCTGTTCGACACCCGCCAGATGCCGGGCGAGATCGTCGATGTGCTGGTGGTCACCTCGGCCGCCCTGCGCGAGCGCCCCGAGGATGTGGACGCGCTTTTGCAGGCCTGGAGCGCCGGGCTGTCCGCCTACCTGGGCGACCCGGCGGGAGCCGCGGCCGTGCTGGCGCCGGGCACCGGCCTGACGGTGGCGCAGTACCTGCTCACGCAGGCGGGCCTGCACTATTTCACGCCACCCGAATCCCTGCAGCAACTCACGGGTGAGCCGGCCCCCCTGCAGCGCAGCGGGGAGCGGCTGGCCGCCACGCTGCAGGCGCTGGGTCTGCTGCGCCAACCGGTGGACTGGGCGCGGCTGATCGATGCCGGTCCGGCTGCGCGCAGCTCGCCGGTGGTGTCGCCATGAGCGGGGTGGGCCTGCTCACACGCGTGCCGGGGCGCTGGCTTGTGCCGCTGCTCATGGTGGTGCTCGCCCTGGGCGGCGCCGCCCTCAACTACCGCCTGCAGGTGGGCTCGGTGGCCGCACGCGTGGCCGAGCAGGAAGTGCGCGTGCTGCGCGAACGCCTGACCGTGGAGCAGACCCGGCTCGACCTGGAGACGGCCGCCGGCGATGCCCAGCTGCTGCACCGGCTGGTGGGCAGCCTGGCCCTGCACGATGGGCTGGACCACGCTTTCCTGATCTCGCCGCAGGGGCGGGTGGAGGCTTCGTTGTCCCGCCTGCACATCGGTCGGGCCTTTGCCGAGCTGACGGGCGAATGGCCCGCCCTTCTGCGCGAGATGCTCGCCCAGTCGCAGGCCCGTGGCGTTCGTGTGATCGAGGTCCATGCTCTCCCCGGCGCAGACCGTCTCGCCGCTTTTGTGCCGGTGCAGGACGGGCGCTGGCTCGTGGTCAGCGAAGACATGGCCTTGCCCCTGGCCCAGCACATGGTGGTGGTGCGCAAGGAGGTGTTGCGCGAGGCGATGCTGCTGCTGGGCGCGGCGGCCGTGCTGGCCGTGCTGTTGCACCTGATCTGGTTCCGACGCGCCCGGCAGCTGGGTCTCACGCTGGCCGCCATCGGTCGTGGGCGCCTGCATGCGCGCAGCGGCCTGGAGGGACGCGACGAACTGGCCCTGATCGGCGCCGAGATCGACCAGATGGCTGGCCAGTTGCAGGCCGACCAGACCGAGATCCGGCATCTGAACGACGTGGTCAACCGCTCGCCCGTGGTGGTCATCGAGTGGCGCAACGAGCCCGGGTGGCCAGTGGCCTTCGTCAACGAAGCGGTGTCGCAGTGGGGCTACCAGAAGGAAGACTGGCTCGCAGGCCGCTGGGATTACAGCGAGCTGATCCACGCGGACGACGCCCAGCGTGTGCACGACGAGGTGGCGGGCTATTTCGCCAACGGCCCGGATGAGTACCAGCAGGAATACCGGCTGCGCTGCGCCGACGGGCGCTGGATCTGGGTCGACGACCGCACCGCCCTGACGCGCGGGGAGGATGGCGCGGTGCTGGGCATCACCGGCATACTGGTCGACATCACGGCCCGTAAAGAGGCACAGGCGGCGGCGCGCGAGCAGGCCGACCTGGTGCGCATGTTCTACGAAATGCCCTTCATCGGCATGGCGATTTCCTCACCCGCGAACAAGCGCTGGCTGCAGGTGAATGACCGCCTGTGCGAGATCCTGGGCTACTCGCGCGACACCCTGCTGCAGAAAACCTGGGCCGAGATGACACCTGAGCCCGATCTTCAGCGCAACCTGGTGCTGTTTGAGGATCTCGTGGCCGGGCGGCGCGACAGCTACCAGATGGAAAAGACCTTCCGGCGCGCGGACGGCAGCACGGTGCACACCGCCATCCATGTGCGCTCGGTCCACCACGCCGATGGCTCGCTCAGACACCTGTTCACCACCGTGCAGGACGTCACCGAGCGGGTGCTGGCCGACGCTGCGTTGCGTGAGCAGAACGAACGGCTGGAGCGGGCCGAGGCCATGGCCGGCCTCGGGAGCTGGAGCTACGATCCGGCCAGCCTGCGGGGCTGGTGGTCGGAGCAGATGTTCCGCAACCTGGGTCTCGAACCCATCGAGGGGGTGCCCGCGTTCAAGGAATACGTGGAGCTCCTGCACCCGGAAGACCGCGACCAGGTTCGCGTGGCCCTGACCGACATGATGGCGGGTGAGCGCATGCCCGCCATCGACTACCGCACCGATCCGGCACGCGGCCCGGTGCGCTGGCTTCGTGCCACCTCGCAGCGGCACGAGCGCGCAGGAGGGCTGCCGCCCCACTACACCGGCACGGTGCAGGACGTCACCACCGAGAAGGAGGCCGAAGAAGCCCTGAAGCGCACCAACGAGGCCCTGGAGCAGCGGGTGCAGGAGCGCACCCGCCAGCTCAGCGATGCCAACCACGAGCTGGAGGCCTTCACCTACACCGTCTCGCACGACCTGCGTGCGCCGCTGCGCGGCATCGATGGCTACAGCCAGCTGCTGCAGGAAGACTATGGCCCCCAGCTGGACGACGCCGGCCGATCGTTTGTGGACCGCATCCGGCGCGGGGTGCTGCTGATGAGCCAGCTCATTTCCGACCTGCTCGACTACTCGCACCTGGAGCGCCGCAGCATGGGCCATGAAGCGGTGGACGTGCCGCCCTTGGTGGAACTGGTGCTGGAGGGTTTCAGCGCCGATCTGGAGCGTCACGGCACGGCGGTCGATCGGCAGCTGGAAGCCATCACGCTGCGGGTCGACCGCGACGCGCTGGCACTGGCGCTGCGCAACCTGATCGGCAACGCCATCAAGTTCAGCAGCGCCAGCCCGCAGCCCATGCTGCAGATCGGCGCACGAACCGCAGAGGGCCACCACACGCTCTGGGTGCGCGACAATGGGGTCGGATTTGACATGAATTACCACGACCGCATCTTTGGCATCTTCCAGCGCCTGCACCGGGCGGAAGAGTATCCCGGCACCGGTGTTGGCCTGGCGCTGGTGACCAAGGCGGTCCAGCGCATGGGTGGCCGGGTGTGGGCCGAAAGCACGCCCGGCAAGGGCGCCACCTTCTATCTGGAGTTTCCGGCATGAAACCCATCGTTTCCCTCCCCCCCATCCTGCTGGTTGAAGACAACCCGATGGACCTGGACCTCACCTTGCGAGCCTTCAGCAAGAAGAAGTTTTCCAACACCATCCAGATCGCACGAGACGGTGAAGAGGCCTTGGCTTTCCTGCCCCGCTGGGATGCGGGCGAACCCCTGCCGGCCGTGATCCTGCTGGACATCAACATGCCCAAGATCAACGGGCTGGAGGTGCTGCAGCAACTCAAGGACCACCCGCTGTACCGGCGCATTCCGGTCGTGATGCTCACCTCGTCACGCGAAGACCGTGACCTCAAAACCGCCTACGACCTGGGCGTGAACTCCTACATCGAGAAGCCGGTCAGTTTCACCAAGTTCATCGAAGTGGCCGAGCACATCGAGCTTTACTGGTGCGTGCTCAACGACCGCCCTTTCTGACCCGACACAAGGACCCACCATGATCAAGATCCTCATCCCCACCGACGGCTCCGAATTTTCCATGGCGGCGGTGCACCACGCCCTGCACCTGGTGGGCTCGGGGCTCAAGGCCCGTTTCGTGGTGGCCAATGTGCAGGAAGCGGCCAACCTGTACGAACTGGTGACCGCGCACGACCCCGCCGTGCTGCAGCGCGTGAACGAGGAAGCCAGCCGCGACCTCATGCGCCCCGCCGTGACCCTGCTCAACGCCGCCGGTCTGGCGGTGGAGCAGGACATGGCCACCGGCGACCCGGCCCATCTGCTGGTCGAGATCCTGGAGCGGCACGGTTGCCAGGCCGTGATCATGAGCACGCACGGCGGCGGCATGCGCGCGTCCATGCTGGGTTCTGTCTCGCAGGAACTGGTGCAGGCTTCCCCTGTGCCGGTCACCCTCGTCAAGCCACGCGTGCCCGCGGAAGAGAGCTGACGCGGGGGGCTTCGCCCCAATTTTTTTCCTGTTTTCAAGCCGGGCCATGTCAGGTCCGGCCTGGTCGCGTCCGTTCGCGGCGCAGCCACGTCCGAGGAGAGCACGCGTGCATCTGCAAATTACGTTTAGCGAAACGTATTTACGGATGTGAAATTATTGGCTATAGTCGGCGCCTGACCCCACCGCCGCAGCCGCGCCATAGCCGCGCAGTTGCCGACCACGCAGGAGCACCTCAGCCATGGCCACTTACACCTACCCCACCTTTCCCTATCAGCCCCCGGCCGATCTGATGCAGGGCGCCCCGCAGCGCCGGCCGCTGGTCATCATTGGCGCCGGTCCGGTGGGCCTGGCCGCGGCCATCGACGCCCGGTTGCAAGGGCTGGAGGTGCTGCTGTTCGACGAAGACGACAGCGTGTCCTTCGGCTCGCGCGCCGTCTGTTACGCCAAGCGCGCGCTGGAAATCCTCGACCGCCTGGGCGTGGGCGATCCGGTGGTGGAGAAGGGCGTGAGCTGGAACGTGGGCCGCACCTTCATGAAGGAAGAAGAGGTCTACCGCTTCAACCTCGTGCCCGATGCCGGCCACAAGCGCCCCGGCATGATCAACCTGCAGCAGTACCACCTGGAAGAGGCACTGGTCAAACGCGCCACCGAGCTGGGCGTGGATCTGCGCTGGAAGTACAAGGTGGCCGCGGTCACGCCGCTCGACAACGGCGCCCGCGTGAGCCTGGAAACGCCCGACGGCGCCTTCGACATCGAGGCCGACTGGCTCGTGGTGGCCGACGGTGCGCGCAGCAACGTGCGCCGCCAGCTGGGGCTGGACATCGAAGGCCACGTCTTCAAAGACCGTTTCCTGATCGCCGACGTGGTGATGAAGGCCGACTACCCCGCCGAACGCTGGTTCTGGTTCGACCCGCCGTTCCACCCCAACCAGAGCGTGCTGCTGCACAAGCAGAGCGACAACGTCTGGCGCATCGACTTCCAGCTCGGCTGGGACGCCGACCCCGAAGAAGAGAAGAAGCCCGAAAACATCATGCCGCGCATCAAGGCCATGCTGGGCGATGACCGCGAGTGCACGCTGGAGTGGGCCAGCATCTACACCTTCCAGTGCCGCCGCATGAAGAACTTCCGCCACGGCCATCTGCTGTTTGCCGGCGACGCGGCGCACCAGGTGTCGCCCTTTGGCGCACGCGGTGCCAATTCCGGGTTCCAGGACACCGACGACCTGATGTGGAAGCTGGCTCTGGTCATCAAGGGTCTGGCGCCCGACGGCCTGCTGGACACCTACGACGCCGACCGCGTCTACGCGGCCGACGAGAACATCCGCAACTCCACGCGATCCACCGACTTCATCACGCCCAAGAGTGCGGTGAGCAAGCTGTTCCGCAACGCGGCGCTGGAGCTGGCCCGCACGCAGCCCTTTGCCCGCAAGCTGGTGAACTCGGGTCGCCTTTCGGTGCCCGCCTTTCTGGTGCACTCGGCACTGAACACGCCCGACGTTGACGCCTTCGCCGGCGACATGGTGCCGGGTGCCCCGCTGGACGATGCGCCGGTGGCCGTGAGCGGCGCCGACGGGTGGCTGCTCGACCAGCTCGGCAACCGTTTCGTGCTGCTCGCTTTCGCCGACAGTGCGGCCCAGGTCGATGCGGCTTTGCCGTCGCTGCGCAGCCAGGCCGCCGCACTCGCGGGTGCCGCGATTCCGGTGGAGACGGTGCTGGTGACGGCCCACGCCGGTGCCTCTGTGCCCGGTGCACTGACGCTGCACGACCGCGACGGTCTGGTGGCCCAGCGCCTGGACGCGCGCCCCGGTACCTGCTACCTGATCCGCCCCGATCAGCATGTGGCTGCCCGCTGGCGCGCCTTTGACGCCGCTGCCGTGCAGGCCGCGCTGCACCGCGCCACCGCCCAGGCACCGCAGCCGCTGGCCGAGCGCCTGGCCGCCTGATCGCCCACCGAACCGCCTGAAGGAGACACCCATGCCCCTGCAACTGCAGCCCAACCTGGCCGAACCTGGCCAGCGCTACTTCCGCGACTTCACGCCCGGCGACGATTTCTACGAAGCGCTGATCGACACCCATCGCGACCTGAGCGACGAGCAGAGCCAGCTGCTCAACGCCAAGCTGATCCTGCTGCTGGCCAACCAGGTCGGCGACATTGCCGTGCTGAAGCAAGCGCTGGCCGCCGCGCGAGCAGGCGTCTGAAACCCATCACCCCGAGGAGAACACCATGCCCATCCGCAAGATCCACCACGTGGCCTACCGCTGCAAGGACGCAAAAGAAACCGTCGAGTGGTACCAGAAGCACCTGAACATGAACTTCGTGCTCGCCATCGCCGAAGACCAGGTGCCTTCCACCAAGGCACCCGACCCGTATATGCACCTCTTCATGGACGCAGGCGGTGGCAACATCCTGGCCTTTTTCGAGTTGCCCAACGCACCCGAGATGAGCCGCGACCCCAACACCCCCGAGTGGGTGCAGCACATCGCGCTTGAAGTGGACTCGGTGGAGGAACTGGAAGCGACCAAGACCCGTCTGGAAGCCGCCGGCGTGCCGGTGATCGGCATCACCGACCACACCATCTTCAAGTCGATCTATTTCTTCGATCCCAACGGCCACCGTCTGGAACTGGCGGCCAACACCGCCTCTCCCGAGATGATGCAGAAGCTCGACGCCGTGAAGTGGGACATGCTCAACGAGTGGAACCAGACCCGGCGCGCGCCCAAACACGCCGCCTGGATGCACGAGCGCGAATTCACCGCTGAGTGATCCTGCTGGGTGTTGGTGTCAACTTTCGTACGCCAGCCCTCAAGTTCAGCCCCCGGCTGCCGAAGCAGTGGCAAGAACACCGGAACTGTTTCGTGCCGGTGCGTGCCAAGGGGTACTTCATGATCAACATTTCGACCAGCCACGTCGTGTCCTGGCCCGCCCCGGCTGGCCCGTCGGTGGCGCCCGTTTCGCCGGTCACGGCGGTGCAGCCGGTGCGCGAGAGCGGACGCGATCCGCAAACCGGGTTCGGCGCTGGCCGAGACGGCCAGGGCACCGCGCCACGGGCGCCCACCACCCGTGCCGCGCCGGCAGAGGCCGATGCGACCCCTGAACCCGCACCCCTGCTGCCTCGAAGCTACGGGCCTGCCGGCGCCGACAGCCGCACCGGGCCGGAGGCCGCCGTGGCGGCAGCACAGCTTAAAAACCAGCAGCAGGCCGAGCTGGCAGCGGCACAGCAGGCAGAAGAACAGGCCGAGGCGGCCACCCAGAAGCAGCAGCTGCAGGCGGTACTGACCACGGTGTGGCAGGCGAGTGCGGCCGTGGTCGAGCGCGCCCTGGACCAGTTGGCCGGCGCCCCGGCCGAGGTGCCAGGCACCCAGAGCGACACCTCACCCGATCTGTCCGCAGTCGCCGCGGCACAGATGAACCGCAGGCCGCTGTTGCCGCCGGCCGTCACACAGACGCCGCTGGAACCCCTGCCGTGGCCGGTGATGCCGCCGTCGGACGAGACCACTGCGGCGGTTGAAGCCCCCGCCGACATCCTGGCCGTGGAAGACGTGGTGGCTTATGACGAGAATGGCAACGGCAGCCGGGCGCCGATCGAGGCCGGCAGCATCATCAGTGAGCGGGTCTGATGCCTTGGCCTGATAGGCCGTTGGGATAGCCTCCAGGTCATCCGTACCTGACGGACAAACGCCGCCCGCCAGGGCGGCGTTTTGCTTGGGGCCATGGAACCGAGCATGCCGGCGACAACCCCAACGGATCAGGTTGGCTGACTGGCCTCGAAGTCGCGCAGCGCCTGCTGGGTGACTTCCACGTCACGCAGCAGCTGGGCCGAAATGTCAGCGGGCAGATCCTCGCCCGTCTGGGTGGCAATGTGCTCGATGTGGGCTGAGGTCTTCACGATCGACAGGAAACCCAGCAGCATGGCCGTGCCCTTGAGCTTGTGCGCGTTGTAGCCGATATCGGCCCGATCGCTGCCTTCCAGCGCCTTGAGCAGCACGTGCACCGTGCCTTCAGGCGGCTCGAACAGCGTGGCCAGCATCTCGTCCATGGTGTCCTGCGGCATCATCGACACGATTTCGCTGTACGACTCGGTGTCGATCACCCGCTCGCCCGACGGGGGTGCCGCTGGCGCAGGGGGCTCCGGCAGGCGCACCGGCATCTCGTAAGCCGACAGCGGGAACGGGCTGGATGCCCGCAGGCCGGGGCTCCCCGAGACCGAGTGGCTGCCCGCCTCGTCCTTCAGGCCGCAGCGCTCGAGCGCGCGCTGCAGGTCCTCGGCCTGCAGGGGCTTGCTGGCGAATTCGTTCACACCGACCTCCAGTGCGCGCTTGCGCGTGTCGTTCACCACGTCGGCCGTGACCAGGATGATCTTGATGTCGGCGGCTGGCGTGTTCAGTTCGCGGATCGCTTCGGTGGTCGCCAGTCCGTCGAGCACCGGCATGTGGTAGTCGAGCAGCACCACGTCGAAGGGCTGGCGCTCCAGCAGCTGCAAGGCTTCCTGGCCGTTCTCGCAGAACACGGCGTCATGGCCCATCTTCTCCAGAAGGATGCTCATGTACTTCAGGTTGATCGGGTGGTCTTCGGCCACCAGCACCCGCAGCCGGCGTCCGGCCTTGGCGTCTCCCTCCGGCACCGCTGTTTCTGCCGGTGCCTGAACCTCGGGCAGGTTCAGCGTCACGGTGAACACCGAGCCCACGCCCGGCTGGCTGCTCACCTTGATGTCGCCCCCCATCATGCGCGCCAGGTTGCGCGAAATCTCCAGCCCCAGGCCGGTGCCACCGATGCGCCGGCGCAGCGAGTTGTCAGCCTGGTAGAAGCGGGTGAACAGACGATCAACCGTTTCCTTGTCCATGCCCACGCCCGTGTCGCGCACGGTGAGCACCACGCCCGACTGGCCGTCGGGGGAGCGCGCCAGCTCGGCCATCACGCTGCCCTCGGGCGTGAACTTGATGGCGTTGTTGATCAGGTTGAACATGATCTGGCGCACACGGGTGGCGTCGGCCGTCACCCATTCGGGCAGGTCGCTGGCGGCGTACACATTGAGCTCCAGCCCCTTGTCGCTGGCGGCCACCTGCATCAGACCGTCCACTTCCTGCACCACACCGCGCAGGTTGATCGGTGCCACTGACAGCTTGAGCGTGCCGGACTCCATGGTGGACACGTCCAGGATGTCGTTGAGCACACCCAGCAGGTGCAGGGCCGAATCGCGCGCGGTCTGCAGGTAGTCGCGCTGCTGGCTGGACAGTCCGGGCTCGTCCAGCAGGTTGAGCATGCCCAGCAGGCCCTGGAAGGGCGTGCGGATCTCGTGGCTCATGTTGGCCAGGAACACGCTCTTGCCGTAGTTGGCGGCTTCGGCCTGGTCTTTCGCGTCGGCCAGTTCGCCGCTGAGTTTCTTCAGCTTGGCGTACTGCTGCTGCTGGCGCCGCAGGTGGCGCACCAGCACCACCACGAAGATCAGCATGACAGCGGTCTGCACGGCGGCCAGTGAAATCACCAGCGTGCTTTGCTGGTGCAGCTGCGCATTGCGCTCGTCCACGAAGCGCGCCACCGCGCGGTTGGCTTCGCGGGTCAGCTCGCCCAGCGGGGCGCGCAGCGCTTCCGCCGCGTCGTCGATGCGATCAAGCTGCTCTGGGTTCCTGAGCAGCGCAACTGGGTCGGCAAAGGCCGGGTCGGCCATCGCCACGAAGGCGTCAATGGATGCGGTGGCCTCGGTGTAGGCCTCGCTTCCTTCAACCAGGTCGCGGCGGGGAATCTTGGTGAGGAGATCGATGCGGCTCAGGAACACCTCGTAGCGCTCGGTCAGAACGTACGGATCCACATCGGCCGGAGCGGCCACGGCCTTGTTCAGTTTCTGATCAAGCGCCCCCAGCTCGCGCTCCAGCTGGTAGGCCTGCCACATGAGCGAGTCGACCTGGTTGTCGGCCACGTTGTCCAGCAGCTTGAACTGCTGCCACTGGATCCAGGCCAGTGGCGTGAGCGTGACCAGCAGCATCAATGCAATGGCAATCGCCCACTGCCTCGTCTGCCACCTGGCCAGGTTGGGAGCCTGAAACATCACTGAACTTCCAGTGCCTTGAGTTGCCAGATGGAGCGTTCGTAGTAGGTGGAGCTGCGCAGCTCGGCCGAACTGTCAAACGGGTACACCACGAACAGCGGCCCCTTGTCGCGAACGGCCATGGGCTGGTCGTCGAGCAGACGGGCCACGATCACCTTGTGTTTGGCGGTGTCCGCCAGGGGAATGGTGATCTTGTAGTCGTTGATGGCCACGGCGCTGATCGTGGTGCCGCTCGCCTTGACAGCCGCCATCACGTCGGACAGCAGCGGGCCGGTGAACTTCACCGGCTTGTCGAACCAGGGGGTGCGGGTGGTGAAGCTGTGCTGGGGCAGGGCTTCGATCATCTTCATGTCGAAGCGGGCGGTTTCACCGGCGTTCTTCACGCCGATCTTGCCGGACACGGTGAGGATGGGCCGCTCTTTGGGTGCCTCAAGGGCCAGAGCGACGGGAGCGGCAAAGACGCAGCTGCTCAGCAGCAGGGCGGCAGTGAAGGCGCGGCGTGGATTCATGGAAAACTCCGGATAGAAGGTTGAAATGTAAGGGAAAGAAACCTGTGCCGCGAAAAGACTCAGATGCGGTGGCGCACGCCCGACGGGCTGGTGGCCAGGCGGGTCAGCAGGGCGTTGGCGATCTGGTTGAGTGGCAGCACTTCATGCGCCGCGCCGCTCTGGATGGCCATGCGCGGCATGCCGAAGACCACGCAGGTGGCCTCGTCCTGCACATAGTTGTAGCTGCCGGCGTCTTTCATCTCGCGCATGGCCTGGGCACCGTCGGCACCCATGCCGGTGAGCATCACGCCCAGCGCATTGGGGCCCAGCACGCGCGCGGCGGAACGAAACAGCACCTCCACCGAAGGCCGGTGGCGGTTCACCGGTTCGGTGTCCTCGACCACGGCCACGTAGTTGGAGCCGCTGCGGTCGATGCGCAGGTGGCGCCCGCCCGGGGCGATGTAGGCATGGCCGGGCAGGATGCGCTGGCCGTCGCGCGCCTCTTCCACCCGGATGCGGCACAGCGAGTTCAGCCGCGCGGCAAAACTGGTGGTGAAGCCTGGTGGCATGTGCTGGGTGATGACGATGGCAGGCGCGTCGGCCGGCATCTCCATGAGCACCTCGCGGATCGCTTCGGTGCCCCCGGTCGAGGCGCCAATGCAGATGATTTTTTCGGTCGACAGTCGGGGCAGCGGGGCGCGCGGCGCGGCGGGCGTGCTCGGTGTGGTGGTCGTCTGCGCGGTGCTGGCCGCCGGCCCTGGGTGCCGGCTCACATGGGCGCTGGCCGCCACACGGATCTTGTCGACGATGTCACCCGAGAGTTCGTTCAGGCCGCTGCTGATGCCGATGCGCGGCTTGGCCACGAAGTCCACTGCGCCCATTTCCAGTGCGCGCAGCGTGATCTCGGCGCCCTGTTCGGTCAGAGTGGAGACCATCACCACCGGCATCGGCCGCAGCCGCATCAGGCGCGAAAGGAACTCCAGTCCGTCCATGCGGGGCATTTCCACGTCGAGCGTGATCACGTCGGGGTTGAGTTCGCGGATCATCTCGCGCGCCACCAGCGGGTCGCTGGCCGCGCCGACGCAGCACATGTCGCGCTGGCGGTTGATGATTTCGGTGAGCAGGCTGCGCACCAGCGCCGAGTCGTCCACCACCACCACTTTTATTTTTGACATTTTCATCCTCCTTCAGACGCGCTGACCGGCCATCCGCCGGTCTTCCCAGTGATCAAAACAGGTCGACCGAGCCACCCGAGGTGCTGCTGGCGACGGCGGCTGCGTTGCCGCGGCGTTCCTGGGTTTCGAGCGTTTCCGGGTGCGAGTGGGCCAGGCGCTTGACCATCGCCTTGCCCGTGACGGGGAAGTAGCAGACCTTGCGCGGGTGGATGTCCAGCACGTCCTTGGAAATCACGGCAATGCGCTCGGTCTGGAGGTAGTCCAGCACGAACTGGGTGTTGCGCTCGCCCACGTTCATGGTGGTGAAGGTGTGCATCACCTGGCCACCACCAAACACCTTGGCCTGCATGCTCTCGCGCCGGGCGCCGAGCTTCATCATCTCGTTGATCAGCAATTCCATCGCATACGAACCGTAGCGCCCCGAGGTGTCGGCGCCACCTTCGGGCAGCATGAAATGGTTCATGCCGCCGACGCGGACCTTGGGGTCCCACAGGCAGGCGGCGATGCAGGATCCCAGCACCGTCATCACCATCATGTCTTCGTTGGTGACGTAGTACTCGCCGGGCAGCACCTTCACCGAGTCGTGCTTGAAATGGTGGTCGTGGTAGAAAAAGGATGCCTCGCCCGGCTTGCGGGGGCGCGCTTTCAGGGCGTCGATGTGCGACGTGCGGCGGGCGCTCGGAAAGCGGCTCGCGGTGAGGCTGGATTCAAACGCGTTCATAGACCGTCTTTCCGCGAAGAACGAACAGGTTGCGGGCGTCGCTGAAGTTTTCGGCATGGCCGACGAACAGCATGCCGCCGGGCTTCATCACGCGGTGGATGCGCTCCAGCACCTGGCGCTGGGTGGGGGCGTCGAAATAGATCATCACGTTGCGGCAGAACACGGCGTCAAACGGCTCGCGGAACGGCAGGTCGTGGATCAGGTTCACGGCCTGGAAGGCCATGTGTTTCTGCAGCTCGGGCTTCACGCGCATGAGGCCGGCGTTGCTGCCCTTGCCGCGCATGAAGAAGCGTTGCAGGCGTTCCTGGCTCAGTCCCTTCACCCCGTCGGCCTTGTAGACGCCCTGGGCGGCGGTGGCCAGCACCTTGGTGTCGATGTCGCTGTTGACGATGTGGAACGAACCCCCCGCGCCGAGCGCCTCGGTGGCGGTCATGGCGATGGAATAGGGTTCCTCGCCGGTCGACGCCGCCGAGCACCAGATGCGCCAGTCGCGCGTGCGTTCCCTGCGCAGCAGCTCGTCCAGGATGGTGAAGTGGTGCTGCTCGCGGAAGAACGCGGTGAGGTTGGTGGTGAGCGCGTTGATGAACTCCTGCCACTCGGCCCCGTCGTGCTGCTCGAGCCAGTCGAGGTAGCTGCGGAAGCTGTCGTGGCCGGTTTCACGCAGGCGGCGCGAGACCCGGCTGTACACCATGGCGTGCTTGCCATCGTGCAGGCTGATGCCGGCCTTCTTGTAGATCAGGCTCTTGATGCGCGTGAAGTCCGCGTCGTTCCAGATGAACTCACGGCCCTGACTCAGCGGGCCGTCCTCTGCCTCGGCGAAGGCAGGGGCGGCTACCGGGGTGCGCGGGGGGCGGTTCTGAAGCAGCATCTTGTGTCCGATGGAAGGGCCGGGGTATCTGCGTTCAGTGGCGTGAGCGCCGGATCAGCCCCGAGGTGTCCAGGATCAGGGCCACCTTGCCGTCGCCCAGGATGGTGGCGCCCGAGATGTTGGGCACCTTGCGGTAGTTGGACTCCAGGTTCTTGATGACGACCTGCTGCTGCCCGAGCAGCTCGTCGACCATCAGCGCCACACGCGCGCCCTCGGCTTCCACCACGACCATGATGGGGCTGCTGGGGTTGTATTCGAAGCGTGGCACGTCGAACACGCGCTCCAGTTCGATCACCGGCATGAATTCCTCGCGCACCTTCACCAGCTGCGCGCCCTGGGCCACCGTGTTGATGTCGCCCGGCTTGATCTGGAACGATTCGATCACGCTGGACAGCGGCAGGATGTAGACCTCGTCGCTCACGCGCACCGTCATGCCGTCCATGATGGCCAGCGTCAGCGGCAGGCGCACCGAGACGCGCATGCCGTAGCCTTCGGCCGAGTCGATCTCGACCGTGCCACCCAGCGAGGTGATGTTGCGCTTGACCACGTCCATGCCCACGCCGCGGCCCGACACGTCGGTGACCTCGGCGGCGGTGGAGAAGCCCGGAGCGAAGATCAGGTTCCAGACCTCGCTGTCGCTCATGGAGTCGGGGGCGTCGATGCCCTTTTCCCGGGCCTTGCTCAGCAGCTTCTCGCGCGACAGGCCCTTGCCGTCGTCGCGCACCTCGATCAGGATCGAGCCGCCCTGGTGCGTGGCCGACAGCGTGATGGTGCCGTGCTCGGTCTTGCCCTTGGCGCGGCGCTCGTCGGGCATTTCGATGCCGTGGTCGCAGCTGTTGCGGATCAGGTGGGTCAGCGGATCGGTGATCTTCTCGATCAGGCCCTTGTCCAGCTCGGTGGCCTCGCCGTGCGTGATCAGCTCGACCTTCTTGCCCAGTTTGCTGGCCAGGTCGCGCAGCATGCGCGGGAAGCGGTTGAACACGACCGACATGGGAATCATGCGGATCGACATCACCGCTTCCTGCAGGTCGCGGGTGTTGCGGTCCAGGTCGGCCAGGCCCGAGAGCAGGGGCTGGTTGGCGGCGCTGTCGAGCTCGCGGCTCTTCTGCGCCAGCATGGCCTGGGTGATGACGAGTTCGCCCACCAGGTTGATCAGCTGGTCGACCTTGCTCACCGACACGCGCAGCGTGCTCGACTCCAGCTGGGCCTGGTTGGCCGGGCGCTGCTCGGCGCGCGGCGCTGCGGCAGCTGCCGCTGCCACCGGAACCGGGGCAGGCACGGGCGGCTGAGCCACCTCGACCGCCGGTGCCGTTTCGGCCGCTGCCGTCTCGGCGGCGGCGCCTGGCATGCCTGGTGCGTCGTCGAAAAAGCCGAAGTCCTGGCCTTCGACGGCGCGGGGCTTGGCGGGGGGTGCGGCCACCACGGGCGGAGCCTCGGCGACCGACAGGTCGACGATGTGGATGATCTCCTTGCTCACGTGGAAGGTGAACAGGTCCATCAGGTCGGTGTCGCTCGACGTGGTCTGCACGCCGAAGATGCGCTTGTCGCTCTGGTCACAGGGCAGCACCTGCAGCTCGCCCAGGCCCGGGATGTCACGGAACAGCTCGGCGATGCCATCTGCCTGCGCCGGGTTGTCCATCGGGCCGATGTGGATTTCGAGCGATCGGCCGGCCTTCTGGGTACGCGGTGCCGGTGCGCTCGCAGCGGCGGGTGCGGCGGCCTGGGCCAGCGTGGTGGGTGCCACGGCCTGCGTGCTCAGCGGGCCGCCTTCGGCCAGCGTGCTGATGCGCGTCACCAGTGCTGCGGTGGCCGGTGGTTCCACGCTCTTGCCCTGGTGGCGGGCAAGCAGCAGGCGCAGCGCGTCCGACGACTCCAGCAGCACGTCGACCATGTCCGACGTGGGCTGCAGCTCGTGGCGGCGCAGCTTGTCCAGCAACGACTCCATCTGGTGCGTGAGCTCGGCCACGTCGGCAAAACCGAAGGTGGCGGCGCCGCCCTTGATGGAGTGCGCGCAACGGAAGATCGCGTTCAGTTCTTCGTCGTCGGCCTGTTCCAGGTCGAGCTGCAGCAGCATCTGTTCCATCTGGTCCAGGTTCTCGCCAGCCTCTTCAAAGAAGATCTGGTAGAACTGGCTCAGGTCGATGTTGTCGCCGAGGTTCTGGCCTTCATTCATCATTTCACCCATGGGGGACTCCTTGGCTGGCCGGGGCGTGTGCCCAGGCGATCAGCGGCTAACGGTTCAGCGGATGACCTTCTGGATGACTTCGATCAGACGACCCGGATCAAAAGGTTTGACCAGCCACCCCGTGGCACCGGCGCTGCGGCCTGCCGCCTTCATCTGGTCGCTCGACTCGGTGGTCAGGATCAGGATGGGGGTGTTCTTGAACTTGGGGTGCTCGCGCAGCTTCTTGGTCAGGCCCAGGCCGTCGAGGCGGGGCATGTTCTGGTCGGTCAGCACCAGATCGATGGCGTGGATCTGGGCTTTTTCGAAAGCGTCCTGACCGTCCACCGCTTCCACGACGTGAAAGCCCGCGCCCGTCAGGGTGAACGACACCATTTTTCGCATGGAGGCCGAGTCGTCTACGGCAAGAATCGATTGCATGGGGTACTCCGTGTTTTCAACAGATATCGACAATTAAGGGGGCGTCTTGAGCGGGCGGTCAGAACAGCTCGATGGAACCGGCGTCCATCTCACTTTGTGTGACGGGACTGGGGCGTTCGGGCATGGGGTCCATGCAGAAGGGGATCTCGTCTTCCTCCCGCTCCATGGCTTCGTCGGCCAGGCGCCAGGCGCAGCCCTGCAGCACCTTGCCGGTGTGCACGATGAGCTGGGTGGCCATGTCGTGGAACTGGAGCTCGGTCACGGCCTGGTGCAGGCTGAGGCGGATCGGCACCAGGTTTTCGCCCGGCTGTTCCTGCAGGTTGCTCAGCGCTTCGTTCACCGAACCGAAGCGCTCGAGCAGGTTGGACGTGGCGTGATCGAGCAGACCTTCCAGCCGCTGCAGGTCGGTCATGGCCATCAGCAGCGAATCCTGCAGATCGGCGACCAGATTCACGGGCAGGGTGACCGAGGGAGCGGGCTGCGGCATCATCATGGGTTCCTGGCTTGTGGGGGGCTGTGCTGGGCAGGGCATCTTGGGCAGGCGGACAGTACAATTTTCAAAGGTCTCGACCTGCTGTATCGGCAGATAACCGCCCGAATTCAGCTTCTTTTCATGTCCGCTTGCCGTTGGCGCCCACACGCCCCGGAAGTGGTGCCAAATACCTCACACCATGAGCGGAAACCCCGAGACAGAACAGCGGACAGGGATCCGCATCCTCCACCTGGAGGATTCCCGGGTCGACCACGCCCTGGTGAAGTTCGCCCTGCAGCGCAGCCAGATGCTCTGCGAACTGGTGCTGGTGGACACCATGGAAGACTTCACCCAGGAGCTGACCGAAGGCCGGTACGACATCGTGCTGGCCGATTACCACCTGCCCGGCTTCACCGGGCTGGACGCCTGGCAGGTCGCACGCGAGGCACGGCCCGACCTGCCGTTTGTGATCCTGTCGGGCGCCATCGGCGAGGCCGCGGCGGTCGAGGCCATGCTCCAGGGCGTGAGCGACTACCTGCTCAAGGACAGCATGCACCGGCTGTCGCATGTGATCCAGCGGGCGCTGGAAATGGCCGACACGCGCAACGCCAAGGCCCGGGCAGACGCCGAGCTGGCCGAATCGCGGCAGCGCCTGGCCGAGCTGGCCGAGCACCTGCAGATCAGCATCGAGCAGGAGCGTGCCAGCATCGCCCGTGAGATCCACGACGACATTGGCGGTGCCCTGGCGGCGGTGAAGCTCGACCTGGCCTGGGTGGGCCGCCACGTGGACAGCGGCGAGGTGCAGCAGCATGTGGGCTCTGCCATGGAGATGCTGCAGCACGCGCTGGAGGCCAGCCAGCGCATCATGATGAACCTGCGCCCGCCGATTCTGGACCAGGGCCTGGTGGCCGCGGTGCAGTGGCTGGCGTCCAGTTTCGAGCGGCGCAACGGCCTGCCGGTGGCCGTCCGGTATTCGGCCGAAACCATCGACGTGCCGCATGATGTGCAGCTGGTGGCCTACCGCACGGCGCAGGAATCCCTCACCAACGTCGCCAAGCACGCCCGGGCCAGCGCGGTCGACATCGACCTGAGCGACCAGGAAGGCGTGCTCACGCTGGAAGTGAACGACAACGGCCGGGGCCTGGACGCTGAATCGCTGCGCAAGGCCAAGTCGTTCGGCCTGCTCGGCCTGCGCGAGCGCGCCGCCAAGGTAGGTGGCTGGCTGGACATCAGTTCCTCGCCGCGCGGTACCTCGGTGATTCTGTCGGTCCCCCTGGGGGCGGGCATCGGGTCAGACGGTGCGATGATGGAACAGGAGGAAAAAGATGATCAAGGTGATTTTGTGTGATGACCACGCCGTGGTGCGTCGCGGGGTGCGCGACACCATTTCCGAGGCGGTGGACATCCAGGTCGTGGGCGAAGCGGGCAACTACCCCGAACTGCGCGAGCAGCTGCGCAAGAACACCTGCGACGTGCTCCTGCTCGACCTGAACATGCCCGGCCGTGGCGGCCTGGAGGTGCTCGGTGCGCTGCGCGAAGAGGGCTCGCCGGTGAAGACGCTGGTGGTCTCGATGTACCCGGAAGACCAGTACGCCATCCGCTGCCTGCGGGCCGGTGCGCGCGGTTATGTGAACAAGGCCGGCGACCCGGCCGAGCTGGTGAACGCCATCCGCACCGTGATGCAGGGCCGCAAGTACGTCACCGCCGAGGTGGCGCAGATGCTGGTGGACAACCTCAACGCACCGGAGAGCGAGGAACTGCACGCCAGCCTGTCCGAGCGCGAGCTGCAGACGCTGCAGAAGATCGCCTCGGGCCGCAAGCTCTCCGAGATCGCCGAAGATCTCATGCTCAGCCCCAAGACGGTGAGCGTCTACCGCGCGCGCGTGCTGGAAAAGCTGCACCTGGGCAACAACGCCGAACTCACGGTCTACGCCATCCGCAACGGGCTGGTGTAAGGCGCCAGATACCTGCGCACCCGGCGCCCGGCCTCAGCCGCCTGTGAACAGGCTGGTGGCCAGCTTCATGAGCGCGATCACCGGCGCGTCGAGCATGGGAAGGGTGAAGGCCATGCCCAGCAGGCCGGCCGAGAGCGTCAGCGGGAAACCGATGGCAAACGCGTTCATCTGCGGGGCGATGCGAGAAATGAAGCCCAGCACGATGTTGATGAACAACAGCATGCCGATCATGGGCAGCGCGATCCACAGGCCATAGCGGAACACGATGGCGCCCAACTGGTGCAGCTGCAGCCGGTTGATCGACTCGAACGCGTTGCCGCCAATGGGGAAGGTCTCGAAGCTGGCGATCACCGCCTGCAGCAGCATGAGGTGGCCGTTGAGCACCACGAACAGCAGCATGGTGGTGTTGCCGAAAAAGCGGCCCACGGTGCTGGACTGCGAATTGGTCGACGGATCAAAGAAGCCCGCGAAGTTCAGGCCCATCTGCAGGCCGATCACCTCGCCAGCCAGTTCCACCGACGCGAACACGATGCGCACCGCCAGCCCGATTGCCACGCCGATCACCACCTGCTGAAGCACCACCGAAAAAGCCTGCGGATCGGTCAGCGCCACCATCGGCTGATCGGGCAGACCGGCCTGCGCGCACAGCGCCACCAGCATCGCCAGCGCCACGCGGGTGCGCACCGGCACCGACCGCGCCGAAAAAATCGGCGCACTCGAAAACACCGCCAGCACCCGCAGGAACGGCCAGAACACCGGCGACACCAGCGCCATGATGTCGGCTTCGCTGAAGGTGGGCATGACTCAAGCCGTACGCAAGCGCGCGCAGAAGAGGGGGAGCCGTCCTAGGGCACCGCGGAACCGGCTTTGCCGGGCCGCCAGTGCCGTCCCCCCGGGGGGAAGCCGCGAAGCGGCGCAGGGGGGGTCAAACCGCATACTGGGGGATGGACAGGATCGTGCTGCGGATGAAGTCCACCATGGTGCTCATCATCCAGGGCCCGGCGATGGCGAACACTGCAATCGCCGCGATCAGCTTGGGCACAAAGGCCAGCGTGGCTTCCTGGATCTGCGTGATGGCCTGGAACAGGCTCACGATCAGGCCCACGCCCAGCACGGTGGCCAGCACCGGCGCAGCCACCATGAGCAGCATGAAGAGGGCGTTCTGGCCCATGGTGAGGGCGGCTTGTGGGTCCATCTCAAAAGTCCTTGTGAATGGCGAGAACAGTTGCCGGGCGGAAGACGATCCGGCGCCGGGCCGCCCCAAGCCGGATCAGCCCCCCGGGGGGGCAGCGACCCGCGCAGCGGCGGAGCGTGGGGGCCGTCATACAGCGAAGCTGGCGGCGAGCGAGCCAATGAGGATGTTCCAGCCGTCGGCCAGCACGAACAGCATGAGCTTGAAGGGCAGGGCCACGAGCACGGGCGACAGCATCATCATGCCCAGCGACATCAGCACGCTGGCCACCACCATGTCGATCACCAGGAAGGGGATGAAGATCATGAAGCCGATCTGGAACGCGGTCTTGAGCTCGCTGGTGACGAAGGCCGGCACGATCACGCGGAACGGCGCGGTCTCGGCGGTCACGTCGTCGGGCAGCTTGGCCAGCTTGGCGAACAGTTCGAAGTCGGACTGCCGGGTCTGCTTGAGCATGAAGGCGCGCATGGGCTGCTCGCCGCGCGACAGCGCCTCTTCAAAACTGATCTGGTTCGCCGTGTAGGGCGCGTAGGCGTCCTGGTAGACCTTGTCGAGCGTGGGCCCCATCACGAACAGCGTGAGGAACAGCGCCAGACCCACCACCACCTGGTTGGGCGGGGCAGACTGGGTGCCCAGCGCCTGGCGCAGCAGCGACAGCACGATGACGATGCGGGTGAAGCCCGTCATGAGCAGCAGCACGGCTGGCAGGAAGGACAGCGCCGTGAAGAACAGCAGGGTCTGGATGGGCACCGAGTAGGTGTTGCCACCCGGGCCCTGACCGATCACCAGCGGAAGCGCTGCACCGGTGGACGCCACGGCAGGCGAGGGCGGTGTCAGCGGCAGGCTAGGCGCGGTCTGTGCCAGCGCGGTGCCGGCCAGCAGCAGGAGCAGGGCCAGCACGGCGCCCTGGCGCCAGGGTGCATCAGCGCGGGGCATGGGGGCCTTTGACGGAAGAGGGGTTCATGAGCTGGGCCAGGCGGCTGGCAAAGGCGCCGGCGGGGGTGGCGCCAGGTGCGCCCGAGGTGCCGGGCACGCTGACCTCGGCGGGCATCGGCAGGCTGTGCAGATGGGTGATGCTGCCCGGCGCCACGCCGAGCACCAGGCAAGTCGCATCGGCCCCTTCACCCAGCTGCACCGTGACGAGCCGCTGCTGCGGCCCCAGCGCCACCGAGTTCATCACCCGCATGGCCGGGCCACCCTGGTGACCAATGCCCGGCAGGTGCTTTTTCCAGCGCTGCAGCGCGAACGCCAGCAGCACCATCAGGAGCAGCAGACCCAGAGCAGGAAGCGCGCTTTGCAACATGGAAGTAGGAGCGAATAGGAAAAGAATGGGTGCGGTCGGAGCGCAGGGAATTCAGCCAGAGACACCGAGGAACCGGCTTTGCCGGGCCTCAGGTGTCGCCCCCCTGGAGGGGGGTGGCGCCGAAGGCGACGCGGGGGGTGTTCCGAATAGCAGAGTCAGCTTTTGCTGACTCTGCGCATCCGCTCCGACGGCGTCACGATGTCCGTCAGGCGGATGCCGAACTTGTCGTTCACCACCACCACCTCGCCCTGCGCGATCAGGTAGCCGTTGACCAGCACGTCCATCGGCTCGCCGGCCAGGGCGTCCAGCTCCACCACCGAGCCCTGCGCCAGCTGCAGGATGTATTTGATCGGCACCTTGGTGCGGCCCAGCTCCACCGACAGCTGCACCGGGATGTCCAGCACCATCTGGATGTCCTGGATCGGGTTGCTGCCCGTGGTGGCTGCGGCGGGTGTGCTCACCGGCTCGAATTCGGGCGCCGCATCGGCCCCGCCGCCACTGGCGCCGGCCTGTTCTTCGAGTGCCTGCGCCCAGTCGTCGGCCACAGAGTCGTTGATGTCGTTGTCGTCAGTTGCCATAGGAATCTCCCAGCCAGTTCATGTCGGCGCCACGCAGCTTGCGGTCGATCCGCAGCGCGTATTTGCCCTTGTGGGTGCCGTATTGGCATTCAAAGAGCGGAACCCCTTCCACCTTGGCCTGCACGGTGGGGGAGCGTTCGAGTTCGAGAAAGTCGCCCACCTGCATGGAGAGCAGTTGCTCCACGGTGGCGTCGGTCTTGGCCAGTTCGGCCACCAGCGTCAGCTCGGCGGCCTGGATTTCGTGGCTCAGCAGCCGCACCCAGCGCCGGTCGACTTCGATCGCATCGCCCTGTACCGACGAATACAGCACGTCGCGGATCGGCTCCAGCGTGGCGTAGGGAATGCAGATGTGCAGCGCACCAGTGATGTCGCCGATTTCCAGCATGAAGCTGGTGGACACCACAATCTCGCTGGGCGTCGCCACGGTGGCGAACTGGGGCTGCATCTCCGAGCGCTGGTAGGACAGTTCCAGCGGGTACACACCCGCCCAGGCCTTCTTGTATTCCGTGGCCACCACGTCGACCAGGCGCGTGATCACGCGCTGCTCGGTGGGGGAAAAGTCGCGGCCTTCGATGCGGGTGTGGAACTTGCCGTTGCCGCCGTACAGGCTGTCGATCACGCCGAACAGCAGGGTGGGCTCGCACACCACCAGGCCGTTGCCGCGCAGCGGGCGCACCGCCATGATGTTGAAGTTGGTGGGCACCACCAGCTCGCGCAGGAAGGCGCTGTACTTCTGCACCTGCACGGCGCCCACCGAAATCTCGGGGCTGCGGCGGATCAGGTTGAACAGGCCCAGGCGCAGGTTGCGTGAAAACCGTTCGTTGACGATCTCCATGGTGGGCATGCGCCCACGCACGATGCGTTCCTGGCTTGAAAGGTTGTAGCTGCGCACCCCGCTTGTGGGGATCGCCTCTTTCTCGACCTTCTGGCTCTCACCGGTGACGCCTTCGAGCAGGGCGTCGACCTCTTCCTGGGACAGAAATGAGTCGGACATGGCGTGTGTCGTGTCGTGGTCGGGGAATCGGGTGCGCTTACTGCACGATGAAGCTGGAGAACAGCACCGCCTGCACCGGGTTGGGCGGGGCGCGGCGGCGCTTGCTCTTGCGCTCGGCACCCTCGGCCTCGGGCTCGTCGATCTCGTAGCCCATCACGCCGGAGATCTCCGCGATGATGTCGGCCGACAGCTGTTCCTTGCCCTTGATCTGCAGGATCTCGTCGGTGGTGCGCTGCGAAATCAGCAGCAGCACGCCACTGCGGATGGTGGGCATGTAGGCCTTCAGTTCGTCGCCCGTCTTGGCGTCCTGCACCTGCAGGGTGATGCCCAGCTGCACGAAGCGGTTGCCCCCCTGATCGGCCAGGTTCACCACCATGTTGTCCATAGGCAGGAAGGTGGGCGGTGTGCGGGGCTTGCCGCTGCTTTGCTGTGCGGCGGCGGGCGCGTAATCCTCGTCGTCCTCGTCTTCGCCCGCGTTCTTCTTCAGCAGGAAAAACGCCGCGCCGGCCCCGATCAGCGCGAGCACCACCACACCCACGATGATGAGCATGAGTTTGCTTTTGGGCTTGGCGGGCGCTTGGGCGTCGGTGGCGGTGGCAGCTGACATGAAAACCTCCAGGGTGGCCACCGGGGCCGGTGGCGCAGCACGCGAAACAAGGCGTGCGTCTGGAGGAATTATTGGGCGGGGGTCCTTTTGCCGGTCATGAGATAAGCGCCTGAAAAGCCGCTCTTTCCCCGGTCACGGCCCCCCGCGGGCTGCCACTGGCAGGGGTCAGACGAACACGTCCAGCGGCTGGCTGCCGTCGGCCCGCGGGCGCAGGGAAGCCGGGGTGGCCAGGCTGTCGGCGCCCTGCACGCCACCGGCCACACGCGCGGCGCCAGCCGGGCTGCGCGTGCGCTCGGCCGCCCGGGTGTCCGCACTGGTGCCCTGGCCCGTGCCCTGGCCTTGCGCGCCCACCGACACCCCGCCGAGCTGGATGCCGCTGCGCTGCAGCAGCTCGGCGAGCGACTCGCTGGCGTTTTGCTGCAAGCTGGCCCGGGCCTCGGCGCTGTCGGTGCGGAAGTCCACCTGCACCTCCTGCCCGGCGAGCGACAGGCGGATGTCGATTGCGTCCCCGCCGTCCTGCCCCACGCGCAGGCTGGCGTGGCGCAGGGTCTGGGTGCCCCAGTGGCTGATCTGGCGGGCCTCGTCCTCGGCGGCTTGCGCAGCGGCGTCGGCCGCGTTGGGCGGGTTCTCGGTGGGCGTGGCGTCTGCCGATTCGCTCGGCCCGGCCTCGCTGCCGGCATCGCCCGCCGCCTGCGCGGCGGGGGCCGTGCGCGCATCCACACCCGCGCCGGGCGAGAGCGCCGACACAAAGCCCAGCGTGCTGCCCGCAGCTGGTGTTTCTGTGCCCGCGGTGCTGCCGCCCGGCGAGGCGCCAAAGCGCTCGTGCAGGGCCACGGTGCTGCGCGCGGCAGCCCGGCCGCTGGCCGCGGCCGCCAGGCTGTTGAACGGTGGTGCGGTGCCGGCTGCCGGCATGCCGGCAATGCCCCCTGCACCCGCCAGGGCGCGGGCATCTGCCGGGGCCTGCCCCTTGCGCCACTGGAAGCCCTGCAGGCTGGCGGCGCCTGCTGCGGAGGTGCTGCCCGCGTCGCCCCTGCGCCCCAGAAAGGGCGCGGCGGGTGCTGGGCGGCCGGGCGCGCCGGGCGGTGGTGCCTGTTCGGCCAGCGCCAGGGCGGCGGCGTCGGCATCGGCGGCGGTGCCGCGCGTGGCCGTCATGCCGGGTGGCAGTTCGTTTGCACCGTCTGCCTGGGCGGCTGGGCCCCCTGCGGCGGCCCGGTCCATGGGTTGGCCAAGGCCCCGTTCCAGCCCGGCCAGCCGGGCTTCCAGTGCCCCGCCTGGCTGAGTGGCCAGCAGCTCGCTGGTGGGCGTGTCGCCGGTCAGGGCCGGGGCGTCATCGGGCGGTGCGCCCAAGGCACCGCCGGCGTCGGTGTTGACGCTGGTGCGGGTGTCGCTCACCAGCATGAGCAGATTGGCAAAGAGGCCGTTGTCTTCCTCGGTGCCGGGCTTGCGGCCGCCCGCTGCCTGGGTAGGGCGCACGGCCGAGGCTGCCTGGGTGCCACCCGGGGCGGCCGGTGCGGTGCTGCTCATGAACGCCCCCCCGCGGCGGCCGGTGCGGTGCTGCTCATGAACGCCCCCCCCGCGGCGGCCAGTGACTGGGCCTGGGCCAGGCTCTGGCGCAGGTGAATCGAGAGGGCCAGCTCGTCGGTGGCCTTCTGTTCCTGGCGCTGGGCTTTCTGCAGCAGGGCCTGCACCTTGCCGTCGGTGTACTTGCGCAGGCCCGCCAGGTCGCGCTCGGCCACATGCACCTGTTGCTGGGCCTGCTGCACCAGAGCCTCGCGGTTGCTCAGCACGCCGCGCTGGAATTCCATCGCGTGGTCGATCTTCTGCATGAACTGGCGGTGGTGGTGCAGCAGCATGGGGTCCACGCCGGTGGCGCCGCGTGCGCTCCAGCGCTGCTGGGCTTCCTCGGCGTAGGCCTGCAGCTGGTCCATCTGTTCCTGCGCGGCGAGCAGCTCGCGCTGCAGCTGCGTGAGCGAAGCGAGCGCTTCATCGCGGCGCTTCTGGGCCAGTTCCACCACTTTGTGCAAGGTCTGGATCGCGGTCATGGGGTCTGTCCTTCATAGGCATTCTGGGGCTGGCGCGGGCCGCGCTGCTGGGCATCCCGGCCGGCGGGGTTGTCCTGCAGCGTGGTGGAGAGCTGTTGCAGGCTGACGTCCAGCGTGGACGCCTCGTGCATGTCCTGCATCAGGAAGCGCTGCAGGGCCGGGTAGAGGACGATGGCCCGGTCGGTTTCGGGGTCGCTGCCGGCCATGTAGGCACCCAGCTGGATCAGGTCGCGGCTCTTCATGTAGCGCGAATACAGGCTGCGAAAGCGCCGCGCCATGTCCAGGTGGCCGGGGCTGGCCACGTTGTGCATCACGCGAGAGGCCGAGGCCTCCACGTCGATGGCCGGGAAGTGGCCCGACTCGGCCAGCGCGCGCGACAGCACGATGTGCCCGTCCAGAATGGCACGCGCCGCGTCGGCAATCGGGTCCTGCTGGTCGTCGCCTTCGGAGAGCACGGTGTAGAAGGCGGTGATGGAGCCCACGCCGTTCAGGCCGTTGCCGCTGCGCTCCACCAGCTGGGGCAGCTTGGCAAAGCAGCTCGGCGGGTAGCCCTTGGTGGCGGGCGGCTCGCCAATGGCCAGCGCGATCTCGCGCTGCGCCATGGCGTAGCGGGTGAGCGAATCCATGAGCAGCAGCACGTCCAGGCCATCGTCGCGAAAGCGCTCGGCGATCGCGGTGGCATAGGCGGCGCCCTGCATGCGCACCAGCGGTGGCGCGTCGGCCGGCGCGGCCACCACCACCGAGCGCTTGCGGCCCTCCACGCCCAGGATGTCTTCGATGAATTCCTTAACCTCGCGCCCGCGCTCGCCGATCAGGCCAACCACGATCACGTCGGCCTTGGTGTAGCGGGCCATCATGCCCAGCAGCACGCTCTTGCCCACGCCCGAGCCGGCGAACAGGCCGATTCGCTGCCCACGCCCCACGGTGAGCAGGGCGTTGATGGCGCGCACGCCCGTGTCCAGCGGCTCGCGCACCGGGTCGCGGTCCATGGCGTTGAGCGGCTGGCGGTCCATGGGCGCCATGTCCACATGGGTGATGGGGCCCAGGTGGTCCATCGGGTGGCCGTGCGAATCAACGACGCGGCCCAGCAGGCCACGGCCCAGCGGCAGGCGCAGCACGCCGCGGTCGTTGGAAGAGGGCGGCTTGTTCGCCTGACCCAGCCGCGGCACGGTGCGAAACGGCGCCAGGGGGGTCACGCTGGCCCCGCTGGAGAGGCCATGCGTGTCACCCGCGGGCATCAGAAAAGCCTTGTCGCCGGAGAAGCCCACCACTTCGGCCAGCACCGGGTCCTTGTCGCCATTGGCAATCAGGCACTGCGAGCCCACCGGCACCCGCAGGCCCACCGCCTCCAGCACCAGACCCGCCAGCCGCGTGAGCGTTCCGCGCACCTCGAGCGGGGTGCTCACCCGCGCGTTGTCCCGCACATCTTCCATGAAATGTCCCCAGCGGCTGGCGCTGTCGGTGCTGTCGTTCATGGGACTTCCCTCTGGTTCAACAGTGGTCCGGAGCGCACGAACTCAACCGGGAGTCGCGCGAAGCGCGGCAGGGGGGTGCAACGTCTACACATCAGCGTTCTCCGGGTTCCACGCCGCGTCCAGCCCCAGGTTGCCCACCGCGCGGGCCCAGCGCTTCTCGATGGTGGCGTCCACCGCCATGCTGGCCGATTCCACGATGCAGCCACCCGGGCTGATGCTGGCATCGGCCACGAACTCGGGTTTGGGGCTTGCCAGCGTTTCCTGCAGTGCGCCCTTCATCAGGGCCAGGTCGGCCGGGTGCATGCGCACGGTGGCGGGCAGGCCGTCATCCACCAGCTGGCTCAGCGCTTCGGCAATCACCGGCTTGAGGTGCTGGGTGTTGCCCGCCAGTTCCTGGCGCACCACCTGGCGGGCCAGGTCGCAGGCCAGTTCCAGAATGTGGCGCGAAATCTGGTCTTCGGAGCGGGTCAGGTGTTCGCGGGTGTTGTGCAGCAGCTGGGCCATGCGCACCGCGGTTTCTTCGGCGGTCTTGCGCACGGTGGCTTCCAGGGCGTCGCGTGTTTCCTGGCTGCCAGTCTCGTGCCCTTGGGCAAAGCCTTCGGCATAGGCGGCCTCGCGGGCTTCGTGCAGGGTGTGTTCGTCCACGCCCACCGGTTCGGGCTCTGGGGCCGGCTCGGTCACGTCCTCGCTCACATCCATCGAGTTGAAAGTCCAGGCCGAGACGTCGCCGATCTCCTCGCGCGGAATGAAGCGCGAGTGCGGGTTGGACTTGGTCGCTGGTTTAGACGAAGCCGTCATCGCCGCCTCCGCCGAGCACGATCGCGCCTTCGTCTGACAGACGACGCACGATCTTCAGAATGTCTTTCTGCTGGTTTTCCACTTCCGACAGGCGCACCGGGCCGCGCGACTCCAGGTCTTCGCGCAGCGTCTCGGCCGCGCGGGTCGACATGTTGCCCAGGATGTGTTCACGCAGTTCGCGCGTGGTGCCTTTCAGGGCGATCACCAGCGAGTCGGAACCCACTTCCTTCAAGACCATCTGCACCGACTTGTTGTCGAGCTTGAGCAGGTCCTCGAAGGTGAACATCTTGTCCATGATCTTCTGGGCCAGGTCGGCGTCCTGCTCGCGGATCGAATCGATGATGGTGCCTTCCATGGTCGTGCCGACCATGTTGATGATGTCGGCCGCCGTCTGGATGCCGCCCAGCGAGGTCTTGCGCACCTTGTCGCCGCCGGCCAGCACCTTGTAGAGCACCTCGTTGAGGTCGCTCAGGGCAGCGGGCTGAATGCCCTCCAGCGTGGCGATGCGCAGCATCACCTCGTTGCGCACGCGCTCGGGCAGGTGCTTGATCACGCCCGCGCTGTGGTCGCTCTCCAGGTGCACCAGAATGGCGGCCATGATCTGCGGGTGCTCGTTACGCAGCAGCTCGGCCACCGAGAGCGGGTCCATCCATTTCAGGCCTTCAATGCCCGACACATCGCTGCCCTGCAGGATGCGGTCGATCAGCAGCGAGGCCTTGTCGTCGCCCAGGGCGCGCTTGAGCACGGCGCGCACGTAGCTGTCGGTGTCCGACACCAGCAGGCTGCGCGAAGACGCTTCGTCGGTGAATTTCTCCATCACCTGGTCCACCCGCTCGCGCGAGACGGAGCGCATGCCGGCAATGGTCTCGCCCAGCTTCTGCACTTCCTTGGGACTGAGGTGCTTGAACACCTCGGCGGCCTCTTCCTCGCCAAGCGACATCAGAAAGATGGCTGCGTCCTGTACGCCCTCGTCTGCCATGGGGTGGATCTCCAGTTTGGGAATCGGGTTCGGGTCGGGTGCGGATCAGGCGGCGTCAGGTGGCGGCTTCGCCGCTGACCCAGCCTTTGACGATGTTGGCCACGGCCACCGGGTCCTGCAGCGCCAGCTGCTTGGCGTTGGCCAGACGTGTCTCGTGTGCGGTCATGGGCACTGCGGCTGCAGGCTCGGGCATGGGCAGGCCGGGCCGCTCGTTGGCCTCGTCCACCACCGCGCTCAGCTGTTGCGGCTCGGGCTTGCCCAGCGCCGGGGGGCTGGTCTTCATCAGCTTCAGGCCCGGGCGCACCATGCCCAGCAGAATCAGCGCCCCCAGCCCCAGCATCCCCAGCGGCCAGGCCAGGGTGCTCATGAGTTCCTGGTTGTCGGCCTGCTGCCACCAGGCGCCTTCCTGCACTTCGGTCGTCTTGGGTGCGGTGAACACGGCGTTCATCAGGTTCACCGAGTCGCCGCGCTCGCGGTTGAAGCCGATGGTCTCGCGCACCAGGGCGCTCATCTGCTCCAGCTGCTCGGGCGGAATCGCCACCGTGGTTTCCTTGCCGTTGCGGTCCACCACCGTGCGGTGGTTCACCACCACCGCCGCGCTCAGGCGGCGCACCGTGCCGCTGGACTCGCGCACCACCTTCACGGTGCGGTCCACCTCGTAGTTGATGACCGACTCGCGCCGCGCATTGCCCGCCTTGTCGCCGTTGCCGGCCACGCCCAGCGGTGCGGCAGGGGCGTTGATGGGCGCTGTGCCCTGGGCGGGCGGCTGGTTGGTCACCGCGCCGGGTACGCCGGCCGGCTGCGCCACCGCGGGCGTGCCGTCTTCCACGATCTGCTGGCTGCGCACCGCACCGGCCTCGGCGCCCTGGTTGGGGCGGTGCTGCTCGGAGGTGGACTCCACCATCGAAAAATCCACATCGGCGCTCACTTGCGCCTTCACGTTGCCCGGGCCCACCAGCGGCTCGATCATGTCGAGAATGCGGCGGGTGTACATCTGCTCGATCTGCTGGCTGTATTGCAGCTTCTGCGTGTCGGCACCCTGGGCCGCGCCGTCGGGCGAAGCCGAGAGCAGCGAGCCGGCGTCGTCCACCACGCTCACGGCCTTGGGGTTCATTTCCGGCACGCTGGAGGCCACGAGGTGCACGATGCCCGCCACCTGCGCCTTGTCCAGGGTGCGGCCCGGGTGCAGTGTGAGCAGCACCGAGGCCGAAGGCTTCTGCTGTTCACGGAAAAAACCGTTCTGGTTGGGCAGCGCCAGGTGGATGCGAGCGGCCTGCACCGACGAGAGCGACTGGATCGAGCGTGTCAGCTCGCCTTCAAGCCCGCGCTGGAAGGTGATGCGCTCCTGGAACTGCGTCATGCCGAAGCGGTTGGCTTCCATCAGCTCGAAGCCGTTCACCGTGCCTTTGGGCAGACCCTGCGAGGCCAGGCGCAGGCGGGTGTCGTGCACCCGGTCGGCCGGCACCATGAGCGCGCCGCCACCCTCGGTGTGCTTGTAGGGCACGTTCATCTGCGTGAGCTGCGCCACGATGGCGCCGCCGTCCTTGTCGCTCAGGCCGGTGTAGAGCACGCGCCATTCGGGCTGGCGGCCCATGAAGAAAAAGGCGAGGGCAAGGGCCAGCAGCGCCAGGGCGCCAATGCCCAGCTTCATCTTCTGGGCAGGCTCCATGCGCGCCAGGCCCGCACCGAAAGCATTTCGGCTCACGGGCTGGAGTTCCATTTCGGCGACGGTGTTGCTCATGGGGCAGGTTCTGCGGTTCGGCTCTCAGGGCACAAACGTGGCCCCGTTGACGCCGATTATTCGGGTGGCAACCCTGCCGCATAGCCGCGAATAGGCGGTGCTTTGTGCCCTTATTCCCCCAGCGCTGCGCCCGCCCCCTCACTAGCATCGGAGCTCAAGCATTTTGTGGAAGGAACCGTCATGGACCTGCGAATCAATTCAATGCCCAGCCAGGCACTGACCGGCGTGGGCCAGACCGCCCTGAAACGCCCCGGGGCCACCACCGCCCCCGAGAGCGGCAGTTTTGCCGACAGCTTCAAGACCACACTTAAATCGGTCAGTGCGGCGCAAACTGAAGCCTCAAATCTGCAAACCCAGGTGCAACTCGGCAACCCGGCCGTGAGCCTGGAGCAGACCATGCTCGCCATGCAGAAGTCCCAGATCGGCTTCCAGGCCACGCTGCACGTGCGCAACCGCATGGTTCAGGCGTATACCGACATCATGAACATGTCGGTGTGATACACCCCCGCCGCGCTGCGCGCGACCCCCTCAAGGGGGCAACGCGAGCGGCCTGGCAAAGCCAGTTCCGCCGCGTTCTGGGTTTGGGCATCTCGCGCCGGTGAAGTGATGCCACCGCGCCCAATACCGATACAAATCAGATTCTCTTAGTGCCCCGATTGCAGCGGCTACACGAAATGAGCCGCGCCCCGGCGCGATCTGCCAGGATGCCGTGGAACTGGCTTCGCCAGGCCACAGGCATCGCCCCCCGGGGGGTGACGGCGCCTTAGCGCCGGCGCGGGGGGAGCCGAGTTCAGTGCACTGTTTTTGTGTCCATCAACAAAGACAGATCGTTCAACCAGGGTTCCGCCAGGCAGCGGATCTCGGCGTCGGTGCGCAGGATGCGCTGCATGATGCGCACCTTCTCCTTGCGCTCTTCGGGTGCCAGCTCCAGCGTGCGCGACTTGCTGCGCAGCTGGGCAATCAGCACGGCGCAGGCGCCTTCCAGGCGCACCACCTGGTCCCAGTTTTCGGTCTGGGCGGCCTCCAGCATCTTCTGGCTGGCGCTCTCAATGGCTTTGTAATAGTCGAGCAAGCTGTGCTCCATGATCAGGCTCCAAGGCCTGCAACGGGTTGCAGATAGGCAGGGCCGCGGCCTTTGATCTGTTTCCAGGAATCGGCGATCGGCTCCATCAGCTGTGCCACCTCGGCCAGAGCCTGCTCATCGTTGTGCAGGTTGGCGTGTGTCAGGCGCACGATGCTGTAGTCGTACAGGCTGCGCAGGTTCGCCGCCACCTCGCCGCCATCGCGGGCGTTCAGTCCGGCTTTCAGGCCTTCTTCCAGAATGCGAACGGCCTTGCCGATGGCCGTACCTTTAGCCTCCACATCTTGACGAGCTAGGCTGCCCCGCGCGGTGGCAATGTTCTTAAGCAGGGCGTCGAACAGCAGGCCTACGAGTTGGTGCGGGTCAGCGCCCTGTACGCTGGTTTCTGTGCCGACGCGCTGGTAGGCAGCCGCGGCGCGTGATTTGACAGAGGTAAACATGGTGTCGGTTCCTTGTGTCTGATGCCTTTTAGTATCGGCATCCGCAGGCTCGACTGAAGTGATCATGGCAGTAAATGAATGCTTCAATGCGCTAAAGAGGCATGACTCAACTGCAGATCAGCGCGGGTTCTGGTTCCATAGCGTGATCTGCTGCGAAACAAAGGCGCTCAGTCCGTTGAGGCGCCCCACGTTGGCGTCCATCGCGTTGTACTGAGCCAAAAACCGCTTTTCTGCGCGTGCCGCACGGTCCATTACCTTCTCCTGCTCTCGGGTGTTCCGTGTGAACGCGCCTTGCAGAGATTCCGCTTTGGTGCTTAGCGTCCCACTTGCGCTCACCAAGGCGTCGGCAAACGCTTTAACCTTCAGTCCAAATCCTCGTGCGGTCGGATTGGAACTGTCGCTGGTGAACAGCGCCCTCATTCCGTCAATGTTGCCCAAGGCTGCGTTGAGCTTCTCCGCCTTGATTTCGAGATTGCCGCCTTGCTTGGCTTCTATCCCAACGTCGACCAGGCGGGAGAAGGGGCTGCTGGCGGTCACTGACCTCATCATGCTCCGCAGCGCGTTCTGCAACCCCACGGCTGTGCTGTCTCCCTGAAGCGACCCAGCCGTTTTGTTGTCGGGGTTGTATTTGGTAGCAGTGGTCAGCAAGTTGTTGAGGGCGTTATAGGCATCTAAAAACGCCTGCACGTTCTTCCTCATACCGTCTTGGTCAGCGCTCACGACAACTTCCACAGGCACCGTGGTGGTTTGTGTCAGGACAAGGGTGAGGCCAGGCACCGTGTCACTGAGCGTGTTCGTGGCCGAACTCACATCCACATTGTTGATGCTGAGAAGCGCATTTTGACCCGGTTGGGTTTGAACCATACCGCCGATTGCGGTGGTACCAAACGCGAGCCGCTCCAAGCCACCCGCATTGCCGCCAGTGATTGCAACACTGAACGTGCTGTCTTCACCTGTTATGGTGGAGCGCATCATCAGCCGTTCGCCATTGGCATCACGAATCATGGTGGCGGTGACACCACCCCTAGATTCATTGATTTTCTTTGCTATCGACGCCAAGCTGTCCTCACCGTCGGCTATCACGAGTTCCACCGGGTCACCAGAGCCCATCTGGATCGTCAGTGTTCCGGCCCCCAATGCCCTCCCGCGTTCGAATGGGGGTAGTTGTGACACAGCTGACTGGGCTTTTGCGAGTTGCAGAACCTCAACGCTCAAGTTGGTGGCACTCATACCCGCTGTGGCAGAAACGCCGACGGCCGTGTTGTTGGATGACGTTGCTTTTACGCCATTCCATCCAGCCGGCGTTGAAAGTCTGGCCGCAGCGTCGCCCATGCTGGACACCATCGATTTGATGCTGCCGTAGACAGAAAGCTTGCTTTGAATGGATCCCGCTTGGGTTCTTAGCGGCTGTAAAGGCGCCCGTTCCAAAGCAACCAACTGAGAAACGAGACTCTTTATATCGATGCCACTGGCCAGACCAGGCGACGAAATGGTGGACATGGACTTTCCCCTCAGGATGGACGCACCGCACGCGGATACATGCAGTCTGGCCATCCCGCAAAGACCGAAGCGGTGGCGGCGTGAGTTCGCCGCCACCGCTGGGCTGTCCCTCTACAGGCGTCAGAGGGACACTTGCGGATACTCGTGGATCAGCGCAGCAGGCTCAACACGCCCTGAGGCAACTGGTTGGCCTGTGCGATCATGGCGGTCCCTGCCTGTTGCAAGATCTGAGCGCGTGAAAGGTTGGACGTTTCCTTAGCAAAGTCCGCGTCAACAATACGGCCGCGCGCTGCGGAGATGTTTTCTCCCTGAATCTGAATGTTCGATACTGCGTTCTCAAAGCGGCTCTGTAGAGCGCCCAAATCAGCACGAGAGTTGTTGATGGTGTTCAGTGCACTGTCAATTTGTGTCAAGGCAGCTGTGGCACCTGCAGTCGACGAAATGTTCAGGGTGTTCAGAGCGCCCGTGTTGCCTGCGACAGAGGTAAGGCCCCCGTCACCATCGATACCAGTCAAGGCCCCATCGTCGGTTCCACCGATGGTAAATGTTCCATCCCATGTGCCCTGTTCTGTTGACGTGAATTCAATGGCGTCGGTAGAGCTGTTGTAAACGGCATTCACCCCGGTTTCGTTGGACTTGGCATTGATGGCGCTTACCACCTGTGCGATTCGATTAGATGCGCTGCCCGAAGCAGCGATCTCGCCGATGTCGACGGCGGTGCCGCTCTTGCCCGTGATCGTAATGGAGCCGGCTGGAACAATGTCGGCGAAATCCACCGCTGCTGCAGCAGCACCAGTGGCCGATATTGCACCGGTGGCTGCATCCCCGAGTTGGGTAAGGTTGGCGTTGGCGATAGCACTCACGCTAATCGTCTCACCCGCATTGGCACCGACCTGGAAGGTTTGGTTAACGAAACTACCATTAAGTAGTTTTTTCCCGTTGAAGCTGGTGGTGTCTGCCACGCGTTGAATCTCTTCTTTGAGCTGCGCAACTTCAGATTGAAGTGCGGTACGATCCGAATCGGTGTTGGTGGCGTTGGCTGACTGAACTGCAAGTTCTCGCATACGTTGCAGCATGTCACCCACTTTACCCAGTGAGCCCTCGGCTGTTTGTGCCAAGGAGATGCCGTCGTTTGCATTGCGAGCGGCCACATTCAAGCCTTTGACTTGAGCATTCATTCGTTCTGAAATGGCGAGGCCGGCGGCGTCGTCTTTCGCGCTGTTCACACGAAGACCGGAAGACAGACGCTGCATCGAGGTCGACAGCGAGCCTTGCGACGAGCTCAGATTGCGCTGCGCATTCATGGACTGAATGTTGGTGTTGATGGTAGTCATCGTTAACTCCTAAAAATTGAACTGAATAATCCGGCATTGCTGCCAATCTCAACGCCAGCCAAGTGGCCGGCCGCCATGACCGGAGCTTTTGCGACAAATGCCGGAGGGCCCTGGGACCGCTGACCGTTACTCGCCGCATGTGCTTGCCGGACGACGAACCCTTCTTAGAAGTCCGTTGAGTTCAATTTCGGTGGTCCCGCCCTATTCTTTAGCCTTCACTTGTAAATATTCGTCGCGATAAGCGGGGGTTCTGTCGGTCTGTTCTGCGCTTTGTGCGGGCGGCGGCGGCGCTACGGCAGAGGCGGCGCAGCTCGCTCAGCGCCTGGCGGCTCGCCAGGGGAGCTGCGGCGAGCGGGGCTCGCAGAGCCTCTGCCCGTGCTTCATCGGCACCTGCAACAAGGTCTGTACACACGTAACGAAAAGTGAACCTATGTTGTAGGACGTTGCCTTACAGCCGGGTGCTGTGCGGCTGACACCGGTTACAGCCATTCGCCGATTAAAGTTTTTTGGGGGGTCGACACAATTGAACACATCGAAACAGCGCACCAAGGCATCCCGCCCAGACGCTGAAGACCCCTCAAGGAGTACCCCATGGACAGCGAACAACTTCTGGCTGAGATCCGCGAAGCCAACCTCACCTACCTGATGCTGGCGCAGAACCTGATCCGCAAGGACCGCGCCGAAGCCCTGTTCCGCCTGGGTATCACCGAAGAAGCCGCTGACCTGCTGGGCATGCTGACCACCGCGCAGTTGCTGAAGATTGCGTCGAGCAACATGCTGCTGTGCCGCTTCCGTGTGGACGACGACCTGGTGTGGAACCTGCTGACCAACCACAACGTGAAGAAGGTGGACAACAGCACCACCACGCAGCTGCATGCCAGCATCCTGATGGCTGGGCGGTTTGCCGAGTCGATGGCAGGCTGAAGGTACCCCCAGCGCCGCAGTCAAGCGAATCTCCCCTGCGCCGCCTTCGGCGTCTCCCCCTCAAGGGGGCCACACCAGCAGCCCGGCAAAGCCGGTTCTGCGGTGTGCTTGAAGGTGCATCGCGCACCGCCTCACCTGGAGTCTGAAATGGCCACCCCCAAAAGTATCTTGAATGAATCGCGCGACATTGAGCGTGCGGTTTCCCTGATCAAGCTCGGCGCGCGACTGCAGGTGCTGGAATACGAAACCAGCCTGTCGTATGAGCGGCTGCTGCGCCTGTACAAGGAAGTGGCGGGCAAGAGTCCGTCGAAAGGGCAGCTGCCGTTTTCGACCGACTGGTTCCTGACCTGGCAGCCCAACATCCACGCGTCGCTGTTCCTGAACATCCACGAGTACCTGGCCAAGACCAGTGTGCTGGAAGAGATCGACACGGTGATCAAGGCGTTTCGCCTGTACACCGAGCAGATGCAGGCCAGCGCGATCGAGCCGCTGCTGTCGGTCACACGGGCCTGGCGCCTGGTGAAGTTTGTCGACAACGGCATGCTCACGCTCACCAAGTGTTCGTGCTGCGGTGGCCACTTTGTGACCGAGCCGTACGAGAACTCGCGCAATTTCGTGTGCGGCATGTGCGAGCCACCGGCGCGTGCCGGCAAGGGCAGCGCCAGCGGCGGTTTGCGTCTGCACTGACACGCGCTGAAGTCCGAGGCCGCGCCGCGGTGCGCACGCTTCGGCTTTTTGTCAAACCTTGAAAAGGACCCCTCTGCGGGTCCTTTTTGCGTGCATGGGGGGCTTCATTCGCCCCTAGAGTTGACCGATACATCCATCAGGTTCATCGACTGCGCAGGTTTGTCGCAGCGTTTCAGTTTTTCAGGGTCACCAGCATGTTCGTCATCATCGGTTGGGTCGTCGCCTTGGTATGCGTCTTTGGCGTGTTCATCGCACACGGCGGCAACATGGGTCCCATCCTCAAGGCGCTGCCGTGGGAGATGGGCATGATCGGCGGCGCCACGCTGGGCGCCTTTCTGGTGAACAACCAGATGACGGTGATCAAGAACACCATGGCGGGCATTGGCAGCTGCTTCAAGGGCAGCAAGTACACCAAGGCGCGCTACTTGGAGCTGCTGGCGCTGCAGTTCGACATCTTGCAGAAGGCACGCAAGGAAGGCCTGATGGCGATCGAGCAGGACGTGGAGAACCCCGACCAGTCGCCGCTGTTCAAGAAGTACCCCACGGTGGGCAGCGACCACCACGTGACCGAGTTCATCACCGACTACCTGCGCATGATGGTGTCAGGCAACCTGAACGCGCACGAGATCGAGTCGCTGATGGACGCCGAGATCGAAACGCACCACCAGGAAGCGCACGCGCCCGTGTCGGCCATCCAGCGCGTGGCGGGCGGTCTGCCTGCTTTCGGCATCGTGGCCGCGGTGCTGGGCGTGATCAAGACCATGGGCTCGGTGGGCCAGCCGCCCGCGGTGCTGGGTGCCATGATCGGCTCGGCCCTGGTGGGCACCTTTCTGGGCATTTTCCTGGCCTACGCGTTTGCCGAGCCGCTGGCCGGCCTGCTGGAGCAGAAGGTGGAGGAGAGCAGCAAGGAATTCCAGTGCATCAAGACCACGCTGCTGGCCTCGATGCAGGGCTACGCACCAGCCACCGCCATCGAGTTTGGCCGCAAGGTGCTGCTCTCGAACGTGCGGCCCAGCTTCTCTGAGCTGGAGAACCACGTCAAAGGGAAGAAGTGATGGCAGACGGCAAGAAACTCCAGCCCATCATCATCAAGCGGGTGAAGAAGGGCGGCCATTCGGCCCACGGCGGCGCGTGGAAGATCGCCTACGCCGACTTCGTGACGGCCATGATGGCCTTCTTTCTGCTCATGTGGCTGCTGGGCTCCACCGCCAAGGGCGAGCTCGAAGGCATTGCCAGCTACTTCAGTTCGCCCATCAAGGTGTCGCTGATGGGCGGCGACGGCACCGGCAACAGCGACAGCATCCTGCCCGGTGGCGGGCGCGACCTGAGCCGCACCGCCGGCCAGGTGGACGGGGGAGACACCGAGCGCGCCGCCAAGCTCATGGGGGCCCAGATGGCGCGCGCCGAGCTGGCCCGCCAGGACGCCGTGCGCATTGATGCGCTGCAGCGCAAGATCACGGCGCTCATCGCCAGCAACCCGCAGCTGGCCGACTTCGGCTCGCAGATCCAGCTGGAGAAAACGGCCGATGGCCTGCACATCCAGATCGTGGACGAGCAGCGGCGCCCCATGTTCGACACCGGCAGCGCGCTGGTGAAGCCGTACATGCGCGACATCCTGCGGGCCATTGGTGGCGCGCTGGGCGACGTGGAAAACCGGCTGTCGCTCGCAGGCCATACCGACGCCACGCCGTATGGCAGTGGCCAGCGGGGCTACAGCAACTGGGAGCTGTCGGCCGACCGGGCCAATGCCAGCCGACGCGAACTGGTGGCCGGTGGCCTGCCTGATGACAAACTGCTGCGTGTGGAGGGCCTGGCGTCGAGCCAGCTGCGCGTGCCCGACAACCCGACCGACGCGGCCAACCGGCGCATCAGCATCGTGGTGCTGACGCGCGAGGCCGAAGCCCGCATGCTGCCGGCGCGCGCACTTCCGCTCACGCCTTCCACCGAGGCTGAATGGGCAGCAGGCGGGCAGGCGCCGACCACCGGCAGCCCGCCCGCGCTTCAGAAATTCCCCGAAGTGTCGACATTCCCTGCAGAGACCACGCGCTGAGACGCTCTGCATCCGCCCGTTTTTTTTCCCCTCCCTTGGAGGTATCCATGGCCAGCCCGATGAAATTTCTGATCGTTGACGACTTCTCGACCATGCGCCGCATCGTGCGCAACCTCCTGAAGGAGATCGGCCACACCGAAGCCGACGAGGCTGAAGACGGTGCCATTGCGCTCAACAAGCTGCGCAACGGCACCTTCAACTTTGTGGTGACCGACATCAACATGCCCAACATGAACGGGTTCGAGCTGCTCACCAGCATCAAGCAGGACCCGGCGCTCAAGCACCTGCCGGTGCTGATGGTGACGGCCGAGGCGCGCAAGGAAGACATCGTGATGGCGGCGCAGGGCGGGGCGGCGGGCTACATCGTCAAGCCCTTCACCAAGGCGACGCTGGAAGACAAGCTGACCAATATCTTTAAAAAGCTGGGCCTCTGAGCCGGCCGGGAGTGTGTAAATGACCAGCAGCAGCTCGCAAGACGATCCCACCAGCAACGCCATGTTCCAGCAGCTCGGGTCCATCACCCGCCAGCTGCACGACGCGCTCAAGGAACTGGGCTACACCGACCGGCTCAAGGGCACGGTGGACCAGCTGCCCGACGCGCAGAGCCGCCTGTCCTACATCGCGCGGCTGACCGGCGAGGCGGCCGAGAAGGTGCTGAACCAGGTAGAGGCCGCCAAGACCGAGCAGGACCTGATCGCGCAGCGCGGCCGCCAGCTGGTGGACACCATCTCGCGCGTGCCCGGCCTGGCCAAGGCCATGCCCGAGCTGCTGACCTGGTCGCAGGAGGTGGTGAGCACCAGCGAACAGAGCGACGCGCGCCTGACCGAAATCATGATGGCGCAGGACTTCCACGACCTCACCGGCCAGGTGATCGCCCGCGTGGTGCAGCTGGCCAGCACCATCGAAGAACAGCTGCTGGGCCTGCTGCTGCAGGCCGCCCCGTCTGGCCAGCCCGGCCAGGACAAGGTGATCGAACTCGCCGGCCCGGTGGTCGACCCCACCGCCCGCACCGATGTGGTGAACGACCAGCAGCAGGTGGACGACCTGCTCGCGAGTCTGGGGTTCTAGGACCACCCCCAGCGCTGGCTCACTGCGTGTAGCCAGCTCCGCCTGACACTCCCCGGCAGGGTCTGACTCCCTCCCCCTCTTGGGGAGGGCAGGGGTGGGGGCTCTCCCCCAGCAGGTACGCAGGCCACCGCACCGTGTGGGGCTTGCAGGGATGGTGCCCCCGGGCGGGCCCCCATCCCAGCCTTCCCCCAGTGGGGGAAGGGGCCAGGCACCGCTGCGTCGTTGTGCTTCTGTGTTCCATCCTGCTCCCGGAAAAGCAGGGCGAAACCTGCTCTTATCGCCCTTAAGTTTTGGGGGCACGCTTCCACAATCTGACTCAACCCCCACGAGTCAGAGCCATGGAATCATCCAGTCAGGACAAGAACCTACCCGCCACCCCGCAGCGCCTGAAACAGGCGCGCACCGATGGCCAGGTGGCGCGTTCGCGTGACCTGGCCAACTTCGCGGTGCTCGGGGGTGGTGCACTGGTGCTGATCGCACTGATGCCGCTGGGCTTTGAGCGCCTGCGCACGGCCTTGGCGCTGCAGCTGCGCTTTGATCACCAGAGCCTGCTGCAGCCGCAGCTGATGGCCGAGCGGCTGGTGGACGGGGCCGTGCATGGCCTGTTGCTGGCGCTGCCGCTGGGCCTGCTGGTGCTGGCCGTGGTGCTGGGATCTGCCTTCGCATCGGGCAGCTGGACGCTGAGCGTCAAGCCCATCACGCCCGATCTCAAGCGCCTGAGCCCGCTGGCCGGCCTGGGGCGCCTGTTCTCCAAGCAGCAGGCGGTGGACACCTTCAAGCTCGCCGGCATTGCCGCCGTGGTGGGGGTGGTGGCGTGGCAGTTCATTTCCAACCACATGGAAGCCTTTGGCACGCTGCTGATGCGGCCGCTGGAGATCGCCCTCGGCCAGCTGGGCAGTTGGATCACCGCCGGCGTGGGTCTGCTGCTGCTGGTGGTGGGCTTCTTTGCCATCATCGACGTGCCCATGCAGCGCTTCCTGCACGCTAACCGGCTGAAGATGTCGATGGAAGAAGTCAAGCGCGAGCACAAGCAGGCCGAGGGCGATCCGCAGATGAAGGCCCGGCGTCGCCAGCGCCAGCGCGAGATGTCACAGCGCAACAGCGTGGGCGCGGTGCCACGCGCCGACCTGGTGGTGATGAACCCGACCCACTACGCCGTGGCGATCCGCTACGACGACGCCACCATGAGCGCACCGCGCGTGATCGCCAAGGGTGCCGACCTGCTGGCCCTGAAGATCCGCGACGTGGCCAAGGCCAGCCAGGTGCCGGTGCTGCAGTCGCCCATGCTGGCCCGTGCGCTCTACGCCCACGCCGAGATTGACGACGAGATTCCTTCGGCGCTCTACACCGCCGTGGCCCAGGTGCTGGCCTATGTGTACCAGCTCAAGGCAGCCATGAAGGGCGAGGGCGCCATGCCCGGTGAAATGCCGGTGCCCCTGGTACCGCAGGAGCTCGATCCCCACTTCAAGAAACCCGCGGCAGAGGCCACCCCATGAACGCACTCGCCCCCCTGCAGCAATGGCTGTCGCGCAACGCCGCGTGGGCTGGCGGCCTGGCCGCGCCCATGCTGGTGATGACGGTGCTGTCGATGATGGTGCTGCCGCTGCCGCCCTGGCTGCTCGACACCTTCTTCACGCTCAACATCGCCCTGGCGCTGGTGGTGATGATGGTGGCGGCCTACATGAAGCGCCCGCTGGACTTCTCGGTGTTTCCCACCGTGCTGCTGCTCACCACGCTGCTGCGACTCTCGCTCAACGTGGCCTCCACCCGGGTGGTGCTGCTCGAAGGCCACACCGGCGCGGGCGCCGCGGGCGCGGTGATCGAGGCCTTTGGCAGCTTCCTGATCGGCGGCAATTTCGCGGTCGGTTTCATCGTGTTTGCGATTCTGGTGGTGATCAACTTCGTGGTGATCACCAAGGGTTCCGAGCGCATTGCCGAGGTGTCGGCCCGCTTCACGCTGGACGCCATGCCGGGCAAGCAGATGGCGATCGACGCCGACCTGAACGCCGGCCTGATCGACGAAAAGGAAGCCAAGCGCCGCCGCGCCGAAGTGGGCGAAGAGGCCGAGTTCTTCGGCTCCATGGACGGTGCGTCCAAGTTCGTGCGCGGCGACGCCATTGCCGGCATCCTGATCCTCATCATCAACCTCATTGGCGGCTTCGCCATTGGCGTGATGCAGCACGGCCTGTCGATGGGCGAGGCCGCCAACAGCTACATCCTGCTGGCCGTGGGCGACGCGCTGGTGGCGCAGATTCCTTCGCTGCTGATCTCGGTGGCCGCGGCCATGGTGGTCTCGCGCGTGGGCAAGGACGCCGACCTGGGCAACCAGGTCATGAACCAGATGTTCCTGTCGCCCAAGGTGATGGGCATCACGGCCGTGGTGCTGTTCATGCTGGGCATCGTGCCGGGCATGCCGCACGCGGTGTTCCTCAGCTTTGCGGCCGTGATCGGGGCCATGGCCTGGTGGCGCACCCGCTTGCAGCGCCGGCCGGTGGCCGAGCCCGAGGCACCGGCCCCCACCAGTGACGGTGAAGCCACCTGGGACGACCTGCAGCCGGTCGATCTGCTCGGCCTGGAGCTGGGCTACCGCCTGATCGCCATGGTCGACAAGACCCGCCAGGGCGACCTGCTGAACCGCATCAAGGGTGTGCGCAAGAAATTCGCGCAGGAGGTGGGCTTTCTGCCGCCGGCCGTGCACGTGCGCGACAACCTGGAACTGCGCCCCAGCGGCTACCGCATCACCCTGCGTGGCGTGGTGGTGGGCGAGGGTGAGGTGTTCCCCGGCATGTTCCTGGCCATCGACCCCAGCGGCATCGGCACGCCGCTGATCGGCACCCCCACCACCGACCCGGCCTTCGGCCTGCCGGCGCACTGGATCGAAGACGCGCAACGTGAAAACGCGCAGATGGCCGGTTTTACGGTGGTTGATTCCGAGACTGTGCTGGCCACGCATCTTTCACACTTGATGCAAGTCCAGGCCGCTCGCTTGTTGAGCCGCACCGAGACCCATGACCTGGTCGAACACGTGACCCGCCTGGCCCCCAAACTGATCGAAGAAGTCGTCCCCAAAATGATCTCCGTCGCCACGTTCCAGAAAGTTCTCCAGCTGCTGCTGGAAGAGTCTGTGCACGTGCGCGACATCCGCACCATCATCGAATCGATCGCCGAGCACGCCAGCGGCACCAACGACCCGGTCGAGCTGGCCCGCCGCGTGCGCACCGCCCTGGCCCCGGCCATCGTGCAGCAGATCTACGGCCCGGTGAAAGAGCTGGAAGTGATCGCCATCGAGCCCGGCCTGGAGCGCCTGCTGATGCAGGCCCTGTCGGGCGCCGCCAACGGCGCACTCGACCCGGGCGTGGCCGAGATGCTGAGCAAGTCGGCCGCCGACATCGCCAACCGCCAGGAAGAGAAGGGCGTTCCCGCCTGTCTGCTGGTGCCCGACGCGATCCGCACCGCCATGGCCCGCCTGCTGCGCCGCGCAGCACCCCGCCTGCAGGTGCTGGCCCACAGCGAAATTCCTGAAACCCACCTGATCCGCATTGGCCCGATTCTTGGAGAGCTAGCAGCATGAACATCCAGCGATTCACCGCACAGACTTCGCGCGAAGCCATGGCCAAGGCACGCAACGCCTTTGGCGACAGCGCCGTGATCCTCTCCACCCGCAGCACCGAAGACGGCTTCGAGGTGATGGCCGCCGCCGAAGAGAGCCTGGCCTCGCTCGGGTCCGGCGCCAAGGCGGCCCAGCCGGCACCGGCCCGCCCTCAGCTGCGGCAGGCACCGGCCCCGGCGCCCGTGGCGGCGAGCGATTCGGTGGAGGAAGACACCGAGGCGCTGGCAATGAGCACGCTGTCGTTCCAGGAATATGTGCGTGAGCGCATGCTGCGCAAGCGCCGCGAAGCTCTCGGTGGTGAAGCCGCCGCGGCTCCTGCGCCCGTGGGTGCCGGCCAGCGCATGGCCGCGGCCCGCGCCGAGGCGGTGCAGGTGCCGGTGCAGCGCGTGAACCTGGCGCAGCCGATGGCCGCGCAGGTGCCGCCCCCCATTCGCACCCGCAACATGCCCGAGCCCGCTTGGGACGACTCGCTGCCTCCCCGGCAGCCGCGCACGGCCGAGCGCCGCGCGGCACCGCCGGCACCGGAATTCGCGGCCCGCGACAACGGCGTGGCGGTGGAGCTGTCGGCGCTGAAGGACATGATCGAGGAGCGTTTCAACACGCTGGCCTGGCTGGGCAGCTCGAAGCAGAACCCGATCCAGTCGAACCTGATGCTCAAGCTGATCCGCTCGGGCTACTCGCCCACCATGGCCCGTGCCGTGCTGGAGCGCGTGTCCAGCGAGTCCGGTGCGCCCGAGGCGGTGCGCTGGGTCATGGATGTGCTCACGCGCAACCTCAAAGTGGCGGCGCCCGGCGAAGGCCTGTGCGACGAGGGTGGTGTGCTGGCGCTGATCGGCGCCACCGGCGTGGGCAAGACCACCACGGCCGCCAAGCTCGCCGCCCAGTGCGTGCAGCAGCACGGCGCTGGCAGCGTGGGCCTGATCACGCTCGACACCTACCGCGTCTCGGGTTTCGAGCAGCTGCGCGCCTACGGCCGCATGCTCGGTGTGGTGGCCCATCTGGCCCATGACCGCGCCGCCCTGAAAGACCTGCTCAACCTGCTGTCGAACAAGCGCATGGTGATCATCGACACCGCCGGCCTGGGTCAGCGCGACCAGCGCATCCAGGACATGCTCGATGTGCTCGATGTGCCCAAGGTCAAGAAGACGCTGGTGCTCAACGCCAGTTCGCACGGCGATACGCTGGACGACGTGCTCACCGCCTTCAAGGCGAGCACGCTGCACGGTGCGGTGCTCAGCAAGGTGGACGAAGCCGTGAAGCTCGGCCCGGCCATTGACGCCCTGATCCGCCACCAGGTGGTGCTGCGCGGTGTGGCCAACGGCCAGCGCGTGCCCGAAGACTGGCAGAACCCCGACGCCGCCGCGCTGGTGCGCATGTCCATGGGCACCCAGGGCAAGTCGGCGTTTGACCCACTGGGCTCCGACATGGGCTTCTACTTTTCGCAATCGTCCACCCGCGGCGTCGACCTGGGGGCCTCCCATGTTTGAGATCGGTTTCGACCAGGCCGCCGGCCTGCGCGCCCGGCAACGGCCGCTGGCCAGTGCCGGCCTGATGGCGGTGGCCTGCCCCGCACAGCCGGCCCGCGCCTACGAACTGCTGTGCACGCTGGCGGCCCACCTGACGGCGCTGGACCGCGCGCCCGTCATCGTGGACGGCAGTGCCACCGAATCGTCCAGCCGCCTGCGCGGCGATGGCAGCCACCTGGGCCTGCTGCGTGCGCTGCAGGACCCATCCATCTCGGGCCTGGCCTGTCCGGTAGACGGTGCCGAGTGGCTGGCGATGCCGGGCGCACTCGGTCTGCAGTCCCTGCAGGAGACGGCCCGCGCAGGCGGTGCCGGCGTGGCGCTCTCGCGCCTGCTCGCCCCCTTTGCCCCCGAGGCCCTGGTGCTGCTGTTTGCCCCGGCGTTCTCGCTGGGCCAGCTGCTGGGTGGCAGCGGGGCACGCGTGCTGGTGCCCGTGCTGGAGCAGCCCCAGGCCACCTTTGACACCTACGGTGCCGTGAAGCTGCTGCACGGTGCCGGCCTGGCGCCGGTGCTGGCCCCGCTGGCCTCGCCCGATGCCGCCTCTGCGCTGCAGCAGACGGTGGACACCGTGGCCGACTGCGCGCAGCGCCACCTGGGCCTGGCGCTGGACGCCTGGCCGGTCCACACCTGGGGCCACCGCGTGCAGGAAGCCGCGCTCACCTGCGCGCCGCGCGCAGGCCAGGCCAGGCCGGCCCCCGCAGCGACCCGCACAGCGGGCGCCCTCCCACTCTGGAGCTGATGAACATGTACACCGCCAAAGGCACCCTCAACCGGGACGAGCAGCTGCGCAAATACAGTCCGCTGGTGCGTCGCCTGGCCCACCACATGATCGCCAAGCTGCCCCCCAGCGTCGAGCTGGACGACCTGATCCAGGTCGGCATGATCGGCCTGACCGAAGCCATCGCGCGCTTCGAGCCCAAGCAGGGCGTGCAGTTCGAGACCTTTGCCAGCCAGCGCATCCGCGGCGCCATGATCGACGAACTGCGCGACGGCGACTGGATGTCGCGCGGCTCGCGCAAGAGCCAGAAAGACATCGAGCAGGCCGTGCACCGGCTGCAGCAGAAGCTGCACCGCGCGCCACTGGAATCGGAGATTGCCAAGGAACTGGGCATGGAGCTGGCCGACTACCAGCACCTGCTGGCCAAGGTGCGCGGCACCCAGCTGGTCTACCTGGAAGACATCAGCGGCCATGGCGATGACGACGACGGCTTCCTCGACCGCCACATGGGCGAGACCGACGCGGAGCCGTCAGCCGTGCTGCAGGACCAGCGCATGCGCATGGCCCTGGTGGCGGCCATCAATGTGCTGCCCGAGCGCGAACAACAGATCATGAGCATGTACTACGAGCACGACATGAACCTGAAGGAAATCGCCGCCGTGCTCGGCGTGACCGAGTCGCGCATCTGCCAGCTGCACAGCCAGTCCATCGCCCGCCTGCGCGCCAAGCTGCGCGAGCACTGAGCCGGCCAGCCCGCGGCCCGCTCAGGTCGGCGCGGTGATGCGACCGATCACTTTCACCGCCAGGCCGCCGCCCGGCACCAGCGCGCCGGCCAGCTCGGCCCCCGCTTCGAACAGCATCTCGCGCGTGGCAATGGCGCCGATCTTGTCCTTGAACCACTGACCGTTTTCCACCACCTCGCCGGTGAGGCCGTCGACCTCGATCACGCCCAGCTTGTCTTCCGTGGTCCAGGCGAACTCGAACGCGAACACGGGCCGGTAGTAGATGTATGACTTCTCGAGCGTGCGCAGGTCCTGCTGCACTTCGTGCGCGTTGATGACCTCGGTGGACAGCGTCTGGTCGATCCGCTGCCGCAGCGTTGGCGCGCGCAGCTTCAGGTCCACCGCCTCGGGCAGGTCCAGCACCAGCTGTTCCTGGGAGCGGTAGTTGCTCACGTAGTTTTCGAGCGTGGCGCGCTTGATCTCGCGGCCCAGGCCGTCCAGGAAGTCCACGTAGTCGATCTTGCGGTGGCAGACCTCGACCGCCGCCACATTGATCGAACGCTTCTTGCCGTGGGTGGTGATGGGGAACTGCTCGCCATTGATCAGCACCACCTGGGCGTGCACGTTGCCCACGTCGACCGGATAGGTGATCTCGCGGGTGAAATCGACCTCTCGCCGCGCCGCCACGTGCCAGAACGGCTCGTAGCGCAGCTCGTGCTTGGTCAGCAGCACGGTGTCTTCCTTTGGGCGCTTGAACGGGTTGAGCTTGGCGGTGAGTCCGAAGGCATTGAGCCGCTTCTGCTTGGCTTGTTCGGTTGCGGCACTGAGCGGGTAGACCTGGTCGAACACGAAGATCTTGGCCGCGTTTTCACCAAACTGGATCAGGTTCTGCATGGAGCACTCTCGGAAGGGGTGGGCCCCGCGATGCCGCTGGACAGGGCGGGTGATGGCTCGAACCACCCGCCTGGCGTGCCGGTGCTCAGGCGCAGGGTCGAGGCCCCATTATCGATCGCCCGCGGGCGCTCATCAGGCGGCGCAAGGCCGACCATGGCCACGCGGCCAGAGGGGAGGGTGGGGCGCAGGTGTCAGGCCGCGAGGTAAGCCCGGCCGGCACCGCCGGTGGAGGGCTTCGCGCCTGAGAGGGTGCCGTAGGTGGCGGGGGCCTGCTGGGGCAGCAGGCTGTGCACGGCGCGCTGGCTCTGGGCGCTGGCGCGCAGCACGGCCTGGCGCAATTGCCCGAAACGATGGGCTGCGCGGTGCATGTCGATGGCGAGTGTGCTGCCGGGCACGCCGAATTCGGCCGTGCGGGGCGCGTTCTGCAGCACCGCCTGCACCGCCGCGCTGGCGGTCTGCACACCGGGCGCGTCGCCCTGCAGCAGCGCGGTTTCCAGCCCGTCCAGCCCGGCCTGCAGCGACACGATCCAGGGGTGGGTGTTCGTGGTGGGTGCGGCTGGGGTCATGGGGGCCTCTGCTGGGGTTATCAGGCGCGGGTGGCGCTGAGCATTTCGGCGGCGTTGGACAGCATCTTGTCGGCGATCGCCTCGGCGTTCACCTGGAAGGTACCGCTGGCGATGGCCTGTTTCATGGCCTCAACCTTTTCCGCGTTGAACACGTCGCTGCTGCTGCCACCCGAAGCCATGGCCTGGCTGGTGGGGGACAGGGTGACGGTCACGCCCGCGGCTGCCTGCGGTTTCGCGGCCGCTGCGGCAGGCGCGGCTGCACCGGCCCCTTCGGCGCCTGCGGGCGGTGTCTGTGCCGCCTTCTGAGGGCCGCCGGCCACCGAACCTATGTACGAGTCGGGTGAAGATTCGACTTTCATATCACTCTCCAGTCCCCGGATTTGGGGCGTTGTGGAAAGACTATCGGCTCAAATGCGGGGTGACTTTAGGTTATTTTTGAGGAAAGGATCACGAAAAGGGTGGGCGAAGAGGCGCAAGGGGTCTTCAGAGCACGAGTTCGACGGTCTGGCCGTCGCGCACCAGGCCGCTGACGACCCGCCCCCCTGGCAGGCGCACGCGGGTGGCTTGTCCCACCAGGCCGGCGGCCAGCGCTTCGCCCGTGACCACCACCTGAAAGCCTGAGCCGGTCTGCACCACCCGCACCTGGCTGCCGGCCGCAAAGGCCTGCGGCGGGCGCACCATGTGCTGGCGCAAGGCCTGCCCGGCCACCAGCGTGTAGGCCGCCTGCTGGCCAACCCACAGCGAGGGTGCTGCCAGCACATGGGCGGCATGCTCCGCCCAGTCCACTTCGGCCATTTCGGCGTCTTCCTGAGTCAGGGGTGTGCCCGCGGGCACGGCGCGGTTGAGCACCCAGGCGGGGCCCCAGGCCTTCACCGTGACCGGAAGAAACACGTTCCAGCGCGTGGCGCCTTCCACGCAGCGCAGGCCGATGCGGCTGCGCCCCCACAGTCGGGTGCCCGGCGGCAAGTGCGCTTCGACGCGGGCGCAGGGGGCCAGTCGCAGGCGCGCGTCCAGCGATCCCATGATGATTTCAGGGCGCAGCGCACTGGCGCCGGCCTGCGAGAGGGCAGCGGCCAGGGAGGGTTCCACGAACGCGCGGGCCAGTTCGGCGAGGTTGGCGCTGTCGGGCGCGGGCGCGACCGCCTGGCCGGGCGACTGGGCCTGGGCCGCGGTGCCCAGCGCCAGCGCGAGCGCTCCGCCCGCGGCCAGCCGCAGGGCTCGCGCGCGCAGGGGCAGTTTCAAGAGCGTGTGTGAGCGGTGGCGGTTCATGGGCGGCTTGGGTGGGGGTTCGGGGCATTCGCGCGTGGGGGGTGTGTGGCGTCCAGCGACGCAAACCCATCGACACAGCTCCGCACTCTAGGCCGATGGGGGCGATTGAAAGCAGGGAAATGCCTGCAAAAGTGGCGCTTGTTCCGGCCATTGCGAGACCTCAAGTTTTTCCATACTTGCGCTCATGCCGGTGAAAGCAGTGTGCTTTTGCCAACCCGAATGTCGCTTGCGCAGAGGTGCCCATGTTCGAACAGATGACCGCCCGGCTGGATTTCCAGTCCAACGCGCTGCTGTTGCGCTCGCAGCGCCAGCAGGTGATTGCCAGCAACATTGCCAATGCCGACACGCCCGGCTTTGTCGCGCGCGATTTCGACTTCGCCAAGGCCCTTAAAGGCGCCAGCGGCATGAGCACCGGTGGCGCAGTGGCCACCACCGACGCGCGCCACATGCGCCTGGGTGCCAGCCCCGGTGGCAAGCCCGACATGGCTTACACCGTGCAGACCCAGCCCAGCCAGGACGGCAACTCGGTTGACCTCGACCGGGAACGCGCCAACTTCGTGGACAACACGATCCGCTACGAGTCGACGCTGCGGTTCATCAACGGGCATGTGAAGACCATGCTCAGCGCGATCCAGGGGCAGTGAACATGAGTACCCCCCGCATCGCCTTCGGCGCTACCCCCCGGGGGGCAACACCTGCGGCCTGGCAAAGCCAGTTCCGCGGTGTTCTGGGGTGGGTGCATGTCGCGCCGGCCACGTGCTGGTTCTGAAAGGATTTCTTTATGTCCATGTTTTCGATTTTTGGTGTGTCGGGCAGTGCGGTCAGTGCGCAGTCGCAGCGGCTGAACGTGGTGGCGTCGAACCTGGCCAATGCCGATGCGGTGGCCGGGCCTGACGGGCAGGCTTACAAGGCGCGGCACATCCTGTTCCAGACCGTGCCCATGGGTGGGCCGGGCAATGCCGGCGTGAAGGTGCAGGACATCCGCGAGAGCGAGGAGCCCGGGCGGCGGGTGCATGCCCCGCACCACCCCAGCGCGGGCGCCGACGGTTATGTGACGCATTCCAACGTGAACCCGGTGGAGGAGATGGTCAACATGATCTCGGCCTCGCGTTCGTACCAGAACAACGTGGAGGTCATGAACACGGCCAAGACGCTCCTGCTCAAGACGCTCCAGATGGGGCAATGAAGAAAGACCCATGAACCATGTTCACGCAAGCAATTGACACGCGAAACCTCGGCCAGACGGTGGGCAGCACCACGGGAAGCGGGGCGAACAACGCGTCCGACCCCGCGGCTTCCCAGGACCGGTTCCTCAAACTGCTGGTGGCGCAGCTCAACAACCAGGACCCGCTGAACCCGATGGACAACGCGCAGATGACCTCGCAGATGGCGCAGATCAACACGGTCAGCGGCATCCAGGAACTCAACGCCACGCTCAAGGGCATGGCGTCGCAGTTTGGCGCGATGCAGGCGATGCAGGGCACCTCGCTGGTCGGGCGCGAGGCGCTGGTCAGCGGCTCGCAGCTGGGCTTTGACGGCGTCATCGGCAAAGGCGCCATGCGGCTGGACCAGAACGCCGGCAATGTGTCCGTTGATGTGCTGGGCAGCGCCGGCCAGGTGATCGACACCCTCAATTTCGGCCCGCTCACGGCCGGCCAGCACTCCTTCAACTGGGATGGTTCCGGCGTGAACCCGACCACCGTATCGGGCTTTCGCGTGCGGGCCAGCACCGACGGGCAGCCCGTGGGTGCCACCACCTTCACCCGCCTGACCGTCACCGGATCCGGCATGACCAACGGCGCCATGAGTCTGCAGATGCAGGACGGCCGCACGGTGGGCTACGACCAGGTCGTCTCTTTCATCTGAACGCGCAGCGGCTTCAAACCACCTCTCCCACGCACACAAGGACACCACCATGGCTTTCCAGCAAGGACTCTCCGGCCTCAACAGCGCCAGCCGCAACCTCGACGTGATCGGCCACAACATTGCCAACGCCAACACGGTAGGCATGAAGGCCTCGCGCGCCGAGTTCGCCGACCTTTACGCCAGCTCGATCAACGCGTCGGGCGGCACCAACACGGGCATCGGGGTGACGCTCTCGACCGTGTCGCAGTCGTTCACCCAGGGCAACATCACCGTGACCGGGAACGACCTCGACGTGGCCATCAATGGCAACGGCTTCTTCGAGCTGACCATGCCCAACGGCTCGTTGGCCTACACCCGGGACGGGCAGTTCAAGCTGGATCGCATGGGCAACATCGTGACCAACCAGGGCGGCCAGCTCATGGGTTACCCCACCGACGCGGCAGGCAACCGCCTGAGCTTCGAAACCATTGCACTGAACCTGCCCACTGGCGGCCCGATTCCCGCGCGACCCACCAGCGGCATCACCGCCCAGTTCAACCTGGACGCCCGCGCGGTGCCGGCCGCCAGCGTCACGCCGCCCACGCCGCTGAGCACCTACGGCACCTCGGTCATGGCCTACGACGCCCAGGGCCTGGAAATTCCCGTGGGCCTGGCTTTCGAGAAGGTCAGCACCAACGTCTGGAACGTGTACACCAGCGTCAACGGAAGCGACCCGTCCACCTCCACGCCGTTCCAGCTCAGTTTCAACCCCGACGGCACGTTGATTCCCCCGACCACACCGTTCTCCATCCAGCTGGCATCGCCCAACGGCTCGGGGGTTCCCTTCAACGCCACGCTGGAGCTGAGCAACGTCACCCAGTTCGGCACCAGCTTCGCGGTGTCCAACCTCACCCAGGACGGCTACCGCCCGGGTGAGCTCACCAGCCTGAAGATCGAGGATAACGGTGTGGTCACGGCGCGCTATTCCAACGGGCAGACGCGTGCGGCCGGGCAGGTGGCACTGGTGAACTTCCGCAACACCCAGGGCATGGCCCCCACCGGTGGCGGCAACTGGGTGGCCACCTACGCGTCGGGCGAGCCGAATCGCGGCGAGCCAGGCTCAGGGCGCTTTGGCAGCCTGCGTGCCGGGGCGCTGGAAGACTCCAACGTCGACCTCACCGGTGAGTTGGTCAACATGATGACGGCCCAGCGCGCCTACCAGGCCAACGCGCAGACCATCAAGACGCAGGACCAGGTGCTGAGCACCCTCCTGAACATGCGCTGAGTAGCCCCTTGTTTGCACCCCCCGCCCGGAGCCCCCTATGGACCGCATGATCTACACCGCCATGACGGGCGCCAACGCGGCCCAGCATCGGCAGCAGCTGTTGTCGAACAACCTGGCCAATGCCGCCACACCGGGTTTTCGCGCCGAGCTGTCCACGTTTCGCGCGGTGCCCATCCGGGGCGACGGTGCGAGCACGCGCGTGTTCGCACTGGAAGCCACGGCCGGCCATCTGGACGCACCCGGCCCGGTGACGAACACCGGTCGCAACCTTGACGTGGCCGCGCGTGGCAACGCCTACTTTGCGGTGCAGGGTCTCGACGGCACCGAGGCCTACACCCGCGCCGGCGCGCTGGAGGTGAGCGCCGACGGCACCCTGGTGAACGCCCAGGGTCTGCCGATGCTGGGCGACGGTGGCCCGCTGGTGCTGCCGGCCGGCGCGCAGGTGGACGTGGGTGAAGACGGCACGGTGAGCGCGCGCGTGTCGGGCCAGCCGCCGCTGGCCGTGGGCCGGCTCAAGCTGGTCACGCCCGATGCAGACAACCGCCTGCAGCGCGGTGCCGACGGCCTGTTCCGCGGCCCCGAGGGCGACCCACTGCCGGCCGACGCCACGGCGCGCATGCAGAGCGGTGCGCTGGAGGGCAGCAACGTGAACCCGATCGAGGCCATGGTGGGAATGATCGCCGTGGCCCGCCAGTTCGAAGTGCAGATGCGCATGCTGCAGAACGGCGAAGCCAACGACAAGTCGGCCGGTCAGCTGCTCAGCGTGAACTGATGACACCCCCCGCGCCGCTTCGCGTCACCCCCCAGGGGGCGACACCAGCCGTCTGGCAAAGCCAGCCCGGCGGTGTCCCCGGCTGCACCGTTTCACGCGCAGCGTCTGGCACGCCGGCGCGTTGCCCCATTGAAGAGTCCGTAACCAGGAGCACACCATGATCAATTCGCTGTGGATTTCCAAGACCGGCATGCAGGCCCAGCAGACCCAGCTGGACGTGATTTCGAACAACCTGGCCAACACCTCGACCAACGGCTTCAAGCGTGCCAACGCGGTGTTTGAAGACCTGATGTACCAGAACCTGCGCCAGGTGGGTGCCAACACGGCCGAGCAGAGCGAGCTGCCCACCGGCCTGCAGGTCGGTCTGGGTGTGCGCACCGTGGCAACTTCCCGCTCGTTTGCACAGGGCAGCCTGCAGCAGTCGAACAACCACCTCGACCTGGCTGTCAACGGCAACGGTTTCCTGCAGGTGGAAATGCCCGACGGCACCATCGGCTACACGCGGGACGGCAGCCTGCAGCTCGACGCGCAGGGCCGCATGGTCACCTCCAGCGGCTACCCGCTGGCCGGCGGCATCACCATTCCGGCCGAGGCGCAGAGCATCACCGTGTCGAGCGACGGCGTGGTGTCGGTGAAGTTGCCGGGCAACCCGAACCCTGCCGTGGTGGGCAACGTCGAGCTGGCCAATTTCATCAACCCGGCCGGCCTGGAGCCGCGCGGACAGAACCTGTTTGCCGAGACCCAGGCTTCGGGCAACCCCGTGAACGGCGCGCCGGGCTCCGCCGGCATGGGCACGGTGATGCAGGGCTTTGTGGAGACCTCGAACGTGAACGTGGTGCAGGAGCTGGTGACCATGATCCAGACCCAGCGCGCGTATGAGATGAATTCCAAGGCGATCCAGACCTCGGACCAGATGCTGCAACGCCTGGCGCAGTTGTAAGGCCCACCCCCATCGCTGGCTCACTGCGTGTAGCCAGCTCCGCCCCTCAAGGGGCAACGCTGGCGGCCCGGCAAAGCCGGTTCCGCGGCGTTCTGGGTTGTCGGCACTCTCGCCGGCGGCTTCTTTGGTGTATTCGGGTTTTTTGTTTTTATGCGCTGCTGTGCAGCCCCACTGCCTGACCTTCTTATCGGTTGGATGTCTGAAAGCTTGATATGAAAACCATCTTCCTGCGTGTGTCCCTGCTGCTGCCGCTTGCCCTGCTGGCCAGCGGTTGTGAAACGCTGAAGCAAACACCACAGGTGGACGTGGTGCCGGTGGCGCCGGTGCGCTATGCGGCACCGCCGCCGGCGGCGGCCACGCCGAACGGCAGCCTCTTCCAGGCGGCCAGCTACCGTCCCGCTTTTGAAGATGTGCGTGCGCGAATGCCGGGTGACACGGTCACGGTGCAGATCGTGGAACGCATCAGCGCGAGCCAGAAGTCTTCCGCTTCCATCGACCGCTCGGCCGACATCTCGGGCGGTGTCTCGGCCTTCCCCCTGCTCAAGGCACCACTGCTCGACAAGCTGCGGGTGGGTGCCGAATCGTCCAACGCGTTTCAGGGCAAGGGTGGCACCGAGAGCGCCAACCGGTTCGAAGGCTCCATCACCGCCACTGTGATCGAGGTGCTGCCCAACGGGCACCTGGTGGTGGCCGGCGAGAAGCAGATCGGCGTGAACCAGAACGTGGATGTGCTGCGCTTCTCGGGCACGGTCGACCCGCGGCAGATCCGCCCCGGCAACGTGGTGCCCTCCACCCAGGTGGCCAATGCGCGCATCGAATCGCGTGGCCGCGGCGCGCAGGGTGAAGCGCTTTCAATTGGCTGGTTGGGACGGTTCTTTTTGAACGTTATCCCGTTCTGAGGCTGCATAGCATTGGACGCATGAATGCCGATGCCCTGCCGACCACGCCCAGCGCCATGAAACCGCACACCCGCAGCCACCTGCCCGCACCCGCTCCGCTGCGTGGCGCGGCCCAGCGCCTGACGGGTCTGCTGGGCTGTGCGCTGATGGCGGGCTTGCTGGCGGGGGCACCGGCGCAGGTGGCGGCACAGTCGATCCGCGTCAAGGAGATTGCCGCGGTGCAGGGCGTGCGCAGCAACCAGCTCACCGGCTATGGCCTGGTGGTGGGGCTGGACGGCACCGGCGACCAGTCCGCGTCTTACACCGGCCAGAGCATGCGCAACTACCTGCAGCAGCTCGGGCTCACCCTGCCAGAGGGCAACATTGCCCTGAAGAACGTGGCGGCGGTGCTCGTTACGGCGCAGCTGCCGGCCTTTGCACAGCCGGGGCAGATGATTGACGTGACCGTCTCGTCCATGGGCAACGCCAAGTCGCTGCGCGGCGGCACGCTCATCACCACGCCGTTGAAAGGTGCCAACGGCGAGGTTTACGCGCTGGCCCAGGGCAACCTGCTGGTGGGTGGCGCCGGTGCGGCCGCGGGCGGCAGCAAGGTGACGATCAACCACCTGAGCGCCGGCCGCATTCCCGGCGGGGCACAGGTGGAACGCACGGTGGAAACAGCCTTCGCGCTGGGCGACACCATCGACCTGGGCCTGAACGCCGCCGATTTCCAGACCGCCAGCCGCGTCACCGACGCCATCAACCGCGCTCTGGGCCCGGGCGTGGCCAGCGCGGTGGACGGCCGCGTGGTGCGCCTGCGAGCGCCGGCAGATCCGGGCGCGCGGGTGGGTTTCCTGGCGGCGGTGGAAGAGGTGCGGCTGGAGGCCAGCGTGCCCATGGCGCGCGTGATCATCAACTCGCGCACCGGCTCCATCGTGATGAACCAGGCTGTCACGCTGGGGCCTTGCGCCGTGTCGCACGGCAACCTGTCGGTCACCATCAGTTCGACTCCCGTCATCAGCCAGCCCAACCCCTTGTCGCGCGGCGAGACCGTGGTCGCGGAGAAGGCCAACATCCAGATCACGCAGGACGCGGGCTCACTGATCGCGCTGCCCGTGGCGCCCCAGCTGTCCGAGGTGGTGCGCGTGCTCAATTCGCTGGGTGCCACCCCGCAAGACCTGCTGGCCATTCTGCAGGCCATCAAGGCCTCGGGCGCGATGAACGCCGAACTCGAGGTGATCTAGCATGTTCACCCCCGTTGCTTGCTCGCTGCGCGTAGCCGCATCCCCCCTCAAGGGGGCAACACCTGCGGACTGGCGGAGCCAGATCCGCGGCGTTCCCGGTTGGGTGCACCTCGCGCCGGGAAGGGGTAGGCTGGTATCGGCTTGCCGGATGCGTTGCGCCTTCAGCGGGATCCTGCGAGTCCATGCATTTGATCAGCGTCGCCACGCTGCCATTCGCGGGAGGCTGTCATGAACAATCTATCCCTGTCGACCCAGGGCCTGGCGGCCGATCCGAATGCGCTGAATGCGCTGCGCTATGGCAGTGCGGCCAAGGGCGGCGAGCAGGCGGACAAGGCCGCGCTGAAAGAGGCGGCGAAGCAGTTTGAATCGCTGTTCATGCGCGAGCTGATCAAGAGCATGCGCGAGGCCACGCAGAAGTCGGGCCTGATGGACGGCGAGGGCAGCGACCTGGGCACCGACCTGCTGGACCAGCAGTTCGCGGTGCAGCTCTCGGGCTTGCCCGGCGGCCTGTCGGAGGCGATCGAGCGCCAACTCATGCGCCAGATCGATCCCAATGCCAAACCCGCGGCCGGTGGCGAGGGCGCGTCGCTCTCGCCGCTGTCGGGTGCCGGGGGCGCCAGCACTGTGAGCCGCGCACCGGCCGGTCCGCGCCAGGCGGGGTTTGTGGCCCAGCACAGCCAGGCCGCTGCCGCCGTGGCCCGCGAGTCGGGCATTCCGGCGAGCTACATGATTGGCCAGGCCGGACACGAAACCGGCTGGGGCAAGAGCGAGATCCGCCACCGCGACGGCTCGCCCTCATTCAACCTGTTCGGCATCAAGGCCACCGGCGGCTGGAAGGGCAAGGTGGCCGAGGTCACCACCACCGAATACATCAACGGCGAGCCACGCAAGATGACAGCGAAGTTCCGCGCCTACGACTCTTACGCCGAGTCGTTCCGGGACTACGCCCGCCTCATCGGCAACAGCCCGCGCTACGACAAGGCCATGAAACAGGTGGGCTCCGTGCAGGGCTTTGCCCAGAGCCTGCAAACGGCCGGCTACGCCACCGACCCCCAATACGCCAACAAGCTCAGCCGTGCCATCAACACCACGCTGAGCCTGCAACGGGCCCAGGCCTGAACGGCCGCGAGCCTGAAAGAAAGCATCCATGTCTGGCGCCCTCAACATCGGTACCCGAGCTCTCACCACCAACCTGGCGGCGCTGCAGGTCATCGGCCACAACATTGCCAACGTCAACACGGCGGGCTATTCGCGGCAATCGGTTCAGCTGCAGACGGCGGGCTACCAGCAGCTGGGCAGCGGCTATTTCGGCAAGGGTGTCGAGATGGGCACCGTCGAGCGCTCGCACGACGCCTACCTGACCCGCGAGGCCCGCATCACGTCCTCGCTGGCCGCAGCCGACGGCGTGCGCCTGTCGCGCCTGCAGCAGATGGAAACCCTGTTCCCGCTGGGGGCCGCGGGCATTGGCTCGGCCATGAACGACATGCTCAACTCGTGGAACGACGTGGCTTCGTCGCCCACCAACCTGAGCGCCCGCGTGGTGGTGATCACCCGCGGCGAAGAGTTCGCCAGCCGCATGCGCAACACCGCCACGCAGATCGACACGCTGGCGCACAGCACGCAGCTGCAGATTGAGGGCACGGTTCGCGTGGTCAATGGCCTCGCGAAAGACCTGGCCACGGTCAACCAGCGCATTATTGAAACCGCAGGCGGCGCGCACACACCCAACGACCTGTACGACCAGCGCGACCAGCTGCTGCGCGAGCTCAGCCAGCACGTACAGATCAGCGCCGTGCCGGCCGAGAACGGCACGATGAACGTGTTTGTGGGCGGCAGCCAGCCGCTGGTGCTGGGCCAGCGCGCGGCCTCGCTGGAGGCGACGCGCGACCCCGCCGACAGCACCCGTCTGGGTGTGTCTTTCGTGCAGGGCAGCACCAAAATTCTGATGAGCGACGCCAGCCTGGGCGGGGGCGAACTGGCCGGCCTGGTGCGCTTCCTCAACGACGACCTGCGCGCTGTTCAGAACGGGCTGGGCCGCATGGCGCTGGCCACGGCCACCACGGTCAACCAGCAGCACGCTCTCGGTGTGGACCTGCGAGGCGACACGGGGCAGGCCTTCTTTGTGCCACCGCCGGCCGTGCTCGGCACCATTGCACAACCCTATGCTGGTTCCGGCACGGTCAGCGCCAGCGTGACCGACCCCAGTGCCTTGATTGCTTCGGACTATGAAGTCCGGTTCGAGGGCGGCGGTGCGCGGGTGATCCGGTTGAGCGACGGCAAACCGTCTGATCTCCAGGTACCCGCTCCCGCCAGCTTCACCGTCGACGGCCTGACGTTCAGCCTGGGTGGGGCCGCTAGCGACGGCGACCGCTTCATGGTGCGCCCCTTCGAGGCCGCGGCGCGCGACCTGCAGATGGCCATCGGCTCGCCCGACCGCCTGGCCGCGGCCAGCCCGGTGATGGTGGTGCCCGGTACTGGCAACCAGCCCGGTCTGAGCGTGGAAAGTCTTTACGCCGTGTCATCGCCCGCCACCGCGGGCCAGGTGGCGTTCCTGGGCGACGGCAGCTACACCATCGACGGAGGGCCTTCCACGCCCTTCATTCCGGGCCAGCCGATCGTGGCCAATGGCTGGAGCCTGACCTTGCGGGGCAGCCCGAGCCCGGGCGACACCTTCAACGTGGAGGCCCCGGTGCCTGGCTCCATGACGCAGAACGCCGGCAACGCAGCTGCCGTGCTGGCCCTGCGCGACCGTCCGACCTACGAAGGTGTGTCGCTGGCGGACGGTTACATCGGGCTGTTTGCCGATGTGGGCACCCGCGTGCAAAGCGCCGAGTTTTCGGCCGGGTTCTCTGCGCAGGTGGCCAGTGCCGCCGAGAGCGCACGGGCCAATGTCGCCGGGGTCAACCTCGACGAAGAAGCCGCCCGCCTGTTGCAGTTCCAGCAGTCTTACCAGGCCGCTGCGAAGTTCATGCAGATCGCGCAAAGCACCTTCGACACCCTGCTGCAGACCGTGGGTCGTTGAAACGCCGAAAGGACCTCGCCATGCGAATCGCCACCGCCCACTCTTTCGACACCACCATCAACCACCTGGCCAAGCGCCAGGCCGACCTCAGCTCGCTGCAGGAAAGCCTGGCCACCGGCAAGCGGGTGCGCAAGGCCAGCGACGACCCAGTCGCAGCGACGCTGGCCGAAACCGCCAGCAACCGCCTCAGCCGCGCCCAGTCCGACCTGCGCGCCCTGGAGAGCTCGCGTGCCAGCCTTCAGCAGGCCGAGAGCGGCCTGGCCGAGTCGGGCGAGCTGATCCAGCGCGTGCGCGAACTGATGGTGAGCGCCGGCAACGGCACCTTCGGGCCCAGCGAGCGCGAAGACATTGCACGCCAGCTCGAAGGCTTGCGCGACCAACTGTTGAACGTGGCCAACCGGCAGGACAACTCGGGCCGCACGCTCTTTGGCGGGCTGGGTGGCTCCACCACCCCTTTCGTGGACGTGTACGGTCCCACCGGCGTGCAGTTCAACGGCCAGCGCGGCCAGGCCGCTGCAGGCGCCGCCGCCTTGCCACAGGCGCTGGATGGCGACGCGATCTGGATGCGCATCCCGCAGGGCAACGGCAGCTTTCGCCTGGATCTCGATGCGGGCAACACCGGCGGCCTGCGCACCGACCTGGGCGAGGTGACCAACCTGTCCCAGCTGACCGGGCACCGCTACGGCATCAGTTTTTCTGACGCCAGCGGCACCATGCGCTACAGCATCACCGATCTCGACGACGCGACCCGCAATCCATTGGACGGCCAGGTGGACGTGGCTTATGAAGCCGGCAAGGCGATCCAGTTCGACGGCATGTCGATGCGCCTGCTGGGCCAGCCCAACGCGGGCGACAGCGTTGCGGTCAACCCGGTGTCCGGGCCCACCGACCTCTTCAAGGTCGTGCAGGACGCGATCGACGCCTTGCGCGGCAAGGTGGTGGTTCCGGACGACGTCGCCTTGAACGCCACCGGCCCCGGCCGTGGCGCCCAGCTGACCCAGCAGATGGCCCGCGCCATGGCCGAGCTCGATGCCGGGCACGACCGGGTTCTGCTGGCCCGCGCCCGTGCCGGCGAATGGCTGAACCGCGCCGACTCGCTCGACAACATGCTGAACAACCGCGCCACCGGCCACGAGGTGGAGCGCTCCCGCCTGGAAGACCTCGACCTGGTCAGAGGCATCTCCGACTTCCAGTCCCAGCAGGTGGGCCTGGAAGCCGCCCTGAAGTCTTACGCGCAGGTGCAGCGCCTCTCGCTGTTCCAGTTCGTCGCCTGAGCGCGTAAGGCCTCACCACCGATCGCACCGCCATGAGCCAGACCGTTCTTGACAGCATTGCCCTGGGCTACCAGCCCGTGTGGAACCGCGCGCGCCAGCTGGCGGCGGTGCGCTTGCGCGTGGAGACGCCGCAGCCCGAAGCGCTCGACGGCGCCCACCTGATGCAGCTGCTGGGCAGCGACTGGCCGGCTGCTGCGCCGGTGCTCATCCTCTCCGTGGCCGATCAGACGCTGCTGCGCCAGGCGCTGGAATGCGCCCCGGTGAACAACACCTGGCTGGAAGTGCCCGAGGCGCTGTTCCGCGACCCCGACACGCTCGCCGGGCTGGGCGAGGCCATTCGCCGCGGCCATGTGCTGCTGCGTCACGGCCAGTGGGCCGACCTGCGCGACGAGGTCGTGGCGCCGCTCGATGTGCGCAGCCTGGTGCAGCTGAGTCCCGGAGACGCGCTGGAGCTGATGGCCCGCCGTCAGGAAATCCCCGGTCCGCTGCGCCCCGGCCTGCTGCTGCAGGGCGTGTGCGACCGTCAGCTGGCCGCGCACAGCCTCGACGAAGCCGGTGCATGGGGCCTGCTGGGCTGGCCCGACGAAGACGTGCTCCACGCCCACCGCCACCAGCCGCTGACCAGCGACGCCAGCGTGATCGGCCAGATCCTGCAGGCCATTGAGGACGAAACCTCGCTGGAACACCTGGAACGCCTGGTGCGCCAGGACCCGGTGCTGGTCTACCGCCTGCTGCTGCTGGTGAATTCCGCCGCCTACGGCCTGCGTCGCGAGATCGATTCGCTGCGCCACGCCCTCATGATGATCGGCTTCACCGCGCTCGCCCGCTGGCTGCACGAACAGCTGCCCGGCAGCGAAAGCGAGCCCGACCTGCACCCCGTGCGCTACGCCATGGTGATGCGCTCACGGCTCGCCCAGCACCTGCTGGAGTCGGGCAGTGAAGACAACCTGCGCGCCGAGGTCTACACCACGGCCCTGTTCGCCCAGCTCGACCGTTTCATGCAACAACCCCTGGCCGAGTTGCTGAAAAAGCTCCCCATGTCGGCACGCGTGTTTGATGCCGTGCTGCGCCAGGACGGCCCCTACCACCCCCTGCTGGACGTCGCCCGCGTGCAGGGCGACCCCGACGCACTGGCCCGCCTGCCCGCCGTCTGCGAAGACCACGGCATCAGCCTGGAACACGCCAACCGCGCCCTCATCCGCATGCTCGCCACCAGCCGCGACCATGCCGGCAAACGGTCCATGCGCGGGCTCTAGAACAGTTTCGGAGCCGCCTGCGGACGGCAGACCTCGCGCTACCATCGCGCGCATGGCCCTTCCTGCTCACCCCCCGCTGCCGCCCGCTCACCACACCAGCGCCCTGGTGCTGTTCTCGGGCGGACAAGATTCCACCACCTGCCTGGCCCACGCGCTGGCGCGTTACCCGCGCGTGGAAACACTCGGCTTCGACTACGGACAGCGCCACAGCGTCGAGCTGCAGGCGCGCCTGGTCGTGCTGCAACAGCTGCGCGAACAGTTCCCCGACTGGGCCGGCCGCCTCGGCGAAGACCACCTGCTCGACCTGGCCGTGCTGGGCAAGGTGAGCGAGACCTCACTCACGCGGGACATGGCCTTTCGCATGGAGGAAAGTGGCTTGCCCAACACCTTCGTGCCCGGGCGCAACCTGCTGTTCCTCACGCTGGCCGCGGCGCTGGCCTACCGCCGCGGCATCCAGGTCATCGTCACCGGGGTCTGCGAAACCGACTTTTCGGGCTACCCCGACTGCCGCGACGACACGATGAAAGCCCTGCAGGTCGCGCTGAGCCTCGGCATGGACCACCGCTTCCTCATCGACACCCCGCTGATGTGGATCGACAAGGCCGCCACCTGGCGCATGGCGCACGAGCTGGGCAACGCGTCCGGCATGCCCGGCGGCGGCCAGGCCCTGGTGGACCTGATCGTCGAACACACCCACACCTGCTACCTCGGCGACCGCGAGCACCGCCATGCCTGGGGCTACGGCTGCGGCAGCTGCCCGGCGTGTGAATTGCGCGCGCGGGGGTGGGCGGGGTATCGCGCGGCGGGGTGAAGCAGCGGCTGTCTGCTGGCTCGATCAAGGCACCATAAGGGGCGAGGTGAGCCAGCGCCAGAGTGGTCAGCCCAGCAGCCAGCCAGCCACGGCCCCGAGGAGAACGACGAAGAAGGGCGAAACGCGGCCGACCACCAGCAAGCCGAAGGCCGCGAGGGCGAGGCCGAAGTCGGCCCGCCCGAGGATGGCACTGGTCCAGACCGGGTCGTACAGGGCAGACAGCAGGATGCCCACCACGCCCGCGTTGACGCCGGCCATGGCGGCCCGCACGGCGTCGCGCTGGCGCAGCCCGTCCCAGAACGGCAGGGTGCCCACCACCAGCAGAAAGGCCGGCACAAAGATCACGACCAGGAACACCAGGCCGCCGACCCAGCCCGACAGCGGCCCGCTCATCACCGCGCCCAGGTAGGCGGCGAAGGTGAACAGCGGGCCGGGCACGGCCTGCGCTGCGCCGTAGCCGGCCAGGAAGTCGGCGTTGCTCACCACACCTGCCGGCACGACGGTTGACTGCAGCAGGGGCAGCACCACATGGCCGCCGCCGAACACCAGCGCACCCGCACGGTAGAAACCATCCACCAACGTCCACAGCGATGAGCCGGTGGCCACGGCCAGCACGGGCAGGCCGAGCAGCAGCACCGCAAACAGCGCCAGCGCCACCACGCCCGCACCGCGCGAAACCCCATAGCCGATGTGCGGCACCGGTGCCTGTGGAGGCAGCTTCAGCAGAAGCCAGCCGACCACGCCACAGACGAGGATGGCGCCGACCTGCCCCAGGGCCGATGGCAGCACCAGGGTCAGGAGGGCGGCCGCTATCGCCAGGCCCGCGCGCGGGCGGTCCGGACACAGGGTCTTCGCCATGCCCCAAACCGCTTGCGCCACCACCGCCACCGCCACCACCTTGAGGCCGTGCACCGCACCGGATGCCGCCAGATCACCGTACTGCGCGATGCCGTAGGCGAAGACGATGAGCGCCAGGGCCGAGGGCAATGTGAAGCCAATCCACGCCATGAGGGCGCCCAGACCGCCGGCGCGCTGCAGGCCCAGCGCCATGCCGACCTGGCTGCTCGCCGGGCCCGGCAGGAACTGGCAGAGCGCCACCAGGTCGGCGTAGCTGCGGTCGTCGAGCCAGCGCCGGCGCTCGACGAACTCGGTGCGGAAATAGCCGAGATGGGCCACCGGGCCACCGAAAGACGTGAGGCCTAGCTGGAGGAAGGCCCACAGCACTTCGACCGGGTTGCCTCGGGGGGGCACCGGTGCATCACCGGCCGGGGCACCGGCGGGCAGGGGAGCGGGGGCGGCGTCGCCGAGGGTGTCGGGCTGGCGAGGGTCTGTCATCGAACCAAGTTTCTCATGGGGTGTGTCAATGGGGCCTCTCAGGCTGCGTGGTTCACCTGGAAGCGCGCGCCCTCGGCTTCATGGGGCTCCAGAGTCCATTGCCGGTTGTGAAACGCCGCCACCGATGGCCGGTGCGCAATCGACACCAGGGCGCCGTTCTGCCGCGCCACCATGGCCTGCAGCCGCTCGTAGAGCGTGCGTTCGGCGGTTTCGTCCAGCGCGCTGGTGGCTTCGTCCACGAACAGCCAGCGCGGCTGCTTCAGAAAGGCGCGGGCAATCGCCAGGCGCTGCTGCTCTCCGCCCGAGAGTTTCTGGCCCCAGGCGTCCTCGTCGTCCAGCCGTTCGGCCAGCTGCGGGAGCAGCGCGTCTCGCAGGGCCTGTCGCAGCGCATCGTCGGTGTAGCGCTCGCTGGGCGCCGGGTAGGCCAGGGCGTGGCGCAGGGCGCCGTTGGGGAAGTAGGGGCGCTGCGGCAGGAACTGCGCGCGCTCGCCGAAGTCGGCCGGCACCCGAACCAGGCTGCGCGCCCAGGGCCAGATGCCGGCCAGCGCGCGGAACAGGGTGGATTTGCCGCGGCCCGACGGGCCTTTCACCAGCACGCTGTCGCCCGCCGCCACCTGCAGGCCCGCGAGGGCGAGCAGGGGCGCGCCACCGGGCAGTGCAACATTCAGTTCGTCGATGCTCAGGTGAGCGCCATCCGATGCACCCGCTGGCTGCACCTGGGGGCTGGAAGGTGTCTGCAGCGCGCTGAAGCTGTCTTCGAAGCTGGTGAGGCGGTCGGTGGTGGCGCGCCAGCTGGCCAGGCGGTCGTAGTTGTCGACGAACCACGAAAGCGAGTCCTGCACGCGGCCGAAGGCCGATGCGATCTGCATCAGCTCGCCGAGCTGGATGGCGCCGCTGAAATAGCGCGGCGCGGCCACGATGAACGGAAACACCACGGCCGCCTGCCCGAAGCCGGCGGTGAACCAGGTCAGCCGTTTCTGTGCCTTGATGAGCTGCAGGTAGTTGCCCAGCACCTCGCCAAAGCGCCCGCCGAGCTGCTGGCGCTCCACCGGCTCGCCCCGGTCCAGCGCGATCGATTCGCTGTACTCGCGCACCCGCACCAGGTGATGGCGGAAGTCCGCCTCCAGCCGCTGCTGGCGAAAATTCAGGCCGATCAGCGGGCGGCCGATGTAGTGCGTGAGCACGCTGCCCAGCAGGCAGTACAGCACCGCCATCCACACCATGAAGCCGGGAATGGTGAAGGTGTCGCCGCCGGCGCTGAACGTGAAGCTGCCCGACAGCACCCACAGAATGCCGACGAAACTCACCAGCGTGACCACGGCGTTCAGCAGGCCCATGGACAGGCTCACGGTGTCGCTGGTGAACAGGCGGATGTCTTCGGCGATGCGCTGGTCCGGGTTGTCGGGTGGCGCCTCCTGCCCGTCGACGGTGCGTGCGTAGCGGGCCAGTTCCAGCTGGTAGAAGGCCTTGTTGGCCAGCCAGCGGTCCAGGTAATACGCCGTCATCCAGGCGCGCCAGCGCAGCTCCAGCAGCTGCGTGAGGTAGAAGCGGTACACCGCGATCACGATGAAGCCGAAGGCCAGGTAGGCAAAGCGCCCCAGCTCGCGCCAGAACACGGGGGCGTCCCGGTTCTGCAGCGCGTCGTAGAACACGCGGTTCCATTCGTTGATGAGCACCAGCATGTACACCGCCGCCAGGTTCAGCACCACGATGGCGGCCAGCAAGGCGCGGGCCCGCCACTTCTCGTCCGACTGGAAATAGGGCAGCGTCAGCGCCCACACCTTGGCGGTGAACTGGCGAAAACGCGCCAGCCGGGTCAGGGGTTCATGCATGCAGGAAACCTTCAGAATAAACGGGGCCGTTCAGCCCGGACCGCCGTGGAGCGCGCACTGCCGGCCGTCAGCACCACCCTTGTGGGGTGGTGCGGGGTGGGTCACAAGTTCGATATGCCCGAGGCGACGTGGCCCGACGGCACATGCAGCGAGGCCGATTCGATGTGGCCGGTCTGGTCGTCAAAGAAAAAGTCGGGCTCGAACTCGCGCAGGAACTCGCCCTTGGGCAGGCCACCGAGGAACATGGCCTCGTCAACCTCGATGTTCCAATTCATCAGCGTGCGGATGGCGCGCTCGTGCGCCGGCGCGCTGCGAGCGGTCACCAGCGCGGTGCGGATGCGCATGAGCGCGGTGCCTTCACTCTGCAGGCGGTGCAGCGCCTCCAGCAGCGGCTTGAAGGGGCCACCGGCCAGCGGCTGGCTGGCGTTGGTGACTTCGTGCGCCTGAAAGGCCGACAGGCCCTGGGCCTGGAACACGCGCTCGGCCTCATCCGAAAACAGCACGGCATCGCCGTCGAATGCGATCCGCACCTCGTGCGGATGCGCGTCGCTGGCGTGCATGGAATGGGGGTACACCTGCGCGGCGGGCACGCCCGCGGCCAGCGCGGCGCTCACGTCGGCCAGGTGCGTGGACAGAAACAGGTTGGCCCGCAGCGGACGCAGGTAGCGCCACGGCGGCTGCCCGCGCGTGAAACTGCCGCGCTGGATCGGCAGGCCGTAGTGCTGCGCCGAGCGGAACACGCGCATGCCCGACACCGGGTCGTTGCGCGAGAGGATCACCACCTCCACCCGCTGGGTGTCGGCGTCGTTGAAGGCCAGCAGCTTGTGCACCAGCGAAAACGCCACGCCCGGACGCGCCGGCTGCTCCAGCCTGTCCAGCTGTAGCTTCATGTAGGCCCGGTCGTCCCCGGTCTCGAACAGCCGGTTCTCTTCTTCAAAGTCAAACAAAGCCCGCGAAGAAATCGCGACGACCAGCTGACCATCCAATGTGACGGGCATGAACAACGCCTTTGCAAGAACAACGGAAAGCCGAAGCGTAGCCCAAACGGACCGCGACGGCGCCGCAGGGGAGTTCGACCGAGGATGTGGCGGAGCCGGCTTGTATGGTTGAGGGTGTTGGGGTGGAGGGTCTGAACTACCGGCTTTCGGCATAGACCGACTGGCGAAGATAGCCCCCACCCCGCCTTCCAGCGTCGATAAGGAACTGAGCGGCACCCACAGCGCCGATCTTTGAGC
>JAUXNG010000011.1 GCA_030682835.1 Hydrogenophaga sp. | reverse complement strand
GCCCAACGTCAATTTCTTCGGTACAGTTTGGCTTCGGCATTGCCCGCTCGTTGATCAAGATTCGACACCTGGATTTTCGGGCACACAAGGGCAATGCCGTACTCGTTTGTGGCTCTACTACGGTGAAATATCCGGGCTAGCTCAGCTGGCGCCGAGCAGACAACCCCAACTCAGGAGACAGAAGAATGCGCCGTCATCACCTCACTTGGCTGCTGGCTGCCTGGCTGACCTTTCCAGCCACAGCAACCGAAAACCAGAAGTTTCCCGATCGTCCGATCAAGCTTATGGTGGGCTTCGCGGCCGGGGGACCGTCGGATCTGGTGGCCAGGGCGTTTGCGGAGCATGCCGCGAGAGCTGTCCAACACCCCGTCATTGTCGAAAATCGGGCCGGCGCCAACGCCCTGCTGGCGACCGAGGCCGTCGCAGCTTCGCGCCCCGACGGCATGACCTTGCTGGCCGCGGCCACGAACCACACCATGCTGCCGGCTCTCTATGGCGATCGGATGAAGGCCGATGCCGCCACTTCGTTCAAGCCGGTCTGTACCTTGGCATCCAGTGCGACGGTCTTGGTGGTCGGCCCTTCCATGCGGGTGAGAACGGTCGCTGAGTTTCTTGAAAGGGCTAGCTCAAAAGGCAAAGAGCTTTCATTTGCATCCCCCGGACAAGGCAGTTCACCCCATTTGGCCACCGAAGCATTCAAGAAGCTCACCAACACGCAGATGGTGCACATCCCCTACCGGGGCGCTGCACCAGCCGTTGTCGATCTCATCAGCGGCCAAGTCGATCTGTCATTTGCCACGGTTGGGTCGGTGCTGCCGCACATCCAGTCCGGGAAGCTGACCCCCATTGCCGTGGCGTCCAAACAGCGTTCGCCCCTGCTTCCGCAGGTGCCAACTTTTGAAGAATCGGGCGTCAAGGGATTTGTTGTCGATACGTGGTACGGCTTGTTGGCCCCGGCTGGCATCCACGATGCGGCCTACCGTGTGCTGGAAAAGGAAGCCAAATCTTTCGCGACCCGACAGGACGTCCGAGAACGCCTCGAAGCGGCGGGGCTGGAGCCCCACACGATATGTGGCGACGCATTCGCCCGGCAAATCGCCAGCGAGATCACCCACAACATTCAGGTGGCTCAGCGGCTGAACCTGAAAGCTGAATGACCCCCAGGAGACAACCATGTTTTCAAGACTCAACCGCCGTATCCTGATCGCTGCTCTGCTGTGCAGCCCGCTGTTGGTCCCTGCCCAGGGAACTGGTGCGCGCCCCATCAAGCTCGTGGTCCCTTTTCCGCCGGGTGGCAATGTGGACGTAACCGCACGCCTGATAGCCCCTGAACTGGCCAAGGCCCTGGGGCAACCAGTGATTGTCGAAAACAAATCGGGCGCCAGCGGAACAATCGGTCTGGACTCAGTTGCCAAGGCGCCCGCGGACGGACTGACCATTGGAATCGCATCGCCGATCAACCATCTGGCAGCTCCCTCGCTGCACCCGAGACTGCCCTACGACTCGATCAAAGACTTCACCCCGGTGGGCCTGATCGCGAGCGTGCCCATGGTTCTAGCCGTCGGCCCTTCTGTGACAGCGAGCACCGTACAGGAGCTCATCGCACTGGCCAAGACACGCGAAGGCAAGGTGAGCATGGCCTCTGCCGGTAGTGGCAGCGGCAACCATATCGTGGGAGAACTGTTCCAGGATGCGACCAAAGTCAAGTTCGTTCATGTCCCCTACAGGGGCAGTGCTCCGGCGAACACCGATTTGGCTGGCGGCCACGTCGATCTCCACTTCGATCAGCTGTCATCTCTCATGCCGCTTTTGCAATCGGGGCGCATCAGAGCACTGGCGGTGACCACCGAGAAGCGCTCTCCGCTGCTGCCCAATGTGCCCACTCTGGCAGAGTCCGGGGTGCCCGGTTTTGACGCGAGCACGACGCTGGGGCTGGTGCTACCCGGCGGAGCACCCGCAGACATGGTCGCCCGCTTCTCGAACGCCTTGCGGACCATCACCCAAAGCCCTGCCATGAGGGAACAGCTCCATCGCCTGGGCGCAGAGCCCATCGTGGGCACACCGGCAGACTATGCCGCGTTTATCCGCACGGAAATCACCCGCACGGCACGCATTGTGCGAGAGGCCAACATCACGCTCGACTGAACATGCTTCATGCGGTTGACTGCCATTTCCACGTTATCGGCGCCCATGAGGCGTACCCGATGGCAGCTGACCGCAGCTACACGCCGGAGCCGGCTGCACTGGGGCAATGGAGAGCCGTGATGCATCCTATGGGCGTCACGCGAGGTGTGTTGGTTCAACCCAGCGTCTACGGAGTCGACAACCGTCTGCTCCTAGACGTGGTCCGTGAGGGTGGCGGGCAGCTGATGGGCATCGCGGCGGTGCCATCAGAGGTGAGTGAAGAGGAACTGGACCACCTAGCGAGTGTGGGCATACGTGGCGTGAGACTGGCCCACTTTGCTGGCTGTGGCGTGGCGCCCGCCAAGGGCTTTGTGGGCATCGGTGCGCTGCCCGCTCTGGCACCGCGTCTTCGAGCCAGAGGGATGCATCTGAACCTTCTGACCGACAGTCGTTCCCTGCCGGACATAGCCGGGATTCTGCGCTCGTCCAGGCTGGAGGTGGTGCTTGACCACATGGGACGGGTGCCGGCTGAACTGGGGGCCAACCACGCAGGCGCTGACCTTTTGTGTGCCTGGCTGTCCGAGGGCTGGTTCTGGATCAAGCTGTCCGGTCTTGCGGTGATGTCGTCCCTGTCGCCGGGGTACGGCGATGTCAGACCACTTCACGACCGGCTGCTTTCGGTCAACCCCGAGCGCCTGTTGTGGGGGTCGGACTGGCCCCACACCCGAAACCGTGCGGGCAAGCCATCGACCCCGGACCTGCTCGCCTCGTTCCTGGAATGGACGAGTTCCCGGTCTGTTCAAGAGCAGATCCTGTGGCGCAATCCGAACCAGCTCTATCGATTCGACACCCCACGGGCGTGATCCGATCAGCGGCTGTGCTCGGCAAAGAGCTCCACCACACGCGCCGCAGCAGGCGACAGGGCATTGTTGCCCCGATGGGTGACCACCAGCCGCCGGTGCATCACCAGCTCCCTCACGGGCACTTCCTGAAGGCCCAAGCGAGAAACATCGCCTGACAGGTGGTGGCGCGAAATGAAGCTGAGCAAGCCTGTCTGGGCAATCAGGTTGGGCAGCATGATGAGCATGGACGACTCCACCTGCACCTGCGGCCGGGGCAGGTGGTGTGCGTCGAAGGCATGATCAAGCCAGTCCCGGGTGGGTGCGCCCGGGGGCTGCAAGGCCCAGCGATAGCGGGTCAAATCGGCCAGAGAAGGCGTGGTCAGGAACAGTTCGTGGCTGGCGCTGGTGGCCACCACCACGGGGTCTTCGGACAGGATCCGCGTTTCGTACCCTTTGGACAGGGGTCCTTCTGTCCCGATCATCAGGTCGATTTCGCCCGACTCCAGCATGGGTTTCATCTTGTCCACCAGGCCCACAACGGTGCTTAGCGTGACGGCAGGCGCTTCCTCCAGCAATTGCCTGGCCACGCCTGGCAACAGAAATTGCGCGGGTGTGGGCGCAATGCCGATGCGCACGTGCCCGGCCACCCCTTGACCTAGCGCGGCCATCTCTCGCCGGGCGTCCTCCACATCAAAGCGCAGGCGAGTGGCCCATTTGAGCAGGACCCGGCCTGCAGAGGTAAGACGAATCCCACGGCCCGCGCGCTCAAAAAGCGCCGCACCGCATTCTTCTTCGAGTCGGCGAACGCTGCTGGTCAACGCGGGCTGCGTGCGATGCAGCCGCGCAGCTGCCTTTCCCAGATGCTCCAGCTGGGCAATGGTTTCAAAATAGCGCAGATCTCTGAGATCCATACCAAAAGTAGATTTTATGGTTCGACAATATTTATCAAATGGACTTTATACGATCCAGACTCAATACTGAAGTCTCTGCTACCCGAACAGCCCTGTTTTCAGGGCGTATGACTCCAGGAGACAAAATGTTGATTGCTCGCCGCCTGCTGCTGGCCCTTGTTGCCGGCACCCTGACCACCACCGCTTTCGCGCAAGCCTGGCCGCAGAAGCCGATCCGCTTGGTGGTTCCCTTCCCGCCGGGAGGAGGCACTGACACCATTGCGAGGGAGATCAGTCACCAGGTTGCCCAGGCCACCGGTTGGGTATTTGTTATTGACAACAAACCGGGCGCAGGCGGAAACATTGGCGTGGACAACGTCGCGAAGTCTGCACCCGATGGCCACTCGCTGGTCGTGGGTCAGACCAGCAACCTCGCCATCAACCGCACGCTGTACGCCAAGCTTCCGTACGACCCGACAAAAGACCTGACACCCGTCACCTTGCTCGCGAGCGCACCGATGGTGCTGGTCACCGGGACAGGTACGCCTTACAGGAACATGGCTGACGCCATTCAGGACGCCAAGGCTCGACCGGGTTCGGTCAACTTTGCTTCGGCAGGCAATGGCACTGTTGCCCACTTGGCCGGAGAGCTCCTGCAGAAGGCCGCCCGTGTCAAGTTTCAGCATGTTCCCTATCGCGGGGCCGCTGCGGCATCCACAGACGTGATCGGCAACCGGGTCGAGCTGTACATGTCATCGGTGCCTACCCTTCTCGGTCACATCAGAAGCAACAACCTGCGCCCCTTGGCCATCACCTCAAGCAAGCGCTCCGAAGACCTGCCTGACGTGCCCACCTTGACCGAACTGGGCTACAAGGACATCAACGTAGACACCTGGTTTGGCTTGCTCGCACCCGCAGGAACACCCAATGAGATCGTCGACCGTCTGAATGCCGAATTCAACAAGGCGCTGCAGAACCCCCAACTGCGCAAAAAGTTGAGCAACGAAGGCGCCGAACCGGTCGGCAGTACCCCCGAAAAGTTCGCGGCTCTGATCAAAGACGAGATTCCCCGCTGGGGCCAGGTCGTCAAGGAGTCCGGCGCCCGGATCGACTGAACGGGCACACACGCCCAGCCGGGGAAGACCCGGCTTTCCCTATCTTGAAACAACTGGAGATTCGCATGAGTCAGGCCGCTGCATTGCCGGACGTGATCCGTGACATCGACCGCGTGGACGCGGCGGTGGTCGCGCAAGCCGCCCGCTTTCCCTCATCCATCCTGGCCGACGTGGCGGGACGCCGCGGGGCGCTCAGCGCCCGCATAGCTCCGCTCGCACCCAGTATGCGATTCGCTGGCCCGGCCCTGACCGTGGAAGTCCGGCCCGGTGACAACCTGATGATCCATGCCGCGATGGCCCTGGCCCAGCCAGGCGACGTGATCGTCGTCGATGGAAAAGGCGATCTGACCAGCGCACTCATGGGTGAAATCATGTGCCAGCAGTGCGTGGCCCTGGGCGTGGCTGCCGTGGTGATCGACGGGGCGGTACGCGACAGCGAAGCGATCCGGGAACTGGCGTTCCCGATGTACGCGGCAGGACTCAATCCCAACGGCCCCACCAAGTACGTGCCGGGCCGGGTCAACCACCCGGTCTCGCTGGGCGGCGTGACCGTACACCCGGGCGACCTGGTGGTGGGCGATGCCGACGGGGTGACCGTGATCGAACGCGCAAAGGCCGCTTCGCTGTTGCCGTTGGCCGAAGAGAAAGTTGCGGCCGAAACCCGGCGCATCGCGGACATTCGCAGCCGAAAGGCCTTGCGCCCCCAGTGGCTGGAGGGTGCCCTGCGGGCTGCCGGTGTCATCGGCGAAGGGGAAACCCTGTGAACAAGCCCGTGTTCTTGGTCACAGCGGCCGATCTGGCACCGCAGGCCCTGGCCTTGCTGGGAGAGTTCGACATCATCTTTGCCGGCAAGACACCGACAGACGAAGATATCGTGGCCCTGTGCCAGCACCATGACCCGGTGGCCATCATCGTGCGCTACGGCAAGATTGGCGCCGCCGCGATAGACGCTGCGCCCAGCCTCAAGGTCATTTCCAAACACGGCAGCGGCACCGACACCATCGACAAGGAGGCCGCTGCGCAGCGCGGTATCCAGGTGGTGGCGGCAGCGGGCGCCAACGCCGCGGCCGTGGCGGAGCAAGCCATGGCCTTGCTTCTGGCCTGTGCCAAGTCAGTTGTTCAGCTGAACGAGCGCATGCACGCCGGCCATTGGGACAAGGCCACGCACAAAAGCGTGGAGCTGGACGGGCGGACCGTGGGCTTGGTCGGCATGGGAGCCATCGGACTGCGCTTCGCACGCATGGCGGACGCCATGGGCATACGCGTGCTCGGCTTCGACCCCTACGCACAGCACCTGCCTGCCTATGTGAAGCGCGTCGAGCTGGACGCCATCTGGGCCGAGTCCGATGTCATTTCCCTTCACTGCCCTCTCACCCAGGACAACGCGCGGCTGATCGACGCACACTCCCTGGCCCAGTGCAAGCGCGGCGTGATGCTTGTGAACACCGCGCGCGGCGGCCTGATTGACGAACCCGCCCTGCTGGAAGCCGTGCGCAGCGGCCAGGTGGCCAGCGTGGGTCTGGACAGCTTTGCGGTCGAACCCATGACCGCGCCCCACCCCTTCCTCGGTCAGCCCGGTTTCATACTGAGCCCGCACATCGGGGGTGTCACGGCAGACGCCTACGTGAAGATGGGCCTGGCCTCGGTCCGCAATGCCCTAGGTGTCCTGGCGTCCCAACGGGTGGAAGTTGCTTAGGCAACTCGGGGACGCTCCCATGAAGCTCATCGGCAATGCGCCCACCGGTCCCATGAGCGCACCGCGCTGGACACGGAAGCCTTCCGGCAGTTCCTGGGGGGAATTCGGTCACGACGATCAGTGGGGCAGGCTGAACCTCGTTACCCCCGCCAAGGTCTTGCAAGGCGTGGCAGAGGTGCAAGAAGGCCGAAGCTTTTGCCTGAGCCTTCCGCTGGACGTTCCGGGCGGCCAGAGCATGAACCCCCGGCGCCTCCCGCCACGTCGCTATGCCGTCATCCGCGACGGCAAAAGCGCCGGTCAGCAGGGGTTCTGCTGGTCGTACGAGGACGAAGACCCTGACCTCACGGACGTGGTCAACGACGACGTCGTCCTGATGAGTCTGCAGTACTCCACACAGTGGGACGCTCTCTGCCACATGGGCAGCCGCTTCGACGCCGATGGCGATGGCGTGGCTGAAATGGTGTTCTACAACGGTTTTCGAGCCGGCGAGCACATCACCGCTGCCTCGGCTGACATGGGCGTCGAAGCGGAACATGCCCGATACCCGGCGCCCCATGCAGGCGCACTGGGCATTGAACGCATGGCCCAACATGGTGTTCAGGGCCGCGCCGTGCTGATCGACCTGGAGCACCACCTGGGGCGCCAGCGCCAGGCCGTGGGCTACGACGCGCTGATGCAGATTCTGGACGCTGACCGTATCGAAATCGAACCCGGCGACATGGTCTGCCTGCACACCGGCTTTGCAGACACCTTGCTGGCCATGAACCGCCAGCCCGACCTGGCAAGGCTGCACGAGACCGGCACCGGCCTGGATGGCTGGGATGGCCGTCTGCTGAACTGGATCGTGGACGTGAAGCTGGCCTGCCTGGCGGCCGACAACCCAGCGGTGGAACTGGTGGTGCCGAAGCTGACGGCCCACGCCGGTCTGCGCCGCCCCCGCCTGCCACTGCACGAGCACTGCCTGTTCAAGAACGGCATTCACCTGGGCGAGCTGTGGTACCTGACCGAACTCGCCGGCTGGCTGCGCAGTCACCGCCGCCATCACTTTTTACTGACGGCACCGCCCCTGCGCCTGCCGGGAGCTGCCGGCTCACCCGTCACCCCCGTGGCCACCGTTTGAAGCGCCACTCTTTCACCACTCGATCAGAGGAAGACATCATGAAACGCAGAACCCTCAACGCATGGCTGGCCGCAGCTGGACTGGCCCTGGCCACCATGGCGCCGTCAGGCCACGCGCAGCCCGCCTGGCCTGACGGCCGGCCCATCAGCCTGGTCGTGCCCTACGCACCCGGCGGAACCGCCGATGCACTGGCCCGACTGATTGCACAGCATCTGGGTCCGAAGCTCGGCACATCGGTCGTTGTCATGAACCGCGCGGGTGCCAGCGGGATCATTGGTCAGCAGTTTGTGGCCCAGGCCCCCCCGGACGGGCTCACCTTCTTGTATGACGCAACGCCTCTTTCCATCAACCCCCATCTCCAGAAGCTGTCCTTCGACCCCGAGAAAGATCTGTTGCCCGTGACCATGGTGGGCGTGACGCCCATGCTGATGGCGGTTTCCAAGAACGCCCCTCACCAGACGCTCCAGGATTTCGTCAGGGCGGCCAAGGCGGCCCCTGGCAAACTCACCTTCGGCTCCGGCGGGCAAGGCACCGTGCAGTACATGGGTGCCGAGCTGTTCAACCAGGCCGTAGACATCAAGCTGTTGCACGTCCCCTACCGCAGCGGCGGCCTGGCCATCACCGCCAATCTGGCGGGTGAAACCGACATGGGCTTTGCCAATCTGCCGGCCATCGGTGGACATGTGCAAGGCGGCCTGCTTCGCCCGTTGGCCATCACCTCGGCACAACGCCATCCGCTGCACCCCAACGTACCCACCGTCGCCGAAGTGATCGGCAAGCCGTATGAAGTCCACGAATGGAACGGCATGTTTGCGCCACGGGGAACGTCACCGGCGATCATTGCGCGCATGCAGGCAGCGGTGAAAGACGTTTTGGCCATGCCGGAAGTGAAAGAGAAATTCGACGGACTGGGCTCCCGCATCGTCGCCTCCGGTCCCGACGAGTTCCGCAAGTTCCTGACGGAGGAGAGCAGCCGCTGGGCCGCAACGGTCAAGGCCGCCGGCATCAAGAAGGAATGACCTTCGATCAACCCGGCTGAACGCATGCCCCCGCAGTCCCCGGGTACCCGGGGGATGTGTCCACCCCCGCTCTGAACAACACCACGGCCATGTTCTTTCTCACGCCCCCAGACGTTCGGCACACCGAGGTCTTCACCCGCATGCCGGACCACTTTCGACGCACCGGGAAGCACTCGGCGTGGGCCGACGCCAACCGGGGCGGTCAGCCGGTGGATTCGTTCCTGGAAGGACCGGTGTTCGACCACAACGGCAAGCTCTACGTCACCGACATTCCCTTCGGCCGCATCTTCTGCATCGATGCCCAGGGCGCCTGGACCCAGATCACCGAATGGAACGGTGAACCCAACGGCATGAAATTCCTGAACGACCGGGAACTGCTGATCACCGACTACCGCAACGGCCTGATGGTGTGCGACATCGCCAGCGGTGCCGTACGACCCTACCTGGAGCGGCGCAACAGCGAACGCTTCAAGGGCGTCAACGACCTGGTGTTTGACAGCCAGGGCAATTTGTATTTCACCGATCAGGGGCAATCGGGTCTGCACGACCCGAGCGGACGGCTCTACCGCCTTCGGCCCAACGGCACGCTCGATACCTTGCTGAACAATGTGCCCAGCCCCAACGGGGTGGCGTTGTCCCCGGACGAAAAAGTGCTCTATCTCGCGGTAACGCGGGGCAACCAGGTCTGGCGCGTGCCCCTGATGGAGGACGGCAGCGTGTCCAAAGTCAGTGCCTTCTTCACGTCTTACGGGCCCAGCGGCCCCGACGGTCTGGCGGTGGACACCACTGGCCGCCTGATCGTGGCCAACCCGGGTCTGGGTGTGGTCTGGATGTTGTCGCCCAAGGCCGAGCCCGAACAGGTTTGGCGCAGCTGCGCGGGCTCGTCGCTGACGAACCTGGCCTTCGGCGGCGCCGACCGCAAGACCCTGTACGCCACCGAGTCGGTGAGCGGGTCGATCCTGCGTGCAAGCCTCCCCGACCCGGGCCTGCCCATCCACAGGTCTGCCCGCGCCTGACGACATCTGCACCGCCACGCCGCCGCGGGGCGGTACACGGCGTCAGAGCCGGACAAGGCGCGCCGGGATCTACTCGCCCATCAGCACATCGGCCGTCTTGCCGATGGCCTTTCCGCCGAGCCTAGCCGTGCCCACGGCGGCATCCACCGCCAGTCCGGCGGTGCCCACCACGGCAGAAGCCGCCAGATCGGCCACCGCGATAACGGCACAGCCGCCCAGTGAAGCACTCAGTGCCAGCAAACCCGCAGCCGTGAGCAGGCGGTAGCCGGGCCGCGCAGGGGGCGCGATGGGACCTGACCCCATCACAGCCGCTCCGCCACCCAGGCCTGCACCGACTGCAGCGCCTGCGGCAGGGTGCCGGCGTCGGTGCCGCCGGCCATGGCCATGTCGGGCTTGCCACCGCCTTTGCCGCCCACCTGCTGGGCAACGAAGTTGACCAGTTCGCCCGCCTTGACCTTGCCCATGCGATCGACGGTGACGCCGGCCGCCAGCTGGACCTTGCCGCCTTCGACCGAGGCCAGCACGATGGCCGCGCTCTTGAGCTTGTCCTTGAGCTTGTCCACGGTTTCGCGCAGGCCCTTCGCATCTGCGCCCTGCAGCACCGCTGCCAGCACCTTCACGCCCTGCACGTCCACCGCCTGCGCCACCAGCTCATCGCCCTGGGCCGAGGCCAGCCGCCCCTTGAGCGCCGCCATTTCCTTCTCGATCTCGCGCATCTGCTCCAGCAGGGCGCCCACGCGGGCCGGCACCTCGCTGGGCACCACGCGCAGCGTGCCAGCCACGCCGCCCAGCGTGGCTTCCATGTCCTGCATGTAGGCCAGCGCGTTCAGGCCCGTGACGGCTTCGACGCGGCGCACGCCGGCGGCCACGCCGCCCTCGGCCACGATGGTGAACAGGCCGATGTCGCCGGTGCGCTGCACGTGGGTACCGCCGCAGAGTTCGCGGCTGCTGCCGATGTCGAGCACCCGCACGGTCTCGCCGTATTTCTCGCCAAACAGCATCATGGCGCCCGTCTTCTGGGCCGACTCGATGTCCATCAGGCGCGCGTCCACTGCGGCGTTGGCCAGCACCTCGGCGTTCACGCGGGCCTCGATCTCGCGGATCTGGGCGTCGGTCACCGGGGCGTTGTGGGCAAAGTCGAAGCGGGTGCGCTCGGCGTTCACCAGCGAGCCTTTCTGCTGCACGTGGTCACCCAGCACCTCGCGCAGGGCCTTGTGCATCAGATGGGTGGCGCTGTGGTTGCGCACGGTGGCGGCACGCACCGCCGTGTCCACGCTGGCGGTCACGTGGTCACCCACGTTGAGGGTGCCCTCGGCCAGCGTGCCGTGGTGGCCGAACACGTCGGACTTGATCTTCTGCGTGTCGTCCACCATGAAGCGGGCAGAGCCGCTGGTGATGGCACCCTGGTCGCCCACCTGGCCGCCGCTCTCGGCGTAGAAAGGCGTGTTGTCAAGCACCACCACGCCCATCTGCCCGGCCCTGATCTCGGCCGTGGCGGTGCCGTCCACATACAGCGCCACGATCTTGGCCGGGGCTTCCAGCTGCTCGTAGCCCACGAACGCGTTGGCGTCGCCGGCGTAGTCCAGCGCTTTGTCCATCTTGAACTTGCCCGCGGCACGGCCCTTGGCCTTTTGCGCTTCCATGGCGGCGTGGAAGCCGGCTTCGTCCACCGTCAGGCCACGCTCGCGGCACACGTCGCCCGACAGGTCGAGCGGGAACCCGTAGGTGTCGTGCAGCTTGAAGGCCACGTCGCCGGGCAGCACTTTCGCGCCATCGGCCAAAGCAGCGTCCAGGATGTCCATGCCGTTGGCCAGCGTTTCGTAAAAGCGCTCTTCCTCGGCCTTGAGCACGTCGGTGATGCGCTGCGCCTGGCGGGCCAGGCTGGGATAAGCCTCGCCCATGAGAGCCACCAGATCGGGCACCAATTTGTGGAAGAAGGGCGTTTTCTGGCCCAGTTTGTAACCGTGGCGAATGGCGCGGCGCACGATGCGGCGCTGCACATAGCCGCGGCCCTCGTTCGACGGGATCACACCGTCACTCACCAGAAAGGCGGTGGCGCGGATGTGGTCGGCAATCACTTTCAGCGAGGGGTTGCTGAGATCGGCGGTGCCGGTCTCGCGGCCGGCGGCCTTGATGAGCGCGTCGAAGATGTCGATCTCGTAGTTGCTGTGCACGTGCTGAAGGATGGCGGCCAGGCGCTCCAGGCCCATGCCGGTGTCCACGCAGGGCGCGGGCAGCGGGGTGACGGAGCCGTCCTCGTGCATGTTGAACTGCATGAACACGTTGTTCCAGATCTCGATGAAGCGGTCGCCGTCTTCCTCGGGGCTGCCCGGAGGGCCGCCGGGGATGTGCGGGCCGTGGTCGTAGAAGATCTCCGAGCAGGGGCCGCAGGGGCCGGTGTCGGCCATCATCCAGAAGTTGTCGGACTTGTAGCGGCCGCCCTTGTTGTCGCCGATGCGGATCACGCGCTCGGGTGGCAGGCCG
>JAUXNG010000010.1 GCA_030682835.1 Hydrogenophaga sp. | reverse complement strand
TCAAAGATCGGCGCTGTGGGTGCCGCTCAGTTCCTTATCGACGCTGGAAGGCGGGGTGGGGGCTATCTTCGCCAGTCGGTCTATGCCGAAAGCCGGTAGTTCAGACCCTCCACCCCAACACCCTCAACCATACAAGCCGGTTCTGCGGCGTTTCCCGGAAAGCCACCGCGCCCTCGAAAGACGCACCATGCTGAAGATCGACGACCTCCACGCCTATTACGGCAAGAGCCATGTGCTGCATGGCGTGTCTTTCACGGTCGGGAAGGGCGAGATCGTGGCCCTGCTCGGGCGCAACGGCTCGGGCCGCTCCACCACAGCGAAAGCCATCATGGGCCTGGTGGATGCCACCGGCTCGGTGCAATGGCACAGCGCGGCCATTCTCGGGCGCAAGCCCTTCGAGATCGCCCACCTGGGCCTGGGCTACGTGCCGGAGAACCGCGACATCTTCCCCAAGCTCACGGTGCACCAGAACCTGCTGCTGGGCCAGAAAGGCAGTGGCAAAGGCAGCCGCTGGAGCTTTGACGACATGTACGACATGTTCCCGCGCCTGAAGGAGCGCCAGCACACCGAAGCCGGCGTGCTCTCCGGCGGCGAACAGCAGATGCTCACGCTCTGCCGCACCCTCATGGGCGACCCGGAACTCATCATCATCGACGAGCCCACCGAGGGGCTGGCGCCCAAAATCGTGGAACTGGTGGGCCAGTACCTGCAGACGCTGAAGGCACGCGGCATCTCGGTGCTGCTGATTGAACAGAAGCTCACCATTGCCATGGCGATTTCGGACCGCGTGCTGGTGATGGGCCACGGCAGTATCGTGTTCGAAGGCACGCCGGACAGCCTGCGTGCCGATCCTGAGACGCGCAAGGAATGGCTGGAGGTTTGAACGCCCCCCGCGCCGCGCTGCGCGCGTCACCCCCCACTGGGGGGCGATGCCTGCGGCCTGGCGAAGCCCGTTCCGCGGCATCCTGGGTTGGGGCACACGCTCCGACTGCATCTTTGGTGACAGTTGATACTTGCCGCGTGTTGCAAAATTTCTAAAATCGAACGGTCGTTCTTTTTCTCTCTGCATTGGGCACAATGCTCTTTTGCCCTCCCACAACGAATTCCAAGGAGATTCCATGACTGCTGAGTACCAGGTCCACGGCGATGTGGCCGTCATCACGCTGAACAACCCGCCCGTCAACGGGCTGGGTCTGTCCACCCGGCAGGCCATCGTGGATGGGCTGGAGAAGGCTGAGAACGATGCGGCCGTCAAGGCAGTGGTGATCACGGGTGCCGGCAAGGCGTTCTCGGGCGGCGCGGACATCCGTGAATTCGGCTCGCCCAAGGCGGTGCAGGAGCCGAACCTTCTGTCGGTCATCACCCGCGTCGAAAACACCACCAAGCCGGTGATCGCGGCGATCCACAGCGTGTGCATGGGTGGAGGTCTGGAACTGGCGCTGGGCGCGCACTACCGCATCGCCGCCCCCGGCTGCAACGTGGCCCTGCCCGAAGTGAAGCTGGGCCTGATTCCCGGCGCCGGTGGCACACAGCGCCTGCCGCGCGTGCTGGGCGTCGAAGCCGCGCTCAACATGATCGTGAGCGGTGAGCCCATCAAGAGCGAGATGCTGGCCCAGCTGCCCGGCCAGAAGCTGTTCGACAAGCTGGCCTCGTCGCCTGAGGCACTGGCTGAAGAAGCGATGGCCCTGGCCCGCGAGATGGCGGCGAAACACGCCGACGGCTCGGCCTTCCCGCTGGTGCGCAACCTGCCCTGCAAGCACCCCAACCCCGACGCCTACTTCCAGTTCGCCCGCAACATGGTCAAGGGCATGGCCAAGAACTTCCCGGCACCGGCCAAGTGCGTGGACGCGGTGGAAGCCGCCACGAAGAAAAAATTCGCCGACGGCATGGCCTTCGAGCGCGAGATTTTCATCAACCTGATGTGGACGCCCGAGTGCCGCTCGCTGCGCCACCTGTTCACCGCCGAGCGCGCCGCCAGCAAGATCCCGGACGTGCCGGAACACACGGTCAAGCGCAGCATCGAGTCGGTGGCCGTGATCGGCGCCGGCACCATGGGCGGCGGCATCACCATGAACTTCCTCAACGCCGGCATCCCCGTAAAGATGCTGGAAATGAGGCAGGAAGCGCTGGACCGCGGCATTGCCACGATTCGCAAGAACTACGAAGCCCAGGTGAAGAAGGGCAAACTCAAGCAGGACAAGTACGAACAGCGCATGTCGCTGCTGAGCACCACGCTGAGCTACGACGAGCTGAAAGATGCCGACCTGGTGATCGAGGCGGTGTTTGAAGAGATCGGTGTGAAAGAAGCCGTGTTCAAGGAACTCGACCGCGTGATGAAGCCCGGCGCCATCCTCGCGTCGAACACCTCCACGCTGGACGTGAACAAGATCGCTTCCTTCACCCAGCGCCCGCAGGACGTGGTGGGCCTGCACTTCTTCAGCCCCGCTAACGTGATGAAGCTGCTCGAAGTGGTGCGCGGCGAGAAGACCGCCAAGGACGTGATGGCGACCGTGATGACGGTCGCCAAAAAGATCAAGAAGACGGCGGTGGTGTCCGGAGTGTGCGACGGCTTCATCGGCAACCGCATGATCGAGCAGTACGGCCGCCAGGGCGGCTTCCTGCTGGATGAGGGCTGCACCCCCCAGCAGGTGGACAAGGCGATGGAGAAGTTCGGCATGGCCATGGGCCCCTTCCGCATGGGCGACCTGGCCGGCAACGACATTGGCTGGGCGATCCGCAAGCGCCGCTACGAGGAAAAGCCGGACATGAAGTACAGCAAGACCGCTGACCTGCTGTGCGAGAAAGGCCGCTTCGGCCAGAAGACCGGCGCCGGCTGGTACGACTACGTGCCCGGCAAACGCGACGCGATCCCGAACGCCGAAGTGGTGCAGATGATCGAAGAGCACCGCAAGGCGCTGGGCATCACGCCGCGCAAGATTTCCGACGATGAAATCGTGCAACGCCTGATCTTCGCGCTGGTGAACGAGGCCGCGCACATCCTGGAAGAGGGCATTGCCAACAAGGCCAGCGACATCGACGTGGTCTACATCTTCGGTTACGGCTTCCCGGCGCACCGCGGCGGCCCGATGAACTATGCCAACGAAGTGGGCCTGTTCAACGTGGTGCAGGCCATGAAGCGCTTCGCCAAGAACCCGCTGGACGACGCGAAGTTCTGGGAGCCGGCGCCCTTGCTCGCCAAGCTCGCCGCCGAAGGCAAAACGTTTTGATGACCGCCCGAATCACGAACTGAGGAATTCCAAATGACCAACGCCGTCATCGTCTCCACCGCCCGCACACCCCTGACCAAGAGCTGGAAGGGCGCCTTCAACATGACCCACGGGGCCACGCTGGGCGGCCATGCCGTGCAGCACGCTGTGCAGCGCGCCGGCATCGACGCCGCCGAGGTGGAGGACGTCATCATGGGTTGCGCCAACCCCGAGGGCGCCACCGGCATGAACATCGCGCGCCAGATCGCACTCAAGGCCGGCATGCCGATCAGCGTGTCGGGCATGACCGTCAACCGCTTCTGCTCGTCCGGCCTGCAGACGATCGCGTTGGCCGCGCAGCGCATCATCGCGGGCGAAGGCAGCGTGTATGTGGCCGGTGGTGTGGAAAGCATCTCCTGCGTGCAGCAGGAAATGAACCTGCACATGATCAAGGATCCATCGCTGGAGAAGATGAAGCCCGAGATCTACTGGAACATGCTGCAGACCGCCGAGCAGGTGGCCAAGCGCTACAACATCAGCCGCGACGCCATGGACGAATACGGCGCCGCCAGCCAGCAGCGCGCCACCGCCGCGCTGGAAGCCGGCCTGTTCAAGGACGAGATCGCCCCCATCACCGTCACCGCCGGCGTGGCCGACAAGGTCATGGGCCTGATGAGCAAGCAGGTCACGGTCGAGAACGACGAAGGCATTCGCGCCGGCACCACCAAGGAAGGCATCTCGGGCCTGCGCTCGGCGCTGCCGGGCGGCCTGATCACAGCGGGCAACGCCAGCCAGTTCAGCGACGGCGCGGGCGCCTGCGTGCTGATGGACGAGACCCTGGCCGAGAAGCGGGGCCTCAAGCCGCTGGGCCGTTTCCTCGGCTTCGCGGTGGCCGGTTGCGAGCCGGACGAAATGGGCATCGGCCCGGTGTTTGCCATCCCCAAGGTGCTCGCGCGCCTGGGCCTGAAGGTGGGCGACATCGACCTGTGGGAACTCAACGAAGCCTTTGCCGTGCAGGTGCTCTACTGCCGCGACAAGCTGGGCATCCCGGCCGACCGGCTGAACGTGAACGGCGGCGCCATCGCCGTGGGCCACCCCTACGGCGTGTCGGGCCAGCGCCTGACCGGCCATGCACTGATCGAAGGCAAACGCCGCGGTGCCAAGCGCGTCTGCGTGACCATGTGCATCGGCGGCGGCATGGGTGCAGCCGGCGTGTTCGAAGTCCTGTAATCACCCGTCAGACGCGGTCAGGCGCGCAGCCCTACCCGTGAGGACTTACCGGATTGGCGCTGGCGCCGG
>JAUXNG010000006.1 GCA_030682835.1 Hydrogenophaga sp. | reverse complement strand
AAGATCGGCGCTGTGGGTGCCGCTCAGTTCCTTATCGACGCTGGAAGGCGGGGTGGGGGCTATCTTCGCCAGTCGGTCTATGCCGAAAGCCGGTAGTTCAGACCCTCCACCCCAACACCCTCAACCATACAAGCCGGTTCCACGGCGTTCTGGGTTCAGGCAAGCGCTCCGGCGACGCCCTTGCCTGCAAGAAGCCAGGGACGACACACCATCCGCCTCAACCCCGCCCTTGTTTTCGGGTCGGACGCAAGGGCTCCTTCGCTCTACAGCCCGTCGTCCTCATCCCCGCCGCTGACCACCCGCCGAATGGTGTCGCCGCCGAAGCCGCGTGCGGCCAGGAAGCGAATCTGGCGGGCGCGTTCGGTGGCGTCCTGCGCTGGCGTCCCGAATTTCTTGCGCCAGACCTCGCGGGCGCGGGTCACCTCGGTGGCCTGCAGGTTCTGCACGGCCTGCGACACGGCCTCGGAGTCGAGTCCTTTCGCCTGCAGTTCCTGCCGCACGCGTGAGGCACCCAGCTTGGCGGCGCGGCGGTGCAGCACGGACTCGATCACGCGGTCTTCGTTGATGAAACCTTTGGCCTGCAGCTCGTCGAGCGCGCGGGCCAGTTCGCCCGGCTCGGTCTCATGCGCGGCGAGTTTGCGCTGCAGCTCGGCGCGCGAGTGCTCGCGGCCCGCCAGCAGGCGCAAGGCGCGGCCTTTAAGGGAAATCTGGTCGAAGCCCATGCTGCTTCACGCGCACAGCCCGCCCGGCGGGCAGGCTGTGGCCTTGCTCACTCGGCCAGCGGGGCCACCGCAGCAACCTTGTCGGCCTTATCGGCTTTGCCCGCTTTGGCGCCTTTGGCCGGGGCTTCGGCTTCGTCCACCGGCAGCAGCGGCACACCCAGTTCGGTGCGCACCTTGTTCTCGATTTCCACGCGTAACTCGGGGTTCTCGCGCAGGAATTCGCGCGAGTTGTCGCGGCCCTGCCCGATCTTCTCGCCCTTGTAGGCGTACCAGGCGCCCGACTTCTCGATCACCTTGTGCACCACACCCAGATCGAGAATCTCGCCTTCGCGGCTGATGCCTTCGCCGAACAGGATGTCGAACTCCGCGGTCTTGAAGGGCGGCGCCACCTTGTTCTTCACCACCTTGACCTTGGTCTCGTTGCCGATGGACTCTTCGCCCTTCTTGATGGTGCCGGTGCGGCGGATGTCCAGGCGCACGGAGGCGTAGAACTTCAGCGCGTTGCCGCCGGTGGTGGTCTCGGGGCTGCCGAACATCACGCCGATCTTCATGCGGATCTGGTTGATGAAGATGACCATGCAGTTGGTCTTCTTGATGTGCGCGGTGAGCTTGCGCAGCGCCTGGCTCATCAGGCGGGCCTGCAGGCCGGGCAGGCTGTCGCCCATCTCGCCTTCCAGTTCGGCCTTGGGCGTGAGCGCGGCCACGGAGTCGACCACGATCAGGTCGACGGCACCGGAGCGCACCAGGCTGTCCACGATTTCGAGCGCCTGCTCACCGGTGTCGGGCTGCGAGATCAGCAGGTCCTGCAGGTTCACGCCGAGTTTCTGCGCGTACTGGATGTCCAGTGCGTGCTCGGCGTCGACGAAGGCGCAGGTGCCGGCGAGCTTCTGCATCTCGGCGATCACCTGCAGCGTTAGCGTGGTCTTGCCCGATGACTCCGGGCCGTAGATCTCGACCACCCGGCCGCGCGGCAGGCCGCCGACGCCCAGGGCGATGTCCAGGCCCAGCGAGCCGGTGGAGACGACCTGGATGTCCTCCAGGACCTCGCCCTCGCCCAGTTTCATGATGGTGCCCTTGCCGAACTGCTTTTCGATCTGGGCCAGCGCGGCCTGCAGGGCCTTGGCCTTTTCACTGTCGGCCGGTGCGATCTTGGTGCCTTTGACTTGAGCGTCCATTTGCGTTTTCCTCATTTAAATCAATCAGTTAGCTTGTTCGCATCCGGTTTGTTTTTAATCACAGGCTGGATGCTTGACCAGTACTGTATCGACCTGTTCAAGAAAGTAAACCCGTTTTTTGGTCAGTCTGCCTTACTATCCAGAACATGGAAATCAAACAGGAAGAAGCCTGGCGGCAAACCCATCTGGGGCGGCTACTGGGCCACGCCATGCGCCGCTTCGACGAACGGGTGCTCTACCTCATGGCTCACAACGTCAACGTGCCGCTGGCCCTGTCCAACCTGGCCGCCCGCGCACAGGTAGGCGCAGCGCACATCCACATCACGCGGCACCTCGCCATTGCCGGGTCGCGCCTGACGCAGCTGGCCGCCAGCGCCGGGATGACCAAGCAGGCGATGGGCGACCTGGTGGACCAGTGCGAAGCCTGGGGGCTGGTGGTGCGCGCGCCCGATCCGCAGGATGCGCGGGCACGGCTGGTGAAATTCACGCCCGACGGGATGGCGTGGTTGCAGGCTTTCAAGGAAGCGGTGGCACAGGCCGAAGAGGAGTTCCGCGCGGAGATTGGCAAGGACGTCGCGGCGGTCGTTGCAATCGGGCTCGAGGCCTACGCGGGACCCGCGGCCTAAAATCAAATCAAACAAGGAGACAGCCCATGCGCATCCTCATTGCCGAAGACGACCAGGTCCTGGCCGACGGCTTGCTGCGCACCCTGCGCGCCTCGGGCGCCGCGGTCGATCACGTGGGCAGCGGCACCGAAGCAGACGCCGCGCTCATGACCAACAACGAGTTCGACCTGCTGATCCTGGATCTGGGCCTGCCCAAAATGCACGGGCTGGAGGTGCTGCGCAAACTGCGCGGCCGCGGCTCGTCCTTGCCGGTGCTCATCCTCACCGCCGCCGACAGTGTCGATGAGCGAGTCAAGGGCCTGGACTATGGCGCGGACGACTACATGGCCAAGCCGTTCAGCCTGCAGGAGCTGGAAGCGCGGGTGCGCGCCCTGACCCGAAGGGGAATGGGCGGCACCAGCAACACGATCAGGCACGGCCCGCTGGTCTATGACCAGGCCGGCCGCGTCGCGACGATCGATGGAAAGATGGTGGAGCTGTCCGCGCGCGAGCTGGGCCTGCTGGAAGTGCTGCTGCAGCGCGCCGGGCGCCTGGTGAGCAAGGACCAGCTGGTCGAGCGGCTGTG
>JAUXNG010000003.1 GCA_030682835.1 Hydrogenophaga sp. | reverse complement strand
GTGACGCGCACGTAGTGCTGCGGAAAGGTCTTGCGGCAGTTGTTGATCTCCATCAGGATGCCGGCCGGGTCCTTCAGGTCGAACATGGGGTTGCCGAACATTTCCCAGTAGGTGTTGCGCGGGTGCGGGTCGTCGGTGTATTCGATGCCCACCGCATAGTTGTGCTGGAGCGCGTACTGGATCTGGCTGCTGATCTGCGCATCGGTGAGGTCGGGCAGGTACGAGAACTGGCCCTGCGTCAGGCGGTTGCCGTGGTTGGTCATCATGGTGTGGGTCTCCTTCAAGCAGATGCGGTGGCCGTGGGCACGAAGTCCGCGGTGTCGGTCGATTCGTAGTTGAAGCTGATGTCGCCCCAGGTATCGAGTGCGGCCTTCAGCGGCGAGCACCACTTGGCCGCGTCCTGCAGGATCTGCGGGCCTTCGTTCCAGATGTCGCGACCTTCGTTGCGCGCCAGCACCATGGCTTCAAGCGCGACGCGGTTGGCCGTGGCACCGGCCTGGATGCCCATGGGATGGCCAATGGTGCCGCCACCGAACTGCAGCACCACGTCGTCGCCGAGGTAGGTGAGCAGCTGGTGCATCTGGCCAGCGTGGATGCCGCCCGAGGCCACCGGCATCACCTTGTTCAGCGACGCCCAGTCCTGCTCGAAGAACAGGCCCTTCTCCAGCTGCATCGGCGTGTGCGTGTCGAGCAGCGTGTCGTAGAAGCCGCGGATCATCATCGGGTCGCCTTCGAGCTTGCCGACCACGGTACCGGCGTGGATGTGGTCCACACCCGCCATGCGCATCCACTTGCAGATCACACGGAAGTTCATGCCGTGGTTCTTCTGGCGCGAGTAGGTCGAGTTCCCGGCGCGGTGCAGGTGCAGGATCATGTCGTTCTTGCGCGCCCAAAGCGCCATGCTCTGGATGGCCGTGTAGCCGATCACCAGGTCGATCATGATGATCACGCTGCCCAGGCTCTTGGCGAACTCGGCGCGGGCATACATTTCCTCCATCGTGCCGGCGGTCACGTTCAGGTAGTGGCCTTTCACTTCACCGCTGGCCGCACTCGCCTTGTTCACAGCTTCCATGCAATACAGAAAACGGTCGCGCCAGTGCATGAAGGGCTGCGAGTTGATGTTCTCGTCGTCCTTCATGAAGTCCAGGCCACCCTTGAGGCCCTCGTACACCACACGCCCGTAGTTGCGGCCCGAGAGGCCCAGCTTGGGCTTGGTGGTGGCGCCCAGCAGCGGCCGGCCAAACTTGTCCAGCCGCTCACGCTCGACGATCACCCCCGTGGCCGGGCCCTGGAAGGTCTTGAGGTAGGCCACCGGAATGCGCATGTCTTCCAGGCGCAGCGCCTTCACCGCCTTGAAGCCGAACACGTTGCCGATGATGGACGCGGTGAGGTTGGCGATGGAGCCACCCTCGAACAGGTCGAGGTCGTAGGCGATGTAGGCGAAGTACTGCTGCTCGGTCTTGGTGCCGGGCCCGGTGTTGGGGACCTTGTCGACGCGGTAAGCCTTGGCGCGGTAGAGCTCGCAGGCCGTCAGGCGGTCGGTCCAGACCACGGTCCAGGTGGCGGTGGACGACTCGCCGGCCACGGCGGCGGCGCACTCTTCGGAATCCACCCCTTCCTGCGGCGTCATGCGGAACATGGCAATGAGGTCGGTGTCCTTGGGCACGTAGTCGGGCTGCCAGTAGCCCATCTGCTTGTACTTCAGCACGCCTGCGCTGTACCTTTTTTTGGCATCGGTGATGATGCTGTCGTCGTTTGTGTCGGTCACGTGGTCTCCTCGGGTCGGGGTTGTGAAACGCTGGGCATGACCGGACTGTAGAAACGATGTCACATAAGGTAAATTCAAAGTTAGTCGCCTCTCAATTAAGAAACTCTTAATCAATAGGCCGTGACCGTACCCGCTCCAGGCACGGGAGCTGTCGGAAAACCGGATGGGAAGCAGCGCCGGGCAACGGCCCGGCAGACGCGCTGCGCGGGTGTCAGCCGTCGGCTTCGAGGGTGGTCTCTGGCTCGGACAGGCGCGAGATCAGCACCTGGTCGATGCGCCGGCCATCGAGCACCAGCACCTCGAAGCGCCAGCCCGCGCACTCCACGCTGTCGGCTTGCGCGAGCAGGTCACCCGCGACCGTCTGCATGAGACCGGCCACGGTGTTGTAGCGACCCTTGTCCTCGTCGGGCAGCTCGTCGATGTCCAGCCGCGACTTGAGTTCGGTCACCGGCATGGCGCCGTCGATCAACCACGCGCCGTCTTCGCGCTGCGTGGCCCAGGCGTCCACCGCCGCGTGCGGCGACAGTTCACCGGTGATGGCCTCCAGCATGTCCAGCGGCGTGAGCAGCCCTTGCACCACGCCGTATTCGTCCACGACGAAAACCATGCGAGTGGCGCGTTCGCGGAACTGCTCCAGCAATTCCATGCCGGTGAGTGTTTCGGGCACGAACACCGCGGGCTGCACATGGCGCATCAGGGTTTCGTTGTTGCCTTCGGACTGCAGGGCAAGCATGCGCGGCAGGTGGATCACCCCCACCACGTCGTCCAGTCCGCCGCGACACACCGGGTACCACGAATGGCCGGTGGTCCAGGCGCGCTGCACCGCCACGTCGATGCTGTCCTGCGCGTCCAGCCATTCGATCTCGGAGCGCGGCACCATGATGGAGGTGAGCTGGCGGTCGTCGAGCAGGAACACGTTGCGCACCATCTGGTGTTCGTGCTCTTCGATGATGCCGGCGTCCACGCCTTCTTCGAGGCTGGCGTTGATCTCTTCTTCGGTCACGTGCTGCACCGCGTTGGTGTCGATGCGCAGCAGCTTGAGCATGCCTTGCGTGGTGTGCGTGAGCAGCCACACAAAGGGCTTGGCGGCCGTGGCCACGAAGGTCATGGGGCGTGACACCCAGCGAGAGACCGCCTCGGGATAGAGCTGCCCGATGCGCTTGGGCACCAGCTCGCCGAACACGATGGTGATGAAGGTGATGACCACGACCACCACGGCGGTGGACAGGATGTTCGCGGTGGCCTCGGTGAGTCCCTTGGCCTCCATCCAGAGACCCAGATCACCACTGAAAGCGGCCTCTCCCACGATGCCGTTGAGCATGCCGATGGAGGTGATGCCGACCTGCACCGACGACAGGAACTGTGTGGGGTTTTCCAGCAGCTTCAGCGCGGTGATGGAGCCCTTGTCACCCGCCTCGGCCATGGCGGCCAGGCGGGCCTTGCGGCTGGAGGCCAGTGCCAGCTCGGACATGGCGAATGCGCCGTTGAGCAGCGTGAGAAAAACAATGAGGAGGGTGTCCATAATCGGCCGATGGCACTTTACATGATTGGGGATGTGCAGGGGTGTGACGAGCCTTTGGGCCGCCTGCTCGACGAGCTGGACTTTTCACCGAGCCGCGACACGCTGTACCTGCTGGGCGACCTGGTGAACCGCGGCCCCGCATCGCTGCAAGTTCTGCGCCGACTCACGGCGCTGCAGGGTTCCGCGCATTGTTTGTTGGGCAACCACGACCTGCACTTGCTTGCCGCCGCGCACGGCGTGCGCAAGCTGCACCGCAGCGACACCGTGCAGGACATCCTCACCGCACCCGACCGTGAAGCGCTGCTCGACTGGGTGCGGCAGCGTCCCATGGCGCTGTTTGAACACGGCTGGCTCATGGTGCACGCCGGCGTGCTGCCGCAGTGGGACGTGGCCGACACCCTGGCGCGCGCACACGAACTGCAGGGCGCGCTGCGCAGCCCCGACTGGACCGGTTTTCTGCAACAGATGTACGGCAACGAGCCGGCGTTCTGGAGCGATGCGCTGCAGGGTGTCGATCGACTGCGGGTGGTGGTGAATGCCTTCACGCGGCTGCGTTTCTGCACGGCGCAAGGCGTGATGGAGTTCGAGACCAAGGAAGGTGCCGATGGCGCGCCGCCTGGTTTCGTGCCGTGGTTCGACGTACCGGGCCGACGCACGGCTGGCGTACCGGTGGCGTTTGGCCACTGGTCGACGCTGGGGAATGTGCAACGCGAAGGCGTGTTGCCGCTGGACACGGGCTGTGTGTGGGGAGGCTGTCTGACGGCTGCTCGCATTCTCGGCGAGCCAGGGCGGGTGGAGCGCATCGAAGTGCGCTGCGAACAAGCCAGGAAGCCCGGCAAGGGGTTTTGATCGTTCGCAGCGGGCGGCTGCGCTCAGTCCTGCTGCACCGGTGCCGGGACAGGCTCGGCCACCACCGGTGCGGGTGCGCTCTTGAACAGCGCCGGCACTTTCTTGCGCGACTTGATGTTGGGCGACACGGTGCGCGCGGTGGCGCGGGCCGAAGCCTCCCACGAGGGTGGCGTGTCACCACTGGCGCTGGGTTCGTACGGTTTGTCGAACAACGGATCGGCGGGCGCGCGCGGCGCACGCACCGGGCGGCTGGCGGGTGACGGGCGGCCATCCATCCGCGATTCGCTGCGGACCTCGCGGTCGCGTGCTGGGCGGCTCTCACGGGCGTCGCGCGGTTCGCGGCGCTCATCGCCACCTTCAGCGGCCTGCCAGGCGCGCTGGCCGTCGTTGAAGCGACCAGCGGGGCGTTTGTCCGCTTCGAGTTCGAGCGCTTCGAGTTCGAGCTTCTTGCCCAACAGTTTTTCCAGATCGCCCATGAGGCGCGCGTCGCGCGGGCTCACGAACGACACCGCCAGGCCGGAGGCACCGGCACGACCGGTGCGGCCGATGCGGTGCACGTAGTCTTCGGCGTTGAACGGTATGTCGAAGTTGAACACCGCCGGCACATCCTTGATGTCCAGGCCGCGTGCGGCCACGTCGGTGCAGACCAGCAGGTCGACCGCGCCGCTCTTGAAAGCTTCCAGGGCTTTCAGGCGCTCGTCCTGGCTCTTGTCGCCGTGCAGCGCGGTAGTGACGAGGCCCTCACGCTCGAGCGAACGCGCCAGCCGGGCACAGCCGAGCTTGCTGTTGACGAACACAAAGGCCTGCTTGAGACCGCGCTCGGCCAGGATCTTCTTCAGCACGATGCGCTTGTCGTCGTCGCCCACGCTGTAGAAATGCTGCTCCACGGTGGAGGCGGTGGCGTTGGAGCGCGCCACCTCGATCGTCACCGGGTCCTGCAGGTAACTGCCGGCCAAACGCTTGATTTCGGTGGAGAAGGTGGCCGAGAACAGCAGCGTGGTGCGCTGTTTTGGCAGGTAGGACAGGATGCGCTGCAGGTCGGGCAGAAACCCGATGTCGAGCATGCGGTCGGCCTCGTCGAGCACCACGTATTCGACCTGGTTGAGCACGCAGTTCTTGGCTTCAATGTGATCGAGCAGGCGGCCCGGCGTGGCCACCAGCACCTCGACGCCCTTTTTCAGTTCGGCCGTCTGCGGCTTCATGTCCATGCCGCCGAACACCACCATGCTGCGCAGGTTGGTGTACTTGGCGTAGAGCTTGACCTGCTCGGCCACCTGGTCGGCCAGTTCGCGCGTGGGCAGCAGCACCAGGGCGCGCACCGGGTGGCGAGCGGGCGAGGTGGAAGCGTTTTCGTGCTTCATCATGCGCTGCAGCAGCGGCAGCGTGAAAGCCGCGGTCTTGCCGGTGCCGGTCTGGGCAGCGCCCATCACGTCACGGCCCTGCAACACCACCGGAATGGCCTGCGCCTGTATCGGCGTCATGTTCTCGTAGCCCATTTCGGCCACGGCTCGCTCCAGCGAGGGGGAAAGGGAGAGTTGGGAAAAGGATAGAGTCATCGTGTTTCGGTTATCGCCCCTCCCCTGGCAGCGCCAGGCCCCGGCTGGGGGCGGTCATTCCTGGGGCGGCCCGTCGAATGACACGAGAACCCGGTATTGTCTCACTTCGACCCGAAAACGCCCAATCGGGCGCCGCACACGGGATGAGCGGCGCCTAGAGCGTGCGGGCGCTGAAGGTGTCGCAGGCCTGCACGTCACCCCGGTCCAGGCCCACTCGGAACCAGCGCTGGCGTTGCGCGCTGGTGCCATGGGTGAAGCTGTCAGGCACCACCTGGCCCTGGCTTTTGCGCTGCAGGGCGTCGTCCCCGATGGCGGCCGCCGCGTTCAGCGCCTCTTCCACATCACCCGGCTCCAGGATGGCCTGCGTCTTGTGGTTGTGGTGCGCCCAGATACCCGCAAAACAGTCGGCCTGCAACTCCAGGCGCACGCTCAGCGCGTTGTATTCGCGCTGGCTGACGCGCCGGCGCATCTCGTCCATCTTGTCGGTGATACCCATCAGGTTCTGCACATGGTGGCCCACCTCGTGCGCGATCACATAGGCCTGCGCAAAATCGCCCGGGGCGCCCAGCTGGCGCTTGAGTGTGTCGTAGAAGGACAGGTCGATGTAGACCTTCTGGTCGCCTGGACAGTAGAAAGGGCCCATCGCCGACTGCCCGGTGCCGCACGCGGTGGGCGTGGCTCCCCGGAAGAGCACCAGCCGGGGCTTCTGGTAGGCCGCGCCGTTCTGCCGGAACAGCTCGCCCCACACATCTTCCGTACCCCCCAGCACCGCGGCCACGAAGCGTCCCATGTCGTCGGTGGGCGCGGCGGCAGGTGCCGAAGCCGGCTGGGTTTGCGCGGGTGGGGCCAGGCCGGTGCCCCCGTCGAGGAACCCGAGGATGGTCATGGGGTTGATGCCGAAGATCCATCCCGCCACCAGCGCCACCGCAATCGTGCCCAGGCCCAGGCCCTTGCCTCCCCCGCGGCGTCCGCCTCCCAGGCCGCCACCCCCGCCGGGCTGAGAGCGGCGGTCTTCCACCTGGTCAGACGCGCGGTTGTTTTCCCACTTCATGGCTGGTGCTGCTGCGCAGCCTCAAGGGAAAGGTCAGAAAGGGCGGCATGACGCATGGGGACTTCCGGATTTGAAGGGGGCATGGCCCAGATGATGGGCTGCCCGGGGGCCACAGGTGCTTCGGCTTGTAACACCGGGCGCCCGGCCAGTATGGTCCCGCCCGGACGACTGCTGCCCGCCGCAGCCCATCGGCGCGAAAGCGCCATGAAAAAAGGCGCTGACATGCAGCGCCTTTGCGACGGAAGCGGCGAATCCTCAGGCCACGGCTGGCTTGAAGTCGCTCGTGGCGCGGCCCTGGAAGTCGGTCCAGCAGCGGCGGCTGAAGTCGTACAGCTTGCACTTGCGAGCGGTCTCGAAGTACCAGCGCCAGGAGAAGTGCTGCACGATGATGCGGCCCGGCAGCGTCTCTTCCAGCACCTTCTGGGCACGCTCAAGCTTGTACAAGGGAATGCTCATGTCCACATGGTGGGCCGTGTGCTCCATGATGTGGTGCATCATCGCTCCGATTTTCATGGGGAAGGTCAGGTGCACGGTGGTGGAGACAAACGGTGCGGCGCGGCCCCAGGCGGCCTTGTCGTCGTGCCACTGCACGGCGGTGTGCGTGTGGTGCACGTACACCACAAAGCCGATCATGGCGTTCCAGAACATGAAGGGAACCACGACGCCATAGAACAGCGTGGCCCAGACCGACTGTCCGGTCGCAATGGCGGCGGCCACCATCACGCCGATCCAGACCGCGGCCGAGGCCAGCACGTACAGGCCGTCGTAGGTGAATTCCTTGCGCTGCGTGCCCATGTAGGTCTTGCGCGGGAAGAACATGCGCAGCCACCACATTTCGATCAGGTAGTAAAAAGCCGGGCCCCAGCCGCTGCGGTACAGGCGCTCCAGCGCGCGGCGGGTGGGCGAAAGGGCTTCGAACTCCTCCTTCGTCAGGGGCGCCCAGACGAAGTCGACACCCTTGAGGTTGGTGTAGCCGTGGTGCACCACGTTGTGGCCCACTTCCCACAGGCTGTAGGGCGTGAGCGAGACGGTGAAGGCGATGCGCCCGAGCAGGCGGTTGAGACGGCGGTGCGGCGTGTAGCTCTGGTGGCAGGCGTCGTGGCCGATGACGAACAGACGGCCGATCATGAAGCCGGCGGCCATGCCACTCAGCAGCTTGGCCCACCAGGCTTCCAGCAGCACGGTGCCGGCCATCAGCGCTGCGTAAATCACCAGATCGACGGCCAGCAAGAACACCGCCAAGGCGGTGCGGCGTTCGACAATGGGGGCCAGCCAGCCACGGATCACCTTGCGGTGCGGCAGGGGAACGCCGGCGGGAACCGGCTCGGGATTTTGAAACAGCGGTGGATGTTGAGACATGGTGCAGACGGGAACGGGTCCCGAGGGGCACGCACAACGGCGCGGGAAAGGGCATGGGCCCGCCGGCAAAGCCCGGCGGAGGACACGGACCGCAAGACCACCGACGGCCGGTGACGCACTTCACGTGAACCCGCGATGTTACCGGCAGCCAGCTTTCACCGGCTTGACACAGGTCAAACGGCCCGAGTCACTGGGCGGATATGGGGTGTGCCTCAGGTCTTGGGCAAGGTGACGCCCACCTGTCCCTGGTACTTGCCGCCGCGGTCCTTGTAGCTGACTTCGCAGACGTCGTCCTTGTCGCTCTCGAAGAACAGCACCTGCGCGCAGCCTTCACCAGCATAGATCTTGGCTGGCAGGGGCGTGGTGTTGCTGAACTCCAGCGTCACATAGCCTTCCCACTCGGGCTCGAAGGGCGTCACGTTGACGATGATGCCGCAGCGCGCGTAGGTGCTCTTGCCGAGGCAGATGGTCAGCACGTTGCGCGGAATGCGGAAGTACTCCATGGTGCGCGCCAGAGCGAAGCTGTTGGGCGGGATGACGCACACGTCCTTGTTGATGTCGACGAAGCTGTTTTCGTCGAAGTTCTTCGGGTCCACCACCGTGCTGTGGATGTTGGTGAAGACCTTGAATTCGGGCGCGCAGCGGATGTCGTAGCCGTAGCTGCTGGTGCCGTAGCTGACGATCTTCTGCCCTGCGGCGTTCTGGCGGATCTGGCCAGGTTCAAAGGGCTCGATCATGCCGTGCTGCTCGGCCATGCGGCGGATCCATTTGTCGCTCTTGATGCTCATGCGGGTTCTCCGGGTTGCCGAGATTGTAAGGAGGAGCCTGTTGGCTCTTCCTTCCCGAATGGCGCCACCGGATCGACCAGGCTCAAGCCAGCACGGTGCGGGCAATCACCCGGTCGTCGCCCAGCACGATCAGGGCGAACAGCAACTCGTCCAGGTTGCGGGCCTGTGCCGTCTTGCGGGCCAGCAGCGGGGTGGCCTGCGGATTGAGCAGCACGAAATCGGCCTCGCAGCCGGGCTGCAGGTTGCCCACCACGCCGTCCAGCCCGAGCGCCTGAGCGGCGCCGGCGGTGTGCTGCCACCAGAGTTGCCCGGGCGCCAGGCTCAGACCTGGTTTGGTCTGGCCTTCGCGGCCCACGTAGTAGGCGGCGAGCATGGTGTGAAAGGGCGAAAAACTGGTGCCGCCGCCCACATCACTGCCCAGCCCGTAGCGCATGCCGGCGGCGTCGGCGGCGGCGTAATCAAAAAAGCCGCTGCCAAGGAACAGGTTGCTGGTCGGGCTCACGGCAGCCGCTGCGCCGGTCTGCTGCATGCGGGCACGGTCAGCGGCGTCCAGATGGATGCAGTGGGCGTAGATGGCACGTTCGCGCAGCAACCCGAAGTCTTCGTACACGCCCAGGTAGCTGCGCGCATCCGGGAAGAGTTCGGCCACCCAGCGCACCTCGTCCAGGTTTTCCGCCACATGCGACTGGATCCACACGTCGCCGTAACGGGTGGCCAGTTCGCCCGCACCGCGCAGCTGCGCCGGGCTGCTGGTGGGTGCAAAACGCGGCGTGATGGCGTAACCCAGCCGGTCCACGCCGTGCCAGCGCTGGATGAGCGCTTCGGTGTCGATGAGGCTCTGCTCGGTGTCGTCGCGCACGCCGTCGGGGCTGTGCCGGTCCTGCAGCACCTTGCCGGTGATGAAACACATGCCACGCGCCTGCGCGGCCGAGAACATGGCGTTGACCGAACTTGGGTGCGAGGTGGCGAAGGCGAGCGCGGTCGTCACGCCGTTGCGCAGCAGTTCGTCAAGAAAGAAATCGGCCACTTCCCGGCCGTGCTCTTCGTCCGAAAACCGGGCCTCATGGGGAAAGGTGTAGTTTTCCAGCCAGGGCAGCAGGCCCGCGGCGGGCGCGCCGATCACATCGGTCTGCGGGTAGTGGATGTGCAGGTCGACGAAGCCCGGCGCGATGATCTGGCCGCGCAGGTCTTCCACGGCCACACCGGCGTAGCGGTCAATCAGCGCGTCGTGGTCGCCGGCGGCGCGCACCACGCGCCGCCCCGTGGCGTCCGGGCCGACCACCAGCAGGCCGTCGGTGTCGAACACGGGCGTGTGGTCGTCTGCAAATCGCAGCAGTGCGGCGCGGTAGGCTTTCATGTTGCCGCTAGCTTAGCGTGCCAGCGCGCGCCCGGCATACCGGCCCCGCTATAGGGGCCATGCGGTGCGTGCGCTCAGGGCGATAGCTTCGCCTGCACGCCCTCGACGAGCCAGTTCATGTTCAGGATCTCGGCGTCGCTCAGCGACTGCCCGGCGGCAATGGCCACGCGCCCTTCGTTGTTCTTCACATCGCCTTTCGCGGCGAACACCTGCAGACGGCCGGCCGCCATGTCGGCCTGGCGCGCCAGCACCTCCTGGCGCACGGCGGCGGGTACCTTGCTGCCGAAGCCGTCGACGCGGATCATGCCGTCCTTCACCCCGCCCCACACGCTGGCGCTCTGCCAGCTGCCGTCGAGCACGGCCTGGACACGGCGCGTGTAGTAGTCGCCCCAGCGGTGCGTGACAGCGGCCACCTGCGCGTCGGGCGCCACCTTGCGCATGTCGGAGTGGTAGGCCACGGCCAGCCGGCCGCGCTCCTGGGCCGCCACCATCACCGCGGTGGAGCCGGTGTGAAACGCCAGCAGCTCGGCACCCTGGTTCATGAGCGTCATGGCCGCGTCGCGCTCGCGCGGCGGGTTGAACCACTCGCCCAGCCACACCACGCGCACCGTGGCGGCCGGGTTCACCGAGCGCATGCCCAGCGTGAAGGCGTTGATGCCCTGGATCACCTCGGGAATCGGAAAACCGGCGACATAACCGGCCTGCGTGGCCATCCGGCCAGCCGCAACACCCGCCAAGTAGCGTCCCTCGTAGTAGCGCGCATTGGCTGCGGCCACGTTGGGCGCGGTCTTGTAGCCGGTGATGGACTCGAATTTCACGTCCGGAAACTCTTTGGCAACCTTCACGGTGGGTTCCATGTAGCCGAAGCTGGGGGTGAAGATGATGCGGTGTCCCTGCCGGGCCAGATCGCGGATGACCCGCTCGGCGTCCGGCCCCTCGGCCACGTTCTCGACAAAGTGCGTCTGCACCCGCGGGCCCAGCGCGGCCTGCACGGCCTGCCGCCCTTCTTCGTGCTGGCGCACCCATCCGGCGTCGGTGAGCGGTGCCACATAGACGAAGGCCGCCTTGATGGGCGGGCCGTCGCCGGCCTTCTGGGCCAGGCTGCTGAGTGGAAAAGAAAAGAAAAAGCTGGTGACCGCCAGGGCGCAAGCGCGCCGGGCCACGAGGTTTTTGTACATGGTGTTCCTCGACATGGCTTCCGGTGAATGAAAAAAGCGAGCCGGGGAAGCACCGGCTCGCTTGAGGGGAGGATTGTACGGCCCGCCGGCCGGCCCTGCTCAGCCGGGCGCTGCCAGCGCCTCATCCAGCGCGGCCATCAGACGCGCACGCTGCTCGCCGTCGACAAAGCTGGCCTCGAAGCTGTTGCGCGCCAGCGTGACCACCTCGGCTTCGGTCAACGCAAGAGCCCGCACCAGCTGCGCGAAGTTCTCGTTGAGGTAGCCGCCGAAGTAGGCCGGATCGTCCGAGTTCACCGTGGCACACAAATCGGCCGCCAGCAACTGGCGCATGGGATGGTCGGTCAGTGTGGGCACCACGCAGAGTTTCAGGTTCGAGAGCGGGCACACCGTGAGCGGGGTGCGCCGCCGGGCCAGCTCCGCCACCAGCGCCGGGTCTTCGAGGCAGCGCACGCCGTGGTCGATGCGCTCGGCGTGCAGAAGATCCAGCGCCTGCCAGATGTAGTCGGGCGGGCCTTCCTCGCCGGCGTGGGCCACGATGCGCAGGCCGAGTTCGCGGCAGCGCGCGAACACGCGCTGGAACTTCTCCGGCGGGTGACCGACCTCGCTCGAATCCAGCCCCACGCCGATGAAATGCTCGCGGTAGGGCAAGGCGGCATCGAGCGTGGCCAGCGCATCCTCTTCGCTCAGGTGGCGCAGGAAGCACAGGATCAGCGAGGCGCTGATGCCCAGCCGGGCCTGTGCATCGGCACAGGCACGCGACAGACCGTTGATGACAGTGGCCATGGGCACGCCGCGCGCGGTATGGGTCTGCGGATCGAAGAACAGCTCGGCGTGCAGCACGTGGTCTGCCTGGGCGCGCTCGAAATAGGCCCCGGCCATGTCGTAGAAGTCGGCCTCGTGCAGCAACACGCTCGCGCCGGCGTAGTAGATGTCAAGAAAGCTCTGCAGGTCGGTGAAGGCGTAGGCGGCGCGCAGCGCTTCCACGCTGGCGTAAGGCAGCGTGACGCCGTTGCGCTGCGCCAGCGCGAAGATGAGCTCGGGCTCCAGCGAGCCTTCGATGTGGACGTGCAGCTCGGCCTTGGGCAGGCGGCGCGCCAGCGCCACCGTGCGTTCGATGTCGGCGGGATTCATGGCAACTCCTCAGGTGTGGGATGCATTGTGAAAGGATCAGCACACGCCCAGCGTCACGCGGAGCCGCAGCAGGTAGCGCCGGTAGGCCGCTGACATGCGGTCGGCCGGGCTGTGCACCTCGGTGGCCGCCGCGTCGCGCCCGATGGGCAAGGTCTTGGGGTTCTGGGACTCGACCACCGGGCGGTCCTGGGCAAACACGGCGTCCTGAAACGCGCGCAATTCCTCGTCATCCGACAGGTCGCCCAGTGTGGCCATGGCAAACCAGGCGGTGCAGGACTCGGGGCCGTCGGGCCGGATGAACAGCGCAATGGCGTTGCTCACCGGGTCGCCCTCGGCCGCGTCCTTGCGCAAGATGACGGAGAACGGGTGCGGCACGGTGTAGCGGTAGGCCACCCAGCCACCTTCGCTGGCGCCGGCGTAGGCACGCGGCTGCCAGGCCCGGCAATCATTGGCCTGCAGGCCGTCGGCGCACTCTTCCACCCGGCCCGTTTCCACCTGCGCGTGGCTGCGAGCGCCCAACCAGCCCTCGTGCACAAAGCCAAAGTGGCTCAGGTCAAGAAAGTTTTCCACCAGACGGGGCGCGCTGGTCTGCACCTCGTATGGGCCACAGATCAGCTGCCGCCACACCGGATCGCTCCAGGGATCGAAGGCCGGTGTCTGCGACAAAGCGGACGGCAGTTGCGTGAGGTCGGGCCTCTCCAGACGCACCCACACTAGGCCATGGCGCTCCAGCGCTTCGAACACCGTGGCCGTATGCGACGCCGGCGGATCGAACGCCGGTGCGGCCGGCACATGCACACAGCGGCCACAGGCCGCGCCCGTGGGCACGACCGCTGCGTCGCCCCCGAACTGCCAGCCGTGGTACGGACATTCCAGCCGCGCACCATGCAGGTGGTGCAGCACCCGGCCCAGCGAGAGCCGTGCCCCACGGTGGGGACAGCGGTCGGCCCAGGCGTGCACCACCCCCGGCGCCCCCTCGTGCCCAGGCTCCCGCCACAGCACCAGCGGCTGGCCGAGCAGCGCCACCGCCGCCGGCTCCTCGCGCAGGTGCATTGACGCCACCACCGGATGCCAGAGTTGTCGCTCGATCATCTGCTGCCTCCAAAAATGAAAACGCCGCTGCAGGACGGCAGCGGCGAATAGGTCCGGCAGGGAAAGCCCGGGCCAGTCCGGCGCGCGGGCTCCACCCAGAACGCAGCGGAACCGGCTCCGCCGGGCCGCACCGCGTTGCCCCCTGGAGGGGGTCGCGCGCAGCGCGGCGGGGGTGTTTGATGCCCTCCGGCGCGTGGGTCTCATCCAGGGATGCCGTGGAACCGGCTCCGCCGGGCCACTGGCATCGCCCCCCTCTCAGAGGGGGGTGACGCGCAGCGGCGCAGGGGGAGCATCAGTTCGGCACTTTGCCCTCAACGCCCTTGACGTAGAACTTCACACCACCCAGGAACGCATCATCGGCCACAGCGCCGTTCGCGAGCACTTCCTTGCCGGCCTGGTCGACCAGCGGGCCCTTCCAGATGGAGAAGCTGCCGTCTTTCAGGCCTGCGCGGATTTCGTCCACACGGGTCTTGATCTCGGCCGGCACGTCCTCGGCGATGGACACCATGTCGATCGCGCCTTCTTTGTGGCCCCACCACACGCCGCTGTTGCCCGTCCAGGTGCCTTCCAGCGTGTCCTTCACGGCCTTGATGTAGTACGGCGCCCAGTTGATGATGGCCGAGCCCAGGTGGGCCTTGGGGCCGTAGGCCGTCATGTCGGAATCCCAGCCGAAGGCACGCTTGCCCATCTTTTCGGCGGTCTGCAGCACGGCCGATGAGTCGGTGTTCTGGAACAGCACGTCGGCGCCGCCGTTGATCAGCGAGGTGGCGGCTTCGGTTTCCTTCGGTGGGTCGAACCAGCCGTTGACCCAGACCACCTTGGTCTTGACCGCCGGGTTGACCGACTGCGCGCCCATGGTGAAGCTGTTGATGTTGCGGATCACCTCGGGGATTGGGATCGAGGCCACCACGCCCAGCGTGTTGGTCTTGGTCATGGAACCGGCGATCACGCCCGCCATGTACGCGCCTTCGTATGTGCGGCTGTCGTAGGTGCGCATGTTGTCGGCCTGCTTGTAGCCGGTGGCGTGCTCGAACTTCACGTCCTTGAAGTCGGCCGCGACCTTGAGCATGGGCTCCATGTAGCCAAACGTGGTGCCGAACACCAGCTGGTTACCCTGGCCCGCCAGATCGCGCAGCACGCGCTCGGCGTCTGCGCTCTCGGGCACGTTCTCGACGAAGCTCGTCACCACCCTGTCGCCGAACTCGGCTTCGATGGCCTTGCGGCCGTTGTCGTGCGCGAAGGTCCAGCCGCCGTCACCCACCGGGCCCACATAGGCGAAAGCGATCTTCAGCGGCTCGGCCTTGGGCGCTTCGGCGGCAGCTGGCGCGGGCGCCGCGGCCGGAGCGGCCTCTTCCTTCTTGCCGCAGCCGATCAGGGCGGCGCTGGCCACCGCGGTCAGCGCGGCGAGCTTGATCAGGGAACGTTTGCTCAGGTCAGTCATGAAAACCTCTTGGTATGAAAACAGGGGGTCAGGGTAACGGGAAACTTACAAACCGAAAATTATGCGCCGGGATAGAAGGGTTTGCCGATGGAGGTGGGCATGTTGATGCGTATCCAGGTCGGATTGCGGGAGATCAGCACGAGCACCACGATGGTGGCCAGGTAGGGCATCATCGTGAGGAACTGGCTGGGCACATTGACGCCGATGCCCTGCAGATGGAACTGCAGCATGGTGACGCCGCCAAACAGATAGGCACCTAGCAAGACGCGGGCCGGCCGCCAGGTGGCGAAGGTGGTGAGCGCCAGTGCGATCCAGCCCTTGCCGGCGATCATGCCCTCGACCCAGAGGGGCGTGTACACGGTGGACACGTAGGCCCCCGCCAGCCCGCACAGCGCTCCGCCCGCCAGCACGGCCATGAGCCGGATGCGGCGCACTGGATAGCCCAGCGCATGCGCCGACTCGGGGCTCTCGCCCACGCTGCGCAGCACCAGACCGGCGCGTGTGCGGTACAGGAACCAGATCAGCCCGAACACGATGGCCACGCACACGTACACCATGGGGTGGTGGCGAAACAGCGCCGGCCCCAGCAGGGGAATGTCGCTCAGCACCGGAATGGCGAACTGGGATTGCTCGGGCAGCTTTTCCTGCACGTAGCGGCTACCCGCAAAGGCCGAGAAGCCGGCGCCAAAGAGCGACAGCGCCAGCCCGGTGGCGTACTGGTTGGTGTTGAGCCAGATCACCAGCACACCAAAAATGCCGGCCAGCACCGCACCCGCGGCCATTCCCGCCGCGAAGCCGGCCACGGTGCTGCCGGTGTGCACCACCGTGGCGAAGCCCGCCAGCGCGGCGCACAGCATCATGCCCTCGGCGCCCAGGTTGACGATGCCCGCTTTCTCATTGATCAGCAGGCCCAGCGAGGCCAGCGCCAGCACGGTGCCGGCGTTGAGCGAGGCGGCGATCAGCAGTGCGTAGGATTCCATGGTCACTTCTTCCAGACAAGGCGATAGGCGATCAAGGTGTCGCAGGCCAGCAGCGCGAACAGCAGCAGGCCCTGGAACACGCCGGTGATGGACTTGGGCAGGCCCATGCGCGACTGCGCCAGCTCGCCGCCGATGTAGAACATGCTCATGAGGATGGCCGAAAACACGATGCCCACCGGGTGCAGGCGGCCCACGAATGCCACGATGATCGCCGCGAAGCCGTAGCCCGCCGGCACATAAGGCGTGAGCTGCCCGATCGGCCCCGCCACCTCCAGTGCACCTGCCAGGCCAGCCGCGCCGCCGGAGGTGAGCAAGGCCACCCACAGCGCCTTGCGCGAAGAAAAGCCGGCATAACGCGCCGCCGCCGGCGCCAGGCCGCCCACGAGCTGGCCATAGCCGGCGTAGGTGCGGAACAGAAAGATCCACACCGCGGCCACCCCGGCCAGTGCCAGCAGCAGGCCGATGTTCACGCGCGAACCCTGCATCAGGCGGGGCATCTGCGTGACCGACTCGAAGGTCTTGGTCTGCGGAAAGTTGTAACCCATCGGGTCTTTCCAGGGTCCGTAGACCAGGAAATTGAGTATCTGGATGGCCACATAGACCAGCATCAGGCTGACCAGGATCTCGTTGGCGTTGAAGCGGTCGCGCAGCAGCGCCACGATGCCCGCCCACAGCATGCCCCCGGCCACGCCCGCCAGCAGCACCGCTGGAATGATCCAGGGGCCGGTCGTCTTGTCGGCCATGAGCGCCACGCCGGCGGCGCAGATGGCGCCGATCACGAACTGCCCCTCGGCCCCGATGTTCCACACATTGGAGCGGAAGCACACCGCCAGCCCCAGCGCGATGATGAGCAGCGGCGTGGCCTTGACCATCAGTTCCGACAGGGCATACGTGCTCTTGATGGGTTCCCAGAAAAACACCTGGAGCCCGCGCACCGGATCTTTGTCCAGCACGGCGAACAGGATCACGCCGATCACCACCGTGATCAGCAGCGCCAGCACAGGCGAGGCATAGCCCCAGCGCGCCGAGGGCTGGGGACGGACTTCAAGCCGCAGCATGCGCGGTCTCCTTCTGGTTGTTCTGCGCCGCGTCGTCCCACAGGCCCGACATCCATTCCCCGATGCGCTCGATGCTGGCCTCGGCCCGGTCCAGGCTGGGCGAGAGCCGCCCCTTGGCGATCACGTGCAGGCGGTCGCAGATCTCGAACAGCTCGTCCAGCTCCTCGCTGACCACCAGCACGGCGCAGCCCGCGTCGCGCAGGGCCAGCATCTCGCCGCGGATCTGGGCGGCCGCGCCCACGTCCACGCCCCAGGTGGGCTGGCTGACGATGAGCAGCTTCGGTTTCGCTTCGATCTCGCGGCCGACGATGAATTTCTGCAGGTTGCCGCCCGAGAGCGACTTGGCCGCCGCGTCCGGTCCGTTGGCCTTCACGTTGTACTGGCGGATGATCTCGGCCGCCTGTTTCTTAAGCGCGCCCACCCGGATCCAGCCACCAGCGCCCAGTGCGTCGCGCCGGGACAGCAGCAGGTTGTGCGCCAGCGAGAGCGTGGGCACGGCGCCGCGCCCCAGGCGCTCCTCGGGCACGAAGTGCAGGCCCAGCGCGCGGCGGCGGCCGGGGCCGAAGCGGGCCGCGTCGGTGCCGCCCACGCGGATGCTGCCGGCCGGTGCGTTCGTGTCTTCGCCCGAGAGGCAATACAGCAATTCGCTCTGGCCATTGCCCGAGACGCCCGCAATGCCCACCACTTCGCCTGCGCGCACGGTGAGCGCGATGTCGCTCAGGTGGGTGCCGAAGGGATCGCTGCTGGCCAGCGAGAGTCCGCTGACCTGCAGCACCGCAGCGCCCGCGTTGAGCGCACGCACGTTCAGGGCCGGCGGCTCGGCGCCGATCATCAGGCGCGACAGCGAGGCGTTGCTCTCCTGGCGCGGGTCGCACACGCCGGTGACCTGGCCACCGCGCAGCACGGTGCAGGCGTTGCACAGCTCGCGGATCTCGTGCAATTTGTGGCTGATGTAGAGGATGCTGCAGCCTTGCGCGGCCAATTTCTTCAGCACCACGAAGAGCTTCTCCACCGCCTGCGGCGTGAGCACCGAGGTGGGCTCGTCCAGTATCAGCAGCTGCGGGTTGGTGAGCAGCGCGCGGATGATCTCCACGCGCTGCATCTCGCCCACCGACAGCGTGTGCACCGGGCGCGAGGGGTCGATGTCCAGCCCGTACTCGGCCGCCTTGGCGGTGATGCTGGCGCTCACCTCGGGCAGGGTGAGCGATTTGTCCAGCCCCAGCCACACGTTTTCGGCCACGGTGAGCGTGTCGAACAGGCTGAAATGCTGGAACACCATGCTGATGCCCAACGCGCGCGCTTCCTGCGGGTTGCGCACATGCACCGGCTGCCCGTTGAACAGCACGGCGCCCTCGTCGGGCTTGACCGAGCCGTAGATGATCTTCATCAGGGTGGACTTGCCGGCGCCGTTTTCGCCCAGCACCGCATGGATCTCGCCGGGCGCCACGGTGAGCGAGACAGCGTTGTTGGCCACCACGCCGGGGTAACGCTTGGTGATGCCGGTGAGCTGGAGGCGGGGTGTGGTCATGTCGGGCCTGGCGTTCGGGGGACGTGAGGGGTCATGGGTCGGGTTCAGGCGGGCGCTGCCTCGGCATCGGGGCGCCTGAGCGCGGCGGCCACGCCCTTGATCTGCTCGCGCAGCCAGCGCCCGGCGTTCGAGGCGTGGGTGCGCTCGTGCCAGAGCTGGTAGTACATCATGCGGGGAAAGGCCACCGGGCAGGGCAGCACGCGCACCGGCAGCACGCCAACGAAGCGTTCGCAGTACTGGCGCCCGGTGGTGAGCACCAGCAGGGTGCCCGCCACCATGGCCGGAATCAGCCCGAAGTGCGGGCAGCGCGCGGTGATGTGGCGCGCCAGCCCCAGGCTGCCCAAGTGATCGTCGATCACGCCGCGCGCGCCTGGGTGCGTGGGCGTGGGGGCGATGTGTTCAGCGGTCAGCCAGGCGTCCACGTCCCAGCCGCGGCGCACCGCCGGGTGCTGCTCCGACACCAGGCACACCACCTCGTCGCCAAACAGGCGCCCCAGGTGCAAGTCGTCCGGCGGCTGCGCCCAGTTGCCGATCACCACGTCCACCTCGCCCTGGGCCAGGTGGTGACGGTAGTCGGACTCGGCCGACAGCGGGTGGATCTCGATGGGGCAGTGCGGCGCCAGGCCCTTGATCTGGGTCACCAGCTGCGGCAGGAACAGCGGGTCCAGGTAATCGCTGGCGGCCAGGCTGAAGCTGTGCTGGGCGGTGGCGGGGTCGAAGCTGCGGGCATCCGAGAACAGCACTGCTGCGCTGCGCAGGATGTCGGCCGCCGGCTCGATCATCCGCAGGCCCGCCACCGTGGGCACCATGCCGGCGCCCGAGCGCACCAGAAGGGGGTCCCCGGAGAGTTCGCGCAAGCGCTTGAGGGCTGCACTGACCGCCGGCTGGTACATGCCCAGGCGCAGCGCCGCGCGCGACACACTGCGCTCGGTCAGCACGGTGTGGAGCACGCGGATCAGGTGCAGGTCAATCTTGTCGAACATGGACACGTATTTCATACCTTTGTCGTATGCGGGTGACTGGCGTTCAGGGCATTCTGTCCATACGACTCAGCATATGTTGTGCCATGGGGCAGGCGCTATGCTGGCGCGCATGACCACCGATTCCGGCACCCAGTCCCTGACCTTCATCCGGCGCGGCCAGCCCGTGACGCTGCGCAATGTACCACCGGACCGTACCCTGCTGGAGGTGTTGCGTGACGACCTGCACCTGACCGCCACCAAGGAGGGCTGTGGCGAGGGCGATTGCGGCGCCTGCACGGTGGTGCTGGGCGAGGCCGTGGACGGCCAGCTCAGCTACAAGGCCATCAACAGCTGTATTCGCCTGGCCCATTCGGTGCACGGCCTGGCGGTGTGGACGGCGGAAGACATCGCCGAGCGGGAGGACCCCGCCGCCGGGCCGCCCCAGGGCGGGGGCAGCCCCCTCGGGGGGCAGCGACCCGCGTCAGCGGCGAAGCAGGGGGGCCCACGTCTGCACCCGGCCCAGGAGGCCCTGGTGCAGTGCCACGGCAGCCAGTGCGGCTTCTGCACGCCCGGCTTCGTGATGAGCCTGTTCGCGATGTACCAGAACACGGACAAGGGCGAGGGCATCACCCGCGAGCAGGCCCAGGCCGACCTCTCGGGCAACCTGTGCCGCTGCACCGGCTACCGCCCCATCCTCGACGCCGCGCAGCAGATGGGCCAGCTGCCGCTGCCTGCCGGCTGCGCGGTCGACGAGGCCGCCACGCTGCAGGCCCTGCAGCAGATTGCCGCTGCGCCCGGCGCCGATGCCCCCTTCCTGCGGCCCGCCACGCTGATTGAACTGCTGCAGCAACGCGAGCGCCACCCGCAGGCGCAGGTGGTCGCCGGCTGCACCGACGTGGGCCTGTGGGTGACCAAGCAGCACAAACGTTTCGAGCACGTGCTGGATGTGACCGCCGCGCGCGAGCTGCGCCACGTGGAAACCTACCCACAGCACATCGCCATCGGCGCGGGGGTTTCGCTCACCGAGGCATTTGACGCGCTGGTGAGCGAGCGCCCGCAGCTGCAGACCTTTGCGCAGCGCTTTGCCGGTCTGCCGGTGCGCAACTCGGGCACGCTGGGCGGTAATGTGGCCAACGGCTCGCCTATCGGTGACAGCATGCCGCTGCTGATCGCCCTGGGTGCCAGTGTCGTGCTGATGCGCTGGCAGCCCGGCCGCCGCGGCGGCGAGGTGCTGCACCGCGAACTGGCGCTGGAAGACCTGTACACCGGCTACCGCACCAACGTGATGCGCACCGAAGAACTGCTGTGCTGGATCAAGGTGCCGCGGCCGGGGACGCCCTCACCCCTGCCCTCTCCCGCCAGCGGTAGAGGGAGCCAGACACCGCCCTCCGCCAGCGACGGGAATCCGCCCCCTCTCCCCCTGGGAGAGGGCTGGGGTGAGGGCCCGCCCACCGGCCCCCTCCTCGAAGCCCGTGCCTTCTTGCGCGTCTACAAGATCAGCAAGCGCTTCGACGACGACATCTCCGCCGTCTGCCTCGCCATCCAGATCACCGTGCAGGACGGTGTGGTGACGCAGGCCAGCATCGGCGCCGGCGGCGTGGCCGCCACCCCGGTGCGCGCCCGCCAGACCGAAGCGGCCCTGCGCGGCCAGCCGTGGACCCTGCGTACGGTGCAGGCCGCCATGGCGGTGCTGCGCAACGAGTTCCAGCCCATATCCGACATGCGCGCTAGCGCCCACTACCGCCAGACCGTGCTGGGCAACCTGCTGCAACGCTTCTGGCTGGACAGCCAGGGCCAGCACCCCGTCAACCTGGAAACCCTGAACGCGGCCACGCTGGAGGCACTGGCATGAGCGACACCGACATTCCCCTGACCCGCGCCACGCCCTCGCCCGACCTGCCTCCCACCCCTTCACAGACCCCGGCCGAGCTGGACCCGCAGCGCTCCCAGCCCACGCTGGAGCTGGCCGCTGGCCAGTCCCGCCACCACGAAAGTGCGCGCGTCCAGGTGGCCGGGGCCGCCCCGTATATCGACGACATTCCCGAGGTGCGCGGCACCCTGCACGCCGCACCCATCTGCTCAAAGGTGGCGCACGGCCGCCTGCTCGGCATTGACGCGTCGGCCGCGCTGGCGCTGCCCGGCGTGGTCGGCGTCGTGACCGCAGCCGACATACCGGGCGACCCGCTGCTGGCGGCCTTTGGCCACGACGAGCCTGTGTTCGCACAGGACACGGTGCAGTTCGTCGGCCAGGTGGTGGCGCTGGTGATCGCGCACGACACCATGACCGCGCGGCGCGCCGCGCGCCTGGTTCAGCTGCGCATCGAGCCGCTGCCTCCGGTGCTCGACGTGCACACGGCGCACGCCCAGCAGTCGTATGTGCTGCCGCCGGTGCACGTGGCGCGTGGCGACGCGCCTGCCGCGCTGCAGCGTGCGCCCCATGTGCTGGAAGGCGCCTTTGAAGTGGGCGGGCAGGAACACTTCTACCTGGAGGGACAGATCGCCTACGTCATGCCGCTGGAGCAGAACCAGTGGTGGGTGTACGCCAGCACGCAGCACCCCGGCGAGGTGCAGCACTGGGTGTCGCACGCGCTTGGCCTGCGGCTGAGCGCCGTCACCGTGGAATGCCGGCGCATGGGCGGCGGCTTCGGTGGCAAGGAAACACAGGCAGGGCACCTGGCGGTGTGGGCGGCCATTGCCGCGAACCGGTTCAACTGCCCGGTGAAGCTGCGCCTGGAACGCGACGACGACTTCATGATCACCGGCAAGCGCCACCCCTTTGCGTACCGGTACCGCGCGGGCTTTGACGACAGCGGCCTGCTGAGCGGCCTGCAGCTGGAGATGCTGGTGAACTGCGGCTTCAGCGCCGACCTCTCCGGCCCGGTGGCCGACCGCGCCATCTTCCACGCCGACAACGCCTACTTCCTGGAAGATGTGGCGATCAGTTCCTACCGCTGCAAGACGAACCTGCAGAGCCACACCGCCTTCCGCGGCTTCGGCGGCCCGCAGGGTGTGATCGTGATCGAGCGCATCCTGAGCGACATAGCCGCCCGGCTGGGGCTGGACCCGCTGGACGTGCGGCTGCGCAATTTGTACAGCAATGAACCGACCTCGCAAGCCCTTCGACAAGCTCAGGACGAACGGGAGGGGTCTGCCCGGGCAGCAGCAAGCGCCGGTCGACCGGAGCAACGCCCCGTTCGGGCTGAGCCTGTCGAAGCCTTCGCGAAACGCAACGTCACCCACTACCTGATGAAGGTGGAGGACAACATCCTCCAGCCCCTGATGACGCAGTTGGCTTTGACCAGCGACTACCGCAACCGCCGCCAGCAGATCGCAGCGTGGAACGCGCAGAGCCCGGTCATCAAGCGGGGTATTTCGCTCACGCCGGTGAAGTTCGGCATCAGCTTCACCGCCACCCTGTTCAACCAGGCCGGCGCGCTGGTGCACGTGTACACCGACGGCAGCGTGCAGGTGAACCACGGCGGCACCGAGATGGGCCAGGGCCTGAACACCAAGGTCGCGCAGATCGTGGCCGACGAACTCGGTGTGCCCTTTCACTGCGTGCAGTGCACCGCGGCCGACACCAGCAAGGTGCCCAACGCCAGCGCCACGGCGGCCAGCAGCGGCACCGATCTGAACGGCCGAGCCGCCCAGTTCGCGGCGCGCCGCGTGCGCGACAACCTGGCCGCCTTCGTGGCCGGGCTGGACAACTGCGGCGCCGGCGCGGTGCAGTTTGAAGCAGGCATCGTCACCACACCGGAGCGCTCACGCGCCTTCGAGGACGTGGTGCACGCGGCCTACGCCAACCGCATCCAGCTCTGGAGCGACGGCTTCTACCGCACGCCCAAGATCCACTACGACAAGGCCACGCTGACCGGCCGGCCCTTCTATTACTTCTCGTACGGCGCGGCCGTGAGCGAGGTGGCCATCGACACGCTCACCGGCGAGAGCCGGGTGCTGAAGGTGGACATCCTGCACGACGTGGGCCGCAGCATCAACCCGGCGATCGACATCGGCCAGATCGAAGGCGGCTTCGTGCAGGGCATGGGCTGGCTCACCACCGAGCAGCTGGTGTGGGACGACAAGGGCCTGCTGCGCACCCACGCGCCCAGCACCTACAAGATTCCCACCACGGGCGACATACCGGCCCACCTGCGCGTGGACCTGTGGCCCGAGGCGAACCCCGAAGACAACGTGCACGGCAGCAAGGCCGTGGGCGAGCCGCCCTTCATGCTGGCCATCAGCGTGTTCGAGGCGCTGCGCGACGCGGTGGCCCAGGCAGGCGGACAACCGGAATCCATGAACGCGCCGGCCACGGCCGAAGAGGTGCTTCGGGCACTGACAGCCAGAGACTGAGCGCACGGGCCATCGGGGCACACCGTCGGTCGGCTTGGCGTGCGCCAGGTGCCGGCCCGCGCCCCTGCGGGGCCGAAACGGCTCGTTACGTTCAGTAGAATCGCCGGCCTTGGCCCACCGGCTGCGCCTGCCACCGAAGGCCCTTTCCGCCGCCCCGCCCGCCCCTCTTCCTGGACGCTTCTCTTTCATGCACTACTCGGTTTCCCACCACAAGCTCAAGCTCATCCTCGCCGCCCAGGGCATCAAGACCGGGGACGCCGGCGCCATCGATGCGCTGTTTGGCGGCAAAGACGGCTACTACTGGTACGGCACCCTGCGCGACATGTGTCCCGAAGGCAAAACCCTGTCGTGGGAAAACCAGTACGCCATGGTCAACGCGATCCAGGCCCACGAGAACGCCACGGCCGAAGAAGACGAGATGAAGCCCCAGGTGCCCAGCGCGGCCAACATCTCCGCACTCTCCAAGCTGCTGGGCAACCCGATCTGAAACCGGCAGGGCAGCCCTGCCCCCTGCGGGACCGCCGGGTTTACCCTGATGGGGTAAGGTATACGCCCCTGCGCCGGGGCTTCCCTGACCCGTGCGGCTTCCCTCGTTCTCACAGGAGTACCTACCCATGGACCGTCGTTCCCTGATCCAGCATGCCGGCATCGCCGGGGTGCTGACCGCTGGCATTGCCCCCTCCGTGCATGCCCAGACCGCTGTGCGCTGGCGCCTGGCGTCCAGCTTCCCCAAGTCGCTGCCCACCATCTTCGGCGCCGCCGAAAAGTTCTCCGAGACCGTCAAAGCCCTCTCGAGCGGTCGCTTTGAGGTGTCGATCCACGCAGCGGGCGAACTCGTGCCCGCGTTTGGTGTGGTGGACGCGATCCAGAGCAACACGGTGGAAATGGCGCAGACGGCGCCCTACTACTTCACCGGCAAAGACGCCATCTTCGCCTTCGGCTGCGCCGTGCCTTTCGGCCTCACCGCGCGCCACATGGACGCCTGGATGGAGCACGGCAACGGCCGCACGCTGCTGGATGCCTTCTACGCCAAGTACAACATCACCTCGATGAGCTGCGGCAACACCGGCACCCAGATGGGTGGCTGGTACCGCAAGGAAATCAAGACCGTGGCGGACCTCAAGGGCCTGAAGATGCGCCTGGGTGGCGGCCTGTTCGGCGAGGCCATGGCCAAGCTGGGCGTGGTGGCGCAGAACATGCCCGCCGGCGAGGTGTACCAGGCGCTCGAAAAAGGCACGCTGGACGCCACCGAATTCGTTGGCCCTTTCGACGACGAGCGCCTGGGCTTCAACAAGGTGGCCCCGTTCTATTACTACCCCGGCTGGTGGGAAGGCGGCGCCGAGCTGGAGTTCTTCATCAACAAGAAGGCGTTTGACAGCCTGTCGGCCGAAAACAAGGCCATCGTGCGCGCAGCCGGTGCCGTGGCCGCGCGGGACATGACCGCCAAGTACGACGCGCAGAACCCACCCGCCCTGAAGCGGCTGGTGGCCGCGGGCACCCAGCTCAAGCCGTTCAGCAAGGCGGTGATGGACGCGGGCTTCAAGGCCTCGATGGAGGTGTTTGCGGAACACGAGGCCAAGTCGCCCGAGTTCAAGAAGATCCACCAGGACATGCGCGCCTTCCAGCGCGAGCAGATCCTGTGGAGCAAGTTCTCCGAGTGGCGCTACGACAGCTACATCGCCACCGCGAAGATCTGACGAGCCCCACCGTCCAGGCCGGGTGGGCCAGGCGCCCTGCCCGGCCCGACGCCTGCAACCGCCCTCGGGCGCTTTTTCATGCCGGGCAGCCGCCGCCGGCCGCCTGCGCTTGCCGTCCAGCCGCCAGCGCGCAAGAAGCGTACCCGCGAGCCGATACACCGGATAGCGCAAAACAAGCACGACCACATGCCCCCGGAGTTATCTTGCCTCTCGATTGCCCTGCCCCGACCCCGGAGCCCGTCCGACCCACTCTGGCGCAACAGAATGCGCCCACACGAGGCGGGCGCCTGACCAGCGATTCGACGCGAGAGCTCGCGCGCCAGCGCCTGCTGGCCGAACTGCAGATTCCGTTGGCCGAGCCCGACGGCGTGGTGGACAGCCTGGCCCGGCTGGCGGCGCGCAGCCTGTCCTGCCGCTCGGCCATGGTCAACTTCATCAGCGCGGACACCCAGTGGTCGCAGGCCTTCACCTGCGTGGCGGCCAACGTGCCGCGGCAGATGTCGTTCTGCACCCACACCATTGAACACGACGCCATCTTCGAGGTGCCCGACACGCGGGACGACCCCCGCTTTGCAAACAGCCCGCTGGTCACGGGCGAGCCGCACATCCGCTTCTATGCCGGCGTGCCGATCGGCCTGGACGGCTACCGCCTGGGCGCGCTGTGCGTGGTCGATCTGGTGCCGCGCGCGCTCTCGGCGGACGACCGGCAGATGCTGCGCGACATCGCGGTGGCGGCCGAACACTGGCTCAGAAGCCGCCGCGAGCATCTGGTGTTCATGGAACACGAGGAACAGATCCGCGAGCGGCTGGAGGCCGAGGTGGCCCGGCGCACCGCCGAGCTGGAGCAGGCACGCCAGGTGGCAGAGGCCGCCAACACCGCCAAGAGCGCCTTCCTGGCCAACATGAGCCACGAGATCCGAACGCCCATGAACGGTGTGCTGGGCATCCTGGGCGTGCTGGAACAGACGGCGCTCGACAGCGACCAGCGCCAGCTCACCAGCACCATGAGCGAGTCGGCGGCGATCCTGCTGGGACTGATCGACGACATTCTCGATTTCGCCAAGATCGAGGCCGGCCGGCTGGAACTGGAGGCCGCGCCGGTGGACCTGGCGCACACCGTCGAAAGCGCCTGCGAAGGCCTGCTGTCCTGCGCCGCTGCGCGCGACGTGTGGCTGCACGTGTTCGTTGACCCGACCCTGCCGGCCCTCATCGAGGCCGACGCTGCGCGCCTGCGCCAGCTGCTGAGCAACCTGCTGAGCAACGCCATCAAATTTTCCAGCGGTCGCCCGACGCCCGGCCGGGTGTCCGTACGCGTCTTGCCCGACAGCGCCGGGCACCTGCGGCTGGAGGTACAGGACAACGGGGTGGGCATCGCGCCCGAGGTGCTGCCGCGTCTGTTCCAGCCCTTCGTGCAGGCCGAAGCCGACACCACGCGCCGCTTCGGCGGCAGCGGGCTGGGCCTGGTGATCTGCCAGCGCCTGGTGGCGGCCATGCAGGGCCACATCAGTGTGCAATCGGTGCCGGGCCAGGGCTCCACCTTCAGCGTGCGACTGCCCATGCAGCCTCTGCCCAGTCTGGGCGAAACCAGCAGGCCTTTGCAAGGTCAGCGATGGCACTGGGAAGGCCCGAAGGGCCAGCACGTGGACGACTGGCTCGGCTACCTGCGCAGCGCGGGTGCCGACGTGGTGCGCTGCGAGCCGGATGCAGCACGCACCCCGCTGCCGCAAAGCGCGCTGGGACGCCTGAGCCTGGGGGCCCCCGCCGATGCGGACGTGTCCTCGGTGATCCTGCGCCGCGGGCAGCGCCGCGCGCCCCAGGTCCGCTCGGCGAACGTCGTCATGCTGGACGCCGACGCCCTGCGGCGCGACGCACTGCTGCAGGCGCTGGCCATGGCGGCACAGCCCGCGGGTGCGGCCATGGCCTCGCAGCAGAACCCCCAGGCGGCCGACACGCCCGACCCCACCACGCTCGGCTGGGCCGGCATGGCCCCGGTGCTGGTGGCCGAAGACAACGACGTCAACCGCCGCGTCATCGCCCGTCAGCTGGCCCTGCTGGGCCTGCCCGCGGTGATCGTGGAAGACGGCCGGCAGGCGCTCGACGCCTGGCAGCAGGCACGCGGCCAGTTCAGCCTGGTGCTGACCGACCTGCACATGCCCGGGCTCGACGGCTACGCGCTGTGCCAGGCCATCCGCACCGGCAGCGGCGTCAGCACCCCGGTGGTGGCCCTCACGGCAAATGCCTTGCGCGGCGAGGCCGAACGCTGCCTGCGCTCCGGCATGGACGACTACATCAGCAAACCCGTGTCACTGGGCCGGCTCACCAGCATCCTGCAGCGCTGGTTGCCGGCGCCCCGGCCACCCGTGGCCGACGCGGTGGCGGTGCCCTCTGCGCCCAGCCTGCCCGCCAGCGCGGAAACGGAGCCAGCGGATTTCGACCCCCTCGCCCTGGCCCGGGTGATCGGCCCCGATCTGGAGGAACACGCCCAGGTGCGCAACATGTTCCTGAAGTCGGCCGCCACCGGCCTGGATGCGCTGGACCGCCATATCCGCCAGGGCGAATGGGACGAGGTGGTGGCCGTTGCCCACCGGCTGAAATCGTCGGCCCGGCTGATCGGCGCTGCACGCCTGGGCCACACGCTCGAGGAGCTGGAAGGCGCCGCTCGCGCAGGCGCTTCCGAGTGCATCCGGCAGCTGGGCCACGCGCTGCCCGACGTGTTCGCCCTGCTGCTGCGGGCCCTGGCGGCCAGCGCCGACAGCGACGCACTGCACGCGGCACCCGTGGCCGTCTGAGGCCACCGGGGCACTGGCAGGGGTATCCGCCCCGCCGCTGGAACCGATATACACTTCGCGCTGCTCCGGGGTGCACGGGCCGAAAGGTCCAGCGCTGAGATGGTCGAAAGACCGAACCCGTGAACTTGATCTGGCTAGTACCAGCGAAAGAAGAGCGCAGCCCACAGGGCATGCATCCGCCGACCCGTTGCCCCGCAACAGGTCCGTCCACCGCCACGGTGGGCCGCGGAGCATGGTCTGGCGGGCGGTCTCCGGAGCATCCACCGCCCCAACAGGAGACCGCCGCCATGAACGCCCCCGACAAGATTCCCTTCGCCGACCAGTTCGCCCTCAGCCGCGAGCCCTTTCCGGCTTCACGAAAAATCTACGTGCCCGGCTCGAACGAGAACATCCGCGTGCCCATGCGCGAGATCGCGCTGAGCAACGGCGAAACGGTCACGGTTTACGACACCTCCGGCCCCTACAGCGACCCGTCTGCTGCGATTGACGTGCGCAAGGGTCTGGCCGATGTGCGCGGCGCCTGGATCGCCGCCCGCGGCGACACCGAAACCTACGAAGGCCGCCAGCGCGCCGCGCTGGACGACGGCATCAAGAACGAAGCCGCGCAGAACGGCACCACCATCGAACGCATCGAGGCCCTGCGCGCCGAAGCCGCCGGCCTGCAGCGCACGCCGCGCCGCGCCAGAAGCGGTGCCAACGTGACGCAGATGCACTACGCGCGCAAAGGCATCATCACGCCGGAAATGGAATACGTGGCGCTGCGCGAGAACGGCAAGCGCGAGTGGATGCGCGAGTACCTGGGCGACCCGGCGCGTGAAGCGCGCCTGCGCGGCAACCCTATGGGCGCCCGCATTCCCGAGGTGTTCACGCCCGAGTTCGTGCGCGACGAGGTGGCCCGCGGACGCGCCATCATCCCGGCCAACATCAACCACCCCGAGGTGGAGCCCATGGCGATCGGGCGCAACTTCGGCGTGAAGATCAACGCCAACATCGGCAACTCGGCCGTCACCTCCAGCATCGAGGAAGAAGTGGACAAGCTGGTGTGGGCCACGCGCTGGGGCGCCGACAACGTGATGGACCTGTCCACCGGCAAGAACATCCACACCACGCGCGACTGGATCATCCGTAACTCGCCGGTGCCAATCGGCACGGTGCCGATTTACCAGGCTCTGGAAAAAGTCGGCGGTGTTGCCGAAGACCTGAGCTGGGAGATTTACCGCGACACGCTGATTGAGCAGGCCGAGCAGGGCGTGGACTACTTCACCATCCACGCCGGCGTGCGCTTGCCTTTCATCCCGATGACGGCAAAGCGCCGCACCGGCATCGTCTCGCGCGGCGGCTCCATCCTTGCCAAATGGTGCCTGGCGCACCACAAGGAAAACTTCCTCTACACCCATTTCGAGGATATCTGCGAGATCATGAAGGCCT
>JAUXNG010000092.1 GCA_030682835.1 Hydrogenophaga sp. | reverse complement strand
CCCCCACCCGCAGACCGAGCTGGAATACACCAGCGTGTTTGAACTGCTGGCCGCCGTGCTGCTGTCGGCCCAGGCCACCGACGTGGGCGTGAACAAGGCCACGCGCAAGCTGTTCCCGGTGGCGAACACGCCGCAGAAGATTCTGGACCTCGGGCTCGACGGGCTGGAGGGCTACATCAAGACCATCGGCCTGTACCGCAGCAAGGCCAGGCACCTGTTGGAGGCCTGCCGCATGCTGGTGGAGCTGCACGGCGGCGAGGTGCCGCGCAACCGCGAAGCGCTAGAAGCCCTGCCCGGCGTGGGCCGCAAGACCGCGAACGTGGTGCTCAACGTGGCCTTCGGCCAGCCGACCATGGCGGTGGACACGCACATCTTCCGCGTCAGCAACCGCACCGGCCTGGCGCCCGGCAAGACGCCGCTGGCGGTGGAACTGCAACTCATGAAGCGCGTGCCGCCGGCCTACGCGGTGGACTCGCACCACTGGCTGATCCTGCTGGGGCGCTACGTGTGCCAGGCGCGCAAGCCGCTGTGCCCGCAGTGCGCGGTGTCGGCCTGGTGCGGCTACAAGGCCAAGACGCCGGCCTGATCCACCGCCGCCGTCGGGCTCAGGCGCCCATCCAGCCCTGCACCGCCTGCAGGGACAGAGCGGCATGCGTCAGCGCGTGCAGCAGCAGGCCCACCAGCGCACCGACCAGCGTGCCGTTGATGCGGATGAACTGCAGGTCGCGGCCGATGTTCTGCTCCAGCACGCGGCTCATGTCCTGTGCGTCCCAGGCCTGCACCCGCTGCGCGACGAAGCCCACCAGCGTGTCGCCGCTGCTGTCGAGCACGCCCAGCAAGGCCTGCTGCGCCTGCGCGTTGAGCCAGCCCCGCAATTGCTCGTCGCCCAGCAGGTGCTGCCCGGCCGACTGCACCACGGTGGCGATGCGCTCGGCGAGAAGGGTGTCGGGGTTCTGCGCCTCGGCGCTCAGGCGAGTCATGAGTTCGTGCCACCAGGCTTCGACCGGCCCGGCCCAGTGCGGCTGGTCGAGCCAGGTGTCGCGCCAGAGCGTGATGCGGGCCTTCCACTCGTCGTCGTGCTGCAGGCGGTCGATGGACTCGGCCATCCACGCATCGAAGCGGTGGCGCAGTTCGTGGTTGGGGTCATCGGCCACGTCGGCCAGTGTGCGCGTGAGCGCCGACACGAGCTTGCGCGTGGCCAGCCGGGCGGCCATCTGGTCCAGACCCACGTACTTCAGCTCTTTCAGTTCGCGGGCGATGGCGTCGGTCAGGCGCTCCTGCACATTCTCTTGGCTTGCCCACTGCGCGAGCTGGTGCAACAGGCCGTTGAGCCACTGCTGGTGGTGGCCATTGGCCGTGAGGGCTGAGAGCGCCTGGCCGCCCAGTGTGGACAGGTCCAGCCCGCGCAGCAGGCGTTGCGCCAGCTGGGCCACCCATTGCCGGACGGGTGTCTGGTCCAGCGCGCCGAGCACGGCGGGCGTGGCCTGCTGCAGCCACTGTCCCACCCGCCGGGCCGAGTCGGGTCGCGACAGCCAGTGCCCGAGCTGGCTGGCCATGTCCCAGCGCTCCAGCACGGGCTGCACATGGGCCCGGGTGAGGAAATGCTCGCCCAGGAAGCGCGCCAGCTGGGCGCCCAGGCGGTCTTTGTTGGCCACGATGATGGCGGTGTGGGGAATGGGCAGGCCCATGGGGTGGCGGAACAGCGCCACCACGGCGAACCAGTCGGCCAGCGCGCCGATCATGGCGGCCTCGGCGGCCGAAGCGACGTAGCCCCAGGCCAGGTGGCGCGGCGTCATCAGTGTGGCCACCGCGTAGACCACGCCCGCCAGCACCAGCAGGCCCACGGCGAGGGCTTTCATCCGAGCCAGGCTGTACGGGGTGCGCAAGGTCAAAGTGCTCATGTGCACAGTGTGCCCGCACGCGCGAACGCCAGGTGCATCTGTGGCGGCTGAGGTTACAGCTGCAGGCAGACCAGGCCACCCGGGGCGGGGGCCTCGGCTGGCCACTGGCGGGCGTTGCGGATGCGCACCGCGCCATGGGTGGCCAGGTACTGCACCGCACGGATCACGCCGGCGTGGGTGACCCACAGTGCGTCTGGGCTGCCCGCAGCCCGCAGCTCGGCCAGCGCTGCGGCCACGCGCTCAATCACATCCTGGGTACTCTCGCGTCCGCCGAAGCGGTGGCCGGCAAAGTCGGCCATCCAGCTGTCGAAGGCGGCCATGGGAATCACGCTCCAGGGCTTCAATTCCCATTCACCAAAGTCCATTTCATTGAGGCGCGCATCGGTGATAGGCATGCCGAGGTCGGGCCGCAGGGCGCACAGCGCCTGTGACAGCTGACGCGCACGCCCCAGGCCAGACACCCACATGGGCAGCCCCGGCGGCAGCACGGCGGCGGCGGCACGGGCCGCCTCATCTGTGTGGGCAGCGTGTGCGGGCACGTCGCTCTGCCCGTAGCACAGGCCGGCGGCCAGATCGACGCGCGCGTGGCGCAGCAGCCAGAGCTTCATCGGCGTTCCCTCAGGCGGCCACCGGCAGCGCAAGCACCAGCGCGGCGTAGAAGCCCACTTCGCACACCTGCTGCGTGGCGCCCAGGCCGTCGCCGGTGAAGCCCTGCAGGCGGCGCCTGAGCAGTCGCCACATCCACGCGAGGCCCACCAGCGCACCCACCACCGCCTGCGCCCAGGGCGCGGCTGGCAGCATCCACCAAACCAGCGCCATCGCCAGCGCCCACCACAGGATGCCGCCCAGCAGGCCGGCCACAGCGATGCTCTCGGCGAGCGGCTTGGACTTGGAGCGCGGTGTGTCGCCCACATGCGGCAGGGTGCGGATCACCAGCAGGGGCATGAGCCGCGAGGTGACGTGCGCGGCGAACAGCGCCACCGCCGCCAGCCCCGCCCCGCCCGCCTGCACCAGCAGCACCAGCAGCGCCACCTTGGCACCCACGCCCAGCACCAGCGCCAGTGCGCCGTAGGTGCCCACGCGCGAGTCTTTCATGATGTCCAGCGCACGCTCCCGGTCCAGCGAGCCGCCCAGGCCGTCCACCAGATCGGCCAGACCGTCTTCGTGAAAGGCGCCTGTGAGGAGCACGCCGAACACCGTGCTGGCCAGTGCCGCCACCCACGCCGCCGCTGGCTGGGCCGGCAGCACGAGCAGGCCGCCATAGAACACCGCCGCGGTGAGCCCGCCCACGACCCAGCCCACACCGGGGAAGTGGGCCGAGCTGGCGCGCAGCATGGCCGGGCTGAAGCCAACCCACTCGGCCAGCCGCCCGGTGATGGGGATGCGGGTGAAGAACTGGACGGCAATGAGGAAATGACGAAGTGGCTGCATGTGCTGGTGTGGAAGGGGACGCCATGGCCCTCTGGCGAATGCGAATGGGTGTTCAGCGGTCCATCATGGTCAGCCGGCTGATGTCCGGGCCTGCCCCCACCCCAACCCTCCCCCAGCGGGGGAGGGAGCAAAACCAGCCTCGCTCAGCCGCTGTGCCGGAAGGGAGACTTGCTCCTTCCCCCGCTGGGGGAAGGTGGGGATGGGGGCTGGCGCCATCACGCGCTTCCGGCCTGCGTCAACCATTCACGTCCCGCCACTTCAAAGTGCCTGCGGCTGGTCTGCGGCCTCTTGCCTGGACACGCCCGCGGCCTCGAAACTCGCCATCTCGCGCAGGATGGCGCAGGCGCTTTGCAGCAGCGGCCAGGCCAGCGCGGCGCCCGAGCCTTCGCCCAGGCGCAGGCCCAGGTCCAGCAGCGGTTCGGCCTTCAGGTGGGCGAGCATGAGCGCATGTCCGCGCTCGCCGGAACGGTGGGCGAACACGCAGCACTGCAGCACGGCCGGCTGCAAGGCAGAGGCCACCAGCACCGCCGAGCTGGCGATGAAGCCGTCGACCACGATCACGCGGCGCTCCTGCGCGGCCTGCAGCACCGAGCCCACCATGGTGGCGATCTCGAAGCCGCCGAAGGCCGCGAGTGCGGCCAGCGGATCGGTGGCGTCCGGGTGGCGCGCCAGCACCTGGCGCAGGATGCCGATCTTGCGCTGCACCGCTTCGGCGTCCAGCCCGGTGCCGGCACCGGTGCAGTCGGCGATGTCCAGCCCCGCCAGACGCGACAGCAGCAGGGAAGCGGCCGAGGTGTTGCCAATGCCCATTTCACCCAGCAGCAGGGCGTTGCCCGGCAGGTCTTGCACCAGCGCCGCACCGCTGGCCAGCGCCACCCGGCATTGGGCGGCGCTCATGGCCGGGCCCTCCAGCGCATCGGCCGTGCCGGCAGCGATCTTGTTGAGCACCAGCCCCGGACGCGGCGCGAAATCGTGGCGCACGCCGCAGTCCACCACCGTCAGGCCGATGCCGTGCTGGCGCGCCAGCACGCTCACGGCGGCGCCGCCGGCCAGGAAATTCTCGACCATTTGCCAGGTCACGTCGCTCGGGTAAGCCGACACGCCGCGCGCCGCCAGCCCGTGGTCACCGGCGTACACCACGAGCTGCGGGCTCTGGAGCTCGGGTGCTTCGCTGCCCAGAATCAGGCCGATGCGCTGCGCCAGGCGCTCGATCTGGCCCAGCGAACCGACCGGCTTGGTCTTGTTGTCCAGCAGCTGCTGCAGCCGGGTAGCCAGCGCGGGCTGGGCGATGTCGTCGAGGGCGGGCACGGTGTAGCTCATGTTGGGTCCTTCTGGATGAGTGAAGCCAGCACGCCGGTCTCGACGTGCTGTTCAAGAAAATCGGCGAGACCTTCGAACACAGTCTCCAGTGTGGGGGCGGCGGCACCGAACAGGGCCCGCAGCACGGCCGGGTCTTCAAACAGGCCGTGCAGGTAGCAGCCCAGCACGTTCCCGGCGCCGTTCTGCCAGGCCAGGCCGGGGATCACCTCCCGCGCGATGTCGCCCTTGGCGGCCATGGCCGGGTGCTGGGCGGTCTGGCCATGGTGGATTTCGTAGCCCGCCGCGCTGACGCCCGTCAGGGCGGACCAGGTGCCGGTCAGCTGGCCGAAGCTCGTGCGGGTGCGGCGCACGGTCTTGTCGGTATCGAAGGTAGTGACCAGCGGCAGCAGGCCCAGGCCGGGGGCGTTTCCATCGATGCCGTGCGTGTCGATGAGCGCCTCGCCCAGCATCTGCAGCCCACCGCAGATGCCGAGCACCGCCCTGCCCTGCGCCGCGTGCTCAGCGATGGTCTGGTCCAGCCCCTGCGCGCGCAGCCAGGCGAGGTCGGCCGCGGTGGACTTGGAGCCTGGCAGCACGATCCAGTCGGCACCGGCGCAATCGGCCGGGCTACGCGCCCAGACCAGGCGCACGCCGGGCACGTTCTTCAGCGGTTGGAATTCGTCCAGGTTGCTGATGCGGGGGTAGGCGATCACGGCCACGGTCGTGTGCACAGCACCGGCCGCACGCGACCGGTCGTCAAAAACACCATCCTCCTCCGGCAGGCCGTGTTGCCACCACATGGGCAAGGTGGCTACAACCGGCACGCCGGTGAGGTCTTGCAGCATCTGGGGCGCGGGCGCGAGCAAGGCCGCGTCGCCCCGGAACTTGTTGAGCACGAAGCCCTTGATGAGCGCACGCTCGTCTTCGGGCAGCAGCGCCCAGGTGCCGTACAGGTGGGCAAAAGCGCCGCCCCGGTCGATGTCGGTCACGAGCAGGCAGCGCGCCTGCGCATGACGGGCCACGCGCATGTTGACGATGTCGCTCGCGTGCAGGTTGATCTCGGCCGGCGATCCGGCGCCCTCGATCACCACCACGTCGTTCTCTTCGCGCAGGGCGTCCAGCGCGGCCATGATGGCCGGCCACACCTTCTCGCTGCGGCCGCGCCACGGCATGTCGCTGAGTTCCCGGCTGACCTTGCCCATCAGCACCACCTGGCTGCGCGTGTCAGCCTCGGGCTTGAGCAACAGCGGGTTCATGCGCACATCGGGCTCGGCCCGGGCCGCCAGGGCCTGGAAGTACTGGGCGGAGCCGATTTCGCCCTGACCACCCGCCGTGCCGGCCACCACCCGGGCGTTGTTGCTCATGTTCTGGGCCTTGAAGGGTGCCACGCGCAAACCTTGACGCGCGTAGCGCCGGCACAGCGCCGTCGTCAGCCAGCTCTTGCCGGCACCGCTGGTCGTGCCCAGCACCATCACACACACGGCGGTCATGATTCAAAAGCCTCTCTGCGCCCTTGCGCTTCTTCGATCGTGAGGGGTACGGCGCCCACGTGCGCGGCCAGGGCACCCTGCGAGGTGAGCCCCGCAGCCCATGCATCGGCCAGTGCCTCCTGCGCGTCGGGGGGCAGCACGCCCAGACGCCAATGGCCGGGCAGCCCGAGCGAGGTCGTGTCGCGCAGCTTGATGCCCTGCGCACGCAGGGCAGCCACATCAACCGGCCGGGGCGCCTGCGCGCAGAAGTAGTTGGCCTCGCTGGGGAGGCAGTGCCAGCCCAGGCCCTGCAGCAAGGCCAGCTGCGTGGACTTCCAGCGCGCCAGTTGCCCTCGGCTCTGGGCCAGCCAGTCTTGCACCCCGGGCGACACCCAGGCCGTGAGCATGGCCACCGCGTGAGCGCCCAGCGGCCACGAAGGTGCCAGCTGTTCCAGCCGGCGCGCAAGCGCCAGGCCCTGCAGCGGTGCGATGGCGTAGGCGCCACGCACCCCCGTGAGGCCCAGTGCCTTGTTCGGCGACCAGAGCTGCCATACCTGGTCGAGCGCATCGCCATTCAGGCTGCAACGCCCGCTCAGACGCAGCGGCTCGTAGGCTCGATCGAGCACCACCGCCGACGCGGGCGACCCGACAACTAAAGCTGCCCCGGCTTCGACCACGCCCCGGGGGCTGGAAGGCTCGCACAGCCAGGCCAGGTCGGCCTGTGCTGCATCGCCCACACGCGCCAGGCCCCAGGCCTGCGCCGCGTGCGCGTAATCGCCATACGCCAAGGGCGGAAGCCAGACCCGCCGCTCTCCACCGCGCACCACGGCCGCGGTGATGCGGGCGATGAATTCGCTGGCGCTGCCCGCCACCACGATGCGCTCGATCGCGACGCTGTGAAACGCGGCCAGCGCGGCGCGCAAGTCCGTGTATCCGGGGTCGGGGTAATGTGCAGCGTCGGCCTGCTGCACGGCGGCCAGCGCCACCGGACATGGGCCACAGGCATTGGCGTTGGTTGAGAAGTCCCAACGAGGCACACCTTGGGCATCGGGGCCGCCGTGCAGGTGGCGAACGCGGGTTGTCTGGCTCATGCAAAAGCCTTCGCAAACGAGATCAGCGCCACAGCGGCGACCAGCGCCGCCGTCAGCCCCAGTGCCCACACCACGCGGGCGGCGCGCTGCAAGGCCTGCGCGGTATCGGCCGCCTGCGGGCTGCGCCCGGCCGGGTGCAGGGTGTAGACACCGGGCTTGGCCAGGCGCACGTCCAGCGCCAGGGCCATGGCGGCCATGGGCCAACCACTGTTGGGCGAGGGTGTGAGGGCTGCCTGGGCTGGCAGTGCACGCCAGCGTGCCACCGTGCCTGGCAGTGCAAGCAAGGCCGCCGTGATGCGTGCCGGCACCCAGGACAAAGCATCGTCTGCCCGCGCAGCCCACTTGCCGGCCCAGGTCCAGTCGCGGCCCTGGCGCTCGCCCCGGTAACCCCACATCGCATCGGCCGTGTTGGCAAAACGGTAGAGCGCGGCACCGGGCAGGCCGGCCACGGCGAACCAGAACAAGGGGGCCACCACCGAGTCGTTGAGGTTTTCGGCCAGGGTCTCGATGGCGCTCTCGCGCACCTGCCCGGCGTCGAGCACGTCCACGTCCCGGCTCACCAGCCAGGCCAGCCGCGCGCGACCCGCGCCCAGCGATTCGCCCAGCGCAGCTTCCACCGCCTGCACCTCGTCGCGCAACATGCGCCAGGCCAGCAGCGGCTTGAGCAACAGGCCGAGCAGCAAGGCCTGCCAGAGGGTATGCAGGTCTTGCACCACGCTCACCGCCCCCGCCGCCATGGCAATCACCACTGAACCCCCCAGGCACCAGGCCAGCGCACCGCCCCAGAACTCGGCACCGGGCCGCGGCAGGCCGCCCGCCACGCGCGACACCCGGCGCCCGGCCGCGCCCAAGTAAGCGCCCATCCACACCACCGGGTGCACGCGCGCAGGCGGTTCACCGAATGCCCGGTCCACCGCGAGCGCGACCAGCACCGCACCGGCCAGCACGGCGGCGTCGGGGGTGAACTGGCTCATCATCACGCAGCGGCTTTCAGTGCGTCAGGCGTGGGCGCGTGTGGTGTGCATGCCCATGCGGGCGAGCAGTTGCTGGTCGGCTTCCACGTCGGCGTTGCCGGTCACCAGCAGCTTGTCGCCGTAGAAGATCGAATTCGCACCGGCCAGGAAACACAGGGCCTGGGTCGACTCGTCCATCTGACGGCGTCCGGCCGACAGGCGCACCTTGGCCCGCGGCATGGTGATGCGGGCCACCGCCACCGTTCGCACGAATTCCAGCGGGTCGAGGTCGGGCTCGTCGGCCAGCGGCGTGCCCGGCACCTTGACCAGGTGGTTGATCGGGACCGACTCGGGGTACGGCGACAGGTTGGCCAGCTGGGCAATCAGCCCGGCCCGCCCGGCGCGCGACTCACCCATGCCGACGATGCCCCCGCTGCACACGCTGATGCCCGCCTCGCGCACTTGCGCCAGCGTGTCCAGCCGGTCCTGGTAGTCGCGCGTGCTGATGACGTTGCCGTACAGCTCGGGCGCGGTGTCCAGGTTGTGGTTGTAGTAATCGAGCCCGGCCCCCTTGAGGCGCTGCGCCTGGTCGCCGGTGAGCATGCCCAGGGTGCAGCAGGCTTCCAGACCTTCGTCCTTGACCACGCGCACCAGCTCCTCGACCTTCTCCAGGTCGCGGTCGGTGGGCGCGCGCCAGGCGGCACCCATGCAGAAGCGCGACGCACCGGCCGCCTTGGCGCCCAGCACCGCTTCCCGCACGGCTTCGGGCGTCATCATCTTGGTGGCGGCCACGCCCGTTTCGTGGTGCACCGACTGCGGGCAGTAGCCGCAGTCTTCCGGGCAGCCGCCGGTCTTGATGGACAGCAACGTGGCCAGTTCCATGTGGGTCGGGTCGTGGTGCTCGCGGTGCACGGTCTGCGCGCGGTGCATCAATTCGGGCAGGGGCAGGTCGAGCAGGGCCTGGACGTCGGCCACAGGCCAGCGGTCGCTGATCGCCGGTACGGTTTTCGCCGGGCGGTGCAGGGTCACGGGGGATTCAACGGTCGTATTCATGTGTCATTTCTCCTTTGGCACTCATCGACAACGCCGTGCCTCGATCAGCACACGCCGTGGAACCGCCCTTCGACAAGCTCAGGACGGGCCACTGGCGTGGTCCCCTTGGGGGAAGACGCGAAGCGGCGCAAGGGGGGTCAGTCCTCTATCCCGCGCTGCGCCGGAATGCCGGCCTTGAACGCATGCTTCACCAGTGTCATCTCGGTCACGGTGTCGGCCATCTCGATGATCTCAGGCGGGCATCGCCGCCCGGTGATCACCACATGGGTGTGCGCGGGACGGTCGCGCAGGGTGTCCAGCACGCCCTGCAGCGGCAACCAGCCGTAGATGAGCGGGTAGGTCAGCTCGTCCAGCGTGACCATGAAGTAGTCACCACTCATGATGGCGGCGCGGGCCTTCTCCCAGCCATCACGCGCCAGCTGGGCCGAATGCTCAAGGTCCTGGCTTTTCCAGCTGAAGCCGTCGCCCAGTCCTTCGATCGGGATGCCGAGCTGCTCGAACATGCGGTGCTCGCCAAAACGCGCCGAGGGCACCTTCATGAACTGAAAAATCTTCACCAGCTTGCCATGCACGTGCGTGCGGCCAAAGGCGCGCAGCGCCAGGCCAAAGGCGGCGGTGCTCTTGCCCTTGCCGTCGCCGGTGTTGACGATTAGCAGCCCGCGGCGTTCGCCTTCGGGTTTTTCGTAGCGCTTTTCGGTGGGTGCCGATTCGATTTCCATGCGGGTTGTCCTTCCATCCGTCATTGCGGTAGCGCCACCCAGCGCTGGCCCAGCGCATGGATGGCGATGCGTTGTTCAAACACCGACTCCAGCGCCCGGTGCGCAGCGGCGTCGCGGGTCGGGCCGGCATGCACGATGCGGCCCTGCCGCATCACCACCACCTGATCGGCCATCAGCGCCAGCGTGATTTCGTGCAACACACTGACCACCGTCTTTCCCTGCGCCACCAGGTCGCGCACCAGCGAGATCCAGTCGGCCTGGTGCGGCGGGTCCAGGTTCGCCAGCGGCTCGTCCATCAGCATCACGCCGGCCTCCACCGCCAGCAGGCGCGCCAGCAGCACGCGCTGGCGTTCACCACCCGACAGGCCGCCCAGCGGCCGGCATTGCCAGTCCCAGGCCTGCGTCTGGCGCAGTGCCCGTTCCACGGCGGTATGGTCGGCCGGGCCGGGCGGTGCCAGCCAGGCCTGGTGCGGCAGGCGCCCGAGCATGACCACGTCGTACACGCAGAGGTCGTCGGCGCTGGCGTCACCCGCCCCGCTCTGCGCCAGCCAGGCCAGCGCCCGTGCCCGCTCGCGGGATGACAGGCTGGCCACTGGCCCGCCATGCAGCAGCACGTCGCCCTGGTAGGGCAGCACCCCGGCCAGCGCGCGCAGCAGCGTGGACTTGCCCGCGCCGTTGGGGCCGACAATGCTGGTCCACCGGCCCGCGGCCAGGGCGAGGTTCACGCCCTGCAGCACCTGCCGCTGGTCGTGCCCCAGGCCCAGCGAGGCGTGCAGGCCCCGCGCCTGCAGGGCGATGGTCGTGGATGACACGGCAGCCTCGTTCATGCGCTCAGCCCACCCGGCGGCGCATCAGCCACAGCAGATAGCCCCCGCCCAGCACCGCCGTGAGCACGCCCACCGGCAGTTCCTGCGGCGCCAGCAGCCCGCGCGCCATCGTGTCAGCCAGCATGAGCAGCACGCCCCCCATCAGGCTGGCCAGCAGCAGCAGCCAGGCATGGGTGGTCTTGACCACGGCGCGCACCAGGTGCGGCGCAGCCAGGCCCACGAAGGCGATCAGACCGGTCTGCGCCACGGCCGTGCCGGTGGCCAGCGCCAGCACCACGATGAGCGCGGCCCGCAGCGGCGCCAGCGGAAGGCCCAGGCTGAGCGCGGTCGCCTCGCCCAGCGCCAGGCCATCGAGCACGCGCGACAGAGCGCCCGCCAGCAGCAGGCACACGGCGCCCACGCCCAGCATCAGCCAGCACGAAGCCCAGCCGACGAAACCCGTGGACCCGAGCATGAAAGCCTGCATCGCCTGCAGGATGTCGGGCGTGGTCAGCGTCACCAGCGACGTGAGTGCACCCAGCACCACGCCCACCACCACCCCGGCCAGCAGCAGGCGCAGTGTGTGCTGCACACCCCGCGCCAGCGCCAGCGTGAGCAGCACCGCCAGCACCGCGCCCACAAAGGCCGCGCTGGTGAGGCCCAGACGCACCACCCACTGCGTGGCAAACGGTGACACGCCCAGCCCGGCAAGTGCCAGCGCCACGCCCAGCGATGCGCCCGAGGCACTGCCCAGCAGGAAGGGGTCGGCCAGCGGGTTGCGGAACAGGCCCTGGGCCACCGCCCCGGCCAGCCCCAGCAAGGCCCCGGCCGCGAACGCGCCCGCGGTGCGGGGCGCGCGGATGTCCCACACAATCTGCGCCGCCACTGGATCGGCCAGCATCTGCCACACCGATTCCAGGCCGGTGCTGCCCACGCCGAGCCCGACCACCGCCAGCAGCCCGCCCCCGAGCACCAGCAAGAGCGCCAGCCACAGCGGCCGCGAGGCCGTTCGGCTGCGCTCGGCGGCCAGGGCGTGCAGAGCCGCCGTGTTCACGGCGCCTTCTCCTGGAGGCAGCGGGCCATGAGCCGTGCCGCCTCGGCCATGCGCGGGCCGGGCCGCACCAGCACGTCGGACTCGTCGTTGGAGAACACGCACAGGCGCTGTTCGCGCACCGCTCGGATCCCGCGCCAGCCCGGCCGTTGCGTCATCCCTTCAAAGTTGCGGTCGCCGACCATGATCAGGTCGGGATTGGCCCGCACGATGAACTCGGGGTTGAGCTTCGGGAACGGGCCCAGGCTGGCCGGCACGATGTTCTGCACACCCAGGCGGGTGAGCGTTTCCCCGATGAAAGACGAGGCGCCGGCACCGTAGGGCGCCCGGTTGACCTCGAAATACACGCGGGTGCTTTTCACGCGGGCAGGCAGCGACTGCGCCGCCGCCGACACCGCGGCGTCGATGTGGCGCCAGATGCGCTGCGTGGACTGCTCGTTCACGCCCACCACCTGTGCCACCTTCCCCAGCACGCGCTGAACGTCGGCGTGGCTCTTGGGCTCCAGCGCCACCACCTTCAGGCCCAGCGACTCCAGCCGCTGCACCACGCGGGACGACTGGGCCAGCAGCACCACGTCGGGACGCAGCGCCACGATGGCCTCCACGTTCGGGTCGATGCCGCCGCCCACGCGCGGCAAAGCCGCGACCGAAGCCGGCCAGTTGGAATACCGGTCCACCCCCACCAGCCGATGGCACTGGCCCAGTTCGCAAACAGTTTCGGTCAGCGAGGGCAGCAGCGTCACGATGCGCTGCGGCGGCGCGTCCCAGCGCACCGTCACGCCACGGTCGTCGGTAACCTGGACCCCCGCAGCCTGCGCGGCTCCCGTCCAGACCGCACAAAGGAACACACAGACGGCAAAGCCGCCATTCAGCAGGTGTCTCATGCTGGTCATACGTTTCCCTTCAACACCATCGGCAGGCCCGCCGCCATGAAAGTGACCCGCTCACACGCAGCAGCCACCGCCTGGTTCAAGCGGCCCAGCGCATCCACAAAACCCCGTACCTCGCGCCCCATCGGGATCACGCCCAGACCGATCTCGTTGCCCACCAGCACCACCGGCCCCTGTGCCTCTGCAATGGCGGCGCACAGTGCCTCGCCCGCCGCGATCACCGCCGCCTCGTCGCCGGCCTGCGCCGCATCGGCGGGCATCATCAGGTTCGTCAGCCACAGCGTGAGGCAGTCCACCACCACCACCGTGTGAGCCTGGCTGTGCCGCCGCAGGGCGTCGGCCAGCGCCAGGGGCTCTTCCACCGTGCTCATGCCCGGCACGCGCAGGGCACGGTCGGCCTGGTGGCGTGCGATGCGCAGGCGCATCTCATCGTCCCATGGCTGGCCGGTGGCGATCAACACGGCGCGGTGCGCGGGCGACGTGCTCAGCCAGTCGCGTGCGAGCAGCTCCGCACGGCGCGACTTGCCGCTGCGCTGGCCGCCCAGAATGAATTCGCTGCGCGCCAGGTCAGCCATCATGCTGCATCCACTCGGTGACGATGCGGTGCATCTGCTGCACGCCGTCCGTCAGCGCCGCCGGGCCCGGCTGCAGGATGTCGGCCGACTTGATCTCGAAGAGCTGGCCGCTCTTCACCGCCGGCACGTCCTGCCAGCCCTCACGCGCGGCCACTTTCTCGGGCCTGAACTTCTTGCCGCACCAGGAGCCGATGATGATGTCCGGGTTGCGGCGCACGATCTCGGCACCGTCGGCAATGATGCGGTTCTTGCCCAGCGACTCCACCGCCAGTTCGGGAAACACATCGTCGCCGCCCGCAATGCCCAGCAGCTCCGACACCCAGCGAATGCCGCTGATGTGCGGCTCGTCCCACTCCTCAAAGAACACGCGCGGGCGACGCTTGCCGCAGGTCTGCAGCGCCTGCACCTTGACCTGGATGGCATCGAGCTCGGCGCGGTTCTGCTCGATCCACGCCAGGCCGGCATCGGCACAGCCCACCATGGCCGCCACCTGAAACAGCATGCCGTGGATCTCGTCCACGCTGCGCTGGTTGAACACCGTCACCTGCACGCCGGCCCGGATCAGCAGCGCGGCAATGTCGGCCTGCAGATCGGAGAAGCCGAACACGCAGTCCGGCTGCAGCGCCAGGATCTTGTCGATCTTGGCGCTGAGAAAGGCACTGACCTTGGGTTTTTCATCGCGCGCCCGACGTGGGCGAACCGTGTAGCCGGAGATACCCACGATGCGGTGTTCCTGCCCCAGCAGGTACAGCCACTCGGTGGTTTCTTCGGTGAGGCAGACGATGCGCTGCGGACCCAGATCACGACTCATCAAAGTGCTCCCGGCAAGAACAAGGCGGCCGTGGCCTGCGGGCTTGACGCCATCCAGGCATGGAAATAGCTGGCCCGGACAGCACCGTGCTGGTACACCGCTTCGCCGGAGCCTGCAGTGGCTCCCCGCGCCGACACGGTTTGCGCCACCGGCTCCAGTGCCGTCTCGCAGCGCGAGTAATGAAAGGTGTGGCCACGCAACGCACCGGCGTCAAGCGTCAGCTGCTGGGGGCCCAGCCCGGCCAGCCGCTTCTGCATGCTCACACGCCCGGGCAACAGCCCCCACATCGCATGCGGTTCATCCTGCGCATCCACCAGTTCCTCGAACAGCAGCATCATGCCCCCACACTCGGCCCACACCGGACGCCCCGCCTGCACATGCGCGAGCAGCCCTGCCTGCGTGCGGCTGGCGGCTGACAGTGCCGGTGCGTGAAGCTCGGGGTAGCCCCCGGGCAACCACACGGCGTCGCAGTTGGGCATGGGGTCATTCGCCAGCGGCGAGAAGAACTCCAGCCGAGCGCCAAGCGCCGCAAGCGTGTCGAGGTTGGACTGGTAGAGGAAGCAGAAGGCCGCGTCGCGCGCCACCGCCACCGTCTTCCCCGCCAACAAGGGCGCCACCGGTGCGGCGTGCAGAGGTGCGTCAAAGCTGACCGCCCAGCGCTGGAGACCGGCAGCATCCAGCTGCCCCAGGGGCGTGGCGGCCAACGCATCAGCGGCGGCATCCAGGCGGGCCATGGCATCGGACAACTCCGAGGCCATCGTGAGGCCCAGATGCCGCTCCGGCAAGGCAAACGCCACGTCGCGCATCACGGCACCGAGCCACGGCGAAGGGCCCTGGCCCTCCTCCCCCGCCAGCGCCTCTTCCAGCATGCGCGCATGCCGGTCACCGGCCACCCGGTTGGCCAGCACGCCGGCCCACGGCAGGCCGGGCCGGTAGTTCTGCAGACCAAAGGCCAGCGCACCAAAGGTGCCCGCCATGGCCGATGCATCAATCACCGCCAGCACCGGCAGCCCGAACCGGCGCGCCAGATCGGCCGCACTCGGCTCGCCGTCGAACAGGCCCATGACGCCTTCGACAATGATCAGGTCGGCATCCTCGGCGGCCGCGTGCAGGCGAGCGCGAACATCGGCTTCGCCGGTCATCCACAGATCGATGTTGTGCACCGGCTGGCCCGTGGCCAGCTCCAGCCACATCGGGTCCAGAAAATCCGGCCCGCACTTGAACGCCCGCACCCGCCGGCCCGCACGCGTGTGCAGGCGCGCCACCGCGGCGGTGACCGTGGTCTTGCCCTGGCCGGAGGCCGGGGCAGCGATCAAGATCGCGGGGCAAGCCCTCGCAGCATTCATGGCCGTGGCCGCCTTACCTGGGTGCCCACTTCACGCCCACGTACACCGTCCGCCCACCGGTTGCGTAACCAAGCGCGGTCTGGTACTCCTTGTCACCCAGGTTGTCCACCCGGCCCACAAACGACCACTCCGGCGTCAACGCGGTACTCGCGCTCAGGTTGAGCACACCGTAGCCGGGCAGGCGCTGCGTGTTGCTCGCGTTGTTGAACCGTTCACCGACCAGCTGGACTTCGCCTCCGAGCTGCCACGCACCCATCGGCGCGTCAGCCGTCAGGGTGAGCATTTGCCTGGCCCGACGGGCCAGCTGCTTGCCGCTGTTGGGTTTGCCGACGCTGACATCCTTCGGGTTCTGGAGGTCCAGTGATCCGCCCAGCATCACGCCGCCCGCTTTCGTTGAGCCCGCCAGCGTCAGACCGCTGTATTGCGCCAGGTCGGTGTTGCCATAGCACCCGAGCCGGTAAGCACAGCTGGTGACGGTGGTGCCGTACGCAATCAGGTCGCGGACCTTGTTCCGGTAAAGAACCGCACTGAAGCTGTCTGAGCCCGCCTCATACCTCACACCGGCCTCGATGTTGCGCGAGGTTTCAGGGCGGAGATCCGGTGTGCCATACATGCTGAACCGCTGAAACAGGGTCGGCGCACGAAACGCCGTGCCGGCCGATGCCAGGGCACGCCAATTCGGCAGAAACGCAAACGCGTACGCTGCGCTCCCGTTCGTCTGTTGACCAAACTCGCTGTCATCGTCCAGGCGGGCATTGACCTGAAGGCTGTGGGCGCCCTGGCGCCATCCATAGCCAAGCGCGATACCGTCCTGATGCCGCGCCGTCATCGTCGGCGTGGTCGATGCGTTCTTGAGTTCGTCTTCGCGTCGCTCCAGAGCAGCCGTGAACTGATGACCACCCATTTGCCATTCGTTTAGCCAGAGGTAGCTGTCAATTCGGGTGTCGGTCAAATAAGGTGACGGAGTCGTTTCGTAGCGGTCACGGCTGCGGGTCATGCTGACCCGCGTCTTGTACCGGTCGCTCCATCGAGCGGACCAGTTCAGGCCTGTGGCCCGCAGATCATGCAGTCCCCGGTCATCGTTGATCGACCTGAACCCGTCGTACTGGGCGTTGACGTCGCTGTCCAGAAGGGTGAACTCGACGCGGTGCGCCGCGTTGACCTGCCAACCCAACCGTGCCGACACCGCCGAGTTGCGGTATCCGTCCCGGTCGGGGTTGGCCGCAGGTTGAGCATTGAATCCGTCGCTGCTCTGCTGACTCACGCCGAGCGAGTAGTCCCATACTCCCTGGCCACCGGCCAAGGAAACGTCTACCTTGCGGCTTCCGTGGCTGCCTGCACCCAACTCGATGGCAGGCGAAAAACCCGGCTCGCCCTTGCGCGTGAAGATCTGAATCACGCCGCCGAGCGCGTCCGAACCATAGACGGCGGCAGCAGGGCCACGCACCACTTCGATTCGTTCCACTTGTGCCAACGGAATGGCATTCCAGGTAGCGCCTCCGGTCGATTGCGAGTCAATACGAACCCCGTCGACGAACACGGCCGTGAATCTCGATTCGGCACCGCGGACATACACACTCGTTGTCGACGCCGGCCCGCCGTTGCGTGCGAATGCCACACCGGGAACACGTGCCAGTACGTCGGCAAGGCCGGTGGCACCACTGCGTTCAATTTGCGTGCGGTCAAGGATGGTGACGTCGGCCACCACATCGGTGAGCGGTTGCTGAACGCGAGTGGCCGTCACCATCGTTTCATCCAAAGAGGCGATGGGATTCTGGGCGTGCGAGAGGGTGGCCAGAATGGCCAGAGGCAGCGCGGCCAACGGGGCGCGCAGATTGCGGGAGTTCATGAAGATACAAACAAATGATGTGCTCTCACCGCCTTCCCCGACGATGCATGAGCGTCACGGCGGCGCGTCTGTGACCAGACGCACCACCACCTTGTTGGCCGGTATCCGGGCTGGCAGAGCGACCTTCATCACCTTCCCAGACAGCCGGGCCGTCCAGTGGTTGAGAGATGAAAGCGGAGCAACCTGAACCGGGTTCAGGTGTCTCGTCTGCTTACCGTTGCGGGGGCAGCGCAGGTTAGGTTGGCTCGGTTGAGACTTCCCTCCTGCTTCCCGTTGAACTGCGGCGTGTGAACCACACCGCGAGCACCAACAGCCGGCATTGTAAGACGGTCGCCCTTGCGCCAACCCTACAATGCCTCAACTTCACGTCACCACCATGGCCGACCCTCAGCACCTTGACCTGATCACCGAGCGCGTGGAGCGTCTGCTGTTGCGCCACGAAGAATTGCAGCGAACCAACCAGCTGCTTCAGGAGCAGGTGCACGTGCTGCAGGCCGAGCGCGATTCACTGAAGTCGCGCCTGAACGCCGCCCGCGCCCGCATCGATGCATTGCTCGACCGCCTGCCAACCTCGGCGCCCGGCGTACTCACTTTCCCCGGCGAGAGCCGCAAGGACCGCGAATGAACAAGCCGGCCAGCAAGCAGATTGAAGTGCAGATCATGGGTCAGAGTTATCTGCTGGCCTGCCCCGCGGGTGGTGAGTCGGCCCTGCTCGACGCGGTGGAACGGGTGGACACGGCCATGTGCCGCATTCGCGATGCCGGCAAGGTGAAAGCACGTGACCGCATTGCGGTGCTGGCCTCGCTGAACCTTGCGTTCGAGCTTTCGCAGAAAGAAGCCGAGCGCAGTGCATCGCCCTCAACCGCACAGCAACTGGCCTTCCCGTCTGCAGCGACTGCATCCACTATGGACAGCGGCTTTCCGGCAGACCCGCTCGCCTCGAAACGCATCGACGATCTGGTGCGCCGCCTGGACCAGGCGCTGGGCGACGACGGCCAGCTGCTCTGACTGTCGACCCCTCGCGAGCGATGGGGAATTTAAATCCCGCGCCTGCGCACCCAGCGTCCACACCGCCTACAATTTGCCTGTCTGCAGTGCATGCCGGGCTTTATATTTCCTTGAACCAATGCTCATAGAGCCCGGGCTTGGTACATTGCGTGGCTGGTGTGAGCATCTCGCGTCAGATGAACCCGAAGTCACGCTGCCCTTGCCCACCTGAACCCCGGTTCAGGATGCCGGTCCGGTGGCACTGCAGACACCTTACATGCTTCTTGACCCCTTGTTGATCGCCGAGCTGGTTTTGCTCGGCCTGTGCACCGGATTCCTCGCAGGCCTGCTCGGCATTGGCGGCGGCATGATCATGGTGCCCTTCATCACCGCCATCCTCGCCAGCCGTGGCGTGGCGGCCGATCTCTCGGTCAAGATGGCCATCGCCACATCGATGGCCACCATCATCTTCACCTCCATCTCCAGCGTGCGAGCGCACCACCGGCGCGGCAGCGTGCGCTGGGATATCGTGCGTTCTCTGGCGCCTGGCATTGTGGTCGGTGCGGCGCTGGCCAGCCTGGGCGTTTTTGCCCTTCTAAAAGGTGCGTCGCTGGCGCTGGTTTTCGCGGCATTCGTGAGCTTCTCGGCCACCCAGATGCTGCTCGACAAGAAACCGAAACCCTCGCGCGGTCTGCCTGGCGTGGCGGGTCAGGCCGGGGCGGGCACGGCGATCGGGTTTCTCTCTGGCCTCGTCGGTGCTGGTGGCGGCTTCGTGAGCGTGCCCTTCATGACCTGGTGCAACGTGGTGATTCACAGTGCGGTCGGGACCAGCGCGGCGCTGGGCTTCCCCATTGCGCTGTCCAACGCGGTGGGCTATGTCGTGGCCGGCCAGGGCGTCGCCGGCCTGCCGCCAGGCTCACTGGGCTACATCTTCCTGCCGGCACTGGCGGTGATTGCCACGGCCAGCGTGCTGATGGCGCCCCTGGGCGTGAAAGCCGCACACGCCATGCCAGTGCAATCGCTCAAGCGGGTGTTTGCGGGTCTGCTCTATGTGCTGGCGGCCTACATGCTCTACAAAGCCCTGAGCATCTGACCGTTATCCAGGGCAAACGGGCGCCGAAGCCCGGTCAGTGCAACGGCACGGGCGACACCACGATCCCGTCTTCGTCCGCATAGAGCCAGTCACCCGGGCGCACCCAGACACCCTGGATCTGCACGGCAACGTCACGCTGGCCTTCGCCGCGTTTCTCGGTGGGCAGTGGCATGGGAGCCAGAGCACGGATGCCGGTGTGGCACTGCGCGAGTTCGGCCACGTCGCGTACACAGCCATCGATCACGACGCCGGCCCAGCCATTACGGGCCGCCGCAGCGCCAAGATTGCCGCCCAAAAGAGCGCGGCGCAAGGAGCCGCCACCATCGACCACGAGCACGCGCCCTTCCCCCGGGCTGTCCACGGCGGCCTTCACCAGGGTGTTGTCTTCATGGCATTTGACAGTGCAGACCTCGCCGGCAAATCGTCCGTTGGCACCGAAATTGCGGAACACGGGCGGCAACACGCGGAACCCGCCCGAACTGTCGTTTTTGGTGGCGTCGCAAAGATCACAGGTGGCGAAATCCGGCGGATTTGACATGGCTTGAAAGCGGTATGAAGTGAGGACAAACAAAGGGTGATTTTGAGCGTGCCGGACGGCTCTGACAGCCGCCTTTCACGCCCGACTCCCATGAGTGTTGTTTTCCGTGCCCATTTCGTTCGCGCTCCCTCTGAAAAGACACAAAAAACCTCACTCGCCACCTTGGAATGGTGGTGCAAGTCCATTAGCATCCGAGAGACCAGTGAGAAAGCGCTTTTCTCGCTGGTGAAATTCCACTTCTAGAAGGAAAGACAACCATGGCAACTGCGAAAAAAGCTCCCGCGAAAAAAGCGGCCCCGGCCAAGTCGGCTGCTGCACCGGCCAAGAAGGCCGCTGCTCCCGCCAAAGCCGCTGCCGCCCCAGCGAAGAAAGCCGCTCCGGCCAAGAAGGCCGCTGCACCGGCCAAAGCCGCCGCTCCCGCGAAAAAGGCTGCTCCCGCCAAGAAGGCCGCTGCTCCTGCAAAGAAGCGCACCCCCAACGCCGCGTTCATGAAGGCCATGACGCCTAGCGCAGCCCTGGCCGCGATTGTGGGATCCAGCCCGCTGCCGCGCACGGAAGTGACGAAGCAGGTGTGGGCCTACATCAAGAAGCACAATCTGCAGGACGCCGTGAACCGCCGCATGATCAATGCCGACGCCAAGCTGAAGGAAATCTTCAAGAAGGCCCAGGCTTCGATGTTCGAAATGACGAAGATGATCAACGATCACCTGAAGTGATCTGGTTGCGTGCCAGCAGGCCCAGGCCCCTGGCGCATCGAAAAAAATGCCGGCACTTGCCGGCTTTTTTTCGGGTCAACGAAGGCACTGTCAAGCTTGTCAGGGGTGGCTGGCCGGTACGCTTTTTGTGTGTGAGACTTTGTAGAAGCTACACAAAAAGACTTATGAACCCGGCTGCTCCACCCACCGCGCACAGCTTCGACGCCTTCGCTGAAGAAGACCTGCTGCGCCTGCTGCCTGCGCAGTCACACAAGACGGTTCTCGTGGTCGATCTGGTCGAATCGGTCCGGCTCATGGCGGTCGACGAGAAGGGTGTGGTGGCCCGCTGGCAGGGCTTTCTTCGGTTCGCCCAGCAAACGATCCCGCTGAACTGCGGACGATTGGTGAAGAGCCTGGGTGATGGGCTGCTCGCCGAATTCGACCATTGCCGCGATGCCGTGAAGACGGCCCATCTGCTGCACCGTTACTTCGACACCTGCAACACCACTTTGCCGCCGCAGCGGCAGATGCTGCTGCGTGCAGGTGTCAACGCCACGCACCTGTATGCCGATGCGCATGATGTGTACGGGCATGGTGTGAACCTCGCAGCGCGGGTGGTGAGCCTGGCGCGACCCGGCTGCACGGTGGTCACCTCCAGCGTGCGCGACGCGCTGATGGACGGGCTGGACGGCCACATGGAAGACATGGGGGAAAGCTACCTCAAGCACTGGCCCGACTCGGTCCGCACCTGGTGTGTCCACCCGGTGGAGGCCGGTGTACCGGCCTGGCGGCCCACCGTCAGCACCGACCTGCGTCCGTCGATCGCAGTCGTTCCGTTTGATGCCAGCAATTCTGCGCCCGAGCATTTCGTCATTGGCGAACTGATCGCAGACGGGGTGATCGCCCAGCTGGCTCGCACCGGGTCACTGCGCGTGCTGTCCCGTTTGTCCACCACGCTGTTGCGCGGCCGGCGTGCGCCGGTGGATGTCATCAATGCGAAGCTGGACGCCGCATTTGTGTTGAGCGGCAGCTACGCCACGCTGGGGACGCGGATCATCATCATGGCCGAGCTGACCGACACCCGCCGTGGCGAGGTGGTCTGGGCTGAGCGCATCGCAGGTGAGACGCTGGACCTGCTGCAGGTGCAGAGTGAACTGCTCAACACCCTGAGCGCCGCCTGCGCCCATGCCCTGCTCCAGGCCGAGGTGCAGCGCGCCACGGTGCTGCCCCTGCCCCAGCTCGAGAGCAACACGCTCATGCTGGGCAGCATTGCACTGATGCACCGATCCACCTCGCGCGACATGCAGCGCAGCCGGGAACTGCTCGACACACTGGTTGAAAGGCACGCCCGGGTGGCTGCACCGCATGCGTGGCTGGCCAAATGGCACGTCATTCAGGTGGTGCAGGGCGAGTCATCCAGCACCGTGGCCGATTATCAACAGGCCATCAGCGCGGCGGATCGCGCACTCGATCTGGAACCCGAGAGTTCGATAGCCATGGCCATCAAAGGGCATGCCATGTGCCACCTCGGTCACGATGCAGAATGCTCGCGCCAGCTTCTGGACGGGGCCACGCAAATCAATCCGAACGACCCGCTGGCTTGGCTGTATGGCAGCCTCTGGTCTGCCATGTGGGGCGAGCCGCAGGACGCAGTGGTGAAGGCTGAAAACGCGCTGCGGCTCTCACCGATGGATCCACAGCGTTATTACTTCGAGATGATGCTGGCCACCAGCTACCTGACGGCCGGCGCGCCGGACCAGGCCATCGAGCTGTGCCAGGCATCGCTGGCCAGGAACAGGCTTCATCTGTCGTCCATCCGCGCCCTGATCACCGCCAGCCATGAGGCCGGGCAACTGGAGACGGGCCGCTCAGCGTTCAGCACGCTGATGATCCTGCAGCCTGAGCTGAGCGTCAACAGCTACCTGGCGGCGGGGGCGCAGAGCCCCTTGCGCCGGCGTGGCGCGCGGGCGCTTGCCGCGTTCGGCCTGAGGGCGCAGTGACCGGCGAGCGGGCACCGTTCACCAGCGGGCCGGCAGCGGACGCAGCAAAGTGATCCAGCGGTCTTCCACCGCAATGTAGCCACCGGTTTCCAGGTCGCGCAGCAAACGGCTGACCATCTCCCGCGAGCAGGCCAGATGCTGTGCCATGGCCTGGTGTGTCATGCGCTCGGTCATCTGGCGCTCCCCTCGCGGCCCCTCTTCGCCGGCGAGCTGGTTGAGCAGGCGAACCAGGCGGCCATACACGTCGATAAGGGCCACGCTGCGTGCACTTTCGGTGGCCAGGCGCGCGCGGCGGATCAGGAGACCCATCATTTCAAGCGCAAACGCGGGCTGAGACGCGATGTACGACAGCAGGTCCTCACGCGACACCACCGAGCAGAGGCTGGCTTCCAGGGCCTCCACGTTGGCCGAGCGCGGCCCGCCGTCGAGCGACATCTCGCCCACATATTCAAGCGGTCCGTACACGCCAAGGGTCAGCTCCTTGCCGGTGTTGTCGGCCAGGAACGCACGCAGCCGCCCCTTCAGCACGATGTAGATGGTGTCGCCCACCTCGCCCTCCTGAATGAGCTGGGCGCCACGGTGGAAGCTTCGCGGTGTTCCGCGCGCTGCGAGCGCTTCAACGTGCTGATGGGGGGCGCCGGAGGCGAGGTGCGCGGTGGGTCCGGTCATGCGGGATCAGGATGGGAACGGTTCCCCCGCATTGTGCGGCAGTGGCGTGATGGCTCGAAGGGCAGGCACCACCGGCGGCAGGCTGTTGATGCGCACCATGAGCTGGCGGATGCTGGTGACGCGCGTCTTCTCACGCACCGATTTCACCTGGCTGCGCACCGTGGACTCGGCCACACCGTTTTCGATGGCGATTTCGAGCACCGAAAGACCGCGGCAAAGCCCGATCAGCACGGCCTCTTCCGCCGGGCTGATGCCCTGTGCACGCGCGTACATGCGAACGGCCAGGTTGTCACTGACAGGCTGGCGCGACAGCATCAGCAGCACAAGTGGCGAGTCGGTTTCCAGCGGATGGCTGAGGGGAATGAAGGAGGCGGTGATCTCGTGTTCTTGGGTCTGGAGCAACTCCAGCCGGCGCTGCCCCCGGCACGCCTGGGTCAGCGCATGATCGATCTGCCCAGTGAGTTCGGCGGTACTCCCAAGCAACACCTGGCCGTGGGCGACCAGCAGACGTCCGCTGCCCAGTTCGTGGCGGGCCAGGTGGTTGTGGTGGACGATGCGGGCCTGTGCATCCAGCACGATCACGCCATGGTCGATCTCGTCGAGCACACGCATCAGCAAGGTGGCGTGCAGCGCCTGCGCGTCCGTCGCGCCTGCCGCCGCCACGGCAGCGCCCCCACCGGCATGTTCGCTTTCTGACCACATGATCCTCACCTCCGTTTGCTTCAGTCTAGGGGCAAAGCCGTGAGCTGGCGGGAGAATCCTGGCCCGGCAGGTTGTGATGTATTACCCGGTTGCTGACCCAGTCAGAGCCGTACCTCACACGTTTCGGGCGCTATCGGGCCTGTTGCACGCTGACGGGCATCAATGCCCGTTCGCGAATGGCGGCCAGCGTGCCTCGCGTGGTGATCACGTCGGCGTCGAGCATCACCTCGATCACGGTGCCGCCGGCCGCACTCAGAGCCCGCAACAGCGCGGCCTCGAATTCGGCCGTGTGCGTGATGCGTTCGGCTGCGTAACCGTAGGCCCGAGCCAGCGCGCAGAAGTCCGGGTTGGACAGGTCCGAGCCGCTGACCCGCGCCGGGTACTCGCGCTCCTGGTGCATGCGGATGGTGCCGAATGTGCCGTTGTTGAGCAGCAGCACAATGCTGCGCGCGCCGTGCTGCACCGCGGTGGCAAGTTCCTGGCCGTTCATGAGGAAATCACCATCGCCGGCAATGGTGAAAGCCGTTCGCCCGGTGAGGATGGATGCCGCGATACCGGCCGGCACGCCGTAGCCCATGGCCCCGTTGGTGGGCGCGAGCTGGGTCTTGTGGCCTTTTGCCAGGCCGCTGTAACGGTAGAAGCGGTGCGGCCAGCTGGCGAAGTTGCCAGCGCCGTTGGTGAGCACGGCGTCGGCCGGCAGGTGGGCCTGCAGCGTGTGGATGATGGCAGGCATGTCGATGCTGCCAGGCAGCACCACGCCGCCGTTCAACACATCCACATTGGTTTCGTAGTCAGCATGACAGCCCTGCGTCCACTGCCCCCAGGCCACGCCCGGCGGCGCTGTGAGCACCTCCAGACTGCGCGCCGCCGCGTTCATGGTGGCGCAGATGGCCAGCGCGGGCTGGTACACCCGTCCCAGCTCCTCGGCGCTGGCGTGGATGTGCACCAGCTTCTGCCGCGGCACCGGTGCCTCGATCAGGCTGTAACCGCCCGTCGTGGCCTCGCCCAGGCGCGGGCCGATGGCGATGAGCAGATCGCTCTGGCGCACGCGTTCGGCCAGCGCCGGGTTGATGCCCAGGCCGACATCACCGGCATATTGCGGGTGGTGGTTGTCAAAACAGTCCTGGAAGCGGAAGGCGTTGGCCACCGGCAACTGCCAGTTCTCGGCAAAGCGCTGCAGGGCAGCCGCGGCCTGCGGGGTCCAGCCGCCGCCACCGGCTATCACGAGCGGGCGTTCGGCCTGCAGCAGCAGTTCGCGCAGGCTGCGCAAGGCCCCCGGATCGCTCCAGGCCTGCACCGCCTCCACACGGGGCAACGGGCTGGCGCTCACCTGGTGGGTGAGCATGTCCTCGGGCAGCACCAGCACCACCGGCCCGGGCCGGCCGTTGAGCGCCGTGGCAAAGGCACGCGCCACGTATTCAGGGATGCGGCGCGCGTCATCGATGCGCTCGACCCGCTTGGCCATGCCTTTGGTTCCCGGCCCGAAGAAGGCGCTGAAGTCCACCTCCTGGAAGGCTTCGCGGTCGCGGGCGTCGCTGGCCACGTCGCCCACGAACAGCACCATGGGCGTGGAATCCTGGAAGGCGGTGTGCACCCCGATGGACGCATTGGTCGCGCCCGGTCCCCGGGTCACGAAACACACGCCGGGGCGGCCGGTGAGCTTGCCCTGCGCCTCCGCCATGAAAGCCGCCCCACCCTCCTGGCGGTTGACGATGAAACGGATCTGGTCGGCGCGGGCGTGAAAGCCATCGAGCACGGCGAGAAAACTTTCGCCCGGCACGCCAAACGCGTGGGTCACGCCCTGGGCGATCAGGCAATCAACGAGCAGGTGTCCGGCAAGCAGGTGTGTCATGCCAGTCATTGTGCCGCGCTCGAAGGACGAGCACTGTCTCAGCCGGTGCGCCGGCCGACGCCGGCTGCGGCATACACCGACACGAACAGCACCAGCGCCGCGCCGGCCAGCGTCAGTGCGTACCAGCCCCGGTCCATGAAGGCACCGAACACCAGCGGTGAAACCGCAAAGCCGACATCCAGGCCCGCGTAGACCGTGCCGTAGACGCGGCCGGTGGCGCCCTTGGGCGTGGCCTTCTTGATCATCATGTCGCGGCTCGGTCCGCCCACGCCGACGGCAAAGCCGGTGGCCGCCAGCGCCACCATGGTGCCAGGGCCGCCCAGCCAGCCGGTGGCGCACAGCAGCAACAGCAGCGCACCCGCCGTCATGGACACGACCACCACCCGGTCGCTCGACCAGCGGTGGTTCTGGCCATACGCGGCCACAAAACCGCCCACCAGCATGCCAAGCGCGCCGCAGAGCATGTAGGCGCTGACAGTCAGGGTTGCCGCTTCCACGCTGACCCCATAGAGGTTGCGCAGGATCGAGGGGGCAAAGGTCTGCACCACCGCCAGCGTCATGGTGGAGAGCAGGAAGAAAGCAAAGCACCACCAGACCACCGGCAGCTTGAGGTACGCGAGTTCGCTTCCTCTGGTGGCATGTGTGCTGCGCGGGGCCACCTCGGTCTTGAGAAAGCTGCGTTTCCAGTACAGCACGCCCAGCACGCACAGGTAGAGCACGGCGGCGGACTGGTAGGCCACGCGCCAGTCGGCCAGCGCGGTGATGCCCACCAGAAACGCCGGGGCCAGTGCCCAGCCCAGATTCCCGGTGAGCCCGTGGGCGCTGAACGCATGGCCCAGGCGCTGGCTGGACACCCGCTGGTTCAGGATGGTGAAGTCGGCCGGGTGAAAGGGCGCATTGCCCAGCCCGGCCAGCATCGCCACCAACACCAGCCCGGCGTAGCCCGTCACCTGGGAAGCCACCAGGGAGGCCACCAGAAAACAGCTGATGGCGCCAAACAGCACCGGGCGCGCGCCGACACGGTCCACCAGAAAGCCCGACAAAGCCTGCCCGGTGCCCGAGATGATGAAGAACAGCGTCATGAGCAAGCCGACATCGGAGTAGCTCAGGCCGAAGTCGCGCATGAAGATGGGAAACAGCGGCGCCAGCAGCAAATGCGAGAAGTGGGAGGTGGCGTGGGCCAGCCCGACCAGCCCGATGACGGTGGCATCCTGGCCCAGGGGAACGGGGTTGGCCGGGGGTGCCCCGGCGAGTGCAGCGGTATTCATCGGCCGATGGTAGGAGCAGCGCCACCGGTTGCATTACGATAGTTGGACAAGTTTCGTCGAATTTCCGCCAACTGCTGCTCATCGCTCCGTGACACACCGACCTTCACGCCGCCCGATCCCGCTGGGCGACACCGACCCTTTCGTGCCGACGGCCGACCGGCCCGTACGCTGCCGTGCCCGGCGTCTCGCCAGCGACAACCAGCTGGAGCCGCACCACCACGCCTGGGGCCAGATGGCCTACTGCGCCAGCGGCCTGCTGCGCGTGTCGGTCGCCGGGCCCCTGGACACGTCCACCGGTCAGTGTGTGGAAACCACGACCATCGTGCCCCCTTCGCGCGCCGTCTGGATTCCGCCCGGCGCCCGTCATACGGTGGCGATTCTGGAAGACGCGCAGCTGCTCACGCTCTATGTGGACGCCAGCGTGGTCCCGCCCCACTGGACAGGTTCGCGCGTGCTGGTGGTATCGCCCCTGCTGCGCGAACTGATACGGGCCATGGACCAGCCCCATCTGCAGCACGATGCGGCCGTGCAGCAGGCCCTGAGCACCCTGGTGATCGCCGAAATGGACCTGGCAGCCGTGCAGCCGCTGGGGGTCCCGATGCCCAGCGCCAGCCATGGCGACCGGCGCCTGCGCGCCCTGTGCGAGGCGGTGCTGAACAACCCGGCGCAGCACGCCACGCTGTCCGGGTGGGCGACGCACAGCGGCGCCAGTGAACGCACCCTGGCGCGCCTGTTTCGCTGCGAGCTGGGCACCGGCTTCCAGCGCTGGCGCCAGCAGGTGGTACTGGCGCACGCCCTCCCCATGCTGGCGCAGGGCGTGTCGGTGGGGCGCGTGGCCCAGGCCAGCGGTTACACCAGCGAAAGCGCGTTTTCAGCCATGTTCAGACAGGCCATGGGGCAGTCGCCCACCAGCCTGTCGGGCCGTGCTCAGGCCTCCACGGCTTCTTTGCCGCGCGCCTGAACGGGCGCCAGGGCGGAGATGGCCTTTTCCACCACCGGCCCGGCCTCCACCAGCCGCAGCAGGCGCCGCGCTACCAGCCGCTCGCAGCTGCGGCGCGTCATGGAATGCGAGCGGCCGCCGTGGCTGACGAACATGAACAGGGTGCCCCGAGCGCTCGCCCAGATCAGCTGGGCGCGCAGCCACTGCTGATGCGAATACAGATCGACCCAGCGTCCTTCGAACAGCCCGGCCAGCACCGCCGAAGCGTCGGCGTCCCAATCCGCGTCCACGGTGCCCTCGGCGGGGTGATCCTGGTCAAGCGCGGCGTGATCGGCCGCGCTGGACGCATCGCCCGCGTCGTGCGTCGCATCCAGGTCGCCGTGATCGGTCGGCAGGGTGTCCTGGAAGCCGGCGGCTTCGAGTTCCCGGCGCGCGAGCCAGGGCTGGGCCGCACGGCGCGGGCGCGCGCCCGATGCGGACTCGCTGGGCGCTGGGCTGGCCGGCTCGTCCAGGTCGATGCCCGCCGAGTCGGCTTCCAGCGGAACGGGTGAGGAGTGCGCGGCATCGCTGCGGCTGCGCGCACGCCGCAGCGCCAGCACCGGCTGGTGCAAGCGCATGAGCGCATCGAAAAACGGCTGCGTTTCTTCCCGGGTCTTGCCCAGCAAATCCAGGCCGGCGTGCAGGGTGCTGAGCATGCCGGGCACCATCTCGAACAACTGGGCGGGCCGCTTGAGCGTGACGTCTTTCTTCACGCTCCAGAGCAGGTGCGACACCGCCTGGCGGTACCCGCCGGGATCGCTGAAGGCCTGTGAGCCCGGCTGACGCTGCGGATCGTCGAGCTCGGCGGCGGCGATCACCAGCGCCCAGGGGCCGTAAAGAAAGTCAAGGATCACCGCAGGCGCGTTGTGAACGTCGGGGCGCTGGCTGAGGTCCCAGGCCACCTGGTCGGCCAGGTTCTGGCGCTCTTCGGCACGGCGGATCGCCCGCAGGCTCGCTTCCTGCTGGGCCTGTACCTGCTGATCCTGCTCATCCCAGAGGTGCTGCAGACCGGCCTGGGCAAAGGCAAACACCGACGGGTCGTCGCTTTGCGCCTCGTTGAGCGCGTTGAAGGCGTCCTGTACCGGCTGGAAGAAACTGGCGAATGCCCCCGAGAACTCGTCGTTGTACTGGAAGCTGCGCTGAGCCACGCTCTCAATGAGGCGGCGGGCGGGGTGATCTTCCTCGTTGAAGAAGCGCGGGTTGGCCAGTGCCAGCCTGAGCAGCGAAGGTTCGAGTGCGACCACGGCCTCGCGCACCGGGGCCAGCAGCTGGGCGTCTTGCGCGACCTGCTGCACCAGCGTGCGCACCAGCTCCAGACCCATTGCCTGATCGCCGCGGCGCGCCTGCCGCTTGAGCTGCAGCAGCACGCGTGAACGCTCGTGGGCCGCCGCCATCGGACCCCAGCTCTGTTCACTGAGCTGTGTCCCCACATCGACTTCGCGCGCCGGACGGTCCACCGCGGGCAAGTCGCTGTACTGGCGCCGCTGCTGCTCGATCGTTGCTTCGTCCAGGGGCGAAGGCCGCGGCGCTGCCTCCATGTCGGCCAGCGCTTCCTCGACCGCCCGGTAGTAGCCACTGCCCAGCGGCTCGTCAAACTGCTCAGCGCCCTGCCCCTGCATGAACGACTGGAAAGCGGCCTGCGGCAAGGACGGGGCGAGCCGGCCCAGCTGCGACCAGGGGGGCAGGTCGGGTTCCCATGCGTGAAAGCCCTGCCCGGTATCGTCTCGCGCCACGGCCGGGCCGGGTTGCCCGGGGCGGGAACCGTGAGATCCATGAGTGCCGTGACCTTCGGCGCCCAGGCGAACGCGGTAGCCCGCTTCCTGCACCTGCGCGCGTTGCAGCATCGCATTGACCCGCCGGTAAAGATCGCTCAGGGCGAGCCCCAGGGGCCGGGCGCTGTGCCGCATCCATTCCAGCCGCACGTCGGCCTGGGGTTCGGCCTGCTGCATCAGTTCACGCCAGGCGTCCAGGATCAGCGCGGGGCGCAAGGGGTTGCGCTCGGCCTGCGTGGTGTCCAGACCCTGCACGGAGCTCATGAGGCTGTCGAGCACCGTCAGCTCGCTGTCCACCAGGGGCTGCAGATCTTGCAGCCAGCGGGCGGCTGCCATGCTGTCGGTGATGGCTTCGTCGTCGACCAGGGTCAGGAACTGGGAGTCGGACAGCGGGGCCGGTCGTGAAGCCGAACCCTGCCGACCTTCGATCACCTGCCGCCACTGCCCGGCAATGCTGTGTGCCCAATGCGCGCGGTGTTCGCGCATGCCCAGAGCCGCCGTGGCCAGGCGGTGTCGCTCGGCGGTGCTGCTGCAGCGGGCTTCAGCCTCCCGCAAGCTGTTTTCGCAGGCCTCTGCGCTGCGCGTGAGGAGCCCGGCTGCCTCGCCCAGGGCGAAGTGCAGACATTGGCGCAACAGGGGGGCGGATGGGCTCATGAAACGGAGACGGCGGTAGGTGACGGGTCGGCAAGACCCACGCCGCGGTTATACCCGCTCAACCGTCGGTCAGCGCAACCGACGTGAGGTTTGTCACGGATTATTTGATCCTGCACAGACGGCCAAGCGCCCCGGCAGACGACGGCAACCGAGCCGGCGCCGGGCCCGCGCGCCCGTGCATTCAGAGCCAGCGCCTGAGCAGACCCATGACCCGCGCAAAGCGCTCGCCATACGGGGGGTAGAACAGCGAGCCCATGGCCCAGCGCGACTGCACCAGCACCGGCTTCTGCTGGGTGAAGCGCAGGAACCCGGCTTCCCCGTGATACGAGCCCCAGCCGCTCTCGCCCACCCCGCCAAAGGGCAGGTTGTCGTGGGCGATGTGCATGAGCGTGTCGTTCACCGTCACACCGCCACTCACGGTGCGGGCCAGCACCTGGTCGCGCGCAGCCGTGTCGCGCCCAAACCAGTACAGCGCCAGCGGGCGCGAATGCGCGTTGATGTGCGCAATGGCCGCGTCCAGCGTGTCGTAGGGCAGCACGGGCAGGATGGGCCCAAAGATCTCCTCCTGCATCAGGCGGCCCTGGGCCGGCGCGTCGAACACCAGTGCCGGCGGCATCTGCCGGTCATGGCCGCTCGCCGGCGTGGATGCCAGCGTGTGCACGCGGGCCCCCTGCGCCTGGGCTTCTGCAAGCAGATCCTGCAGGCGCGCGTGGTGGCGGTCGGTGAGGATGCTCGCGTAGTCGGCATGCCCGGGCAGCGTGGGGAACAGCCGCCCCACCGCGGCTTCGTAGGCCCGCTGGAACTCGGCTTCGCGCCCGCGCGGGAGCAGCACGTAATCGGGCGCGATGCAGGTCTGACCGGCGTTGAGCAGTTTGCCGTGGGCGATCTTCAGAGCCGCGTCGGCCATGTCGCACGAGACGTCGATCACGCACGGCGACTTGCCGCCCAGCTCCAGGGTGGTGGGCGTGAGGTTGCGCGCCGCGGCTTCGGCCACGTGTCGCCCGACCGCTGTGGAGCCGGTGAAGAACAGGTGGTCGAACGGCAGGCTGGCGAACGAGCGGGCATCCTCCGGCCCGCCCTGCACCACGCAGAACTCGTCGGCCGCAAAGGTCTGGTGCACGAGCGAGGCCAGCAGTGCGGAGGTTTGGGGCGTGAGTTCGCTCGGTTTGAGCATGACGCGGTTGCCCGCGGCCAGCGCCGCCGCAGCCGGCCCCAGCGCGAGCTGGACCGGGTAGTTCCACGGCGCGATCACGCCCACCACGCCCAGCGGCTGGCGCCGGATGTGCGCGCGCGCCGGCAGCAGGTAAAACGGCGTTGCCACGCGCTGGGGCTTCATCCAGCGGGGCAGCTCCCGGTGCAGCTGCCCGATCGCCGCCCGCAGGACAAACAGGTCGGCCACCTCGGTGAGCCGGGTCGAACGCACCCCGAAGTCGGCCTGCACGGCATCGGCCAGTGCCGCGCCATGGGTGTCGATCAGCTCGCGCACACGGCGCAAGCGGTCGCGCCGAAGCGCCAGGGGAGGCTCTGTTTCGGAACGGCTGGCGGCGTGCTGGGCGTCAAACAGGGCGCGCAGCGGCAGGTTGGGTGGCGTCTGGGTCATGCGCCGCATGATAGGCCGCAGTCCGCCCCCGCAGCCGGGTGGCATGCCTAAAGGGCTGCGTGGGGCCTGAGGCGGCCCCGCTGGCCAGATCCCAGTGGTGGGCATCGCAACGCGGCCAGAACTCGGCAAAAGGGCTGGGCAGCGGGGTCTTGCGCTTGCCCTGCTCCAGCAACTGCCCCGGCGCCAGCGTGTCCAGGGTGGACGCCAGCGTTTGCGCATGTCCCTGCGCGTCACGCACCATGAGGTGCTCGGCCGACAACTCGCGCGGGTGCTGCAGACCCGCCGCACCCAGCAAGTCGGCCAGCGCGTGCAGGGTGTTGGCGTGAAAGTAATAGACCCGCTCGGCCTTGTCGGTCACCACCACCGCGCGCTGGCGCACCGGGTCCTGGGTGGCCACGCCGGTCGGACACTGGTCGGTGTGGCAACTGCGCGACTGGATGCAGCCCAGCGCGAACATGAAGCCCCTCGCCGAGTTGCACCAGTCGGCCCCGAGCGCCAGGCAACGTGCGATGTCAAACGCGGAGATCACCTTGCCGGACGCACCGATCTTGATGCGGCCCCGCAGGCCCGCACCCACCAGGCTGTTGTGCACCAGGCGCAGGCCATCGCGCAAAGGCATGCCGACATGGTCGGCGAACTCGATGGGGGCAGCCCCCGTGCCGCCTTCAGAGCCGTCCACCACCACGAAGTCCGGCGTCTGGCCGGTCTGGCGCATGGCCTTCACCAGCGCGAACCACTCGGCCGGATGCCCCACGCAGAGTTTGATTCCCACGGGCTTACCGCCCGACAGCTGGCGCAGCTGCGCCACAAAACCCAGCAATTCCACCGGCGACGAAAACGCCGAATGGCGGGCGGGAGACACACAGTCCTGGCCCATGGGCACGCCGCGGGCCGCGGCTATCTCGGCGCTGACCTTCGCTTTTGGCAACACGCCGCCGTGGCCCGGCTTCGCCCCTTGCGAGAGCTTGATTTCGATCATCTTCACCTGCGGCGAACGGGCCTGCTCCGCAAAGCGTTCGGGGTCGAATCGTCCTTCGGGGGTGCGGCAGCCAAAGTAGCCCGAGGCGATCTGCCAGATCAGGTCGCCACAGTGCAGCCGGTGGTGTTCCGAAATGCTGCCTTCGCCCGTGTCGTGCGCGAACCCGCCCATGGCCGCCCCCTTGTTCAGGGCGCGGATGGCGTTGGGCGACAGGGCGCCGAAGCTCATGCCCGAGATGTTCAGCAACGACAGGTCGTAGGGTTGATCGCACTGCCCGCCACCCACCCGCACCCGGAAAGTGGAAGGGTCCGGGCGCACCGGCTGCATGGAGTGGGCAATCCATTCGGCGTCGGCACCGTACATGTTCTTGATGCTGCCGAAGCCCCGCTTGTCGTTCTGCACCTTGGATCGCGCGTAGACCATGGCGCGCTCGTTGCGTGAGAACGGCAGCCGGTGCTCGTCATCCTCCAGGAAGTACTGGCGCAACTCAGGCCTGATGTATTCCAGCGCGTAGCGCAGGCGACCGGTGAGCGGGTAATTGCGCCGCACCGCCTGGCGGTTCTGGGCAAAGTCGACCCAGCCGAGCGCGAACAGCAGCAGCAGCACGGCACTGGCCCAGACCGACAGTGGCCAGAGGGCCACCGCCGCGGGCAGCGTCAGGAGCCAGGGCAGGTAGCGCGAGAAGGACGGACGGGCCATGGATGCTCCAGTGCAGGCATGCTGCGGGCCGATGAGACCCACACACCAGACTGACAACACGGCCGCGGCCGGCGTGGGTCTCCCCCACTATGTCGTCCAACCCGGCCCAAACATGAAGCCTTTGCGGCGTGAAATTGACAAAAATGTCATACGCAGCGTGCAGCGCCCCCTTTCCAGGACGCCGCACGTCCTCACCGTCATGCCATCAGCGTGGGCTCGCCGAACTCGAACACGCCCGGGTTGCGCACCGGGTCCACGCCCACCGGAATGACCGATTTGGGCGGGTAACGGCCTTCCAGCAGCAGTTTCGAGAGCGGGTTCTCGATGCGCTGCTGGATGGCGCGCTTGAGTGGCCGCGCACCGAACACGGGGTCGAACCCCACCTTGGCCAGCTCGGCCAGCGCCGCCGGCGCCACTTCCAGCCGCAAGTCCATCTTGTGCAGACGGGCCTGCAGCGCCTTGAGCTGGATGCCCGCAATCGATTCGATGTGCTGGGCGTCGAGCGCGTGGAACACCACCGTCTCGTCGATGCGGTTGAGGAACTCGGGCCGGAAATGGTCCTTCAGCTCGCCCCACACCGCTTCCTTCACGTCCTCGTAGGACTGCCCCACCATGGCCTGGATCAGGTGCGAGCCGATGTTGCTCGTCATCACGATCACCGTGTTCTTGAAGTCCACGGTGCGGCCCTGACCGTCGGTCAGGCGGCCGTCGTCCAGCACCTGCAGCAGCACGTTGAACACGTCCGGGTGGGCCTTCTCAACTTCGTCAAGCAGCAGCACGGAATACGGCTTGCGGCGCACGGCCTCGGTCAGGTAGCCGCCCTCCTCGTAGCCCACGTAGCCGGGCGGCGCACCGATGAGCCGGGCCACCGAGTGCTTCTCCATGAACTCGCTCATGTCGATGCGGATCAGGTGGTCTTCGCTGTCGAACAGGAAACCAGCCAGCGCCTTGCACAGCTCCGTCTTGCCCACGCCGGTGGGGCCCAGGAACAGGAAGGAACCGGTCGGACGGTTCGGATCACTCAGGCCGGAACGCGAGCGGCGGATGGCGTTTGCCACGGCGCCGATGGCTTCGTCCTGCCCGACCACGCGTTCGTGCAGCTTGCCTTCCATCACCAGCAGTTTGTCGCGCTCGCCCTGCATCAGCTTGGCCACGGGAATGCCGGTGGCACGGGCCACCACTTCGGCGATCTCTTCGGCGCCCACCTGGGTGCGCAGCAGCTGCGGGCGACCGCCATCCTTTTTCTTTGTCTCCGCAGCCTGGGCGTCTTTCAAGCGCCGCTCCAGCTCAGGCAACTTACCGTATTGCAACTCCGCGACCTTGTTGAAATCGCCCTTGCGGGTGAACTCCTCGATTTGATGACGCAGCTTCTCGATTTCCTCTCGAACCTGGGTACTGCCCTGATCCTGAGCTTTTTCAGCTTTCCAGATTTCGTCTAGATCTGCAATCTCTTTCTCAAGGCGAACGATTTCCTCTTCAATCAAACTGAACCGCTTTTGGGAAGCTTCGTCCTTCTCTCGCCGAACAGCCTCACGCTCAATCTTCAATTGGATCAAACGACGGTCAAGCCGGTCCATCACCTCGGGCTTGGAGTCCTTTTCGATCCGAATCTTCGCAGCGGCCTCATCAATGAGATCAATCGCCTTGTCGGGCAGGAAGCGGTCCGTGATGTAGCGGTGACTCAGCTCAGCCGCAGCGACGATGGCGGGGTCGGTTATGTCGACACCATGATGCAGTTCGTATTTTTCCTGCAAGCCGCGCAGGATGGCGATGGTGGCCTCTACGCTGGGCTCGCCCACCAGGATCTTCTGGAAGCGTCGCTCCAGCGCCGCGTCTTTCTCAATGTACTTGCGGTACTCGTCCAGCGTGGTGGCGCCCACGCAGTGCAGCTCGCCCCGCGCCAGCGCGGGCTTGAGCATGTTGCCGGCGTCCATGGCGCCCTCGGCCTTGCCGGCACCCACCATGGTGTGCAGCTCGTCGATGAAGACGATGGTCTGGCCTTCGTCTTTCGCCAGCTCGTTCAGCACAGTTTTCAGGCGCTCCTCGAACTCGCCCCGGAATTTGGCGCCCGCCAGGAGCGCGGCCATGTCCAGGCTCAGCACGCGCTTGCCCTTGAGCGAGTCGGGTACCTCGCCCGCCACGATGCGCTGGGCCAGGCCCTCGACGATGGCGGTCTTGCCCACTCCGGGCTCGCCGATCAGCACCGGGTTGTTCTTGGTGCGGCGCTGCAGCACCTGGATGGCGCGGCGAATCTCGTCGTCACGGCCGATCACCGGGTCCAGCTTGCCCATGCGGGCGCGCTCGGTGAGGTCGAGCGTGTACTTCTTCAGGGCTTCGCGCTGGCCTTCGGCCTCGGGGCTGTCCATCTTCTGGCCGCCGCGCACGGCATCAATGGCACTCTCCAGGCTCTTGCGCGACAGGCCGTGCTCGTTGGCCAGGCGGCCCAGCTCGCCTTTGCTGTCGGTCATGGCCAGCAGAAAGAGTTCACTGGCAATGAACTGGTCGCCCCGCTTGATGGCTTCCTTTTCGGTCGCCTGCAGCAGCTTGCCCAGTTCGGGGCCCACCTGCACCTGTTCCTGGCCCTGCACCTCGGGCAGGCGTTTGACGGCAGCTTCGGCCGCTTTCGTCAGTGCTTGCACGTTGACGCCTGCGCGCTGCAGCAGCGACTGCGGGCCGTCGGCCTGGCGCAGCATGGCCAGCAACAAGTGGGCAGGTTCAATGTAGGCGTGGTCAGCGCCGAGCGCCAGCGTCTGGGCTTCGCTCAGGGCTTCCTGAAATTTCGTTGTGAGTTTGTCGAGTCGCATGAGAGGGCTCTCCCGTGAATGAATTGCCCTTTAGTTGGAGCGGTGCGACCGCTTTTCAAGGCGGCCCACCGTCGACCCACGCCGATGTTGATGCACGTCAACCCCCGGCGTCAGGCCGGGCGGGTGCAAGCGCCCCTCAGGCGTTGCGGCTCTGGATGCCCCACTTGGCCAGTGCCGCGTCGTCGCTCACGCGCGCGTCCACCCAGCGGGCACCCTCTGGCGTCTGTTCCTTTTTCCAGAACGGCGCCTGGGTCTTGAGGTAGTCCATCAGGAATTCGCAGGCCTGGAAGCTCTCGCCCCGGTGAGCCGAAGTCACGGCCACGAGCACGATCTGGTCGAGCGGCTGGAGCAATCCCACGCGGTGGATCACGCGGGCGCCGAAGATGTCGAAGCGCTGGTGCGCCTCGTCAATCATCTGCTCGATGGCCTTTTCGGTCATGCCGGGGTAGTGTTCCAGCTCCATGGTGGCCACGCTCTTGCCGTCGTTGCGGTCACGAACCGTGCCGACGAATGCGCAGACGGCACCCACGCCGGGCTCCCGGTCGCGCAGGCGGGCGACCTCGGTGGAGAGGTCGAAGTCGGCGGTCTGAATGGCAACGCGGGCTTGCATGGTCGAACTCCCCGATCAGCCGCCCGTGACAGGCGGGAAGAAACCGACTTCGGCTCCGTCGCGCAGCGGCGCCGACTCGTCGCTCATGGTCTGGTCGAGCGCCACTCGCACCGCTCGGCCGCGCGCCAGTGCCTCGGCATGGCCGCCACCGCGGGCGATCAGTTCATCACGCAGGTCGGCCAGGGTGCTGGCGGTGGTCTGCACCGACTCGCTGCCGGTGCCGATGGCCTCGCGTATGGAGGCGAAATAGCGGATGTTGAGGTTCATGCGAGCAGTTCGGCAAGAGAGAAGTAAGCCACCAGATCGCCATGCGCGATGGTCGAGCCGGCCGGGTTGTCCACCAGACCGTCACCCCAGACGGCCGAGGTCAACACGCCCGAACTCTGGTTGGGGAAGATGTCCAGCCCACCGGCAGCGTTGCGCCGCACGCGCAGGAACTCCCGGCGCCTGTCGGCCCGGGGCAGGTCGAAATGGGCAGGCAACTGAACCGGACGCGGCAACGCAGCCGCCACATCGGGCAAGGCGCCCTGCAGGCGCAGCAGGAAGGGTCGCACCAGCAGCAGGAAGGTGACGAAGCTCGACACCGGGTTGCCCGGCAGGCCGATGAAATGGCAGGGCTGCGCGGCCAGGGCGCCTGCCCCTGCGTCCCGGCCCACGGTGCCGTAGGCAAAGGGCTTGCCCGGCTTCATGGCGATCTGCCACAGGTTGAGGCTGCCGAGCTGCTGCACGGCGGGCTTGATGTGGTCTTCCTCGCCCACCGACACGCCGCCGCTGGTGAGGATGAGATCGTGGTGGTCGGCGGCCGTCTTCAGTGCCGCCACGGTGGCCTCGCGGCGGTCGGGCACGATGCCCAGGTCGCTCACCTCGCAGCCCATGCGCTGCAGCAAGGCACGCAGGAAGAAGCGGTTGGAGTTGTAGATGGCGCCGGGCGGCATGTCCTGCGGGGCGACCTCGCCCGGCATCACCAGCTCGTCACCGGTTGAAAACAGCGCCACGCGAGGGCGGGCCATCACGGGCAGTTGGGCGAGTCCCAGGCTGGCTGCCAGCCCCAGCGACGCGGGCGTCAGACGCTGGCCACGGCTCAGCACCACGGCGCCACGCGTCACGTCTTCACCCGCCCGGCGCACCCACTGGCCGGGCCGGGGCATGGCGTTGATGTGCACACCGTGGATGTTGCCGCCGACCTCCTGCGTGTCTTCCTGCATCACCACCGCGTCGGCACCCTCGGGCACGGGCGCACCGGTGAAGATGCGGGCGCAGGTGCCGGGGCGCAGCGGCTCGGCCGCGTGGCCTGCGGCGATGCGCTGCGACACCGGTAACACCACGCCCGGTGCGGTGACGTCGGTGCAGCGCACCGCGTAGCCGTCCATGGAGGAGTTGTCCTGCGGCGGCACGTGCAGCGCCGACACCAGGTCCTGCGCCAGCACGCGGCGGTCGGCTTCGAAGGTCGGCACGCTCTCCACCACCGCTAGCGGCACCACCGGCACGAGCAAGGCTGTGAGCGCGTCGTCGAGCGACATCAGAGGCGCGCGCGGGGTCTGGGCGGGAGCGCTCATGGTTTCAGGGATAGATGGATGGGTCGTATTCGAATCGTTCACCATTCTCGACCAGCCAGGCCGCCACGTCATCCGGCCGGTTCAGATCCAGCACCGGGCGCTGGGTCGGCTCGGGCATCGCTCGCGGGCTGTCGGTGGCAATGGCGGTGATGAACGGGTCGTCGGGGTAGCGGGCGCGCTGGGCACTGGCGGCACGCCAGACCTCGATTTTCAGCAGCTCGCTGTCCTTGAAACCTTCCACCAGCACCCAGTCGACACCGTCGTACAGCTCGGCGATCAGGTGGTGCACCTTGGGCTCGGCCATGCGCTCGTTCTCGCGCATGAGCACCAGCCGGTGCGCCGACGCCGCCACCACCTCGAAGGCACCGGCCTCCCGGTGGCGCCACGTGTCTTTGCCGGGGTGGTCGATGTCGAACTGGTGGTGGGCGTGCTTGACCACCGACACGCGCAAGCCACGCAGCTTGAGCGCCGGGATCAGCTGTTCCAGCAGGGTCGTCTTGCCCGAGCCGGAATAGCCCGCAAAGCCGACCACTTTCATGCGCGGGCGCAGTGGGCTGCGATGTATGTCTGAATGGCTGCCGTGTCGGCTGGCATCACCTGCACCCGCTTGGGCAGGGCTTCGATACCTTCAAACTGCGGCGGGCGCTCGGGCTGGCGGCCCAGGGCCTCGACGATGGTCTCGGCGAATTTGATGGGCAGCGCGGTTTCCAGCACCACCATGGGCACCCCGGGCTTCTGGTGCTCGTGGGCCACCTTCACGCCGTCGGCGGTGTGGGTGTCGATCACCACGCCATGCTGCTCGTAGGTGTCCTTGATGGTGCGCAGGCGGTCGGCATGCGTGCTCTTGCCGCTGACGAAACCGTAGCGCGTGGCAGCCTGGGCAAATGCCGGGTCGGCACTCAGATCAAAACGCCCCTGCCGCGACAGCGCCTCACCAAACAGCGCCTGCACGCGGGCGCCATCACGGCCGAGCAGGTCGAACACGAAGCGCTCGAAGTTGCTGGCCTTGGAAATGTCCATCGACGGGCTGGACGTTTCATGCGTGTCGGCACTGGCGCGCACGCGGTATACGCCGGTGCGGAAGAATTCGTCAAGCACATCGTTTTCGTTGGTGGCCACCACCAGGGTGTCGATGGGCAGGCCCATCATCCGCGCCACATGGCCGGCGCACACGTTGCCGAAGTTGCCGCTGGGTACGGTGAAGCTGACTTTCTGGGAATCCGTCTTGGTCGCCTGGAAATAGCCTGCGAAGTAGTAGACGACTTGCGCCAGCAGACGTGCCCAGTTGATCGAGTTGACAGTGCCGATCTTGTAGCCGCGCTTGAAATCGAGGTCGTTGCTGACGTTCTTGACGATGTCCTGGCAGTCATCGAACACGCCTTCGATGGCGATGTTGTGGATGTTCTGGTCCATCAGGCTGAACATCTGCGCCTGCTGGAACGGGCTCATGCGGCCATGCGGGCTCAGCATGAAGACGCGCACGCCGCGTTTGCCGCGCATGGCGTACTCGGCCGCGCTGCCCGTGTCACCACTCGTGGCGCCCAGGATGTTGAGTTCTTCACCGCGGCGGCTGAGTTCGTACTCGAACAGGTTGCCCAGCAACTGCATGGCCATGTCCTTGAAGGCCAGCGTGGGACCGTTCGACAGGGCTTCCAGGCACAGGCCGCCCTGTGTGTCCGAAGGCTTCTCCAGCCGCTTAAGAGGCACGATCTGCGGCGTGCCGTAGACCGCTTCGGTGTAGGTCTTCTCGCACAGTGCCTTCAGGTCGGCCGCCGGGATGTCGTCGATGTAGAGCGACAGCACCTCGAAGGCCAGCGCCGCGTAGCCTCCCGGCGCGCCGTCGTTGAACACCGACCGCCAGCGCGCCAGCGTGGCTGCGTCCACCTGCGGATAGGACTCGGGCAGGTACAGGCCACCGTCGGGTGCCAGGCCCTCGAGCAGGATTTCGCAGAAGCGTTTGCGGTCCGGGTGACCGCGGGTGGAGAGGTACAGCATGTCAGTGATCCAGATTCAGCAACAGAAACGCACCGACAAAGGGGAAGCGTTCCAGAATGCCGTGGGACCGGCTCCGCCGGGCCACAGGCATTGCCCCCGGGGGGTCGCGCCGCAAGCGACGCGGGGGACTAATTCAACTCTTCTTTGCGAATACGCACGATGGGCGCGAGCACGGTCGGCAGGCTCTGCATCTGAGCGAGGGCCGCGTCCATCGTTCCCTCGCGGGTGTCGTGCGTGAGGATGATGACGTCGGTCTGGGTCGAGCCCTCGCCGCCCACTTCGTCGGCCTCGCGCTGCAACACGGCGTCGATGCTGATGCCGGCGCCGGCCAGCAGGCCGGTGACCTTGGCCAGCACGCCCGCCTCGTCGGTGACGCGCAAGCGCAGGTAGTAGCTGGTCACCACCTCGCTCATGGGCAGCACCTTCAGGTCGCTCATGGCGTCGGGCTGAAAGGCCAGATGCGGCACTCGGTGGTGCGGGTCGGCCGTGTGCAGCCGGGTGATGTCGACCAGGTCGGCGATCACCGCGCTGGCGGTCGGCTCGCTGCCGGCGCCCTTGCCGTAATAAAGCGTCGTGCCCACGGCATCACCATGCACCACGACCGCGTTCATCGCCCCCTCGACATTGGCGATCAGCCGCTTGGTGGGGACCAGGCTGGGGTGCACGCGCAGCTCCACACCCTGCGGCGTGCGCTTGGTGATGCCCAGCAGCTTGATGCGGTAGCCCAGCTGCTCGGCATAGCGGATGTCGGCCGCGCCCAGCTTCGTGATGCCTTCCACATAGGCCTTGTCGAACTGCACGGGTATGCCGAAGGCGATGGCGCTCATCAGCGTGGCCTTGTGCGCCGCGTCCACGCCCTCAATGTCAAAGGTCGGGTCGGCCTCGGCGTAGCCCAGGCGCTGGGCTTCCTTGAGCACCACGTCAAAGTCCAGCCCCTTGTCGCGCATCTCGGACAGGATGAAGTTCGTCGTGCCGTTGATGATGCCGGCGATCCACTGGATGCTGTTGGCCGTGAGGCCTTCGCGCAGCGCCTTGATGATGGGAATGCCACCGGCCACCGCCGCCTCGAACGCCACCATCACCCCCTTCGCCGATGCGGCAGCAAAGATCTCGGTGCCGTGCACGGCCAGCAGTGCCTTGTTGGCCGTGACCACATGCTTGCCGGCCGCGATCGCCTCCATGACCAGTGCCTTGGCAATGCCGTAGCCACCGATCAGCTCGATCACGATGTCGATGTCGGGGTTGGCAATGACCGCGCGGGCGTCGTTGACCACCTGCACGTCCGGACCCACCACAGCCTGGGCGCGCGCCACGTCCAGGTCGGCCACCATGGTGATTTCAATGCCACGACCGGCGCGGCGCTTGATTTCTTCCTGGTTGCGCTTGAGCACGTTGAACGTGCCGCTGCCCACGGTGCCTATGCCCAGAAGGCCTACTTGGATCGGTTTCATGTCGGTCATTGCTTGATGGAATCGGGAAGGTGCTGGAAGCCGGACTCAGGTGCCGTGGCGCTTGCGCCAGCTCTCGAAGAATTTCGCCACACGGCCAATGGCCTCACGCAGGTCGTCTTCATGCGGCAGGAACACGATGCGGAAGTGCTGGTTGTCGGGGTAGTTGAAGCCGGAACCCTGCACCAGCATCACACGGGTCTCCTGCAGCAGCTCCAGGAACAGCTGCTGGTCGTCCTCGATCGGGTACATCGCCGGGTCCAGGCGCGGAAACATGTAGAGCGCCGCGGTGGGCTTGACGCAGGTCACGCCCGGAATGGCGGTGATGAGTTCATAGGCCAGATCGCGCTGGCGACGCAGACGCCCACCCTCGCACACCAGGTCGTTGATGCTCTGGTAACCGCCCAGCGCGGTCTGGATGGCCCACTGACCCGGCACGTTGGCGCAAAGCCGCATGTTCGAGAGCATGTTCAGGCCCTCGATGTAATCCTTGGCCGGCTTCTTGTCACCCGACACGACCAGCCACCCTGCGCGGTACCCGCAGGAGCGGTAGCTCTTGGACAGCGAGTTGAAGGTGAGCGTCAGCACGTCTTCGCTCAGGCTGCCCAGCGCCGTGTGTTTCACATCGTCGTAGAGCACCTTGTCGTAGACCTCGTCGGCGAAGATCACCAGCCCATGCTCGCGGGCGATCTCGACAATGGCTTTGAGCAGGTCGTCCGAGTACAAGGCCCCCGTGGGGTTGTTCGGGTTGATGACCACGATGCCCTTGGTGGCCGGCGTGATCTTGCGGCGGATGTCGTCCAGATTGGGCATCCAGCCGTTGGACTCGTCGCACATGTAGTGCACGGGCGTGGCACCCGAGAGGCTCACCGCGGCGGTCCAGAGCGGGTAGTCCGGCGAGGGCAGCAGCAGTTCGTCGCCACTGTCCAGCAGGGCATTCGTGGCCATCACGATCAGCTCGCTGGCGCCGTTGCCCAGGTAGATATCGTCCAGCGTGACGCCCTTGATGCGCTGCTTCTGCGTCTCATGCATCACCGCCTTGCGCGCCGCAAAAATCCCCTTGCTGTCCGAGTAGCCGGCCGAATTCGGCAGGTTGCGGATCATGTCCTGCTGGATCTCTTCGGGTGCATCGAAACCAAACACCGCCAGATTGCCGATGTTGAGCTTGATGACCTTGTGGCCCTCTTCCTCCATCTGACGCGCCGCGTCCATGATGGGACCCCGGATGTCGTAGCAGACGTTGGCGAGCTTGGCAGATTTCTGGATGGTTTTCAAAGTCCCTCCCAAGGGGAGTCAGTGGTCTTGTCCCAGCCTCTCTCACGGCAGAAAGACGGGCGGTATATATTAGGAAACGTCTTCAGGGAAACCTGTAATTTGACCACAGATCACCGGGTGTTCCGGGCGGCAACACCGCCACCCCACCACCGTCCGACCCCACCGCCCTGCGCACGCGCCACCCATGAAACTGCACGCCGACAAACTTGACTTCCAGGCCATCACCGCCTACGGCGAGGGCTGGGTCGCGGTCAACGGCCAGCGACACACCCAGAGCCTGGTGCTGGCCTCCAGCGGTCAACCGCAGCCGTGGAACTGCGGCGGCTTGGACGACCTCACCGCCGCCCACTTCGAGCGCTTGCTGACCCTGACCGCCGAGCCGCCAGAGCTCGTCGTGTTCGGCAGTGGCGCCCGGTTGCGATTTGTGCGACCGGCCCTGCTGGCCACGCTGATCGAACGCCGCATCGGCGTCGAAACGATGGACACGCCCGCCGCCTGCAGGACCTACAACATCCTGACCGCCGAAGGCAGGCGCGTGGTGGTGGCGCTGCTGATAGACGCCTGATCGCTGGCGCAGGCTGGCGCCAATGGCCGCCCGCGCGACAGGGCCAGCTGCGGTCCGGCAGGTGTCGGGTAGGTCAAAAAGCCGTTCCGGGGTAAAATACCCGATTGTTTCCCGGCGGGTATCACCCGTGCACCACCGCTGTGCACCGGCGTCCCGAACACACGGGGAGCCAACGAAACACCACCAACTTACGTCAGGGGTCCACGCAGTATGGCAGTCGTTGTCAATAAACCCATTCCCGAATTCGAATCGCAAGCCACTGGTGGCGTCAAGGTCAGCAACCAGACCCATCTGGGACAGACCGTGGTGCTGTACTTTTACCCCAAGGACAACACGCCCGGCTGCACCACCGAAGCCATGCAGTTCCGCGACAAGTACAAGGACTTCGTCAAGGCAGGAGCCCAGGTTTTCGGCGTTTCCCGCGACAACATGAAGTCGCACGACGAATTCAAGACCAAACTTGAGTTGCCGTTTGAACTGATTGCCGACACCGAAGAGAAAATGTGCCATATGTTCGGCGTGGTCAAGAACAAGATCATGTACGGCAAAAAGGTCAAGGGCATTGAGCGCAGCACCTTCCTGATCGGCGCCGACGGCGTGCTGAAGCATGAATGGCGCGGCCTCAAGGTGCCCGGCCATGTGGAAGAAGTGCTCAAGGCGGTGAAAACGCTCAAAAAGGCAGCCTGAACCACCGAGGAAATGGCGCCCGGCATACCGCGGTGTCCATGCTTCGGTGCAATGAACGGGTCATGCATAATGAACCCATGACTCTTGGACGCTCCATCGCTCCACCTTCTGCCCCCTCACACAGCAGCCTCAAAAGCCGCCCGGTCACCCCGGCGGCTTTTTGTTTTTCTGCCCTGCCCTGAATCAAGACACCCATGCCATTGCCCCCTCCCCCCTCGAAACGTGCGTCCCTCCTCTCCCGCGAGGCCTACAGCCTCAGGGCTGCGGAAGAAGCGTTTGACCTGCTGCCTGTGAACGAGGCTGTCCGTGCCGCTGCTGATCCCGTTCCACGGGCCCAACAGGTGCCAACGGACCTGGCAAGCGCGGCACCGGCGGGCAAGCGCCCCCGCTCGCGCAAACGCGGCCCGGCGGTGAGCGGCGACGTTTCCCCAACCGCCCCGCCAACGCAGGCCCCGGTCCCGCAAGCGGTGCCCGCCGAGGAAGTGCACGCCGAGACCGCAGCCCCTGCCGCCAAAGTGCGCCAGCCCAGCTCCGCCACGGTGGCCGAGACGCCACCGCCTGCCGCTGTGGCCAGCGGCAACCGCCGTTCGGGTCGCCGCAAGTCGGATGCGTCCGGACCCTCGCGGCTGTTCGTGCTGGACACCAACGTGCTGCTGCACGACCCGACCAGCCTGTTCCGTTTCGAAGAACACGACATCTTCCTGCCCATGATCGTGCTGGAAGAACTGGACGGCCACAAAAAAGGCATGACGGAGGTCGCACGCAACGGCCGCCAGACCAGCCGAACGCTGGACGCTCTGGTGGCACAGCACGGGGGCGACATGGCCCGCGGCCTGAAACTCTCGGCCACGGGCCATCAGTCGGCCCGCGGCCAGTTGTTCTTCCAGACCGAGCCGCTCGACGCGCAGCTGCCCACCAGCCTGCCGCAGGGAAAGGCTGACAACCAGATTCTGGGCGTGGTGCAGGCGCTCAGCAGCAAGTACCCGCAGCGCCAGGTGATCCTGGTGTCCAAGGACATCAACATGCGGGTGAAAGCCCGTGCGCTCGGGCTCTGCGCCGAAGACTACGAAAGCGACAAGACGCTGGAAGACGGCGAACTGCTGTACGCCGGCGCCCTTGCTCTGCCACAGGATTTCTGGACCCGCCAGAGCAAGACCATCGAGAGCTGGCAGAACGGCAGCCACACCTTCTACCGCGTCAGTGGCCCGGCGGTGGGCCAGTTCCACATCAACCAGTTTGTCTATTTCGAAGCGCCGGGTGAACCCTCGCTATACGCCCGGGTCACGGAGATCCGCGACAAGACGGCGGTGCTGCGCACCCTGAAGGACTTCACCCACCTGAAGAATGCCGTGTGGGGCGTGACCAGCCGCAACCGCGAGCAGAACTTCGCGCTCAACATCCTGATGGACCCGGAAATCGACTTCGTCACGCTGACCGGCACTGCCGGCACCGGCAAGACGCTGATGGCGCTGGCCAGCGGTCTCACGCAGGTGCTGGACGACCGCCGCTACACCGAAATCATCATGACCCGTGCCACGGTCAGCGTGGGCGAGGACATCGGCTTCCTTCCCGGCACCGAGGAAGAAAAAATGGGCCCCTGGATGGGTGCGCTGGACGACAACCTGGAGTTCCTGGCCAAGGGCGATGGCGGCAATGCTGGCGAATGGGGCCGTGCTGCCACCAACGAGCTGATCCGCAGCCGCATCAAGGTCAAGAGCATGAACTTCATGCGGGGGCGCACCTTCCTGAACAAATACGTGATCATCGACGAGGCCCAGAACCTCACGCCCAAGCAGATGAAGACACTCATCACGCGCGCGGGCCCGGGCACCAAGATCATCTGCATGGGCAACCTCGCACAGATCGACACGCCCTACCTCACGGAAGGCTCATCAGGCCTGACCTTTGCGGTGGACCGCTTCAAGGGATGGCCGCACGGCGGGCACATCACGCTGGCCCGTGGGGAGCGTTCGCGGCTGGCCGACTTCGCCAGCGAAGTGTTGTAACCCCCCGCGCCGCGCTGTGCGCGTCACCCCCCCGAGGGGGCAACACCTGCGGCCGGGCAAAGCCCGTTCCGCGGTGTTCTGGGTTAAGGCACGCCTGCTTCAGCGGTGCCGCCTGCCGCAGTTTGTGCTCAGTAATCGCCGCCGCCGGCCAGGCTTTCGAAACGGGTGAGCTGGTTCAGGAAGGCGAGCTTGACGGTCCCGGTGGGGCCGTTTCGCTGTTTGCCGATGATGATCTCGGCCACCCCGGGCTCCTTGCAGGCGTCCTTGGTGTAGTACTCGTCGCGGTAGATGAACATGATGATGTCCGCGTCCTGCTCGATGGCGCCGGATTCGCGCAGGTCGCTCATCATGGGGCGCTTGTCCGTGCGCTGCTCCACCGAGCGGTTGAGCTGAGACAGCGCGATCACAGGGCACTGGAGTTCCTTAGCCAGCATCTTCAGGCCCCGCGAGATCTCGCCCAGTTCCGAGGCACGGTTGTCACCCTCTGAACTGGTGCCGCTCATGAGCTGCAGGTAATCGACCACGATCAGGCCGAGCTTGCCGCACTGGCGCGAGAGGCGCCGGGCGTTGGCGCGCAGCACGCTGGGGTTGAGACCCGGCGTCTCGTCGATGTGCAGCGACACGTGGCGCAGCTTTTCAATCGCCTCCGTCAGGCGCGGCCATTCGTCGTCGGTGAGCTTGCCGCTGCGCAAATGCCCCTGGTTGATGCGACCGATGGAGCCGACGATACGCACCGCCAGCTGGGAGGCACCCATTTCCATGGAGAACACGGCCACCGGCAGGCCTTCGTTGAGCGCCACATGTTCGGCGATGTTGATGGCGAAAGCCGTCTTGCCCATGGACGGGCGGGCGGCCAGCACGATCAGATCACCCGCCTGAAGGCCGGAGGTCATGCGGTCGAGGTCGACGAAGCCCGTGGGCACACCCGTCACATCGCTGGGGTTGTCGGCCATTTCCTGCACGCGGTCAAGCAGCTCGACCACCAGCGTGTCCATGCCCTGAAAACCCTCCTTCATGCGCGAACCCTCTTCCCCGATATGGAAGATCTTCTGCTCGGCTTCGTCCAGGATCTTGTCGACCGGGCGGCCCTGCGTGTTGAAGGCGGCGGTGGCGATCTCGTCACTGGCGGCCACCAGTTTGCGCAGGATGGCGCGCTCACGCACGATCTCCGCATACCGGCGGATATTGGCTGCGCTGGGCACGTACTGCGCCAGCGAGTTCAGGTAGGCCAGTCCACCGACCTCATCGGCCTTGCCAAGGTTCTGGAGGTGTTCGTAGACCGTCACCACGTCGGCCGGCTTGCTGGCGTTGACCAGCGTGGCAATCGCCGAGTACGCGAGCCGGTGTTCGTAACGGTAGAAATCTGATTCGTTGAGCAGGTCGGCCACCCGGTCCCAGGCACCGTTGTCGAGCAGCAGTCCACCCAGCACACTGGACTCGGCTTCAATCGAATGCGGCGGGACGCGCAACTGGGCAATTTGCCGGTCGACGCCCGTTCCGGCTCCGTCCAGGCCGGCGTCAAAAGAGGGAAAGGGGCTTGAGAAAACAGCAGACATGGGCATTCTTGAAGTGAGCGGCAATGGTACGCCGGGGGTCGCCCTTCGTCATGGGACAAGTCTGTGGACAACCCGTGCACAGCCCTGTACAGACGGTGGACGGTGACGCCAGGGACGGGCACGCGACAGCCGGTTGCCTCTATCGACGGGATGAAGCCGGGCGCTGCCACCCAAAGAAAAAGCCGCCGACCCGAAGGTCGGCGGCTTCAGGGCGCGGCGCCTGGGCGCCAGCGCCAGATCATCAGGCGGTTTCGCCCAGCACGGAGACGTTGACTTCCACGTCCACGTCGGTGTGCAGGTGCACGTTCACCGTGTAGTCGCCCACCAGCTTGAGGGGACCATTGGGCAGGCGCACTTGCGACTTCGTCACGGCGAAGCCCTGCTTCACCAGCTCTTCGGACACGTCATGGTTGGTGACGGAACCGAACAGGCGGCCATCGACGCCGGCTTTTTGCGACAGCTTGATGGTCACGGCGGCCAGCTTCTCACCGACGCCCTGGGCTTCGGCCAGCTTGGCAGCGGCGACTTTCTCGAGGTCGGCGCGGCGCGCTTCGAATTCGGCAACCGCCTTGGCGGTGGCGCGGCGGGCACGGCCCTTGGGAATCAGGAAGTTACGGGCGTAGCCGTCCTTGACCTTGACCACATCGCCCAGGGCGCCGAGGTTGACAACTTTGTCGAGCAGAATGATTTGCATGTTGAGTCTCTCCCGATCAGACGCGGTGCTGGTCGCTGTAAGGCAGCATGGCCAGGAAGCGTGCGCGCTTGATGGCGGTGTTGACCTGGCGCTGGTAGAAGGCGCGCGTGCCGGTCAGGCGCGCGGGGATGATCTTGCCGTTTTCGGCGATGAAGTCACGCAGGACGTCCACGTCCTTGTAGTCGACTTCTTCGACGTTGGCCACCGTGAAGCGGCAGAAGCGCTTGCGCTTGAACAGCAGCGATTGGGTGTTGCGCTTGGGGCGCTTGTCTTTGTTGAAACGTTTGGGTGCAGCCATGATGGGCCTTCCTATGTCTTGCTGAAATCTTGGATGTGGAACACAACGCCTTTGCCGTTGCGGGCGTTCGTCAGGAAGCCGTGAAACATGCAAGCCGAGTCGAGTCCCTGTCGGGAAAGCACCTCGGCCTGCGCACCGAAGGCCATGGCCCTCAGTTGCAGCTTCACCAGCCGCGGAGTGTCCATTTCAACGATCTGGGACTCGTGCTCCAGCACGATGTTCACGACCGGGATGCCGGCTGGCGTGTAGCGCAGGCTCTGCACCTGCACCACCACAGCCGACAGTTGAAGCTGGTTCACCCGCTGACGACGTCACGCAGCGTTACGCTGCGGCCTGTTCCTGCGGTTGTTGCTGGGACTTGCGCGCTTCTTCGCGCTCGACCGACTTCATCATGGAAGAAGGACCGGTGTCGGCCTTCTTCTTCAGAACCGTCAGGTGGCGCAGCACGGCGTCGTTGAACTTGAAGGCATGCTCCAGTTCAGCCATCACGGCCTGATCAGCCTCGATGTTCACGCACAGATAGTGGGCCTTGGACAGCTTGTTGATCTGGTAAGCCATCTGGCGACGGCCCCAGTCTTCAACACGGTGGATCTTGCCGCCGCCGGCGGTGATCATGCCCTTGTAACGCTCCAGCATGGCTGGAACCTGTTCGCTTTGATCCGGGTGGATCAGCAAAACGATTTCGTAATGACGCATAGACTCTCCTTGTGGATGGACAACGCCTGCACATGGGTGCAGGCGCTTGGTTGAAGCTGCCCCCAGCGTCGAAATGGGGTGCAGCAAGGCAAGCCCACGATTCTAGCAAGAAATGCCGTGTCGTCCAACCCGGCGCTGCAGCGCCTGGCGCCTCCCAGTTCAAGGTCCCCTGAGATTGGGGTAGCGCACGTGTTCCACCAGCTGCTGTACCTTGCGGCCCGGCGCAGGTGTGACCAGGCTGAGCAGGACAATCACCGCTGCCCCCACGGGCACGCCGAACACCCCGGCCGAAATCGGCTGGATGCCCCACCACAGCTCGACCGGTGTGGTGACGCCAAACACGCCGCGCAGCCAGGGGTGGGTCATGACCATGTAATAGAAGGTGACACCCAGCCCGGCCACCATGCCCACCGACGCGGCGATGCCGGTGGCGCGCTTCCAGAAGATGCCCAGCACCAGCGCCGGAAAGAATGCCGCGGCGGCAAACGAAAACGCCGCCGACACCAGGAACAGGATGTCGGCTGGCTTCTGCGCCGCCACGTAGGCCGCCGCCAGGGCCACCATCAGGAGCAGCACCTTGGAAATGGTGACCCGGCGCGCGGTGGACGCGTTGGGGTCGATCATCTTGTAGTACAGGTCGTGCGACAAAGCATTGGCGATCGTGAGGAGCAGGCCGTCGGCCGTGGACAGCGCGGCCGCCAGCCCCCCGGCGGCCACCAGCCCGGAAATCACGTAGGGCAGTCCGCCGATCTCGGCCGTGGCGAGAACGATGATGTCGCCGCCGATGCTCATCTCGTTGAGCTGCAGGATGCCGTCGCGGTTGACGTCGGTGATGGACATCAGCGTGGGGTCCACCTTGTTCCATGAGGCCACCCAGGCCGGCAGCTGGTCGATGGGCGTGCCAATGAGCACATGGAAGACCTCGAATTTCACCAGCACCGCCAGCGCCGGTGCGGTCACGTACAGCAGGAAGATGAAGAAGAGCGACCAGGTCACGGACTGCCGCGCCTCCTTCACGCTGGGCACGGTGTAGTAGCGCATGAGGATGTGGGGCAGCGCGGCGGTGCCGATCATCAGGCAGAACACCAGCGCAAGAAAGTTGCGCCGCGATTCGTCGAACAACTGACGCTCGCCTGCGTTCCCGTCGGGGTCGCCAGCAAACTGGGTGGCATGGGCCGGCATGCCGTTGAGCGGGCGTGCCTTGGTGTCTGCATTGGCCTTGGCGGCGGTCCAGATACGGCGGGCCGACGCTTCGTCACGCGGCAACGCCGAGACCGCTTTCTCAGCCGCCGAGATCTCGCCGGAGGGCGCCTGCGCTTCGCGCAGCGCTGACAGGTAGGCCTCGGCGGCCGCCTTGTCGGCGGCCAGCGCCGCGCCGGGGTCCACCAGCTTGGCGGCCAGCTCCTCCGAGCGCTTCCTGAAAATCTCGCGAACCTCCAGCTCCTTCGGATCGTGGGTCAGCTCTTTTTCTTTGGCCGTGACCTTTTCCAGCTGATAGCCGTAGATGAGCTGGGGCACGGGCACCTGTGTCTGCTTCACCGACAGCCAGACGACGGGAATCAGGTAGGCCACGATGAGGATGATGTATTGCGCCACCTGGGTCCAGGTGACGGCGCGCATGCCGCCCAGGAAAGAACACACCAGAATGCCACCGAGTCCCAGGAACACGCCCAGCTCGAACGCCACCCCGGTCAGACGCGAAGTGATGAGCCCCACGCCGTAGATCTGTGCCACCACATAGGTGAAGGAGCAAAGGATCGCCGCGAAGATGCCGATGAATCGCGGCATGTTGCCGCCGTAGCGCTCCCCCAGGAAATCGGGAATGGTGAACTGGCCGAACTTGCGCAGATAGGGGGCCAGAAGCAGGGCCACCAGGCAGTAGCCCCCCGTCCAGCCCATGATGAAGGCCAGGCCGCTGTACCCGGTGAGGTAGAGCGTGCCGGCCATTCCGATGAAGGAGGCGGCCGACATCCAGTCCGCCCCGGTGGCCATGCCGTTGTAGACCGCCGGTACGCGCCGCCCCGCCACGTAGTATTCGGTCGCATCGGTGGTGCGGCTCATGATGCCGATGCCAGCGTACAGGCCGATGGTGGCGAGCAGAAAGATGAAGCCGATCCATTCGCGCGACACCCCCAGCTGCTCCAGGATGGCCAGCGCCACCACGAAGGCAAAGAAGCTGCCGGTGTACCAGCGGTACACCTTGTTCAGTTGCTGGCGAAAGGCCCGGCTGGCCGGGCGGCCACCCGCATCGGAGCCGGTCTCATGGCCAGGGCGTGGATCCGGGAAGCCTCCCATGCGTCAGGCCTCTGGCTCGTCCACGCCGTGCTCGACGTCCAGCCGGTTCATGTACCAGGCGTAAAACCCGATGATCAGGCAGTAGACGACCAGCGTGCCCTGGGCACCCATCCAGAAGCTGAACGGCCAGCCAAAGAAGCTGAAATTGAGATCGCGCGCGAAGTAGCTCACACCAAAGGTCACCACGAACCAGATGACCAGTAGCACGGCCGTGATCCGGAGGTTCTTTCGCCAGTAGCGGTGGTGGGTTTCGCGCAGTTCCATCTCAGTCTTATCCCTCAGGCATGCGCCGGCTGGCCACCCAGGCCCGTTTCACGGTGCAGCTGCGCGGCGATGCGTGGCTCGAAGCGCTGCAGGTGGCGGATGATCATTTCGGCCTCGGCCGGTTCCTGTCGATCCACATGCACACGCGCCAGCTGGTACCAGCCGTAGGGGCTCATGGGCTGCAGTTCGGTGTTTTTCCGGAGCGCGACCAGCGCCTCGTCCAGGCGCCGCTGGGCGATCAGGCTCAGGCCGAGCCCGTACCAGGCCCGGTCCAGCCGGGGGTCGATGGCCACCGCGCGGCGAAACGCCTGCTCGGCTTCTTCCAGCCGGCCCGCCGCCTCACACAGGTAGCCATGGTTGAACCAGCCGGCCGCGTCTGCTGGCCGCAGTGCCACCAGCTGCGCCTGCGCCTGCAGCGCGCCCGCCCCGTCGCCGAGTTCGGCCATCACATGGGCTCGCGTGGCCAGCGCCCTCGTGTCATGCGGGCAACGCCCCAGCGCCTGGTCCAACAGTGCCAGCGCCGCCTGCCGGCGCCCCGCGAGCAGGTACCAGCGCACGCGCATATGGGCCAGCCAGGCGCGACAAACTTCCATCAACGGCACAGTTCAACGCCGATCTTCAGACAGTGGGAAATCTTGGCCAGTGTCACGGCCAGCCAGCCGAAGCCCAGCAGCAGGCAGGCCACCAGCGGCACATGGCGGTCGAGCACCACACGCGGGGAGAGGCGGCGGGCCACGCGCACGAACGGGCTTCCTGCCACCTGCAGCGCCTGCCAGACCAGGTTGTGCTCCCGCTTCGCCCCCACCAGCACACCCAGCACCCATTGGCCAACCAGCACGAGCAGGGCGATCTCGATCACGAGTTTGGTGGCGGAAAAGAGCAGGAGCATATCAGGCAGACGTCAAGTTGGGGCCATTCTGAAGCACGAGCTTACCGCGCTCTTACAGACAAGAAGGCAGCAGCCCTGACGCAGGTCAAACCCTCTCAGCGTTAACCCGCAGGCGGTGGGCCAGCCCCGGTGTAGCATGTTCAGATAAGACAAAAGGCACCATGCGCATGACGACCCCACCCCTCCACCAGCCTCTTCTGCTCGACGCCCTGGAACACCACCGCGCCTGGGGCACGCTGCCACGCGAAACGCGGGAGCGGCTGGCACAGACCCTGCCGATGCGCACGGTGGCAGCCGGCGACGAGGCCAGCACTGCGGCCGATCTGCACGAGCAACTGCACTGGCTCCTCAGTGGCACGCTGCAACTTCTGGACGGGCAGCAGCAGCCGGTGGTCACGCTCTACCCGGGGGAATGGTTCGGCCTGCACACAGGCGCCAGCACCGACGTGCAGCACAGCCGCGCGCTTACCGCCTGCACGCTGGTCAGTCTCGATCGCCCCACCGTTGACGCCCTGCGTCAGGAAGCGTCCTCGCTGGCCTATCTGCTGCCCGACCCCGGCGCTGCCGGTAGCACCCGGCGCGCAAGCGGCGCCGCCAGCGGGGGCGACCCGGCGCTCAACCTCATGACCACGCCGGTGCGCTCCCTGATCAAGCGTGCGCCCATCACGCTGCCGCCCCACACGAGCATCCGTGAAGCCGCGCAGCTCATGTGTGAAAAGCGGGTGTCGTCCGTTCTCATCGTGGAGCAGGACCACCTGTTCGGTGTGGTGACCGACCGCGACCTGCGCAACCGCGTGATCGCCGCCGGCCTCGACACGCAGCGCCCCATCATGGACATCGCCACGCTGGCGCCGATGAGCATCGACGTGCAGAACCCGGCTTTCGATGCCCTGCTGCTGATGGCGCGGCACAACATCCACCACGTGCCCGTGCTCGACGGCCAGCGCATCGCCGGCATGATCACCGCCACCGACCTCACCGAGCAGCACAGCACCTCGGCGGTGTACCTGGCGGGCGAGATCTACAAACAGGCATCGGTGGAAGGCCTGCAGCAGGCGAGCGCCAAGATCCGTCGCCTGCAGCAAAGCCTGGCCGCGGCAGAAGCTTCGGCCTACAGCACAGGTCACATCATCACAGCCATCACCGACGCCATCACCACACGGCTGCTGCAGCTCGGCGAAGCCCAGCTGGGGCCGGCGCCGATCGACTATGTGTGGGTGGCCGCCGGCTCACAGGCTCGCAACGAGCAGACCGCCAAGTCCGATCAGGACAACTGCATGGTGCTGGACGACCGCTACGACGAAGCGGAACACGGCAAGTATTTCAAGGCCTTGTCGCAGTTTGTCTGCGACGGCCTGGACGCCTGTGGCTACATCTACTGCCCGGGCGAGATGATGGCGATGACCGACACCTGGCGCCAGCCGCAGAAAAAATGGGCCGAGTATTTCTCTCGCTGGACCAGCCAGCCCGACCCCAAGGCGCTGATGCTCACCTGCGTGTTCTTCGATCTGCGTGCGATCCACGGCAAGACCGAACTGCTGGACAAGCTGCGCAGTGACGTGCTCGGCCGCACGCAGGGCAACAGCCTCTTCCTGTCACACATGGTGGGCAACGCCCTCACCCACCAGCCTCCGCTGGGCATGTTCAAAGGCATTTCCACCATCCGCAGCGGCGAGCACAAAGGCAGCATCGACCTGAAGCACACCGGGGTGGTGCCCATCGTCGACCTGGCGCGCGTCTATGCGCTGGCCGGCGGCGACGCCGCGGTGAACACCCACGACCGGCTGACCGGCGCAGCGGCGGGCGGCGCCATCAGCGAACAGAGTGCACGCGACCTGCGCGACGCACTCGAATTCCTCGCCTACACCCGCATCCAGCACCAGGCCCGCCAGATCAGCCGCGGCGAAGCCCCCGACAACTTCATGCGCCCCGACGACATCTCCAACTTTGAGCGCAGCCAGCTCAAGGACGCCTTCAATGTGGTGGCGTCCCTCCAGAGCGTGCTGGGACAGCGGTACAGGCATTAACCCCCCTGCGCCGCGCTGCGCGCGTCACCCCCCAGGGGGCGATGCGAGTGGCCCGGCAAAGCCGGTTCCACCGCATCCTGGGTTGGGTCACTCGCGCCGGAAGGGCCGCAGAGAAAGAGGGGGAGTCGAATCCAGGGCACCGCGGAACCGGCTTTGCCGGGCCGCCAGTGCCGCCCCCTTGGGGGGTGACGCGCCCTCCGGGCGCGGCGCGGGGGGATCAATACTTGAGTCGGGCGTAGTACGTCTTCTGTGCCGCCTCACGCGCTTCGCCGAGGGTGTGGATGCCCTTTTCGGCCAGTAAAGGAATGAGTTTTAGAAACACCTCGGCTGTGACCATGGCGTCGCCCATGGCGGTGTGGCGGCCGATGACGGTGACGTTGAAACGCTCGGCAATCGCCTCCAGGCGGTGGGAATCCTGGTTGGGGTGCACCAGCGCCGACAGGAGCAGGGTGTCGAGCACCGGGTGGTCGAAGCTCACACCGGTCTGCTGCTCCTTGAGCTGCAGGAAGCGCATGTCAAACGCCGCGTTGTGCGCCACCAGCACCGTGTCCTGAGCGAAGGCATGGAACGACGGCAGTACCTGCTCGATGGTGGGCTGGCCGACCACCATCTCGGGCTGTATGCCGTGGATGGGGATGGATGCCGCGGGTATCGGGCGCCGCGGGTCCACCAGCTGCTCGAAGCATTCCTGGCGCAGAAGCTTGTTGTTGACGATGCGGGCCGCGCCAATCTGGATGATCTCGTCGCCCTGTGACGGGTTGAGGCCCGTGGTTTCGGTGTCGAAAACGGTGTACACGAGATCGCTGAGTCGCCGATCGTCGAGCGAACGGGTGAGTTCGGTGGTTTTGAAGAGGTCGAAGTCGTAGTACTCGGGGCGGCTTTCGTTGCGCAGGAAGGCGGCTGCTTCCACCTGTTCGCGCGGGTCGGCGACCGGCAGCAGAAACCGGAAAAACGCCTGGTGCCGCGTGCGCTCGCGCTCGAACCAGAACGCCCCCCCGTGGCGTTCCACCACGTCGCGCACCGTCAGGCGCAGGGTCTCGTTGCCCACCTTCATCGGGTCCATTTCCCAGCTCATCACGGTCTCGGTGCTCATGGCCTGTCCCGACCAGATCAGGTCGAGCTGGGCCTTGCCCGCACTGCCGGCAGCCGGGCCCAGGCGCAACTGCACGAACCGGACGTCGAATTCGTCTGCGAGCCGGCCGGTCAGATACACCAGCGCCTGCAGCACCGAAAAGCTCTCGACCTTCAGCCACACCGAAGCATCCACATCCACGGGCGAAGCCGGCCGGCCCGTGACCGTCTCGATGCGGCGCGCCGCCGCGTTGACGAGGTCGGCACCCAGCATGTCCTCCAGCGGCCAACGGCTCTTACTGTCGGCGGAACCTGCCTCGAGCGCCCCGATGCGCTGGCTGAGCGAGCGCGTCTCCTCGCGGATCACGCCCATGAAACGCTCGCGCATGGGCGCGTCGAGGTCCGGATAGTCCAGCATGTCGATGGCCGCCTGCATGTTGGCCAGGGCCGCCCGGCTGCCTTCGGTCAGCGTGTGCAGCACCTGGTCTTTCGCCGATTCGGCCTCGTACTCACGGGTGATGTTGTCGAGCATCAGCACAAAACCCGTCAGCTCGATCCGGTCGGCAGCGGCCTCAGCCGCCTGCGCCTGCGGTGAGCGCACCGGCGCCATCTGCACCCGCAGCAGCTGCCCGGCTCCGGTGGTGGTGACAAACTGGGCCGACGGCTGCCCTGCCCCGCGCATCATGCGCTGCTGGATGTTCTCCAGCGCGTGGGCCACCAGCTTGCGGTCAAACACGCCATAAATGGAACGACCGAGGCCGATCAGCTCGGCGCCGCCGGCCACGCCTGGCGCCTGCGACAGCGCTCGGAACTGCATGCGGGCGCGGTTGTTGTAGAGGATGATGCGACCGTCCAGGTTGCACACCACCACGCTCTGCGTGAGTTCGGACATGAGCGCCGCAAGACGGGACCGCTCCTGCTCGATGCCTTGCGCCGCTTCCCGCACCCGGGCATCCATCTGCCGGCGCAGGTCTTCGCGCTGGTCCACCAGCTGGTTGAACAACTGGGCCAGCACCCGGGTTTCCACATTGCCTTTGGGTTTGAGCTCGCGCACCACATCGGTCCGCAAGAGCACCTGCGCCTCTTCAGCCAACTGGACCGAGGGCGTGACCCAGTGGTCGAACCAGCGCTTCAGCGCCCAGGCAATCGCGGCCATGCCAGCGCCCCAGGTGAGGCTGAGCAGCACCACGCGCCCCCCCAGCAGGGACCACACGGCCTCGCGTTCCTGCGCCTCTAGCGTCGAGCCCACCAGGCCGAAGGTGGCCAGTAACCAGCCCACCGACGCCACAGCGGCTGCCCCCAGCAGCCACCACAGGCGCTGGTCGGTCTTCTTCTGGCCGCTCATACGGGGGCCGCCAGCAGCTCACGCACCTTCTGCACCAGCTCGCGGGTGGAGAACGGCTTGGTCATGTAGGCGTTGGCGCCCAGCGCCAGTCCCTTGGCCACATCGGTATCGCGCCCCTTGGCCGTGAGCATCACGATCAGCGTGTCACGTACGGTTTCGTGCGCACGCACCTCGTGGCACACGTCGAACCCGGTCTTGATCGGCATCATCACGTCCAGCAGCACCAGTGCCGGGCGCTCGCGCAGGATCGCGTCGATCGCTTCCTGCCCGTCGCGCGCGACGACCACCTCGTAACCCTCGCGCTTCATCAGGAATTCGAGCGAAATCAGGATGTTCGGCTCGTCGTCTGCGATCAGTATCTTCTGGCTCAACTGCTTCTCCTCTTGGCTTGTTGTGTCGGGGCTTGTTCTTCGCCCCCCTTGTTGTCGACCGGTCCTGTCAGTCTTCACCGACCGCGGTGCGCGGAAGGAAGAACCCGAACAGGGCACCCTCCCCCGGTTGGGAACGCATCCACATGCGCCCGCCAAAATGCTCCACGATCTGCCGGCTGATCGGCAGACCGAGTCCTGTGCCCCCCGGGCGGTAATGGTCGTCGCCCGATACCTGGCGGAACTTCTCGAACACCATGCCTTGCTGCGCCAGTGGAATGCCCGGTCCGTTGTCTGACACCTCCACTTGCACACCCTGCGACTGGTCCACCAGACGCAGCACCACCCGGCCCGACCCGCGCGGTGCGTACTTGACCGCGTTTGACAGCAGGTTCAGCACCACCTGGGTGATGCGGTCGGCGTCGGCTCGCAGGGTCTGCACCTGTGCCGGCAACTCGAGTGCCAGCGACACGCCCGCCTCGCGGAAGCTGCCCCCCACGCTCTGCGCCGCCTGCTCCACCAGTTCGCGCATGTCCACCTGGGTTTCATGCCATTCGGCATGGCCAGATTCGATTTTCGCCATGTCGAGCACCTGGTTGACCAGGCGGCTCAGGCGCTCGGCCTCGGCTACGATGATGCCCAGAAACTGCTGCCGCTGCGTCAGGTCCATGTCGTCATCGTCACGCATCAGCTCGGAGAGGGCCCTGATGGAAGTCAAAGGGGTGCGCAATTCGTGGGTGACGGATGACATGAAGTCGTCCTTCAGGCGGTCCAGGCTCTTGAGCTTTTCGTTGGCCTCGCGCAGTTCGTCCGTTGCGCGTTCCAGCGACTGGGACTTTTCTTCCAGCGCGTGCGAGTAGGCCCGCAGCTGCGAGGCCTCGTCGAGAATGCGCATCACGTCGTCGAGATCGAGCGCCTCTTCTTCGACCACCGAGGCCACCATCACCCGCGCTGACGCACTGCCAATGGCGCCGGTGAGCAGGGTTTCGACGAACTGCACGAGCTGCGCATCGGCCGGTATCTGCTCGATGCCCGCCACGCCCACCCGCGCCGCGTAGTCCTCGAACAGGCGCTGGGCCTGCTCGGCCCCCAGAAAGCGCCCCGCCAAGGGCAGCAGGGCCGAGACCTTGGCCCGCCCCTGCCAGAACACGGGCCGGGTGCCCGCCTTGCGGTGGAACACGTCGACGAACAGCAAGGCCTGGCTGGTTTCACGCGCCGACGGCGCACGCCACAGCGACACACCCACGTAAGCGCCCACGTTGGCCAGCAAGCTCCAGAACAGCGAGTGGGTGAGGCTGTCGAGCCCGCCGAGCCCCAGGAACGCCTCTGGCTTGAACCAGTGCAGACCCCACGGCCCATGGTGCAGGAAGCCGGGGTCGAGCCAGCCCGACTTGGCCAGCGAGGGCAGCATGAGCGTGTACACCCAGAAACCAAAACCCAGCAGCAGACCGCTGAGGGCGCCGCGGCGGGTGCCGCCTTTCCAGTACATGCCACCGAGCATGGCGGGGGCAAACTGCGCCACCGCGGCAAAGCTGATGAGGCCGATGCTGACCAGCGCGTAGGCTTCGCCGGCGAGGTGGAAATACAGGTAGCCCAGCAACAGCAGACCCAGAATGGCCAGGCGGCGGATCAGCAGCAGCAGGCCCGTGAGATCGCCGCTGGCGCGGGTACCAAAACGCCGCGTGCGCAGCAACAGCGGCATCACCAGGTCGTTGCAGACCATGGTGGACACCGCAATCGCTTCCACAATCACCATGCCGGTCGCCGCCGACAGGCCGCCCACAAAGGCAAACAGCGCCAGCAGGTGATAACCCTGCGAGAGCGGCAACGAGAGCACGAAGGTCTCCGGGTTCATGGTCCCGGGTCCGAAGTGCAACAGACCGCCGAAGGCAATCGGGAGCACGAACAGGTTGATCAGCAGCAGGTAGAGCGGGAACGCCCAGACCGCACGGCGCAGGTGCTGCTCGTTCACGTTCTCCACCACCATCACCTGGAACTGGCGCGGGAGGAAAATCACCGAGAGCATGGCCAGCAGGGTCAGTCCCAGCCACTGGGCGTACGCAAAGGGCTGGCCCTGGCCAAACTGGAGCAGGCGGCGCAGCTCGTCCACCGCCTGGGCCTGCTCGAACAAGGCGACCGGGCTGGAAAACAGGCCAAAGCTCACGAACAGGCCCACGGCCAGGAAGGCCGCGAGCTTCACCACCGACTCGAACGCGATGGCGGCCACCATGCCTTCGTGGCGCTCCGTGCTGTCGAGGTGGCGGGCGCCGAAAATCATGGTGAACCCGGCGAGTGCGAGCGCCACGTAAAGCGTGCTGTCCTGCCACCAGTGCGGGCTCTGCGCGGCAGGCGAGCCCAGTGGCGATGTGAGCACCGCGTAGCCGCTGGCGATGCCTTTGAGCTGCAGGGCGATGTAGGGCACGATGCCGACCACCGTGATGAGGGTGACCAGCCCGGCCAGCGTCGGGCTCTTGCCGTAACGGCTGGCAATGAAGTCGGCAATCGACGTGATGCGGTAGGTCTTGGCGATGCGGATCATCTTGCGCACCACCATCCAGGCCAGCAGCATGGCCAGCATGGGCCCGAGGTAGATGGGCAGGAACCACACACCCGAGTTGGCCGCGCGCCCCACGCTGCCGAAGTAGGTCCAGGCGGTGCAGTACACCGCCATCGAGAGCGCATAGACCCACGGGCTTCCGATCACCGACCGACCAGCGGCGGCGCGTGCGTCACCCCAGTAAGCCACCGCAAACAGGAGCAGCAGGTAGGCGAAGGAAACGCCGATGACCAGCGTGGCGGACAGCATGGGCGGCTCAGTCGACGGGATCGGGACGGTCGACGCCCTCGTCATCAGTGCCGCGCTCCATCACCCAGGCGAGGGCTGCGATCAGCAAGGTCCAGATCAGAAACAAGGCCAGGGGGAACAAGGGCAGGCCGAGGACCAGCACGTTGTGGTCCCAGAGCGCCAGCAGCGGAAAGTTGAGCAACACCCAGCCGGCAACAAACAGGGCCACCAGGCGCTGGGCGTCCAGTCCTTGAAACATGCGGGTCTCCTCTTGTGGCGGCGCAGTGCGTCGCTGCGGCGCGTGGCCCGATTGTGCGCCACGCACTGACCCACGGCTTACGCTACCCCACCCAGTAAAAACGGCAGGGGATCACCCTGCCGTCTGTTGGTCACCAGGCCGCCAGAGGCTGGCGGCTGGTGCGGGTCACTTCGCCGTGGAGGCGAGCAGCTGCCAGGTGTCGACCACCGAGTCCGGGTTCAGCGAGATCGAGCTGATGCCCTCGTCGCGCAGCCACTGCGCAAAGTCGGGGTGGTCGCTGGGGCCCTGACCGCAGATACCCACGTACTTGCCAGCCGACCTGCAGGCGCCGATGGCCATCTTCAGCAGCGCGCGCACGGCGGGGTCGCGCTCGTCGAAGTCCTGCGCCAGCAGCTCAAGGCCGGAGTCGCGGTCCAGGCCCAGCGTGAGCTGCGTCAGGTCGTTGGAACCGATGGAGAAGCCGTCGAAGTACTGCAGGAAGTCGTCCGCCAGCACCGCGTTGCTCGGGATCTCGCACATCATGATGACCTTGAGCTCGTTCTCGCCGCGCTTCAAGCCCTTCTCGGCCAGCAGCTCGGTCACGCGCTTGGCCTGGCCGAGCGTGCGCACGAAGGGCACCATCACCTGCACGTTGGTCAGGCCCATGTCTTCGCGCACGCGCTTGAGCGCCTCACATTCCATGGCAAAGGCTTCGCGGAAGTCTTCACTGATGTAGCGGGCCGCGCCACGGAAACCCAGCATCGGGTTCTCTTCATCGGGTTCGTAGCGCGAGCCACCCACCAGCTTGCGGTACTCGTTGCTCTTGAAGTCTGACAGACGCACGATCACCGGCTTGGGCCAGAAAGCAGCTGCGATGGTCGCCACACCTTCGGCCACCTTGTCAACATAGAAGGCGCGCGGCGAGGCATGGCCACGGGCCACCGACTCCACCGCCTTCTTCAGGTCGGCATCGATGTTCGGGTAGTCCAGGATCGCCTTGGGGTGCACGCCGATGTTGTTGTTGATGATGAATTCCAGGCGGGCCAGGCCTACGCCGCTGTTGGGCACCTGGGCGAAGTCGAACGCCAGCTGGGGGTTGCCCACGTTCATCATGATCTTCACGTCCACCTAGGGCATCACGCAGCGCTGCACTTCCGTGATTTCGTTTTCCAGCAGGCCGTCGTAAATATGGCCGGTGTCACCTTCCGAGCAGCTCACCGTGACCAGCATGCCGTCCTTGAG
>JAUXNG010000079.1 GCA_030682835.1 Hydrogenophaga sp. | reverse complement strand
CAACCGTGTGACGCAAGTCAAAACTCAAGCCAATGATGGCTACGATGCACTGCAGGTCACCTTCGGTGCCCGCCGTGCCTCCCGCGTCACCAAGCCCGCAGCGGGCCACCTGGCCAAGGCCGGTGTTGAAGCGGGTGAAATCATCCAGGAATTCCGCGTCGCCTCCGACGTCGTCGCCCAGTACCCAGCGGGTGCCGTGGTGGCTGCCAACGCCGTGTTTGCGGTTGGCCAGAAGGTGGACGTGCAGGGTACTTCGATTGGTAAAGGCTTTGCCGGCACCATCAAGCGCCACAACTTCAAATCCCAGCGCGCGTCGCACGGTAACAGCCGTTCGCACAACGTGCCCGGTTCGATCTCCATGGCACAGGACCCCGGTCGCGTGTTCCCTGGCAAGAAGATGACCGGCCACATGGGTGACCAGACGAAGACCATCCAGAACCTCGACATCGTGCGCGTGGACGAAGCCCGCCAGCTGTTGATGATTCGCGGCGCCGTGCCCGGCTCCAATGGTGGCTTCCTGACCGTGCGCCCCGCCATCAAAGCCAAAGTCAGCAAGGGAGCCAACTGATGCAAATCGAACTCCTGAATGACCAGGGTCAAGCATCGTCCAACGTGGACGTGCCCGAGACCGTGTTTGGTCGCGACTACAACGAAGCGCTGATCCACCAGCTCGTGGTGGCCTACCAGGCCAACGCCCGCCAGGGCACCCGCGCCCAGAAGGACCGCGAGCAGGTCAAGCACTCGACCAAGAAGCCGTTCAAGCAAAAAGGCACGGGCCGCGCCCGCGCCGGTATGACCTCCTCGCCCCTGTGGCGCGGCGGCGGTCGTATCTTCCCGAACAGCCCTGACGAGAACTTCACCCAGAAGATCAACAAGAAGATGTACCGCGCCGGCATGGCGTCCATCTTCTCGCAGCTGGTGCGTGAAGGCCGTCTGTCTGTGGTCGACTCCATCTCGGTGGACTCGCCCAAGACCAAGCAACTCGCCGACAAGCTCAAGGCCATGAACCTGAGCCACGTTCTGGTGATTGCCGAAGAAGTCGACGAAAACCTGTACCTTGCATCGCGCAACCTGCCCAACATCCTGATTGTTGAGCCGCGTTACGCCGACCCCGTGTCGCTGGTGCACTACAAGAAGGTCATTGTCACCAAGGGTGCCATCGACAAGCTCAAGGAGATGTTCGCATGAGCGTCACAAAATACGACGAAGGCCGCCTGATGCAGGTGCTGGTCGCTCCGATCGTGTCGGAAAAAGCGACTCAGGTTGCCGAGAAAACCAACGCCATCCTGTTCAAGGTGCTGCGTGACGCCTCCAAACCCGAGATCAAGGCCGCTGTGGAATTGATGTTCAAGGTGCAGGTCCAGGGCGTTTCCGTTCTCAACCAGAAGGGCAAAGCCAAGCGCTTCGGCAAGACCATGGGTCGCCGTGACCACGTGCGCAAGGCTTATGTGACCCTGATGCCCGGCCAAGAGCTGAACTTCGGCGGGGAGGCTGTTTAATCATGGCAGTTATCAAGATGAAGCCCACCTCACCAGGCCGTCGCGGCATGGTGAAGGTCACGCGTGACCACCTCCACAACGGTGAAGGTTTTGCTCCCCTTCTGGAACCTCTGTTCCAGAAGGCCGGCCGCAACAACAACGGTCACATCACGGTTCGCCACAAGGGCGGTGGTCACAAGCACCACTACCGCGTGGTCGACTTCCGTCGCAACAAGGACAACATCCCGGCCAAGGTCGAGCGTATCGAGTACGACCCGAACCGCACGGCGCACATTGCGCTGGTGTGCTACGCCGACGGTGAGCGCCGCTACATCATCGCCCCCCGTGGCGTTGAAGTCGGTGCGACGCTGCTGTCCGGTTCGGAGTCCCCGATCCGCGTCGGCAACACGCTGCCCATCCGCAACATCCCGGTCGGTTCCACCATCCACTGCATCGAACTGCAAGTCGGCAAAGGCGCTCAGATCGCCCGCTCCGCTGGTGCTTCGGCTGTGCTGCTGGCTCGCGAAGGCATCTACGCCCAGGTGCGCATGCGCTCCGGTGAAGTGCGCAAGGTCCACGTGGATTGCCGCGCCACCATCGGCGAAGTGTCCAACCAGGAACACAGCCTGCGCCAGTTGGGCAAGGCCGGTGTGAAGCGTCACATGGGCATCCGCCCAACCGTCCGTGGTACCGCCATGAACCCGATCGACCACCCGCACGGTGGTGGTGAA
>JAUXNG010000070.1 GCA_030682835.1 Hydrogenophaga sp. | reverse complement strand
ATCACGAAAGCGTGGTTGAGCGTGCGCCCGCGCATGAAGGCCAGCGGCGCGATCTCGATCTGCTGGCGCTCGAACGCCTTCTGCACCTTGTCGAAGCCCATCAGGTCGTGCAGCGCGTCGTACAGCGGGCGCAGGTACGGGTCCACCTTCTGGCCCAGGTCGCCAGGCAGGAAGCCGAGCTTTTCGCCCGCTTCCACGGCCGGGCGGGTGAGCACGATGCGCTGGACCGCGCTGCGCTCCAGCGCGTCCACGGCGCAGGCCACGGCCAGGTAGGTCTTGCCGGTGCCGGCCGGGCCGATGCCGAAGGTGATGTCGTGCGTGGCCATGTTCTCCAGGTAGCGCGTCTGGGCCGGCGTGCGCCCGCGCACCTCGCCGCGCCGCGTCTGCATCGCCAGCGCGCCGTCGCCCGGCTCGGCCAGCGCGGTGTCGCCGCTCAGCATCAGCTGCACGGTTTCGGCCGGGATCGGCTTCTTCGCCATCTCGTACAGCGCCTGCAGGGTCTCCAGCGCCTGGTTGGCCTTGGCCTTGGGGCCTTCGATGCGGAACTGCTCGAAGCGGTGCGCCACCTTGACCTGCCGGCCCGCCTCGATGCTGCGGATGTGGCTGTCCATGGGCCCGCAGAGGTGACCCATGCGCAGGTTGTCGGGCGGGGAGAAGGTGTGGCGGAGGATCAAACCGATAATCCAGAATAATGTGAGCCCCCTGACCTGGCTGCGCCAGGCCCCCCGAGGGGGGCGGTCGTTCTTGGGGCGGCCCGGCGAACGACCATCTGTGAAAGAAACCCCAATGATAGGCAAATTGACCGGCACGCTGCTGGAGAAAAATCCGCCCCAGATCCTGATCGACTGCCACGGCGTCGGTTACGAGGTGGACGTGCCGATGAGCACCTTCTACAACCTGCCCGCGCTGGGCGAAAAAGTGGCGCTGCTCACGCACTTCGTGGTGCGCGAAGACGCACAACTGCTCTACGGCTTTGGCAGCGCTGCGGAGCGCGAGGCGTTCCGCCAGCTGGTCAAGATCAGCGGCATCGGCCCGCGCACGGCGCTCTCGGTGCTCTCGGGTCTCTCGGTGGCCGAACTGGCGCAGGCCGTGACTGCCCAGGAAGCCGGCCGCATCGTCAAGGTGCCGGGCATCGGCAAGAAGACCGCCGAGCGCCTGCTGCTCGAACTCAAGGGCAAGCTCGGCGCCGACCTCAACCTGCCCGGTGCCGGCCTGGCGCGCAGCGACGCGCAGAGCGACATCCAGCAGGCGCTGATGGCGCTGGGCTACAACGAGAAGGACGCGGCGGCCGCGCTGAAAGCCCTGCCGGCGGATGTGGGGGTGAGCGAAGGCATCAAGCTGGCGCTGAAGGCGCTGGCGAAGTGATTGCGCCCAATGAACGACGATCGCGAAACGCATATCGCCCGCTATCGCGCCCTGCTGTCTGGTGCATACCAACAGTATTGGCTGGAGCTTGATCGAGATACGTCAGCGAAGCCGTTTCTTCCCTATGGGTTGGAGAAAGAAGTCAGCGAGTGGTCGCTACCAAGGTTCGGCGATCAAATGCTCAGCTCTAATCTCAACGAGTTGATCAACGCGATCAACGCGTGGAATCACCGGTTGCGTTCTTGGACTGCTTGGAGCCGCGTGTTGGCAACGATCAATGACGAAAAGGATCGGTGGGATGTTCGGTCAGAGTTTGTTGAGCCATTGGCGTACTTCTGCCTGCACCAACCAGCGGGCTCCCGAGATCGATTGACCCGATTTGCTACCCAAGTGGTTCATGTCGGAAATCTGCGGGTGGTTGCTGGATACCGGGATGTTTTGGCAGAAGACGCGAAGGTATTCAAGCGACTGCAACAAAACCATAAGAAGCCGCACGCGGTATTCCTGAGACGGGAAGAAGCAGAGGCGCAGTTCATGGCTAAGTCCAGTGGGTGGCACGAGGCTGGGGCGTTGATGGCCCATGTCCAGCAAATGGATCCTGGTGATTACCGGGACGCCACCGGTGATTGGCGCAATCGCGCAGCGCACGGAATATCTCAGCACTTCGAGTTCGGAGAGGTCGAGCGTGTCACGCGTCGGGTTGGATTTTCTGAGACCAAGGTCGAAGGTCACGGTGGCGTGGAATTCAAGGAGGACCGTGCGCGGAAATCTGTTTCTTATGTCTTTGGCGGGTACGACGCGCTGTAGCTGGACGACATATTGAAGGCCAATCAATCACAGTTTGAAGTGGCCATGCGGGCGGTGGGTGCGTGTGAGAAGTTGCTGCGCGAAGTGGGTGAACGAGCGGGTTGCACGGTCTAAAGAGGCTGAGCTTGGATGCGCGTTGGGAGAAAAAATAGCGTGCAACGAGATGGGTTGCTATACTTGTATAGCAAAGGAGTGCCCCATGCTTGCCATCCGTCTCACCCCCGACATCGAAGCCCGTCTGGATCGACTGACCCAGGAGACCGGGCGCACCAAAACCGCGCTGGCACGCGAGGCGATCCTGGAGCACCTGGACGACCTTGAAGACTTCTACCTGGCTGAAGCTCGCGCGCGCAAGAACCGCAAGACCATCCCGCTGACCGAAGCGGAGCGCGAGCTTGGCCTGGCAAATTGAGTTCGACCCGGATGCGCTGAAGGAACTGAAGAAACTCGACCGCCCGATCCAAACCAGATTGGTCGGATTTCTGCGGGACCGGCTGTCACCTTTGGACGACCCGCGCAGCATCGGCGAGGCGTTGTCTGGGGCCCGGCTGGGGAGTTACTGGAAGTACCGCGTGGGTGACTGGCGCCTCGTCTGCGACATTCAGGATCAGCGCATCGTGGTGCGCGTGCTGCGCATCGGCAATCGGCGCGAGGCGTACCGGTAAAAGCGGTGATTCTTTTCTGCTGTCTGACTGCGATTTGCACACCAGCCGCTTCTTGATTCGAGCAAGCCGGCGAAATACCGGTGTGTATAGTCAGCGCTTACCCCCCGTTCCCCCTCTGCTAGGGCCCCTCTGTGACCATCCAGACCGACGACTTTGCCCCCGCGCCCCGCATGGTGTCGGCGGCGCCCGCTTCGCCCAAGGAAGAGGCGATTGAGCGTGCGCTGCGCCCCAAGTTGCTGGACGACTACGTGGGCCAGCAAAAGGTGCGCGAACAGCTGGAGATTTTCATTGGTGCGGCCAAGATGCGCAACGAAGCGCTGGACCATGTGCTGCTGTTCGG
>JAUXNG010000069.1 GCA_030682835.1 Hydrogenophaga sp. | reverse complement strand
GGCGGTGCACCAGGACAAGAGCGGCAAGGCCCGTGACCTGGCCCTGAGCTACGCCATGGCCAACGGTGGCGGCAAGGCCGGCATCATCGAGACCAACTTCAAGGAAGAGACCGAGACCGACCTGTTCGGCGAGCAGGCCGTTCTGTGCGGCGGCGCTGTCGAGCTGATCAAGATGGGTTACGAGACCTTGGTCGAAGCCGGCTACGCACCCGAGATGGCCTACTTCGAGTGCCTGCACGAGCTTAAGCTGATCGTGGACCTGATCTACGAAGGCGGCATTGCCAACATGAACTACTCGATCTCCAACAACGCGGAGTTCGGCGAGTACGTGACCGGCCCTGAGGTGATCAACGAAGAGTCGCGCAAGGCCATGCGCAACGCCCTCAAGCGCATCCAGAACGGTGACTACGCCAAGATGTTCATCCAGGAAGGTCGCCTGAACTACCCGAGCATGACCGCCCGCCGCCGCAACACCGCCGATCACCAGATCGAAGTGGTGGGCGCCCAGCTGCGCGCCATGATGCCCTGGATCGCCAAGAACAAGCTGGTGGACCAGACCCGCAACTGATGGTGCGGTAGAGCATCGGCAGGCCCCATGGCCGCCGGTGCCACAGCAAAGGCCACTGAGGTGGCCTTTGTCGTTTGTGACGCGGCGTGGTGCTGGCACTGGCTTACACTGCACTTTTGCCCGCCTGCCGGATGGTGGCGCCTCGCGCCCAGCCCGACCGCGGACCTACCCGGGAACTTCATGCACGACGGAACAGATCCACAACTGCCGCAGACCGAAGAGTCGCGCAAGCGCCGCAAGGGCATCTACATGGTGCCCAACATGATCACGCTGGCCGCCCTGTTCGGTGGTTTCTACTCCGTGGTGATGGCCATGAACGGCCGGTTTGATCTGGCCACGGTGGGCATATTCGTCGCGATGGTGCTCGACAGTCTGGACGGCCGCGTGGCCCGCATGACGAACACCCAGAGCGCCTTCGGCGAGCAGATGGATTCGCTGGCCGACATGGTGTCCTTTGGCGCGGCGCCCGCCTTGATCGCCTACGAATGGGTGCTGCGCGACCTGGGCCGCTGGGGCTGGATCGCTGCCTTTGTCTATTGCGCCTGTGCGGCCCTGAGGCTGGCACGCTTCAATGTCAACACCACCGTGGTTGACAAACGCTACTTCCAGGGGCTTCCCTCGCCCGCGGCGGCGGCCATCGTGGCGGGATTCATCTGGCTGATGACCGAAGCCGACATTGCACGCACCGATGTGACCTGGGTGATGTTCGCCATCACGCTGTACGCCGGCCTGACCATGGTCACCAACGTGCCGTTCTACAGCTTCAAGGATCTGAGCCTCAAGCGCAGCGTGCCATTCGCTTCCATCGTTTTGGTGGCGCTCGGCATTGCCGTGATCAACATCCACCCGCCCACTGTGCTGTTTGCGTTGTTTGTGCTGTACGGACTCTCGGGTTATGCGGTGTATTTCTGGCGCAAGGCCAAAGGCCGGCAGACCAGTGTGATCAGCACCTCCACGGATGAGCCGGACGAGCGCGGCCTTCACGAATGACTCTTTTGATAGCCTTCATCGATTTCCCCAATCGGCAGTACGCAAGCCCTGTGATACATTGCATCCCATGAAACAGATGTCCCTCGCTCTACTACTGGGTGTCCCTTACGGGCAGGTTCGGTAGCGCGCGAGCGATATTCCACCAACGGCCCGTTTGCACCTGCAGCGGGCCGTTTGTTTTTGTCTGCAGGTTTTTATCAGCGTGGTGTCGAGCGCCACACACCGGAGCAACGAGATGAGCGACAAACTGATCATTTTTGACACCACCTTGCGGGATGGCGAACAATCGCCTGGCGCGTCCATGACAAAGGACGAAAAACTGCGCATCGCCCGCCAGCTGGAGCGCCTCCGAGTGGATGTGATCGAAGCCGGTTTTGCCGCCAGTTCCAACGGTGACTTCGACTGTGTGCAGGCCATTGCGAACACCATCAAGGATTCCACCGTCTGCTCGCTGGCCCGCGCCAATGACCGTGACATTTCCCGGGCCGCCGAAGCCCTCAAGGGCGCGAACCGCGCACGTATCCACACCTTCATTGCCACCAGTGCGCTGCACATGGAGAAGAAGCTGCGCATGACGCCCGACCAGGTGTTCGAGCAGGCCAAGCAATCGGTCCGGTTCGCTCGCAACTTGGTCGACGACATCGAGTTTTCGCCAGAGGACGGCTACCGCAGCGACATGGATTTCCTCTGCCGCGTGCTTGAAGCGGTGATCAAAGAGGGCGCCACCACGCTCAACATTCCAGACACCGTGGGATACGCCATCCCCGAGCTGTACGGCGACTTCATCCGCACGCTGCGTGAGCGCGTGCCCAACTCCGACAAGGCGATCTGGTCGGTGCACTGCCACAATGACCTGGGCATGGCGGTCGCCAATTCGCTGGCCGGTGTGAAGATCGGCGGCGCGCGCCAGGTGGAGTGCACCATCAACGGTCTGGGTGAGCGTGCAGGTAACTGCTCGCTCGAAGAGATCGTGATGGCGGTTCGCACCCGTCGCGACTATTTCAACCTCGAAGTGGGCGTTGACACCACCCAGATCGTGCCTGCCAGCCGCATGGTCAGCCAGACCACCGGCTTCGTGGTGCAGCCCAACAAGGCGGTGGTGGGCGCCAACGCGTTTGCACACGCCAGCGGCATTCACCAGGACGGCGTACTCAAGGCGCGTGACACCTACGAGATCATGCGAGCAGAAGATGTGGGCTGGAGCGCCAACAAGATCGTCCTGGGCAAGCTCAGTGGCCGCAACGCCTTCAAGCAGCGCCTGCAGGACCTCGGCATCGAGATGGAGTCGGAAAGCGAGATCAACACCGCCTTCACCGCCTTCAAGGAGCTGGCCGACCGCAAGAGCGAGATTTTCGACGAGGACATCCTGGCGCTGTGCAGCGACGAGAGTGTGACGTCCGAGAAGGAGCAGTACGGTCTGGTGTCGCTGTCGCAGCGCAGCGAAACTGGCGAGCGTCCGCACGCCAGCGTGGTGTTCACCGTGGACGGTAAGGAAATGCACGGCGAGTCGGACGGAAACGGCCCGGTGGACGCCTCCCTGAAGGCCATCGAACTGCATGTGAAAAGTGGTGCCGAACTGGTGCTGTACTCGGTGAACGCCATCACCAGCGGGTCCACCGAAAGCCAGGGCGAAGTCACGGTGCGCTTGCAGCACGGTGGCCGCGTGGTCAACGGCGTGGGGGCAGACCCCGACATCGTGGTGGCGTCGGCCAAGGCTTACCTGAGCGCCCTGAACAAGCTGCACAGCAAGGCCGATCGGGTTGCAGCCCAAGGCTGACGGACCCAGAAATCAGAACCTGGAGCTGGCCTTTGCCGACGCAATGCAAGGAATAGCAACCCAAAGTTGCACCTCTTCTTGCGTTCGGTGAAGAACATGAAACAAGTTTTTGATATTGCTAGTTTTTTTCATATTCCCTATACTCCAGCCAGCACATTTTCGTTGGCTGGAGTGGATGTATGAACCTGTTGGCAAACCGCTTTCGCCGGGCCTCGCGGCTGGCCATGAACGCTGTGCTGTTGAGCGCCCTGGCCTTGCCCATGAGTGCATGGGCAGCTGGTGAGAAGGCGGCCAACAAGCCGAAGAAAGCAGGTTCCGCGCAGCCAGCGCCGGTTCAGAAAAAGTTGGCCGCTGCCAAGAGCACCAGCAAGACCGTCGCGGTGAAACGGCGCACGGATGTGCAGGTGGCCAAGGCGAAGCCAGCTGCGAAGACGGCGAAGACGGCGAAGACGCAGGCAGCCTCTGCCGCTCGCAAGTCTACAGCTGTGGCAGCGAATGCCGCCTCCAGGAAAAATGCGTCGTCCAGCCGGGCGCAGATGGCCCGCAACGTGGCCGCGCCTGCCGTGGTCAAAGTGGCAGCGCGCCCTAGCGCCACCGAACATGCCTTGCGTGTGGTGCCTCAGCCTCGTCTGTCGGCGGGCGAGCGTCTGGGCCTGAGGGGCAGTGCCGATCCGCTGGATCTGAGTTCCAGCGTGGCGCTGGTCATGGATCAGGACACGAACGAGGTGCTGTTCAGCAAGAACGATTCGGCCGTGCTGCCCATCGCCTCGCTGACCAAGCTCATGACCGGTCTGGTGATCGCAGACGCTCAGTTGCCCATGGACGAACTGATCACCATCACGCAGGATGATGTGGACGTTCACAAGTTTTCCAGCTCGCGCCTGGCGGTGGGCACCACGCTGAGCCGTGGCGAGCTCATGCATCTGTCGCTCATGTCGAGCGAGAACCGCGCCGCACACGCACTGGGGCGCACGTTCCCGGGCGGCATGAACGCCTTCGTGGCGCACATGAATGCCAAGGCCCGCTTGCTGGGCATGACCGACACCCGCTATGTGGAGCCGACCGGCCTGATGAGCCAGAACCAGTCCAGTGCACGCGACCTGGCCACCCTGGTGGCAGTGGCGTACGAGCGACCGATCCTGCGCGATCTGTCGACCTCGCCCGGGCATCAGGTGGATCTGGGGCGCCGCACCCTGCAATTCAACAATTCCAACCGGCTCATCCACAATCCCCAGTGGGAGATCGGCCTGCAAAAAACGGGTTACATCTCGGAAGCCGGACGCTGCCTCGTGATGCAGACCAAGGTGGCCGGCCGCAAGCTGATCATGGTGTTCCTCGACTCCGCCGGCAAGCTGAGCCGGGTGGAAGACGCCGAACGGGTGCGTCGCTGGGTGGAGGCGCAGAGCGTGCAGCCGCTCATGATTCGCCCTCAGGGCTGAGCGCGTCGGCCTGACGGTTGCGTCAATGAAAAACGGTGCCTCGGCACCGTTTCTTTATGGGGTTCGCGCCAGGGGTGGTGTTCAACGGGCTGCCGTGACGTCCCGCCCCGCCGGCAGGGCGCCTTGGGCGTTGGGGCAGCCGAGCGAGGCTGAAATTTCACTGGCGGTGGCGCGCAGTTTGGACAGCCAGCTTTCGTCGATGCGGTCTGCAGGTGCCGAAATGGACAGCCCCGCAACCAGCTTGCACTGGTCGTCGTAGATGCCTGCCGCCATGCAGCGCACTCCCAGCTCCAGCTCTTCGTTGTCGCGCGCCACGCCCGCCTGGCGGCATTGCGTCAGCTCGCGTTCCAGCGTGGTGAGCTGGGTCAGGCTGTTGCGGGTGTTGCCCACGAGCCCGGTGCGGGTCGCGTATGCCCGCACGCGCTGTGGTTCGTCGGCCGCCAGAAACAGCTTGCCTACCGAGGTCAGGTGAAGCGGCGCCCGCCCGCCGATCGCGCGGACCACCTGCATGCCCGAGCGCTCGCTGTAGGCCCGCTCGACGTAGACGATCTCGTCCCCCTGGCGAACGCTGAGGTTCACCGGTTGCTGGATCGTCTTGTGCAATTCGCGCATCGGCACCAGGGCCGCATCACGCACACTCAGCCGCGCCTTCACCAGGTTGCCCAGTTCCAGCAGGCGCATGCCCAGCCGGTAGCTGCCTGCCTCGGGCCGGTCCACGAACCGCCCGATGGTCAGATCGTTGAGAATGCGGTGCGCCGTGGATGGGTGCAGGCCGGTCTTTTCGCTGATCTCTTTCAGAGAGACGGCATCTTCACGGGAGGCCAATACTTCCAGAAGGTTGAACATGCGCTCGATCACCTGAACGGTGGGGGTCGCGGGAAGGGCGTCTGATCGTTTGGTCATGGGCTCGTGTGGGGTTGCCCTATTTTACAAGATGAAATTGCGTGCCGAGGGCTCATAGCTCAGCCGGGACCCTACGCCGAGAGCCGCAAGCGTCAGACCGGCGTCCAGCGGTTGTCTAGCAGCAGCTCGTGCGGGCGAAACCCGGCCTTGTAGCTCATCTTGCCACTCTGGGCGATCCAGTAGCCCAGGTACACATGGGGCAGGTCGAGCGAGCGGGCCTGCTCGATCTGCCACAGCACGCTGTAGGTGCCGTAGCTGGCTTTGTCGTCCGGCTCGTAGAAGGTGTAGACGGCCGACAGTCCGTCGTTGAGCACATCGACAATGGACACCATCTTCAGGCGGGCGGGCAGGCCATCCGGGCCGGGCTCATGGAATTCCACCAGCCGGGAATTGACCCGGCTCTGCAGCAGAAACTGCGTGTACTGGTCGATGCTGTCGTGGTCCATGCCGCCGCCGGCATGCCGGCTGTTCTGGTAGCGCAGGTACAGCTGGTAATGCTCGGGCACAAAACACAGCTTGAGTACCCGGGTCTGCAACTGGGCGTGCTGCGCCAGGGACCGCCGCTGGCTGCGGCTGGGCGCAAACGTGTTCACCGGCACCCGCAGCGGCACGCAGGCCTGGCAGCCATCGCAGTAAGGGCGGTAGGTGAACATCCCGCTGCGACGGAAGCCGTGCGTCACCAGGTCGGAGTACGCGTCGTTGTGGATGAGGTGGCTGGGCGTTGCCACCTGGGAACGGGCCTGACGACCTGGCAGGTAGCTGCACGGATAGGGCGCCGTGGCGTAGAACTGCAGAGCCTGAAGAGGAAGTTCTTTGAGGTGCGTCACGCTGGGTTGCTGCCTGGGCCAACGAGTTGCTGCCAGTATACGGGCTCGAATTCCCAGCGTGGGGCCGGGTGCTGCAAGGCCTGGTGGAGGTGCCGACGAAAATCGGCGCGTGGCATGAGCTGGCCGCCGAGTGATGCGAGGTGGGCGGTGTCTTGCTGGCAGTCGATCAGGGGCAGGGCCTTGGCGCGGCAGAACGCCACCAGCGCCGCCAGTGCAATCTTCGAGGCGTTGCTCTGGCGGCTGAACATGGATTCGCCATAGACCATTGCCCCCAGGTTCACGCCGTAGAGGCCGCCAGCCAGCTCGCCGTCTATCCAGGTTTCCACACTGTGCGCCACGCCTGCCTGGTGCAGCCGCAGGTAGGCCTGGGCAATTGCTGGCAGGATCCACGTGCCGCTCTGCCCGTCTCGGGGCGTGAGCGCGCAATACCGGATCACCCGCTCGAAATCGTGGTCGACACGGATCTCCAGTCGACCTGCCCGAAGCAGGCCTTGAATGGTCTTGCGCAGTGAGCGGTGCAGCCGAAAAGCATTGGTTCGCAACACCATGCGCGGGTCGGTGCTCCACCAGAGAATGGGCTGGCCTGCGCTGTACCAGGGAAAGATGCCGCGGGAGTAGGCGGTCGTGAGCGTGGCGTTGTCAAGCACCCCGCCAGCGGCCAGGAGCCCCGGAGCCGGGTCGTCAGGCCCCCACGCACTTTCGACGGGGGGGAAGTCCTGCCCCGGCTGAAGCCAGGGCAGCTCGCGGGTGGGAGGCGGTCGCGTCATGGCTCCATTGTGGGGTGTCAACGGCCCACCGCCGACGGCATAGGGAATGGCTGCCCGGGTGGTTCAGGCCGCCTTGCTTTCGAACCGGGCTCGGCGGCGAACAAACATCATCACGACCGCAATGCCCACGGCGTTGGCCAGGCCATCACGCCAGTCACCCATTCGCCAGCCGCTGGCCGACTGGGCGATTTCAATGGCGCCGCCCAGCAACAGCAGGGCCATGGCCAGCCTGAACTGGCTGTGAGATGGGTATGCCTGAACGGCCAGCAAGGTCAGTACTGCAAATCCGAAAGCGTGCTGGGCTTTGTCCCAAATGCTGAACACCGGTGCTGCGAGGTAGGCGGTTGGCACCATGGACAGCGTGACCAGTGCCAGCAAGAATGCCCAGAAGACCAGCTTTTTCATGTGTGAAGAGATGACCTGCATCGTTGCGATGGTGGTGGGATCCATGGTCAAACGTTCATCGCAGCGGGACGAGCGTTTCGCGAAACTCCGGACTGCACCCGGTTGATTGCTTCGGTAGCTGCCAAAAGAAAAGGCCTGCACTTGCGTGCAGGCCTTTGCTGTTTTTGGCTCCCCGACCTGGACTCGAACCAGGGACCTGCGGATTAACAGTCAGTATAAACCAGATTTTCTGGGACGCTATGGGACGTCCTGGGACGAAATAAAAACCTTCTAAATCAATGGGTTACAAGAATTTGTTGTTTCATGAGGTCCCGCTCGGTAGCATCTGATCTCAGGATTTTTCGGACACCAGTCGGACACGGAACACGCAAATGCCGCTCCTCACTGTCAGAGCGATTGAAACCCACAAAGCCAAAGCGAAGCCCTACAAGCTCACGCTCGACCGGGGCTTGCAGCTGCGCATCGCGCCAGACGGTGTTCGCACCTTGCTGGTCCGCTACTCCGTCAAAGGGTCTGATGTAGAGCGCCAATATCGATTGCCACAGGAGTATGGGGAAGGTCCGGGCCAAATGAAGCTGGCCACGGCCTGTGCAGAGGCCGCTCGCATCCGGGCGCTTGCGCGGGACGGGGTGGACTGGCCAGCCCAAGAGGAGGCACGGTTGCGGGCCGAAGCAGCTGAGCGAGAACAAATGGACCGGCAGGAGGGCATGACAGTCGCCAAGGCACTCCGCGAGTACGTCGACAAGAAGCGGCGGGCAAAGGACGGTCTGCCATTGAAGGCCCGCACAAAGGCTGACTACCTGGCCATGGTCGAACTCGGGGAAACAACCAAGACGGGGAAGAAACTGGCAGACGGGTTGCTGTTTCAGCTCGCCGACAAGCTGTTGTTGAAGCTCACTTCCGATGACATTCGGGATCAGTATTCGTCGCTGCTCAAGCGTTCAAAACGGCAAGCCGACTATGCGATGCAGGTGCTGCGTGCGGTGATGCGATGGCACGGGGTTGTGGTGCCGGGCAATCCGCTAGGGCGTGATACAGCTGGGCGCGATCGGATCGTGCTCGCGCCTGCGAAAGGGAATCCAGCTCCCATCCCACCGGAACGACTGGGTGCCTGGTGGCGTGCAAGTGGCAAAGCCCCCTCACAAGTCGCGGCCGACTACTACCGTTTCCAGTTGCTGACCGGGTGTCGCGGAGGAGAGATTCATGGCGACAAGCGATACAACTACCCGCCAATCAGGGTCGGCGACGTGGACTGTGATGTCGGGAAAGTTGTTCTGCGGGACACAAAGAACCGTAGCGACCACAAGCTGCTCCTGGCCCGACAGGCGCTGGAAATCGCAGCCAAGCACTGCGCTGGCCGGAAACCTGACGAAGTGTTATTCCCGATTACCGATGTGGGTATTTCGGACCAACGTGACCGCTGGTTTCGGTATCGTGACCGAGGATTTCGGCCCATCGTGACCGACTCCGTTGTCGGTTCATCGTGACCGGCCGTTTCGGCAACGTGACCGATCATTTCGGTCATCGTGAC
>JAUXNG010000061.1 GCA_030682835.1 Hydrogenophaga sp. | reverse complement strand
CGGCGCTGTGGGTGCCGCTCAGTTCCTTATCGACGCTGGAAGGCGGGGTGGGGGCTATCTTCGCCAGTCGGTCTATGCCGAAAGCCGGTAGTTCAGACCCTCCACCCCAACACCCTCAACCATACAAGCCGGTTCCACCGCATCCTGGGTGAAGGCCCTTCGCGCCGGAAGGGAAGTTGACTCAGGGCACCGCGGAACCGGCTTCGCCGGGCCGCCAGTGCCCCCCCCTGGGGGGTGACGCCGCAGGCGGCGCGGGGGGCTACTCCTCCTCTTTCCAGGGCAGCATCAGGGTGAGCCAGAGCAGCCGTGAGAATTCGGGCTCAAAGCGGTCGATGATGCGTTGCGGGTCGGGGCACAGGGTGCTGTCGGCGATGACGCCGAACTGCACGCCGCCGCCGTAGCTCAGGATCGACACGCCCAGGCCGACGCTGCCCGATTGCGGCACCCAGAACATCGTCTGTTCCAGGCTGGCGCCGCACAGACGCATCTTCTGCGTCGGCCCCGGCACGTTGGTCATCACCGCCGTCGTCTTGCTGCTGAACAGGCTCAGCAGGGCGTCCTGCAAGGGCTTGACCATCATGCCCGCGACCGACAGCAGGCCGAAGGTCAGCAGGGGCTGCAGGCTGCCCTTGAGGCTGTTCATGCGCTGGCGCACGGTGTACACCCGCTCCACCGGGTTTTCGATGCCGATCGGCAGCACCAGGGGCGCGAGGCCGAAGCGGTTGCCGAGTTTCCAGGCGTCTTCCAGGGGCCGCAGGTTGATCGGGACCATGGCCCGGATGTCCTGGCCCGTCGGGTCGTCGCCCAGTTCGCGCAGGTAGGCACCGATGGCCCCGGCCACGCAGCTCAGCAGCACGTCGTTCACCGAGCAGTTCAAGGAACGGCCGATGGCCTTCACTTCGTCCAGGGGAATGGGTTCGCACCAGGCGACCTGCTTGTGCCGTCCGGGCTGGCCCTTCAGCCGCGTGGGGGAGTCGTCGGGCATGAGCGCCAGTGCGGCCAGGTCCGTGAGCGCTTGGCCACCCAGCCGCGCGAGATGGCCGGCCTGCACCAGCGTCTCGGCCAGGCTGTGCTGGGGCGAGGCCATCATCGCCAGCGAGCGCGCAGCACCACCGCCCGCCACTTCCAGCGCACGCGCGGTGAGCTCGCCCAGCGGACGGATCAGCGCGTCAGCCACCCATTCTTCGGCGGCGTCTAGGCCGGCTGCGCGTGCCACCCGACGCGGCCGGCGCGGTGGCGCAGCGCCCCCGTCGACCAGCGTCATCATCACGCTGATGAGGGCAATGCCGTCGGCAATGCAGTGGTGGATGCGCGCGATCAGCGCCGACCCGCCGTCGTGCTCTTCGATCAGCTCAAACTGCCACAGCGGGTGGCGGTGGTCCAGCGGCTGCATGCACCGTTCGCCCACCCGGGCCTGCAGGGCGCTGCGCGCGCACTGCCCCGGCAGCGGCTCCAGCACATGGGCGCTCACGTGGCGATCAAGAAGAAAGTCGGGGTCGTCCTGCCAGTGCGCACCCATCGCGTCCAGCTGGGCGGTCTGCACGAAGCGCCGGTAGGGCAGCAGGCGCTCGCGCACCCGCTCGCGCAGGTCGTGAAGGCGAATGCCGGGGCGCAGGATCCACACGCCCACGATCATCATCAGGTTCGAGGGTGAATCCATGCGCAGCCAGGCGGTGTCGACCTTGCTCATGCGCTCGCCCTGCAGGCCCAGCGTGCTGGCCAGTGTCTGCGCCGGGGTGCGCGCGCCGCGTGCGCGGCTGCGGGCCGGTGAGGTCGCGCGCGGCGGCGCCAGCTTCCCCGCTGCGGCCGGTTGGGTTGCCGCTGGGGCAAGGCGCTGGACCATGTTGTCTCCTGATGCCGGGTGCTGCGCTCGCCACGGCTGGCGTGGTGCGGCGAAAGCTGGATGTGTGTGCCTATTTTGCCTGCAGTCCAGACCGTAAGATACCGGGCCAGTCCCGATGCGGCACTTCGCTTGCCGCTGTCGGGGTCGTCCATTCAACCAGCCCGGGAAACCGCGATGTCCGATCTCAAGACCCGTTTCGAAGCCGCCGTTGCCAACTCCAAGAACCTCAGCGAGCGCCCAGACAACGCCACGCTGCTCAAGATCTACGGGCTCTACAAGCAGGCCACCACCGGTGACAACACCGAGAAAAAGCCCGGCTTTTCCGACATGGTGGGCCGCGCCAAGTGGGATGCCTGGAACGGTTTCAAGGGCACGTCGAATGACGAAGCCATGCAACAGTACATCGACCTGATCGAATCGCTCAGCTGAGGCTCCCCCCGCCGCGCTGCGCGCGACCCCCCAGGGGGCAACGCGATGCGGCCCGGCGGAGCCGGTTCCGCCGCGTTCTGAGCAGCGTGCATCGCTGCCGTGAAGTCCATCAATTGGACGGAGACGTCCAGAGCCTGATCGCGGTGGCGTTCAGGCTTTTTTCTTTCTGGCGGCGGGTTTCTTGGTGGCGAGCAGCTGGTCGAGGTTTTTCACGATCTCGCCCTCGATGCGGTCCTTGAAGGCGCCGAGCAGGAAGCCCAGTCTGGCGTCCAGTTCGAAGTGGTTGGCCGACACCCGCAGCGTGCCGTTCACCCCACTGCGGCTGAACTGCACTTCGTCCAGCGTGTCACCCTCTTCGTAGGTGCAACTCATGTCGAAGTCGGCCTCGGCCTGCTCGGCCCATTGCCAGGCCACCTTGCGTGCGCCGCTCAGGCCCAGGTGGTGGTCGCGTCGGATGTGGATGTCTGCCATGGGGGCTTCCGTGTGGGTTCAGGGGCGGGCGGAGGCGCGCGGTGCCAGGGCGCGCAGCGCCTCCTGGCGTTGAGCGCGCGGCTGTTTGGCGATCTGGCGCACGGCATCATAAAACGCGGGGAAATCCTGCCCCTGCTGTTCAAACAAGGCTTCGAAGGCCGGTACCCAATCGTCGTAAGCACCCTGCGCGGCAAAGGCGGCGTTGTTGGCGCGCGCCACCCAGGGGTCGTAGCCCGCGAAACCGTCCCAGGTCTGTCGCAGGCCCCGGTACTCTTCGTGAAACGCGGCCATGACCTCGGCCTTGCGTGCCTGCTTCTGCGCGTCGTCCAGCGCGTCGTCGTTGTAGACGGCTTCCAGACGCTGGCGCACCGAGCGTGTCAGCGCGCGAAACGCCCGCCGGCGCGCGTCGAATGCCGCGTACTCGGCCTGGGCGGTTGCGCCGGCTTCCCTGGCCAGCCAGCGTGCACCGCCCAGGCGCTCGACCGCTGTGGCGAAAGACTCGTTGAAGGCGGTGTCGTCCCGCGCGTAGACCACCTGGTGCGCCAGCTCGTGGAACACCATGCGGGCCAGTTCGCCTTCGGGGTAGCCGATGAAGGTGTTGAGCAGCGGGTCGCCGCCGGCCCAGTTCATCCAGCCCAGGGTGGAATAGGCCGGCACCGGGTACACCAGCACCTCCAGCGTGTCGGGCAGGGTGGCGGCGAAGGCGCGCGCGGCGGTCTCGTCGAAGTAGCCCCGGTAGCCGACACAGCCCACCACCGGGAAGCACCAGTTGTGCAGCTTGAGCGACAAGGCCGGGGCGGCCACCACGTTGTAGACCGCGGCGCGGCGGCCGAGGTCGGCGTAACGGTGGTAGCTGGCGTTGTCGGGCAGGGCCAGCTCGGTCACCGCGAACGCGCGCATGCGCCGCGCCAGCTCCAGTTTCTGCCGCAAGGCGGGTGGTGTGGCGGGGTCGTCGATCCAGTCCTGCACCGGTCGGGCCGCGTTCATCAGGTGCAGATGGCCGCTCACCGACTGCCAGTAGTAGCCAGGGCCCGTTCCCGTCGATGTGCAACCGCTGCCCAGCAAGGCCAAAAGCAGCAGGGCCGTGAGTCGTACTGGCGCCCGGCGCGGCCGCGGCGCGGGGAGGGTCACGCCTTTTCCACTTCCACCAGACAGTCGTAGAACACGGGGCCGCGGCCCATGTCGGTCAGGTGCTGGCTGGTCACTTCGTTCAGGTTGGTGCCGAAGGGGCTGAGCTTGCGCCACCAGATGCCCAGTCCATTGACCACGCCGGGCCGGGCGCGCCGCGACACCTCGGCACGGCAGCGGAACTCGCCGCGGTCGTTGAAGACCCGCACCATGTCACCGGTGGCAAGGCCGCGCGGGGCTGCGTCGTCGGCGTGCACCTCCAGCACCGGCTCGCCTTCGATGTCGCGCAGGCTCTTCACGTTGACGAAGGTCGAGTTCATGAAGTTGCGCGCCGGCGGCGAGATCATGGCCAGCGGGTGGCGGGGGTCGCTGCCCGCCGCTTCGAAGTTGGGCAGGTGGTCGGGCAGGCCGTCCATGCCCTGGGCTGCCAGGCGCGCGCTGAAGAACTCGCAGCGTCCGCTGGGCGTGGGGAAGCCGCCCTGGGCGAACGGCGCGTCGGGCAGGGGCAGGGTGGCGAAGCCCTGCGCCAGCAACTGCTCAAAATCGACCGTGTCGCCAAACGCGGCGCGGCACAGGGTTTCGTCGTCGTCCTGGAAGCAGGGGTCGGTGAAACCCATTCGCGCGGCCAGCGCGCGGAAGATGTCGGTGTTGCTGCGCGCCTGGCCCACCGGCGCGATGGCGGGGCGGTTGAGCAGCACATCGGTGTGGCCGTAGGTGGTGTGGATGTCCCAGTGCTCCAGCTGCGTGGTGGCCGGCAGCAGGTAGTCGGCGTAATCGGCGGTGTCGGTCTGGAAGTGCTCGAGCACCACGGTGAACAGGTCTTCGCGCGCCAGGCCCCGCTGCACCTTGCCCGACTCGGGCGCCACCGCCAGGGGGTTGCTGTTGTACACCACCAGTGCCTCGACCTTCGGGCCGAAGCCGGGTGTGGCTTCGCGCAGCAGGTCGTCGCCGATGGTGCTCATGTTCAGCGTGCGTGGCGTGCGCCCGTCCAGCAGGTCCGGGCGCTGCAGCACCGCGCGCCTGACCGGGAAGTGCCCCGAGCTGGAGAGCAGCACGCCGCCCGCACGGTGGCGCCAGGCGCCCACCAGCGCAGGCAGGCAGGCCACGGCGCGCACCGCGTTGCCACCGCCGCGCACCCGCTGCACGCCGTAGTTCAGGCGGATGGCGGCGGGCTGCGTGGTGCCGTAATCGCGCGCCAGGTCGGTGATCTGCTGCACCGGCAGGCCGCACACGGCGGCGGCGCGTTCGGGGGGCCACTGCAGGGCACGGTCGCGCAGGCCTTCCCAGCCCAGTGTGTGGCTTGCGATGTAGTCGTGGTCGAGCCAGTCGTGCGTGATCAGCTCGTGCATCAGCGCCAGCGCCAGCGCGGCGTCGGTGCCCGGGCGCAGGGCGATGTGTTCGTGGCACTTGTCGGCGGTTTCGGTGCGGCGCGGATCGATGCACACCAGCCGGGCACCGTCGCGCTTGGCCTGCTGGGCCAGGCGCCAGAAGTGCAGGTTGCTTCCGATCGAATTGCTGCCCCAGATCAGGATGAGTTTCGACTCGGCAAAGTGCTCCACCTTCATGCCCACCTTGCCGCCCAGTGTCTGCGTGATGCCCTCGGCACCCGCAGAGGCGCAGATGGTGCGGTCCAGCAGCGAGGCACCGAGCCGGTGGAAGAAGCGGCCGGCCATGGCCTCGCCCTGCACCTGGCCCATGGTGCCGGCGTAGCTGTAGGGCAGGATCGCCTGGGCGTCTCGCGCCGCGATGGCACCGAGCCGCGCGGCGATGTCGTTCAGCGCCTCGTCCCAGCCCACCGGCTCAAACTGTCCGCTGCCCTTCGGGCCACTGCGGCGCATGGGTTGCAGCAGCCGCTCGGGGTGGTAGGTGCGCTCGGTATAGCGCGACACCTTGGTGCACAGCACGCCGTCGGTGGGGCGGTGCGACGGGTTGCCCTGCACGCGCACGGCCACGCCGTTTTCCACCGTGGTGATCAGGGCGCAGGTGTCGGGGCAATCGTGCGGGCAGGCGCCGCGAACCGATGAGGGGAGGGAGTTCGTCGGCTGAAGGGCGCCGGGAGTCGGTGCTGCGGGCATGAATGTGACCAATTGTTGTACGCTGGATTTCGCTCGCCCCCGGGTCCCGGCGGCGCTTGGAACAATCCGAATCAGCATTATCAGGAGATACAGCATGCGGCGTCGCCAGGTTCTCACGACGGTTTGCCAGGTGGCGGGTGGTGCGGCGCTGGGCGCCTGGAGCACGAGCGCCTGGGCGCAGTCGAGCGCGGGGGTGAGCGACGACCGCATCGTGCTGGGCCAATCGGCGCCTTTCAGCGGGGCGGCGGAGCAGCTGGGCCTGCAGTTCTACCTGGGGGCGCAGCTGTACTTTGACGGCCTCAACGCCAAGGGGGGCGTCAACGGCCGTCGCATCGAGATCAAGCGCCTGGACGATGGCTACGAGCCCGAGCGCTGCGCCGCCAACACACGCCAGCTCATCAGCGAGAACGTGTTTGCGCTGTTCGGCTACATCGGCACCCCCACCAGCCTCGCGGCGCTGCCCCTGGCGACCGAGGCCAGGCTGCCTTTCTTTGCGCCATTCACGGGCGCACAGGCCCTGCGCGAGCCCTTCAACCGCTATGCCGTTCACGTGCGCGCTTCGTACTTTGACGAGACCGCCGCCATCGTGCGCCAGACCACCTCGGTGGGCATCAAGAAGATCGCCGTGTTCTACCAGAACGACGCTTACGGCAAGACCGGCCTGGAGGGCGTGAGCCGCGCGCTGACCAGCCTGAATCTGGAGCCCGTGGCCACGGGTACGGTGGAGCGCAACACGATCGAGGTGGCCCAGGCCGTCAAGGACATCCTGGCCGCGCGACCCGAGGCGATCGTGCAGATCGGCGCGTACAAGGCCTGTGCCGCCTTTGTCCGGCAGGCGCGCCGCCAGGGTTTCGTGGGCACCTTCTACAACGTTTCCTTCGTGGGTACCCAGGCGCTGATGGACGAGCTCGGCGCCGAGGCACGGGGCGTGGTGGTCAGCCAGGTGATGCCCTTTCCTTACAGCCCCGCCACCGCTCTGTCGGGTGAGTACCTGGGCCACTTGAAAGACAAGCGCGGCGTGGCGCCCAACTATTCCGGCATGGAAGGCTTCGTCGCGGCCAAGGTGTTCGCCGAGGCGGCGCGCCGCGCCGGGCGGGGCCTGACGCGGGAGTCTTTCCTGACCGCGGTGGAGACCATGCAGAACCTCAACCTGGGGGGCTTTCCGGTCGACTTCGGCCCCGCCAAGCGCACGGGGTCGCGCTTCGTCGAGCTGACCATGCTCACCGAAGACGGCCGCGTGCGGCGCTGACCGGCGGCGTTTGCAGCAGCGAGCGGCCTGTCGCGCAGGCACGGGTCTGGCCAGCGCCAACAGGCACCTTTGGGTACCATGGCGTTCCGACGCAAAGGGACCCCCATGCAACTCATTGATTCGATCCTGACCCAGGCCGCGGGCATCGCGGCCGTGCGGCGCGACATCCACGCCCACCCCGAACTCTGTTTCCAGGAAGTGCGCACCGCCGAGGTGGTGGCACAGAAGCTCACTGAGTGGGGTATCGAGGTGCACCGCGGCATGGGCACCACCGGTGTGGTGGGTATCGTGCACGGACGCGACGGAGGCGCCTGCGGCCGTGCCATCGGCCTGCGCGCCGACATGGACGCGCTGCCCATGCAGGAGCACAACACCTTCGCCCACGCCAGCCGGCACGAGGGGAAGATGCACGCCTGCGGCCACGACGGCCATACCGCCATGCTGCTGGCCGCGGCGCAGCACTTTGCGAAGCACCGCGAATTTGACGGCACGGTCTACCTGATCTTCCAGCCGGCCGAGGAGGGCGGGGGCGGTGCGCGCGAAATGATCAAGGACGGCCTGTTCGACCGGTTCCCGATGGACGCGGTGTTTGGCATGCACAACTGGCCCGGCCTGCCGGCGGGGAGTTTTGCGGCCAGCACCGGCCCGGTGATGGCGTCGAGCAACGAATTCCACATCACCATCCGCGGCAAGGGCTCGCATGCCGCGCTGCCACACAACGGCATCGACCCGGTGCCGGTGGCCTGCCAGATGGTGCAGGCGTTCCAGACCATCATCACGCGCAACAAGAAACCGGTGGACGCTGGCGTGATCTCGGTCACCATGATCCACACCGGCGAGGCCACCAACGTGGTGCCCGACAGCTGTGTGATCCAGGGCACGGTGCGCACCTTCACCTTCGAGGTGCTCGACCTGATCGAGCGGCGCATGGGCGAAATCGCCGAGCACACCTGTGCGGCCTTCGGTGCCACCTGCGAATTCCAGTTCAAGCGCAACTATCCGCCCACCATCAACCACGCCGCCGAGACCGCGTTCGCCCGTGGCGTGATGGCGGAGATCGTCGGCACAGAGCGCGTGCTGGACCAGGAGCCGACCATGGGCGCGGAGGATTTCTCATACATGCTGCAGGCCCGGCCCGGCAGCTATGTGTTCATCGCCAACGGCGACGGCACGCACCGCGAGATGGGCCACGGCGGCGGGCCCTGCACGCTGCACAACCCCAGCTACGACTTCAACGACGACCTGATTCCCCTGGGCGCCACCTTCTGGGTGCGGCTGGCCGAAAAATGGCTGGCACAGCCGCGCACGCAGGCGGTCGCATGATTGGCCCGCAAGAGGCGTTCTCGGCTTCTTACGCGCAGGCCCGCGTGCGCTTTCTCGAGGCCGCCGCCACCGCCGGCATGGCGATCCGCAGTCACAACCATCCGCTGCCGGGCCGCGAAGGCGAAACGCTGGCCATCGACGTGGCGCTTGATGGCCGCCCCGATGCCGAGCGCCTGCTGATTGTCAGCAGCGCCTGCCACGGGGCCGAAGGCTTCTGCGGATCGGGGGTGCAGGTGTTTGCCGCGCACGATGCCGAGTGGCGCGAACACGCCCGCGCGGCGGATGTGGCGGTGCTGTACATCCACGCACTCAACCCGCACGGCTTCTCGTTCCTGCGCCGGGTCACCAATGAAAACGTCGACCTGAACCGCAACTTCCAGGACTTCAGCCGTCCGCTGCCGGTGAACGAGGCATACGCCGAGCTGCACCCATTGCTGCTGCCCGCGCACTGGCCGCCGGACGCCGCCAATGAGCAGGCGATCGGCGCCTACCTGGCCACACATGGTGTGGACCGCTTCCAGGCCGCGGTGTCGCAGGGCCAGCATGCCTTCGAAGACGGCCTCTTTTTCGGCGGCACCGCACCCACGTGGAGCCACCAGACGCTGCGCCAGGTGCTGCGCGAGCACGCACAGGCCGCCCGCCACATCGCGTGGATCGACCTGCACACCGGGCTGGGCCCCAGCGGTCTCGGCGAGCGCATTTTTGCCTGCCGCGATGACCACGAGGCGCTGGCACGGGCGCGCGCGTGGTGGGGTGGCAACGGGCAGACCCCCGTGACGTCCATCTACGACGGCAGCTCCACCTCGGCGGTGCTCACCGGCCTCATGTGGAACGTGGTCTACGAGGAATGCCCGCAGGCCGCCTACACCGGCATCGCCATGGAGTACGGCACGGTGCCCATCACCGAGGTGATTTCGGCCTTGCGCGGCGATCACTGGTTGCACCTGCACCCCGATGCACCGGCGGAGCTGCGGGCCGCCATTCACCAGCGCATGCGTGACGCGTTTTATGTCGACACGGATGCCTGGCGTGCGCAGGTCATCAGCCAGGCGCGGCAGTCGCTGTTCCAGGCGGCGGACGGCCTGCGCGGCTGATCGCTTGCCGGTGATGCCTGGCGGGGTGGCTCAATCGTCAAGGGCCAGCCGCGCGGCGTCGAGGTAGAGGCACTCCATGGCGTCGCGCGGCGCCAGCGCGGCCACCCGTTCCTGCAGTTCGGTCACCTGGGGCAGGCTGGCCTCGCCCTCCAGCATGAGCAGGCCGTTGGCGTATTCGTTGAGCGGTACGGCTGCGTCGGGGTTGAGCTGCAACGCCTGCGCATAGAGCGCCATCGCCTCCTGCCGGCTGGCGCCATGGGTGAGACTCCCGATCAGCGGGCCGACCTTGTCGATCAGCTCGGCATGGAAGGTCGCCAGCGCCAGGTGTGCGTCGGCGTGGCGCGGTTCCAGCGCGATCGTCTTCCGCAGTGCCGTCTGGATGCGCTGGCCCAGCCCCTGGGTCAGGGCCTTGGCCACGCTGATGCCCTGGCTGAACCGGCCCAATGCATACGCCTGGCCGTACCACGCCGCCGGGCAAGCGGGCATGTGCTGCTGGTGCGCCACGGCGTATTCGGCGGCATCCTGCAGCAGGGCCAGGCGGGTGCTTTCGCGGGGTTCCAGGTAGACGGCGTACACGCAGGTAGCCTTGAGCACCACGGCCGCGCCGCGCCAGCCCAGCGCCATGCCGGCCTGGCGCGCCTCATCAAAGGCCCCGTTGTGGTACAGCACCCAGGCCTCCAGCAGCGCCGGATCTTGCGGCAAGGGCTCCGCGTCGCCGCGGTGCAGGTCGTTCCACTGCTGCGTGAGGCTGCGCGCGTCGTGGCGCGGTGCGCCGGCTCGGTCAAAGGATTGCCAGGGGCCCATGCGCGGTAGGTCAGTCAGCCGCGTGGTAGGCCGCCGTGAGCTGCATCAGGTGCAGGCGCTGGCCACTTTCCAGATAGGGCGCGAGCAGGTTGAGCACGTGATGGGCGCCCCGCATCAGCGCGAGCTGGGCGTTGTCGGGTTCCAGCGCGTGGCGCGGGTCGCGCACGTATTCGAAGCTCAGCCAGTAGGTGAGCACCACCACCATGCAGTTGGCGGTCGGCTCCAGTTCGCGGGCGTCGATGTCCACCGCGCCGCTGCGGCTCATGCTGGCCAGCAGGGTGCGGATGGCCCGGGTCTTGTTCTTCAGCACGCCCTGGAAGCGGGTTTCCAGCAGGCGGTTCTTGGACAGCAGGTCGTTGAGGTCGCGGTACAGGAAGCGGTGCGCCCAGATCGTCTCGAACAGCGAGTGCAGGAAGAACCAGGCGTCTTCCACGGTGCGCACACCGTCGCTGGCGTTGAGCAGCTCGCTCAGCGCCCGCTCGTAGCGCTCGAACAGCGTGTTGATCAGCTCGTCCTTGGCCGGGTAGTGGTAGTACAGGTTGCCCGGGCTGATGCCGAGTTCGGCCGAGATCAGGGTGGTGGACACGTTGGGCTCGCCGAAGCGGTTGAACAGCTCCAGGGTCACCTCCAGGATGCGTTCGGCGGTGCGGCGGGGGGCTTTTTTCACCATGGCAGCGGCTTGGGGGTCAGCGTGGGCGAGCCGCGGCACGGGGGCTGCGGGGCTGTGGGGTCGGGTGCTGGCGCAGCTGGCGTTCCAGACGGTCCAGCGTGGCGTGCAGGCGGGCCACAGGCCGTGCGGTGGTTGCGGGCCTGGAGGCGCCGAGCAGCTGGCGTTCGTCGCTCGCGGCGGTCAGGTCCAGCCCGATGCCGTGGCGGGCCAGCTGGGCCGCGAGGATGGGCGCGCGCTCGCGCAGCATGCGGCGCGTCTGCTGGTAGGCGTGCTCGGCCATGCGGCGGCGCTGACGGTAGCTGAAGGTGTTGGCGAAGAACAGGGTGGCGTCGCGCTGGTCGGGTTCGATCAGCACGATGTCGGTGTCCGGGTAGGCGCGTTCGTAGTGCTTGAGTCCGAGTGCCAGCCGGGAATGGATCATGGAGCGGAAGGTCTGGCTCATCACCGCGGGCAGGCCGCCCTCCACCAGGGCCGGAATGCCCGGTGCTGCGCCATCGCTGCTGCGCGCATGAAAAGGCACCAGCGGGTTCAGGCACAGCAGCAGGTCCACCCCTTCGTCCAGCGCCACCGTGGCGTGCACGGTTTTCTTCAGCGCACCGTCCACATAGTGCCGCCCGTCAATGCACACCGGCGGGAACAGCCCGGGCAAGGCGGCACTGGCCTGGATGGCGCGCGAAATGGGCACATGGTCCCAGCCCGGCTGGCCAAAGGGTGCCGCCTCGCCGGTGTCGAGCTGGGTGGCCACCAGCGTGAGGCGCGCGCGCAGCTGGCGGAAGTCGTTGCTGCGGCCGTTCTGGCTGAACAGCTGGGCCAGGTGCCGGTGGATGCCGTCGTTGTCGAGCACGCCGGTGGGCAGCGCGCCGCCCAACCGCTCGAACGCGTGGGCCAGGGACTGGCCCTGAGCGCCCCAGGCCCAGAGCGCACGCCCCAACAGAGCGGGCATGCGTTGCAGACGCTGGCCAAACTCGCCCCACGCGGGCCTGAGCAGCCAGGAAGGATCGAAGTTTTCCTCGTTGGGCAGATCTTCGATGAACGCGGTACAGAGCTGGCGGGGCGTCATGCCGTTGGCCAGGCCTGCGGCAATGAAGCCCCCTGCGGACACGCCCACGTAGTGCTCGCAGGCGTTGAGGTCGAGGCCGGTGAGGCAATCGTCCAGCGCGCACAGCGCCCCGATTTCGTAAATGGCACCCAGCGGCCCCCCGCCGGCCAACGCCAGCGCGATGCGCGGCCGGGAAGTGCGTCGCCTGGGCGTGCGCGAGGGCTTGAAACCGGGGGTCATGCGATTGAGTGTAGACCGGTGGGTGCGCCAGACGATGCTGCGATGCAGCAACTCATGCAGGCGTGAAAAAGGGGCGACGCGCGCCCCTGGTGATCCGGCCCCGCGGGGGGCGGGGTCAGGGCCGCGTGTCAGGCGGCGGAGGCTTCCGGGTTCACCACAGCGGGCGCCGCAGCCGACTTGCGCGGCGCGCGCTTGCGGGCGGCGGGGGCTGCCTGGCGGGCAGCGGGCTTGGCCGCCGGGCGGGGCGTCACCTTTGCCGTTTTGGCCGCGGGCGCAGCCGCTTTGGTTTTCGAGGCGGCCTTGGCGGGCGCCTTCTTCACCGCTGGACTGGCTGCCCTGGCAGCGCGGGGCGCGGCGGCCTTTTTCGCCGCGGGAGCCCGGGCCGGCGTGCCCAGGCCGAGCACCTGGCGGTTGAGCTCTTCGATGCGTTCCATCAGCGCTTCGATGTCGCGTGCTGAAGGCACGCCGAGTTTGCCGAGCGCCTTGGCCACGCGGTCTTCAAAGATGTTTTCGAGCTTGTCCCACTGGCCGGCCGCTTTCGACGAGATGTCGGTGGCCATGTTGCTCATGCGGCTGGAGGCCTCTGCGATGCGCTCCTCTGCCACCGACTGCGTCTTGCGCTGGATCGACAGACCTTCTTTCACCAGCGATTCGAACGCCTTGCCGCCCTCGGCCTGTGCCTTGGAAAAAGCGCCCAGGCCGGCCAGCCAGATCTGCTGCGCCGAGTCCTTGATGGCGCCCGACAGGGGTGAGCCCATCGAGGCTGCTGCCTTTTTGCTGCCGCCGGATTTCTGGATTTTTTTGACCATGGAAACGCTCCGTTGAAGTTGAACTGTTGGTTGGCGGTCCCACCCCGGGCCGCTTGTGATGACCGAAATGTACGTTTCCCGCACCCGCTCTGTGTAGGTGCGCACGACTAAACGGCGCCCGCTGTTGGGGCTGCCTCACGCGGGTTTTTGCGGAAGCGACGCGGGGCCACGCTGGTGAAGAATGCTCTGTTCTTCACACGACTTCGGGAGCATTCATGCATTACTTCGTCACCGGTGCGACGGGCTTCATTGGCAAGCGCCTCGTCAGGCAGCTGCTTCGGCGCAAGGGTTCGGTGGTGCACTTCCTGATCCGGCGCGCCAGCGAAAGCAAGGTGGCCGAGCTGCGGCAGTACTGGGGCGTGAGCGCCGCGCGGGCAGTGCCCGTGTTTGGCGACCTGACCAGCAAACGGCTGGGCGTGGCGCCCGAGGTGGCGAAGGCGCTGAAGGGCCAGGTCGACCATTTTTACCACCTCGCCGCGGTGTACGACCTGGAAGCCGATGCCGAGCACCAGATCATGGTGAACATCGACGGCACGCGCCACACCGTGGACTTCGCCAAGGCCATTGGTGCCGGGCATTTCCACCATGTGTCGTCGATCGCCGCTGCCGGCCTGTACGAGGGCGTGTTCCGCGAAGACATGTTCGAGGAGGCCGAGAACATCGAGCATCCGTACTTCATGACCAAGCACGAGAGCGAGAAGATCGTGCGCACCGAATGCAGCGTGCCGTGGACGGTGTACCGCCCCGCGGCGGTGGTGGGTGACAGCCGCACCGGCGAGCTGGACAAGATCGACGGGCCTTACTACTTCTTCAAGCTGATCCAGCGCATGCGCCAGATCCTGCCGCCCTGGATGCCCAGCATCGGCCTGGAAGGCGGGCGCATCAACATCGTGCCGGTCGACTTCGTGGTGAACGCGCTGGAGCACATCAGCCACCACCACCGCGCCAGCGGCAAGTGCTTCCACCTGGTCGACCCGATGGGCTACCGCGTGGGCGACGTGCTCGACATTTTGAGCAAGGCCGCGCACGCGCCCAAGATGAACCTGTTCGTGAACGCTGCCTTGCTGGGCTTCATTCCGAAGAGCGTGAAGAAGGGCCTGATGGCGCTGGCGCCGGTGCGCCGCGTGGTGCGCGCCGTGATGCAGGACATTGGCCTGCCCGACGACATGATGACCTTCGTCAACTACCCCACCCGGTTCGACTGCCGCGAGACGCTGGCTGCGCTCAAAGGCAGCGGCATCGAGTGCCCGAACTTCCACGACTATGCGTGGCGCCTGTGGGACTACTGGGAACGCCACCTCGACCCGGATCTCCACATCGACCGCAGCCTCAAGGGCACGGTGGCCGGCAAGGTGGTACTGGTCACCGGCGGCAGCTCGGGCATTGGCCTGGCGGCGGCGCACAAGTTCGCTGAGGCGGGCGCAGTCACCGTGATCTGCGGGCGCGACGCCGACAAGCTCGACGAAGCGTGTGCCGAAGCGAAAGCGAAGGGATACGCATTCATTGCCTACCCGGCGGACATTGCTGACATGGCGGACGCCGACCGGTTCGTGCAGCTGGTGGTTCAGAACCACGGCGGGGTCGACTTCCTGATCAACAACGCCGGGCGCAGCATCCGCCGTGCCATCGAGGGCAGCTACGACCGCTTCCACGACTTCGAGCGCACCATGCAGCTCAACTACTTCGGCTGCCTGCGCGTGACCATGGGCTTCCTGCCCGGTATGGTGGCGCGGCGCAAGGGACATGTGGTGAACATCAGCTCCATCGGCGTGCTGACCAACGCCCCGCGTTTCTCGGCCTACGTGGCCAGCAAGTCGGCCCTGGACGCCTGGACGCGCTGCGCCTCCAGCGAGTTCGCCGATCAGGGCATCACCTTCACCACCATCAACATGCCCCTGGTGCGCACGCCCATGATCGCGCCGACCCAGATCTACAAGAACGTGCCCACGCTGGCCCCCGAGGAAGCGGCGGACATGATCGCCCAGGCCTGCATCTTCAAGCCCGTGCGCATCGCCACGCGCCTGGGGATCACCGGGCAGGTGCTGCACGCGCTGGTGCCGCGGGTGGCGCAGATCGTGATGAACACGAGCTTTCGCATGTTCCCGGATTCGTCGGCGGCGAAGGGGGAGAAGGGCGCGAAGCCGCAGTTGTCGGCTGAGGCGGTGGCGATGCAGCAGATGATGCGGGGGATTCACTTTTAGGGGTTTCTCCGGCTGAAGTGCTTGGCCGGGTCTCGCCCCGGCGGGCGACTCACTTTTCTTTGCTTCGCCAAAGAAAAGTAAGCAAAAGAAAGGCGAGCCGGAGGCCGGGCCGCTGCGCGGTGCCTTGCGCTGCTCGGTTCGAGCGGGGTCGGGCTGGACTCGCTTCGCTCAGACAACGCCCGCCCTGATCCGCTCGCCCCTGCGCTGCTCAGCCCGGCCACACGGCACAGCATGAATACGGGATCGGGTGCGGGCTCCCCCTGCGGCGGGCCTGCTTTTCTCCCTCTTTCTGGGAGAGGACAAGACGAGGCAGGCAGCCGGCGGAAATGGCCCCGAACCCGTCTGCCGCCGTCATGCGCTGGCGAGTAGCGCAGGGCCGGGCGGAAACAGGGCTGCGCATGTCCGAAGGCCGCGCAGCGGACAAGTTTGCGCAGACCCCGCCCGGACCGAGCAACACAGCGTGCCCGCAGCGAAGCGCAGGGTTGACCTGCCCCCTGTAGACGTACCAATCAAAAGTGGAAGTCCGGGTTCATGATTACTCGATGGTTGTCTGGGTTGATGGTGATTGAGCTGCATCGCCACCGCGCTGGCGATGCAGCTCGGCGAAACGAGCTGGTGGCATAC
>JAUXNG010000058.1 GCA_030682835.1 Hydrogenophaga sp. | reverse complement strand
CCGCTCCAGCTCGGCCATGCGCTGGCTCACCGCCGCCTTGCTCACGCCCAGACGAGCAGCGGCCGCCGTGTAGCTGCCCTGCTGCGCCAGCACGCCGAGCCAGTGGAAGTGGCTCCAGAGTTCGTGGATCTTCTGTTCGTTCATGGCCCAATTGTTCACCATACTGAACAATCAATTCAGCATTTTCGTCTTGTACCGAAGCGGCACGCTTCCTACACTGCGGCCATACCAGCCAACTTTTGGAACACGTCATGACCGCCTCCATCGCCCACTACATCAACGGCGCCGTTGCCGCCGGCTCGTCCACCCGCGCACAGGACGTGTTCAACCCCGCCACCGGCGCCGTGAGCGGCCGCGTCGCCCTGGCCAGCGCTGCCGACGTGAACACCGCCGTGGCCGCCGCGCAGGCGGCCTTCCCGGCCTGGGCCGACACGCCGCCCATCCGCCGCGCCCGCGTGATGTTCAAGTTCCTCGAACTGGTCAACCAGCACAAGGACGCGCTCGCGCACTGCATCACCGCCGAGCATGGCAAGGTTTTCACCGACGCGCAGGGCGAAGTGGCCCGCGGCATCGACATCATCGAATTTGCCTGCGGCATTCCCCAGCTGCTCAAGGGCGACTTCACCGACCAGGTGTCCACCGGCATGGACAACTGGACGCTGCGCCAGCCGCTGGGCGTGGTGGCGGGCATCACGCCCTTCAACTTCCCTGTGATGGTGCCCATGTGGATGTTCCCGGTGGCCATTGCCGCGGGCAACACCTTCATCCTGAAGCCCAGCCCCATCGACCCGAGCGCCAGCCTCTTCATGGCCGATCTGCTGAAGCAGGCCGGCCTGCCCGACGGCGTGTTCAACGTCGTGCAGGGCGACAAGGAAGCCGTGGACGCGCTGCTGGTGCACCCCGACGTGAAGGCCATCAGCTTCGTCGGCTCCACCCCCATTGCCAACTACATCGACGAGACCGGCGCCCACCATGGCAAGCGCGTGCAGGCTCTGGGCGGCGCCAAGAACCACATGGTCGTCATGCCCGACGCCGACCTGGACCAGGCCGTGGACGCGCTCATC
>JAUXNG010000055.1 GCA_030682835.1 Hydrogenophaga sp. | reverse complement strand
TCATCGTGCCCGGCTACGGCATGGCGGTGGCGCAGGCCCAGCACACGGTGTTCGAGATCACCCGGCACCTGCGCGAGAAGGGCGTGAACGTGCGCTTCGGCATCCACCCGGTGGCCGGCCGCATGCCCGGCCACATGAACGTGCTGCTGGCCGAAGCCAAGGTGCCTTACGACATCGTGTTCGAAATGGACGAGCTCAACGAGGACTTCCCGGACACCGACGTGGCCATGATCATTGGCGCCAACGACATCGTGAACCCGGCGGCGCAGGACGACCCGACCAGCCCCATCGCCGGCATGCCGGTGCTGGAAGTGTGGAAGGCTCGCACCAGCATCGTCATGAAGCGCTCCATGGCCAGCGGCTACGCCGGCGTGGACAACCCGCTTTTCTACAAAGACAACAACCGCATGCTGTTCGGCGATGCCAAGAAGATGCTGGACGAGGTGCTGGTCGCGCTGAAGAGCTGACGCCACCGTGCGCCCGTCGTCGCGACGGGTCACCAAGATGACAGAAGAGGGCCGCGGCAACGCGAGCCCTCTTCTTTTTTGTAGCGCCACCCCGGCGCGTTGTGGGACCATGGCGGGGCCTGTCAGTACTTCGTAAGGGAAAAACACGAGGTCTCGCGCACCACTTCCGCGACACAATGCGCGGCTGACGTTCTACACAAGCATCTGGAGACCCTGCATGACCGAACCCACGGCTGATCGCCCCTGGCTGAGCGCGTACCCCGGTGGCGTGCCTGCCGACATCGACGTGGCGCAATACCCCTCGCTGGTGCACCTGATGGAAGAGAGCTTCCAGAAGCACGCCGGCCGCTCCGCTTACAGTTTCATGGGCAAGGAAGTCAGCTTCGGGCAGACTGACAGCCTGTCGCAGGCCTTTGCCGCCTATCTGCAGGGTCTGGGCCTGGTCAAGGGCGACCGCGTGGCCATCATGATGCCCAACGTGCCCCAGTACCCGGTGGCGATGGCGGGCATCCTGCGCGCCGGCTTCGTGGTGGTGAACGTGAACCCGCTCTACACGCCGCGCGAACTGGAGCATCAGCTCAAGGACTCGGGCGCCAAGGCGATCGTGATCGTCGAGAACTTCGCGGCCACGCTGGAGCAGTGCATCGCCAGCACCCCGGTGAAGCACGTGGTGCTCGCGGCCATGGGCGACCTGCTGGGCCTGCTCAAGGGCGCGGTGGTGAACTACGTGGTGCGCAACGTCAAGAAAATGGTGCCGGCTTTCAGCCTGCCGCAGGCCGTGCGCTTCAATGAAGCCATTGCACGCGGCACGCGCGGCACGTTCAAACGCCCCGACATCCGCCCCGACGACGTGGCGGTGCTGCAGTACACCGGCGGCACCACCGGCGTGAGCAAGGGTGCGGTGCTGCTGCACCGCAACGTGATCGCCAACGTGCTGCAGTCTGAAGCCTGGAACGAGCCGGTGATGAAACAGGTGCCCGCTGGCGAGCAGCCCACCAGCGTGTGCGCGCTGCCGCTGTATCACATCTTCGCGTTCACCGTGAACATGATGCTGGCCATGCGCACGGGCGGCAAGACCATCCTTATCCCCAACCCGCGTGACCTGCCCGCCGTGCTGAAGGAACTGGGCAAGCACACCTTTCACAGCTTCCCGGCGGTCAACACGCTGTTCAACGGCCTGGCGAACCACCCCGACTTCAACACCGTCAACTGGGGCAACCTCAAGGTGTCGGTGGGCGGCGGCATGGCGGTGCAGGGCGCCGTGGCCAAGCTCTGGCTGGAGAAGACGGGCTGTCCCATCTGCGAAGGCTACGGTCTGTCGGAAACCAGCCCCTCGGCCAGCTGCAACCCGGTGACCGCCACCGAATTCAGCGGCACCATCGGCGTGCCCTTGCCCAACACCTGGATGAAGTGCATCGACGACGATGGGCACGAGGTGCCCCTGGGTCAGCCAGGCGAGATCGCCATTAAGGGCCCACAGGTGATGGCGGGCTACTGGCAACGCCCCGACGAGACCGCCAAGGTCATGACCGCCGACGGCTTCTTCAAGAGCGGCGACGTGGGCGTGATGGACGCGCGTGGCTACTTCCGCATCGTTGACCGCAAGAAAGACATGGTGCTGGTGAGCGGCTTCAACGTCTACCCGAACGAGGTGGAAGATGTGGTGGCGCAGATGCCGGGCGTGATGGAGTGCGCCGTGGTGGGCGTGCCCGACGACAAATCGGGCGAAGCCGTGAAGCTGGTCATCGTGAAGAAAGACCCTGCCCTGACCGAGGCGCAGGTGCGCGACTACTGCAAGGCCAACCTCACGGGCTACAAGCAGCCCAAGGTGGTGGAGTTCCGCATCGAGCTGCCCAAGACGCCGGTGGGCAAGATCCTGCGACGGGAGCTGAGGGGGTAAGGGCTCCCCCCGCGCCGCTTCGCGTCACCCCCCCCCAGGGGGCGATGCTGGCGGCCCGGCGGAGCCGGTTCCGCGGCATCCTGGGTTCTCGGACACGCGCGCCGGATCAAGGCAGGAGGGCCATTGGGCCGAGGCCGCTGTTCTGGTCCAATGTGTGGATGATTCCCAGCACCACCCGCACCGCCATCGTCGCCGCCCTCCACGACGAACTTGCCAGTGTGCTGGCGCTGATGCCGGATGAACGCCGGCAGACGGTGGGCGGGCGTGAGTTCTGGGTGGGCCACCTGCACGGGCAGGACGTGGTGGCGGTGCTCAGCGGCATCGGCAAGGTCGCGGCAGCCACCACCGCCACGCTGCTGATCCAGCACTTCGGCGTGCAGCGCATCGTGTTCACGGGCGTGGCAGGCGGGCTGGGGCCGGGCGTGAAGGTGGGTGACGTGGTGCTGGCGCGTTCCCTGTTGCAGCACGACATGGACGCCTATCCGCTGTTTCCGCGTCACGAGGTGCCGGGCTATGGGCGATCGCGTTTTGGCACAGACGAGGCGCTCAGCGATGCCCTGGAACTGGCCTGCGAGCGCCTGCTGCACAGCCTGCCGCAAACCCTGGATACGGAAACCCGGGATCGCTTCAACCTGCACGCTCCCCGCCTGCACCAGGGCCTGATCGTCAGCGGCGACCGCTTCGTGGCCACCACCGCCGAAAGCCTGGCGCTGCAGCGCGAACTGCCCGAGGCTCTGGCAGTGGAAATGGAGGGCGCGGCTTTCGCACAGGTCTGCCACGACTTCGGCGTTCCCCTGGCGGTGGTGCGCACCATCTCCGACCGCGCCGACGACGCCGCCCACGTGGACTTCCCCCGCTTCCTGCGCGAAGTGGCCAGCCGCTACAGCAGCGGAGTGCTCAACATTCTGTTGAGCACTTGACGGGCCCACCCCCGCCGCGCTGCGCGCGACCCCCTCAAGGGGGCGATGCCAGCGGCCTGGCGAAGCCAGTTCCGCGGCATCCTGGGTTGGAGCCCTCGCTCCGGCAATAGAGTGACGTGGCGTGGAGAGGGGGAGTCCCGCCAGGGCACCGCCGGGCCGGCTTTGCCGGACGGCCAGTGCCGCCCCCTGGGGGGTGACGCCGCAGGCGGCGCGGGGGGAGTCCTGTCCTGCGCGGGGGTGGGCTACCTCAACCAGCCCCGTTTGCGGAAGTACCACATGGGCACCACGGCCGAAATGACCATCAGGGCAATCGCAAAGGGATAGCCCAGCTTCCACTCGAGTTCGGGCATGAACTGGAAGTTCATCCCGTAACTGCTGGCCACCAGGGTAGGCGGCAGCAGCGACACGCTGGCCACCGAGAAGATCTTGATGATCTTGTTCTGGTTGATGTTGATGAAACCGACCGTTGCGTCCATCAGGAAGTTGATCTTGTCAAACAGGAAAGCCGTGTGGCTGTCCAGCGAGTCAAGGTCGCGCAGAATCTGGCGCGCGTCTTCAAACTGCTCGGCGCTCAGCAGGCGGCTGCGCATCATGAAACTCACGGCGCGCCGGGTGTCCATCACGTTGCGGCGGATGCGGCCCGACATGTCTTCGTTGCGCGCGATGGCCGACAGGGCCTCGCTCAGCAGGTTGTCCGACGCGTTGCTGTTGAGCACTTTCTTGCTGACGGTCTCGATCTCGTCGTAAATGTCTTCCAGCGTGTCGGCGCAGTATTCGGCGTCTGCGTCGAACAGCATGAGCAGCACGTCTTTGGCGTTCTCGATGAGGCCCGGCATGCGGCGCGCGCGCATGCGCAGAAGCCTGAACACGGGCACGTCTTCGTCGTGGATGGAAAACAGCACGCCCTTGCTCTTGAGCGAATCGTTGTGCTCATTCAGGATGAAGGCCACGCGAATGGCGCGCGGGTCTTCATCGTCGTCGATCAGAAAGTCCGAGCGGATGTGCAACTCGCCGTTGTCTTCCTCGAAGAAACGGGCCGATTCCTCGATGTCTTCGTCCATCGCATCTTCTGGAATCGACAGCCCGAAGTGCTGTTTCACCCAGCGCCGTTCTTCTGGCGTGGGCGCTTCCAGGTCGACCCAGATCGGCTTGAACCGGGCCAGCTCTTCGAGCGACTCGATCTCTTCCTGGAAAAGGCGGCCGTTGGCCAGGGTGAAAACGTTGAGCATGCGGTCGCTCCCGGCGTGCAAAGGTCTGAAAGAGGCGGGGCCGCGATCGGCCCCGGGGCAATTGGGGGCGGCGCTTTCAGCCAGCCGGACCCCCGGCCTCGGCAGCGGCGGTGGCCGCGCTCAGACGGAAGCGGTGAAGGCTGAAAGCACACAACTGGGGGGTGTGCTGTCCATGGTGCGGGTTGGGTGTGGAAACTGGTTTCGATTATGGCACCGCGGGCAGCGGCACATCGGCCAGCGAGACCGAGAGAAAACGCATCAGGTCGTCGCGGCGCCGCCAGGCGTCGGCTTCGCCGAGTTCGATCAGCGCATTCACGAACCCCGGCTCAAACAGCAGGTAACTGGCCAGGGCGGCGGCGCTGCCGGCCGCGCCGCGCCCCGTGTCGAGCGCGCCCAGGCCGGTAAGCGTGTTGCGCGTGGCTGCGGGGAGGGCGCCGATGTGTTTGCGGGCCAGTTCGTCGAGCGAAAAGCTGGGCTGCAGCGCCAGCACCTCCACCGGGCGGTAGGGCAGGGCGGCCGCCAGCTTGGGTGGCAGTCGCGCCAGCGTCTGGCTGACGCGCTGGGCCTGCTCCACATCGGACTGCAGCGTGTCGTGGAACACGCTGGCCATGGCGTGGCCGGCAATGGTGCCGGCCGTGGGTTCTTCGTTGATGCGCGCCACCATGCCCGAGCGCTGAGGCTGGCCGACACCGATCACCAGCACCCGGCGTGCGCCGAAGTGGATGGCGGGCGACAGGGGCGAAAGCTGGCGCATCGAGCCGTCGCCAAAATGCTGTTTGTGACCGTCGACCCACAGCGGCACCGCCGGAAACAGGAAGGGGATGGCGCTGGAGGCCATCAGGTGTTCGATGGTGACGGGCTGGAATTCGGCCCGGCGGCCGGGGCGCCGCCAGGGCTGGACCGGGTGGTCCGGGCGGGTCTGGCAGAAGGTCCAGTGTTCGCCGGTGGTGTAGCTGGACGCCGTGACGCCCAGCGCCTCGATGTGGCGGTTGGCCAGCGCGTGTTCGAGCGCGCCCAGGTCGATGGCGCGGTGCAGCGTGTCCACCAGCGGCATGGTGTCGAGCAGGGCCCGGTGGCGGCGCACCTGGCGTGCCAGCGTCCAGCCGGCCACCAGCCGGTTGGCGCGTACCCAGCCGGGGGCGTCGAGCCAATACACCCGCTCGGAGCGCAGCGCGCTCCAGAACGTGGCCAGCCGCGGCAGAGCGTCGAGTCCGTGCGCCGCCTGGCTGGCGAGGTAGGTGGCGTTGAGGGCACCGGCCGAGGTGCCGAACAGCCACTGGAAGGGAAACGGCGCAGGTGTGCCGGGGCCCGATGGACTGCCCGGCGTCATCATCGCGGCCAGCGCCTTCAGCACGCCGGCCTGGTAGGCGGTGCGCGCGCCGCCGCCCATGAGCACGAGCGCACAGCTGCCCGGGTCAGGCTCTGGCAGGGCGCTGTCCAGCATGTTGCGGGAAATGAGGGTGTCTAGCGACAACGTGGTGCCTCGTGCAGGTGGCAGTGCTGCGGACGTTGCAGCAGCAAACAAAATCATGACACACGCATGGCCTCGTTCAGGAGCCGCCTCAGCGCGACTCTGCGCTCGCGCCTGCCGTTGCTCCTTTATCGGGCACGCCGCCTGCCCACTGTAGGGTTTGCCCGTTTTTTGCCGGTTTCCTGTCGGAGTGGCTTGCGCTGAGGGGGGTTCGTGTGCATAGTGGATTCATGGCATCCCCGTGGCCGCGGGAGCTCTCAACCCCCGCGGCTTGTGTCAACCCGGAGCATCAGGAGCCCTCATATGAATCTGACGATCAGCGGTCACCACCTCGAGGTCACACCCGCCCTGCGCGGTTATGTCACCACCAAGCTCGAACGCATTTCCCGACACTTCGACCAGGTGGTCGACATGAAGGTGCTGCTCACGGTCGACAACCTGAAAGAGAAAGACCTGCGCCAGCGAGCCGAATGCAACATCCATGTGAAGGGCCGCGACCTCTTTGCCGAAAGCGCCCACGCCGACCTGTACGCCGCTGTGGATGAACTGGCCGACAAGCTCGACCGCCAGGTGCTTCGCTACAAGGACAAGACCCAGGACCACAGCCACGAAAGCGCCAAGCGCATGATGTGAGCCGCCGGCGGGCCGCTTGAGGCTCGCCAGAAATGTTGCACTGCAGCAAGCCGCTTGAAAAGTCAAGCGGCTTTTTTGTTGGGCGAGTCTAGCCAAGGCCGACCAAGTCGGCATAATTTGCGGTCCAAGAGGCCCACATGAACCGACTATCTGCCATATTGCCCGCGGCCCAAGTGCTGGTGAGCGTTGACGCGACCAGCAAAAAGCGCGCGTTTGAAGAAGCGGGCCTGCTGTTCGAGACCCTGCATGGCCTCAACCGCGCCCTCATCACCGACAGCCTCTTCGCCCGCGAGCGCCTCGGTTCGACCGGCCTGGGCCATGGCGTGGCGATTCCGCATGGCCGCATCAAGGGGCTCAAGCAGCCGCTCGCCGCCGTGTTCCAGCTCGGCAACCCGATCGGTTTCGATGCGCCGGACGAATTGCCGGTTCAGCTGATGATCTTCCTGCTGGTGCCCGAAGCGGCGACGCAGAAGCACCTGGAAATCCTGTCGGAAATCGCCGAGTTGCTGAGCGACAGCACCCTGCGCGAGCAGATGAAATCGTCCACCGACGCGGCGGCTCTGCACACCCTGATCACCAAGTGGCAGTCGGCCCACGCGGCTGCCTGACGCCTTTTGTCGGGTTCCCGCGACGGCCGTGTCGCGGGGACGCGTGCCCGTCACCCCGGCGCGGCTGCGTTCCCTCTGGTCGGAGTGAGTCGAATTGAAACCCACCGTTGTCAGCGCCGACGTCCTGTTTGAAGACCACCGCGAATCCCTGAAATGGCAGTGGGTGGCGGGTCTGGGGGCGTCGGAGCGCCGTTTTGACGAGGTGGCGATCCGCGCCGCCCGCTCGGGCGCCGATCTGGTGGGTTACCTGAACTACATCCACCCCTACCGCGTGCAGGTGTTCGGCGAACGCGAGGTGGCCTACCTCACGAGTCCGAGCGAAGACGACAACCGCCGCCGCGTCTCGCGCATCGTCACGCTGGAGCCGCCCGTGCTGGTGGTGGCCGACGGGCAGACAGCGCCCGATGCGCTGATGGCCATGTGCGAACGCGCGCAGATTCCCATGTTTTCCACGCAGGAGTCGGCGGCCTTCGTCATCGACGTGCTGCGCGCCTACCTCTCGCGCCATTTTGCCGACCGTGCCTCCATGCACGGGGTGTTCATGGACATCCTCGGCATGGGCGTGCTCATCACGGGTGAATCGGGGCTGGGCAAGAGCGAACTGGGGCTGGAGCTGATCTCTCGCGGCCACGGCCTGGTGGCCGACGATGCCGTGGACCTCTACCGCATCAACCAGACCAGCATCGAGGGGCGCTGTCCGGAGCTGCTGCAGAACCTGCTGGAAGTGCGCGGCATCGGCCTGCTCGACATCAAGGCGATCTTTGGCGAGACGGCGGTGCGCCGCAAGATGCGCCTGTCGCTGATCGTGCATCTGGTGCGCAAGGAAACCATGGAGCGCGACTACGAGCGCATGCCCCACGAGCCGCTGTACCAGGATGTGCTGGGCGTGCCCGTGCGCAAGGCGGTGATCCAGGTGGTGGCCGGGCGCAACATCGCTGTGCTGGTGGAGGCTGCGGTGCGCAACACCATTCTTCAGCTGCGCGGTATCGACACCTACCAGGAATTCGTGTCGCGCCACCGCGCGGCCATGTCGCGCGGCGAATAGAGAGCCACCCCCGCGCCGGCTTCGGCGTCACCCCCTCAAGGTGCAATGCCTGCGGACCGGCAGAGCCGGACCCGCGGCATTCCGGGTTTGCGACCGACCCGTTCGCTACGCAACACGCTTTTTCAGGCCCGGTTGGATTGGCCTTTGTGCGGGCAGTCGGTCTTGCTGCAGTTGGCGTAGAGCGACAGGGCGTGCTCCTGCAGGATGAAGCCCCGCGTCTTGGCCACCATCTGCTGGCGCTTCTCGATCTCGGCGTCGAAGAACTCTTCCACCCGGCCGCAGTCCAGGCACACCAGATGGTCGTGGTGCTGGCCTTCGTTTAGTTCGTAGACCGCCTTGCCCGATTCGAAATTGCTGCGGGAAATGAGCCCGGCCTGTTCGAACTGCATCAGCACGCGGTAGACGGTGGCCAGGCCGATGTCGGAGCGCTCGTCGAGCAGCACGCGGAACACGTCCTCGGCCGTCATGTGGCGCTGCTTGGCATTCTGGAAAACCTCCAGGATCTTCAGGCGCGGCAGCGTGGCCTTCAGCCCGGTGTTTTTCAGTTCTTCGATGTTGGTCATGGCGGGGCGGAACGCGAGGGGTGGGCAGCCTGTGCAAGCCGCAGGACATCCCCCGACGGCAGCAGCGAAGCCGCGCACCCCGGGGCTACAATGACCGGATCATATCGTCAGCGCGTCCGCCGTGCTGCCCCGCCGGACAGGTGACAGCACCCCGCGCGTCCTTCAGGTTTGCCCCCATGCACCACCTCAACTCACCTCAGTCACCCTCTCGTGAGCGCCGCCGTGGCCAGTCGGTTTTCAGGGTGGCCCTTGTGCTGGCCGCGCTCGGCGGCCTGAGTGCCTGCACCAGCGTCGCCAACCTGGTGACCCCTTACAAGATCGACATCCAGCAGGGCAACGTGGTCACCCGCGAGCAGGCGCAGGCTCTGGCGCCCGGCATGTCGCGGCTGCAGGTGCGCGACATCCTCGGCTCGCCGCTGCTCACCAGCGTGTTCCACGCCGACCGCTGGGACTACGTGTTCACGTTCCGGCGCCAGGGCGCTGCGGCACAGCAGCGCAAGCTCACCGTCTTCTTCAAGGACGATGTGCTCGAACGTTTCGAAGGCGACGAGCTGCCCACCGAGGCCGAGTTCGTGGCTTCGCTGGACGTGCGACGCAAGGCGGGCAAGCCCCCGGTGCTGCAGGCCTCCGAGGAGCAGCTGCGCGCGTTCCAGCAACGCAACGCCAGCAGCCAGGCTGCCCCCGCGGCCGAGCCGCCACCCGCCCCGGCCCGCAGCTATCCGCCGCTGGAAACCCCGGGAGCCGCGCAATGAGCGCCGCCACGACATCTGGCGGCCACCGCATCTGCGTGGCGGGGACCAGCGGGCGCATGGGCCAGATGCTGGTGGAGGCCGTGCAGGCCAGCGAAGACTGCGTGCTGTCCGGTGCGCTGGACATGGTCGCCAGCCCATCCATCGGGCGCGAGGCGGGTGTCGGCACCGGTGTGCACATCACCGACGACCTGAGCGCGGCTTTGTCGGCCAGCCAGTGCCTGATCGATTTCACCCGCCCAGAAGGTACGCTGGCGCACCTGCGCGTGTGTGTGCAGCACGGCGTGAGCGCCGTGATCGGCACCACCGGTTTCACCGACGAGCAGAAAGCCGAGATCGCCGAAGCCGCGAAGTCGATCGCTATCGTGATGGCGCCGAACATGAGCGTGGGTGTGAACGTCACGCTCAAGCTGCTGGAGATGGCGGCCAAGGCCCTGTCCACCGGCTACGACATCGAAATCATCGAAGCGCACCACCGCCACAAGGTGGACGCGCCCAGTGGCACCGCGCTCAAGATGGGCGAGGTCATTGCCGACGCGCTGGGTCGCGATCTGAAGGACTGTGCGGTTTATGCCCGCGAAGGCGTCACGGGCGAGCGCGACCCGTCGAGCATCGGTTTTGCCACCATCCGCGGTGGCGACATCGTGGGCGACCACACGGTGCTGTTTGCCGGCACCGGCGAACGCATCGAGGTCACGCACAAGTCGAGCAGCCGCGCCACCTACGCCCAGGGCAGCCTGCGCGCGGTGCGCTTCCTGGCCGGCAAGCCGCCCGGGCTGTACGACATGTTCGACGTGCTCGGCCTGCGCTGAAGCGCCGGGCAACCGGCTGCGGCATGAACATCCTGCAGACGCTGGCGCAAGCTGACGCCGTGGGCCGCGCTGTGGCCCTGTTGTTGCTGCTGATGTCGGTGGCCAGCTGGGTCGTGATCCTCTGGAAGACCTGGGTGCTGCGCCGTGCGGCCAGCGACCTGCAGCGCAGCACGGCCGCGTTCTGGCAGGCCAGCGATCTGGACGACGCCCAGCGCCGGCTGCTGGCCTTCGACCACCGCCAGCTGGTGCAGCCGCTGGTGGCCGCCGCCCGCGGCCTGAACGCCACCGTGCCGGGCACCCTGGCGGCAGCCGGTGACCGCTCGCAGCAACTCACCCGTGTGTTGCGCGACGCCTTGCACCAGGTGCTGCACCGCCTGCAATTTGGCCAGGTGCTGCTGGCCACGGTGGGCTCCACCGCACCCTTCGTCGGTCTGCTGGGCACGGTATGGGGCATTTACCACGCGCTGTCGGGCATCGGGCTGGACGGAGGCTTTCGTATCGAGCAGGTGTCGGGGCCGGTAGGCGAGGCGCTGGTGATGACCGCCGCCGGCCTGGCCGTGGCCATTCCCGCGGTACTGGGCTACAACGTGCTGGGCCGGCAGGTCGTGCGCATCGAGGCCGAGCTGGAAGGCTTTGCCCACGACTTGCGGGCATTGCTGTGCCACCCGGATAGCGCCTCAATTCCCAGCGCTGCCTCCCATGGCCTTCGGACGGCTTGAAAATCCGGCCGGGTACCGGCCCATGAGCGACATCAACGTCACGCCGCTGGTGGACGTGATGCTGGTGCTGCTGGTCATCTTCATCATCGCCGCGCCGGTGATGGCCAGCCGGCTGGCGCTCGATCTGCCGCAGGCCCAGGTGCCGGCGCCCGGTGCCGAGCCGGCCGGTGCGGTGGTGTCGCTCAGCCTGGACGCGGCGGGTCAGGTCTACTGGAACGACGAGCCGCAGGACGCCGAGGCCCTGCGCCCGCGCCTGCAGGAGCAGGCCCGGCGCGACCCGGCCACCGAGCTGCAGCTGCGTGCGGACACCGCTGCCCCGTATGGACGGGTGGTGCAGCTGATCGGGCTGGCGCAGTCGGCAGGCCTGTCGCGCATCGGCTTCGTGGCCGAGGCGGTGCCCGGGCTGGTCAGCGAGCCGAACGCAGCCGCAGGGCCCGTGTCTCGCTGAAACCGGGCCGGCGCGGGCGCCAGCGGCCAAGCCCTAAAATCTCGACTGACCGTGCGGCCCCCGCGCCGCACCGCGACCGGGCGCCGACGCCCTGCGCCCCGTCCTTTTCCTCCCGATCCTGATCGTTCTCTTCACCGGCTCGCCGGTCTGCGCTTCATGCAAGAAAAATACGCCCACAAGGAAGTCGAGCGCGCCGCGCACGCCCACTGGAACGCCACCGACGCCTACCGCGTGACCGAAGACGCGGGCAAGCAGAAGTTCTACGCCTGTTCCATGCTGCCCTATCCCAGCGGCAAGCTGCACATGGGCCATGTGCGCAACTACACCATCAACGACATGCTCACGCGCCAGCTGCGCATGAAGGGCTACAACGTGCTCATGCCCATGGGCTGGGACGCGTTTGGCCTGCCCGCCGAGAACGCTGCGCTGAAGAACGGTGTGCCGCCCGCGAAGTGGACGTACGAGAACATTGCGTACATGAAGCAGCAGATGCAGGCCATGGGCCTGGCCATCGACTGGAGCCGCGAAGTCGCCACCTGCGACCCGACCTATTACAAGTGGAACCAGTGGCTGTTCCTGAAGATGCTGGAAAAGGGCATCGCCTACCGCAAGACCCAGGTGGTGAACTGGGACCCGGTGGACCAGACCGTGCTGGCCAACGAACAGGTGATCGACGGCAAGGGCTGGCGCACCGGCGCCGTGGTGGAAAAGCGCGAAATTCCCGGCTACTACCTGAACATCACCGCCTACGCCGACGAACTGCTCGACCATGTGCAGATCGGCAACCCCAAGGCCACGCTCAACGGCTGGCCTGACAAGGTGCGGCTGATGCAGGAGAACTGGATCGGCAAGAGCCAGGGCGTGCGCTTCGCTTTCCCGCACCAGATCACCGACGGCTCGGGCGTGCTGATCGGCGAGGGCAAGATGTATGTGTTCACCACGCGCGCCGACACCATCATGGGCGTGACCTTCTGCGCCGTGGCCCCCGAGCATCCGCTGGCACTGCACGCAGCGGCCAGCAACCCGGCGCTGACCGCGTTCATCGAGGAGTGCAAGAGCGGCGGCACGACCGAAGCCGAACTCGCCACGCAGGAAAAGAAGGGCATGGCCACCGGCCTGTTCGTCACGCACCCGCTGACCGGCGCGCAGGTGGCGGTGTGGGTGGGCAACTACGTGCTCATGAGCTACGGCGACGGCGCCGTGATGGGCGTGCCCGCGCACGACGAGCGCGACTTTGCGTTTGCGCTGAAGTACCAGCTTCCGATCCGCCAAGTGGTTGCGGTGGAGGGCAAGACCTTTGATGACACCGCCTGGCAGGAGTGGTACGGCGACAAGCTGAGTGGCGTGTGCGTGAATTCGGGCGAACTCGACGGCCTGAACCAGAAGACCGCGGTGGATGCCGTGGCCGAGCTGCTCGCCGCCCAAGGCCTGGGCGAGAAGAAAACCACCTGGCGCCTGCGCGACTGGGGCGTCAGCCGCCAGCGCTACTGGGGCACACCCATTCCCATCATCCATTGCGCCGAACACGGCGCGGTGCCCGTGCCTGAGAAGGACCTGCCGGTGGTGCTGCCGCAGGACTGCATTCCGGACGGTTCGGGGAACCCGCTGCACAAGCACGAGGGCTTCCACGCCGGCGTGGTCTGCCCGGTCTGCGGCCAGCCCGCGCGGCGCGAGACCGACACCATGGACACCTTCGTGGACTCGTCCTGGTACTTCATGCGCTACTGCGACCCGACCAACCCGGACGCGATGGTGGCCGGCGGCGCCGATTACTGGATGCCGATGGACCAGTACATCGGCGGCATCGAGCACGCGATCCTGCACCTGCTCTACGCGCGCTTCTGGACCAAGGTGATGCGCGACCTGGGCCTGGTGAAGGTGGACGAGCCCTTCACCCAGCTGCTCACGCAGGGCATGGTGCTCAACCACAT
>JAUXNG010000052.1 GCA_030682835.1 Hydrogenophaga sp. | reverse complement strand
TCATGAGACCGCGCTTGATGCCCCACTTGTCGTTGAGCACCTTGGCAATGGGCGCCAGGCAGTTGGTGGTGCACGAGGCGTTGGAGATGATGGCCTCGCCCTTGTAGGTCTTGTCGTTGACGCCATAGACGAACATGGGGGTGTCGTCCTTGGAAGGCGCGGACAGGATGACCTTCATGGCGCCGGCGTCCAGGTGCTTCTGGGCGGTGACCTTGTCCAGGAACAGGCCGGTGGACTCGATGACGATGTCGGCCCCGACTTCGTTCCACTTCAGGTTGGCGGGGTCGCGCTCTTGCGTGAGCCGGATGGTCTTGCCGTTGACGATGATGTTGCCGCCCTCGACCTGGACCGTGCCCTTGAAGCGGCCGTGCACGCTGTCGTACTGCAGCATGTAGGCCAGGTAGTCGGGCTCCAGCAGGTCGTTGATGGCCACGACTTCAATGTCGCTGAAGTTCTGGATCGCGCTGCGCAGCACGTTGCGTCCGATGCGGCCAAAGCCGTTGATGCCGATCTTGATGGTCATGGGTCTGTTGAAGGGATGAAGGGGGAGAAGAAGAAAAGCGTTCAGGCTGCTGCGGGCAGCCGGGTGGTCAACGCCGAAAAGTCGGGGATCACCCGGTCGGGCCCGCAGGCCTCGATGGGTTCGCCCATGTTGTAGCCGTAGGGCAGCGCCCACACCGCGATACCGGCGTTGCGGGCGGTGGCCACGTCGATGCTCGAGTCGCCCACGAACAGGGCGCGGTCTGGTGCCACATCGAATGCCTGCAGGCAGCCGTGCACCGCCGCCGGCTGGGGCTTCTTCACCGGCAGCGTGTCGCCGCTGATGACGCGGTCGAACAGCGGGGCCAGCTGGTGAGCGTCCAGCACGGCCTGCGTGTAACGGCCTTCCTTGTTCGTCACCACGGCCAGCTTCACGCCCGCTGCGCGCAGGGCGTGCAAGGTCTCGCGGACGTGGGGGTAGAGATGGCTTCGGGTGCCGCAGCGGCGGCCGTAGTGCTGGGTGAACACGGCCTCGATGGCGGCGAAACTGTCGCTGTGGCGTACCGCATCTGCGGTCTGCCGCGTGACCGATGCCAGCGCCTGGATGAGCAGCTCGCGCGTGCCGTGGCCGATCCAGTCATTGACCTGCTGCTGGCTCACGCGCGGCAGCTTGAAGTGATCCAGCGTGTCGTTCACCGCGTCGCAGATTTCGGGCGCGGTCTCGATGAGCGTGCCGTCGAGGTCGAACAGGATGAGGTCATACGGGCGGTTCATACCAGCACCGCCTCCACGGCCGCGGCCACCGCGGCCGATGTGATGCCGAAGTGCCGGTACAGCTCGGGGGCGGGGGCCGACTCGCCGAAGCTGGCGATACCGACCACCGCGCCGGTGCGCCCCACGTACTTGCGCCAGAAGTCCGGGTGGGCGGCCTCCACGGCCACGGCGGGCAGCCGGGGCGGCAGCACGGCGTCCTGGTAGTCGCGCGGCTGGCGGTCGAACACATTGGTGCTGGGCATGGAGACGACGCGGGTGCGGATGCCTTCTGCCGCCAGCGCGGCCTGTGCCTGCAGGGCCAGTTCCACCTCGGAGCCGGTGGCGAGGATGACCGCCTGCGGGTCGTCCATGCCCGAGAGCACATAGCCGCCCTTGCGGATCTGGCCGGCGAGCACGTTCCCGGTCACGCGGGGCAGGTTCTGGCGCGAGAGGCACAGGGCGCTCGGGCCATCACGGCGCTCCAGGGCGCTGGCCCAGGCCACGGCGGTCTCCAGGCCGTCCGCCGGGCGCCACACGTCCAGCTGCGGGATGAGCCGCAGGCTGGGCACATGCTCCACGCTCTGGTGCGTAGGCCCGTCCTCGCCCAGGCCGATGCTGTCGTGCGTGAACACGTGGATCACGCGCTGCTTCATCAGCGCGGCCATGCGGATGGCGTTGCGGCTGTAGTCGCTGAAGGTGAGGAAGGTGCCGCCGTAGGGGATGAAACCGCCGTGCAGCGCCAGGCCGTTCATGAGGGCGGCCATGCCGAATTCGCGCACACCGTAGCTCATGTGGTTGCCCGGCGTGTCGCGCCCGGCCTTCACGCAGCCCTTGAAGTTGGTGAGATTGGAGCCAGTCAGGTCGGCGCTGCCGCCGAAGAACTCGGGCAACAGGGGCGCAAGCGCGTCCAGCGCGTGCTGGCTGGCCTTGCGCGTGGCGCAGGGCTCGGCGCGGGCGGCCAGGGAGGCGAGCAATGCGGGCAGCTGGACGGCGTAGTCGGCGTGCAGCTCGCCGGCCATGCGGCGCTCGAACTCGGCGGCCTGCGCCGGGTACTGCTGACGGTAGGTTTCGAAACGGTCGCGCCAGCCCGCTTCGGCCTGGCGACCGCGCGCCACCGCGTTCCAGGCGCTGGCCACATCAGCGGGCAGCTCGAAGGGTGCGGCGCTCCAGCCCAGTGCCTCGCGGGTGGCCTGCACCTCGGCCGCACCCAGCGCAGCGCCGTGCACGTCGTGTGTGCCGGCTTTGCCCGGTGAGCCCTGGCCGATGACGGTCTTGCAGCAGATCAGCGTGGGCTTGCCGTCGGGCTCTGCGGCCTGTCGTTTCGCGGCGCGCAGGGCCGCATCCACGGCGACCGGGTCGTGCCCGTCCACGTTGGCGATGACATGCCAGCCGTAGGCTTTGAAACGGGCCGGCGTGTCATCGGTGAACCAGCCTTCCACATGGCCGTCAATCGAGATGCCGTTGTCGTCGTAGAACGCCACCAGCTTGCTCAGGCGCAATGTGCCGGCGAGCGAACACACCTCGTGGCTGATGCCTTCCATCAGGCAGCCGTCGCCCATGAACACATAGGTGAAGTGATCGACGACGGTGTGGCCCGGCCGGTTGAACTCGGCGGCCAGCTGCCTCTCGGCCAGCGCCATGCCCACCGCGTTCGCCAGGCCCTGGCCCAGCGGGCCGGTGGTGGTTTCCACGCCAGGGGTAATGCCCACTTCGGGGTGGCCGGCGGTCTTGCTGTGCAGCTGGCGAAAGTTCTTCAACTCCTCCATGGGCAGTTCGTAGCCGGTAAGGTGCAGCAGCGCGTAGAGCAGCATGGAGCCGTGTCCGTTGCTCAGCACGAAGCGGTCGCGGTCGGACCAGTGGGGGTTGGCCGGGTTGTGCCTGAGGTGCCGGTTCCACAGCACCTCGGCCATGTCGGCCATGCCCATGGGCGCGCCGGGGTGGCCGCTCTTCGCTTTTTCGACAGCGTCCACGGCGAGCATGCGGATGGCGTTGGCCATCTGGCGGGCGAGTTCGGGAGATGGTGAGTTCATCGTTGACCTTCGGGAATTTGGCGGTTCTGGTTTCTGAGTGAGGTGTCCGCTGGCGGGCCCCCACCCCTGCCCTCCCCCAGCGGGGGAGGGAGCCGTGCGGGGACGCCCGGGCTTTTGCTCCTTCCCCCGCTGGGGGAAGGCGGGGTGGGGGGCAGGCGTTCAGGAGCGGAAATCGAAGACTCAGGCCAGCCCCATCGCACGCTTTTTCCTCTCCACCATGCGCCAGATGAAGGGGGTAAAAATGAGCTGCATCGCCAGTTCCATCTTTCCGCCGGGCACCACGATGGTGTTGGCGCGGCTCATCATCGAGCCGTTGATCATGCTGAGCAGATAGGGGAAGTCGATGCCTTTGGGCTTGGCAAAGCGGATCACCACCATGCTCTCGTCGGCGGTGGGAACATCGCGCGCCACGAAGGGGTTGCTCGTGTCCACGATGGGCACGCGCTGGAAGTTCACATGCGTGTGCTGGAACTGCGGGGTGATGAAGTTCACGTAGTCGGGCATGCGGCGCAGGATGGTGTCGGTCACGGCGTCGGCGCTGTAGCCGCGCATGTTCTTGTCGCGCCAGAGCTTCTGGATCCACTCCAGGTTGATCACCGGCACCACGCCGACCAGCAGGTCGGGGTACTTCGCCACGTTGACTTCGGGCGTGACCACCGCGCCGTGCAAGCCCTCGTAGAACAGCATGTCGGTGTCGGGCGGCAGGTCTTCCCAGGGCGTGAAGGTGCCGGGCTCCTGCTGGTATGGCGCGGCCTCCTCGGCGTTGTGCAGGTACTTGCGGCTCTTGCCCTGCCCGGTTTCGCTGTAGGTGCGAAACAGGTTTTCGATCTCGCCGAACAGGTTGGCCTCGGCGCCGAAATGGCTGAAATTCATGTTGCCCGCCTTCTCGGCTTCGGCTGCCCTGATCTTCATTTCCTTGCGGTCGAAGCGGTGAAAGCTGTCGCCTTCGATGATCCCGGCGGTGACGTTCTCGCGCCGGAAGATGTTCTGGAAGGTGCGGGTGACGGTGGAGGTGCCGGCGCCGGACGAGCCGGTGATGGCGATGATGGGGTGGCGTTCGGACATGGTCTTTCCTTCGTTGGGTTGTCAACACTTCCGTTCGCACTGAGCTCGTCGAAGTGCTCAAAGAGCACATCGCATGAGGGCTTCGACAAGCTCAGCCCGAACGGGTAACAGATGGCTCGATCAGTCTCTGAACAGGGAACGCTCCGCAAACAGCGGCGTGTTGTCCTTCATCGCCACCGGCTCGCGGTGGTAGCGCTCGATACGCTCCACTTCGTGCTTGCTGCCAAACACCAGGCCGATGCGCTGGTGAAGGCCGGTGGGCTGAACGCCGAGCATGGGTTCGCGCCCGGTACTGGCGCGTCCGCCGGCCTGCTCCATCAACATGGCAATGGGATTGGCTTCGTAGAGCAGGCGCAGGCGGCCGGGTTTGGCGGCGTCCTTGGTGTCACGCGGGTAGAGGAACACGCCGCCGCGCATCAGGATGCGGTGGGCCTCAGCCACCATGGACGCGATCCAGCGCATGTTGAAGTCCTGTTCGCGCGGGCCGGTGCGCCCGGCCAGGCATTCGTCCACGTAGCGCTTCACAGGGGCTTCCCAGAAACGGCTGTTGGACGCGTTGATGGCGAATTCCTGCGTGTCGGCGGGCACCTGGATCTGGTGGTGGGTGAGCTTGAATTCGCCCAGGTTGGGGTCGAGCGTGAAACCGTTGACGCCATTCCCCACGGTCAGCACCAGCATGGTGGTGGGACCGTAGAGGGCGTAGCCCGCGGCCAGCTGCTGCGTGCCCGGCTGCAGGAAATCGGCCGCGGTGACGTCGCGCCCGCTGTCGATCACGTCCTGCGGCGCGCGCAGGATCGAGAAGACGCTGCCCACCGACACGTTCACGTCGATGTTGCTGGAGCCGTCGAGCGGGTCGAACACCAGCAGGTATTTGCCACGCGGGCTGCTGCGCGGTATCTGGTAGGGCCCGTCCATTTCTTCCGACGCCATGCCCGCCAGGTGGCCACCCCAGTTGTTGGCGCTGATGAACATCTCATTGCTGATCACGTCGAGCTTCTTCTGCGTTTCGCCCTGCACGTTGACGGAAGCATCTGTTCCGGCGGCGCCATGGTTGCCAAGCATGCCGCCCAGCTCGCCGAATGCCACGGCGCGGGCGATGGCCTTGCAGGCCAGTGCCACGTCAAGGATCAGGGCATTGAAGTCGCCGCTGGCCGAGGGGAAGCGGCGGCGTTCCTCGATCAGGAACTGGGTCAGGGTGGAGCGTCTGGACAAAGGCATGGGGTTCTTCCGGGTGGTGCGTGTCGGGGGGGGCGGGTGTTCAGCGTTCGTGCCATTCGCGCAGGCGGTCCACGCTCACGTCGCTCAGGTCGGGCACGACGCGCAGCGCGCCGGTGAAATCGTGGTGGGCGGTGAAGCTGTTGGGCGTGATGACGGTGGCCAGCCCGGCGGCCCGGGCTGCGCGCAGGCCGTTGGCCGAATCCTCGAAAGCGATGCAGTCGGCTGCGGCCAGGCCCAGGTCGCTCAACACGCGCAGGTACACCTGCGGATGCGGCTTTTTCAGGGGAGCGTTGCTCGCGTCGCCCACGGCGCGGAAGTGGCGGCGCCAGTCAACGCCAAGGTCGCGGCGCAGCAGCGCCGCGATGTTCACCGGCGAGGTGGTGGTGGCAATGGCCAGCTGAAGCCCGGCCGCGCTGGCTTCGTTCAGCAGCGCCAGCACGCCGGGGCGCAGCTGCACGGCGCCGTCATTCACGGCCTGCTCGTAGAACGCCGTCTTCACCTCGTGCAGCCGGTCGATGGTGGCCTGCACCGCCCCGCTGTGCAGCTCGCGCAGGCCGGGGTTCACCTGCTGCCAGTGGTGCAGCATGCGTTCCTTGCCACCGGAAATGTCGAGCAGGCGCGTGTAGTGCGCCAGGTCCCAGTGCCAGCCGAGCCCCTCCTGGGCAAACGCGTGGTTGAAGGCCTGCAGGTGCACGCTTTCGGTGTCGGCCAGGGTGCCGTCCACATCAAAGATCAGGGCGCTCAGCATGCTCAAAACCTCCCAAAATCCCCACCAGCAGGCGGGTTATGGGCAGACTATAGGCAGCTGATTAAATAAGGTAAATTCACAAATAATTGGATTTAACTTAAGCAATACCTGAATGAAGAACATCACCTTCCGCCAGCTCAGGGTTTTCACCGAGGTGGCACGCCAGCTCAGTTTTGCACGGGCCGCCGAGGTGCTGCACCTCACCCCGCCGGCCGTGACCATGCAGGTGAAGGAACTGGAGGGCCACATCGGCCTGCCGCTGTTTGAGCGCACCGGGCGCCAGGTCGCGCTGACCACCGCGGGCGAGTACATGCTGGTGTACGCCCGCAAAATGCTGGCCACCCTGAAAGACGCCGAAGACGCGGCCGCCCGCCTGCAGCGGCTGGAAGTGGGCACCCTGACCATTGGCATGGTGAGCACGGCGAAATACTTCCTGCCCCGCCTGCTGGCCGAATTCCACCGTGAACACGAAGGGGTGGAGATCCGGCTGGCGGTGGGCAACCGGGAGCAGCTCGTGAAAATGCTGCAGGCCAACGAGGTCGACATCGCCGTGATGGGCCGCCCGCCCACCGAGCTGGCCACCCGTGCCGAGCCATTTGCCGCGCATCCACACGTGTTCGTGGCGCCTATCGACCACCCGCTGCTCAAAGTCGGGCATCCCACGGTGGAGAGCCTGCAGCCCTATGGCTTCATCCTGCGCGAGCGGGGCTCGGGCACGCGGGCAGCGATGGAAAAATTCCTGGACAAGTCGCGCCTGGAGCCGCGTGTGGTGATGGAGATGGCCAGCAACGAAACCATCAAGCAGGCCGTGATGGCCGGGATGGGCCTGAGCTTTCTATCGCTGCACACCATCGGCCTGGAGCTGGAGCACCAGCTCATTGCCGTGCTCGATGTGGAAGGCACCCCCATCGTGCGCGGCTGGAACGTGGTGCACAACCTGTCCAAGCTGCTCTCGCCCGCGGCTGAGGCCTTCCGCTACTTCATGCTCGAACACGCCGAAAGCCACCTGGCAGACAAATTCGGCGGCTTCATGCGGCTGAAGCCGGCGGGCTGAGGCGCACCCTCCCCACGCCCTCAGGGAGCAAGCTGCGGCTTCGTGTCCAATAGCGGAATGAGCTCTGCCGCCCCGACGCCCCACCCCGCACCCGCCGCACCCGCCACCGATGCACTGGAGCAACGGCTGACCGAGCTGGAAATCAAGGCGAGCTACGCCGACGACCTGCTCGACACGCTGAACCAGCTGGTGGCCCGGCAGCAGGAAACCATCGAGCTGCTGGTGCGCGAGGTCAGCCGCCTGCGTCAGCAGGGTGGCGAGGGCGCCAGCCCCGGCGTGCGCGACCCGCGCGACGAACTGCCGCCGCACTACTGAAGCAGGCGGCCGAGCCGCCTTTCACGCTCTCTCCAGGCGCTGCCTCGTTCGCAGGTGGCGGTGCTCGCCGCGCCTGCCCAGCGCACGGCATCGTGCGTCAACGCACAGACCCCGCCTGCCGGCCGCTCTACTGTGGACTCACCGCGGCGCAAAGGCCGACGTCGACGCCCCCTGATCCAGCGCCAGCCCGTCGATCGACCTTCGTAGCGGTGCCAGGCCGACCGCGCTCCCCGAGCCCCTTGACCCAGCACCCGGCGCCGCGTGGGTGATGTGGCGTGCCGCCTGTGCGGGCCATGTCCGTTCGATCTATCAACTCTCTGCAAAGGAACCGTCATGACAACCACCGCACGCACCCCCTCCCGCTGGATCGCTCTGGCGGGCTCCCTCACCCTCGTCGCCGGCCTCACCGCCTGCAGCGGCATGAGCACACAGGAACGCAACACCGCCATCGGTGCGGGCGCAGGCGCCGTGGGTGGCGCCGTGCTCACCGGTGGCAGCACGGCCGGCACGCTGGGCGGCGCAGCCATTGGCGGCGTCATCGGCAACCAGGTCGACAAGAAGTGAGCGTACGGGCCGGCCCACAGCGCCGGCCTTGACCCCCCTTTCCTTCCCTCTTCACCCCCTTCGAAAGACCAACATGAACTCCTCCACCTCCATCGGCAACGACACCTCCAGCCTGGCCCGCGCGGCTGAAAACGCCGCGCGTGACACCTCGCGCAGCGCCCAGCAAGGCATCGACCGCGTGTCCGACAGCCTTAGCGAAGCACGCGCCCAGACCGGCGACACCCTGCGCCAGCTGGCCCACAACACCGAAGACCTCGCCCACCGTGGCATGGACCTGGTGCGTGACAGCGCCGACCAGCTGCGCGAAAAGTCGTACCACGTGAAAGACGTCACCACGCATTACATCCAGGACGAGCCCGTCAAATCGATGCTCATCGCCGCGGCCGTGGGCGCCACCCTCATGGGGCTGTTCGCCATGCTCAGCCGCAACGGCCACCACCGCTGACAGGCCCGGGGCGGCTGAGGCATGGGGCGCCCTGAGCGCCGCCTCCCCTCCCCCTGTTTGTTGACTTCTTTCACCAAGGAACTGCCATGCTTTACACCATTGCCGTCGTGCTGCTCGTGCTGTGGCTGCTGGGTCTCGTCACCTCCACCACCATGGGCGGCTTCATCCACGTCCTGCTCGTGATCGCCATCGTCGTCGTGCTGCTGCGCGTCATCAGCGGCCGGGGCCCCATGTAGTCACGCTGCACTGGAGACAAACAGAAACGCCTGAGCGGCTTGCCGCTCAGGCGTTTCTGTTTGTGGGAACAGTGGCTGATTCGCCAGTCGATCGGCAAAGCGTCACATGAGACTCATCAACTGATGTAGCAATATCTTTTCCCGATAAGGCTGTCGAGCTGCTTCTGGCTGGGGCTGATCCGATATTTCCCTGCACTCACGCCCTCGGGTGTGTCGTCACCAAATAGAAAGACGGTGAACCACCCTCCTGCTCCCCCCACTTCCGCCGTGACCGCCGTTTTGACCATCCCCCCCATTTTCTTGCAGTCTCTTAAAGCCACTTCCGCCTTCAGCCCTTTAGTGAAAGCGCTGTCATCCAGCACCGGTGCTGCCCAGACGCATGCACTCGTGGTCAGCAGGAAAATGTGGATCGCCTTCGACACAATGGATTGAATGTTCATGATCGAATGGGCCATGTGCCTCATGTTGAGATGTAGAAAGGAAGGAGAAGGAAAAGACTGAACGCTTGATCCAGAGCTGGACAATGGCGTTCAGCCAAGGCGCTCTGCTTTCGACAAAACCTTGGCCCCGGCCCCCACCAGCAGCGCTTTGATTTCTGTCAGCCCCAGCCGGCGCGCTTCCGACAACGCACTCACGGTGACGTCATAGGACCGCAGTCCACCGATCTGATTGGTGAAAACACCCGTGGTAAGGACGGTGCCTCCATCGGGAGACGCACCGTTTTCGAGCAGCGCTTTGACTGCCAAACCGTTGTTCGCCCACACAGCCAGCAGCAGGGGGACACCTCAGCCGTCCAGGGCACGTTGTCGTCGTACACCATATACAGGGTTTCACCTCGCTTCTGCCCCCCGCCGTCGGGAAGGACGCGCACAGCCGTGAATCCCAAGCTCTCGAAAATCCCTTTTCGCTGGGGGACCTTGAACGCGCCCGTGTACGAACTCTCAATGTGCCGTGGACGATCCAGCTCAGCCTTTGAAGCCTTCGCCATCGCCAACGCGCCAGCGACGTCCGCATTCGGATTCTGGATCAGATTCTCCAAGGCACTCGGCTTGTCCAGCAAGGTGGCGGGGAAGTGTTGACGGTTGAGGCGCCGCATGATTTCCATCGCCGGCACATTACCCTCGCTGAACGCGCGCCACGCATGTTCCTCACTCGAGCCATAACCCATTTTCAACAGGGTCAGTTCATCCGAAGCCAGGTCTTTGCGCACGGCGTCTACTCCCTGCGCCGTATCCCCTGCAATCAGCTGGAGGGTCTCCATTCCGCCCGATATCTTCTCAACCGTCGTTTTCTGCCGGTGTTGAGCCCAAGCAGCGTAAACAGCACAGAAGGACATCAGCAAAAGAATAAAGGCGTAGCGTTTTTCGACCATTGCCCGGGCAAATCCCAAGCGCAGACAGGCGGCAATTCCGGCTGAATTTTCGTACCCTGCGGTCGCAGCGGCATCGCGGCCAATCAATGCGACTGCAATCAGGATGACCAGAACCCATACGATCGCTAAAACACCGAAGGCATACGTCGGAAGCGAAGGCCCTAACAGGTCACCAGCCAAGGTCACCATGAAACCAGCGACCGTGGTCGTCAACAGCGCAGCGGCGTTGGCGGGTCCTACGTGCTTCTGCATTCCACCCGCAAGTGTTTCTTTTACGACTGCGTCTTTCATTGAAAGGACCTGAGTGTTTTGATGAATTCGCTGGCGCAAGGGCGCCACAGGCCGACGGCGAGCATCACGGAAATGGGTGGAACTGCAGGAATGCTGTGTCGTTGCGCAGGCACAGTCTGTGCACGATTGGCTCGTTCATTGGAGCACGAAGACGGTGCGAATCAGACGGATTGCAGCGCAAAGCCTTGGCAATATTCACACAGAGAGTTATTGCGTCGGACTGCAATCTGATTTAGATGCAGATTGCGCCACGCGTCAGCCGGATCGGTGGTGCCAGGCTGGCGGTACTGGAGGCCCTGGATTGGCCTGAAGGAATCGTTCACGCCCCGTCTCGAATGGATCAGTCCGAACGGCGCGAGCCCTCGGCGGGATGTTCGCAGCCACCAAACCCGTCCCCGGACCAAGACAGGGCCGACATGAGCATTGGAGGTGGATGCCCACCTTTTCACATCACAAAAAAATAGGGCCCGGAGGCCCTGAATTAATGACAGTGTTCACGCCCCCCGACCCGCCAGTGTGACTGGTCAGGGAGGGCGTGATCGGTCGGGTCAGATGCGCGGTTCGCCGCGCGCGTTGACGGTGATGGTGCGGCCTGGCGGCTCGGTCATCTGGGCACGGTGGGTCACGCCCTGGAAGACATAGGTGACGTCCCAGTAGGCGGGGGTGGCGCTTCCAGGGATGCTGCTGCAGCGCTGCACGTCCTGTGTGGTGGTCACGGGGGCGCCGTAACGGTCGGTGCCCACGCCGGAACCGATGGCCGCGCCGGCCACGGCGCCGCCGATGCGGGCAATGTCGCGGCCGCTGCCGCCACCGATCTGGTGGCCCAGAATGCCGCCAATCACGGCGCCAGCCACCGCACCGGGCACGTTGTTCTGGCGCGGCTGCACGATCTCTTCGCGCTCGATCCAGCAGCGCTGTTGCGGTTCGCCGAGCACGGCGCGCACACTCATCACGTTGGCTTCATACAGGGGCTCGCCTCCCCGGCGGCGGTACGACTCGATGGGTACCGGCTGGCTGGGGTAGGTGTACACGGGAGCCGGGGACTGGGTCACACGCCGGCCGTCATCGCGGTACGGGGAGGCGCAGCCGGCCAGTGCCAGGGCGGCGGCGGCCGCCGCAATGGCGGCGGTGCGGCCGGCCCAGGGGTTCTGCTTGGATTGCATGGTGATTCCTCGTGGGTGGTGTGACAGCGTGAACAAATGCAGTACTCGACCGTGGCGCGTCAGGGCGCATGGTTGTGTTGAAAAGTCGGGTCGACCTGCCATGGATGCCCAGCTTAGGGGGCGGGCTGCCGCTGGTCTGTTCGATAGCGCGCATAAGCCAGGGTGAACCGCAGGCCCCGCCACACCCTGCTGTAACCCGAGGGTGGGGCAACGCACAGACGACCCATCCGCCCCTGGCTACAAGGAACGGTCGCGTGCACACGCTGCGCCCGTACCCCTGTTTCGCTGAACCCCACCGAGCACTCACATGGCAACGCCTTCCACCCCCGGCCTGCGCTGGGCCACCGCGGTCTGCGGCCGCCCCCGGCGCCAGGCGTCTGACCTCCAGTCTGCTGCACTGGGCGAGCACCTGCGGCATTGCCGCGCGACCCCCGGCCGGCCCGGCCGCTGCGACACGGCGCCGGCCGCCAACGCGTCCATTCAGCCCAGGCGCCGCCGCCTTTACGCGCTGCTCGCCCGCGCCGCGCGGCTGATCCGATAGCCGATGGCCAAGGGGCTGCTGCGCAGCCGATGGACCTGGGTTCCGGAACCGCTTGAACAGCTGCTTGACCCGGCGCAAGGCCCCACGCAGGAGCCGGTGCGTGCCGAAATCTTTGGCCTGGCCGGCTTCGAGCAGCACGGCCATCAACTGGCCGGGCAGCACCGCAGCGGCCCGGCCAGCTGGCGGCAGAAGCCTTTTGTTCCGCGCGTGGCGCCGAACGCGCGGGTGCTGCGCCGCTCGCTGCACTACATCGCCGGCCAGGCCCACAGCGGCCAGCCGGTGAGCGCGGCGGCCGATGCGCTGTTCATCGAGTTCCAGCGCGTCGAAGACAGCCTGCGCGACCTTCAGGAACACATGGGGCCGCGCTTCTACGCCGGCCTGCCGGTGCTGCGCGACGCGCCACTGGCCGGGCTGCCCCGGGTCTACAGCCTGGCCTGGGCCTTTCTGGCCCACACCGATGCCGCGTTCGACGAAAGCCTGCTGACACGTTTCCTGGACGCCTACCAGGCACAGCACGAGCTGGATCAGCGCGAACTCTGGGCACTGCCGCTCTCGCTGCGCGCGGTGCTTCTGGAGAATCTGCGCCGCCTGGCCGACCGCATCGCCGCCGGGTGGGCAGCACGCGAACTGGCCACACTGTGCGCCCACCGCGTCAATACCCTGGCGCTGGAAGACCTGCAGAGCCTGCACGCCACCGCCGCGCAGCGGGGCGTGGCGGCGGTGTTCCTCATGCAGCTGGCGCACGACCTGGCGGGCGCGCTCTCCGCCCCCTCGGCCGACACGGTGGACGAGCCCCCGGCAGCGGTGCAGGTGCTGCAGTGGATACAGCGCGAAACACCCGATCTCATCGCCTTGCAGGGCCAGCAACACGCGGACGACGCAGCCGATCACCTGAGCATGGTCAATGCGCTGCAGGCCCTGCGCCAGCTCGACATCACCGACTGGTCGGACCTGCTGGACCGCAACAGCGTGGTCATGCGCCTCATGCTGGCCGACCCCTTGTTCGCTGCCGAAGACGGCCCCACGCGCAACGCCACCCTGCGGCACATCGAGCACCTGAGCACCCGCAGCGGCCGCAGCGGCGCTGCGGTGGCGCGCGCGCTGCTGGCACGCATGGCCGATGGCAGTGGCGAGCCGACCCCCGCGGCCCACTGGCTCGACGGCCAGGGGCGCATGGCACTGGAAACCGAACTGGGCATGCAGCCGATGCTGAGCCGCGCCAGCGGCATCTGGCGCCGCGCGCGCGCGCCGGCCACCCATGCGCTGCTGATCGGCACCGCGCTGGCCATCACCGCCGTGCTGCTGGGCGCGTGGCTGGGCACAGCCTCCCCTGCCGAGTCCAGCAGCCTGCCTGGCTGGCTGGCGGTGCTCGCGGGGCTGCTGGCGGTGTGGCCAGCCTCGCAGGTGGCGGCGGCGGTCGTGGATGCGGTGGCGCGAGAAACCGCCGCGGCACCCGTGTTGCCGCGCCTGGCGCTGGCCGACGGCATTCCGCCCGAGGCACGGGTGCTGGTGGTCGTGCCTGCGGCCGGTGACGACGCGCAGGCCCTGGGCCAGGCGATCCACCGCCTGCACCTGCAGTACCTCGCCAACCGCGAACCCGCCGCCCAGTTCGCGCTGCTCGTGGCGTGGAACGAAACCACCGGCCCGGCGCTGCTCAGCCAGGCCACCCCGCGCCTGCAGTCGCTCAACCAGCAGCACCCGGTGGCCCCGGGCGAGCCGCTGCGTTTCGTGCTGCTGCAGGAGGAGCCGAACGAAGGCACCGCGCACGCTGTCGACGGCGGCTGCCCGCCCGCCCGGCTGGCACCCCTGCTGGCCGCGCTCGCGGCGGGCGGCGGCCACGCTTACCGGGATCTCGGCCCCCTCTCCGCGCTGGCAGGCGGCACGCGCTACCTGCTGCCCTTGCTGGACGGCTGGCAGCTCCCGCCGGGCGCCCTGCGCGCGCTGGTGGCGGTAGCGGCCCACCCGCTCAACCAGCCCCGGCTCGACAGCGCCGGCCTGCGCGTGGTGCAGGGGCATGCAGCGCTGCAGCCGGTGGGCCACCGTGCCCTGCCCGATCGCCAGCCCGCCCGGCCCTGGTGGCAGCGCCTGGCCGACACCGCATCCCCTGCCGAAGACAGGGCCGGTTTCACCGGCAGCGGCCTGCTGCACGTGGACGCCATGCAGGCGGTGCTGGGCGCGCGCCCCTCGGGCGACCCGGTGCAGCGCCAGCACCCCCTGGCCGGCGCGCTCGCCCGCTGCGCCAGCGTGCCTGATGTGGCCTTGTTCCATGCCGACGCCACCGGGCCCGCCCTTGGCCCGCTCACGGCACCCGCCACCTGGGAAGCGCTGCCATTGGCATGGCAGCCGCAGCGCTGGCCGCTCAGCCCGCTGCAGCGCGCAGGCCTGCTGGATGCGGCGCGCGCCCGGCTGGTGGGCCCCGCGTCGCTGATGCTGCTGGCCTGGGCTCTGCTCGATCCGCGGCTGTCGCTGGCGGCCACGCTCTTGCTGGTGGCCGCTGCACACGCGGCGGGGCCGCTGGTGTCCGCCCTGGTGCAGGCGGTGCCGCGCCATGCCCATCTGATGGGGCGCAGGCAGGCCCGGGCCGCCGGTGCCGGCCTGCTGCGCGCCGCAGCCGCCGCGCTCTCAGGTATATGGCGCCTGCCGCAAGACGCCCTGCGCACCGCCCATGCAATGTGGCGGGGCCTGGGCCGCGACCTGGCGCCGCCCGCAGCCTGGCCGGCCTGGCTGGTGCGCCAGCGCAGCGCGCCGGTGGTGGCGCTGGGCCTGGGTCTGGCCCTGTGGCTGCTGCACGGCCTGCCCCCGGCACCCCTGGCCGCCGGCCTGCTGCTGCTGTGGGCCGCGGCACCCCTGCTGCGCTGGCTCGGCCGGCGTGCGGCCAGCCCCAGCGAAGACGACGCCCAGTCGCCCCCCGACCGCGAGATGCTCACCAGCGTGGCGCGCGACAGCTGGCGCCTGTTCGAGCGCTGTGGCGAAGGCGAACACCACCACCTTCCGCCCGACGATCTGCAGACCGCCCCCTTCTGGCGCGAAGCCCACCACAGTTCGCCGCAGGGCATCGGTCTGTACCTGCTGAGCACCGCCTGCGCGCGCCAGTTCGGCTGGATCGGTACCGAAGAGCTGCTCAGCCGCGTGGAGGGCACGCTGGCCACCGTGGCCCGCCTGGAACGCCACCAGGGCCACCTGCTGGCGCGATACCACAGCGATACGCTGGAGCCCGCCCTGCCCCGCCGCGTGGACACGGCGCAGAGCGGCCACTTCAGCGCTTACGGGCTGGCGGTGGCGCAGGCCTGCCGGGAACTGGCCCGCAACCCCTTCGACGACGAAGCCGGCGCCCAGGCCCTGCGCACGTCGCGCGAGCGGCTGGAGCCACGGCTGCCGCTGCTGCACACCGTGCTGCGCCGCCGGGCCGACAGAACCGCAGTCGGCCAGCTGCTGGCCCAGGCGGCCCCCGGCGCCGACGATCCGGCGGCCTTTGCCGCCTTCCAGGAGCTGCTGCAGCGCGCCCTGGACGAGCTGCAGGCAGCCGCGCCGCCCGAGCGCGCCGAGCCCAGTTCAGGCGACAACGGGCGCGAAGAGCTGCACAGCCTGCTGCGGGACCACCTGCACACGCTGCGCTCGGCCCTGCAGGACGCGTGGTCGCGCCGCTCGGGCGAAGCGCCACACGCCACCACGCGCCTGCGTGCCCTGGCCCGGCAGCTGGAGGATCTGGCCTGGAAGGCCGACTTCAGGCTGCTCTACCACCCCGGCCACGCGCGCCTGCACACCGGCTACCGCGTGGACGAACAGCAGCCCGAGCCGCATTTCTACGAGCTGCTGGCGTCCGAAGCGCGCAGCGCCAGCCTGCTGGGCCTGGCCCGGGGCGATCTGCCCGCGCACCACTGGCGCTCGCTGGGCCGCCCCTTCTTTGCCAGCGGGGCGAGGGCGGCGCTGCGCTCGTGGTCGGGCTCGCTGGCGGACTACCTGGCGCCCTGGCTGCTGGCACCGGCACCCCACGGCAGCGCGCTGCACGAAGCCAGCCACAGCGCGCTGGCCGAACACATCGCCCACACGCGGCCCGACCAGCTGCCCTGGGGCATGGCCGAGTCGGCCTGGGCCGGGCGCGACCCCGCCCAGCCCTTCCCGGTGGCGCCACACGGCGTGCCGCGCCTGGCCCTGCGCAGCATCCCCCCCGACGAACGCGTGATCGCGCCCTATGCCAGCGCCCTGGCGGCCCTGCTCGACCCGGCAGCGGCCTGCGCCAACCTGCGCGCGCTCACGCTGCTGGGCGCCCGCGGGCGCTTCGGTTTCTTCGACGCGCTGGACTGCACCCCCGGGCGCCAGGCCAGGGGCGGCGACGCCACCGTGGTGCACGGCCTGCGTGCGCGCGACCAGGGCCTGAGCATCGCCGCGCTCACCAGCGTGCTGCACGGCGGTATCGTGCAGCGCTGGGCCAGTGCCCACCCGGCCCTGCAGGCCATGGCCCCGCTGCTGCACGAAACGGCGCCGCGCCACCTGCCGCCGCTGCAGGACGTGCCGCGCCGCCCCCTGCCGGCCCTGCAGCAGCGCCAGGCCGACGCCGCCCGCCCCGTGGTGCCCGGCGCCAGCAGCCTGGAGCCCACGCTGCTGCTCACCAATGGCCGCTACAGCACCCGCCTGCGTGCCAACGGCGCCGGCAGCAGCCTGTGGGGCGACACCGCCCTTACCCGCGACGCCGACGACCTGCTGCGCGACGACCTGGGCCATTTCCTCTACCTGCGGCAGGACAGCAGCGGCCTGCCGGTGTCGCTCAGCAGCCACCCGGCGCCCGACCCCAACGCGGCCTACAGCGCCAGCTTCCACCGCGAGCGCATGGTGCTGCAGGCGCAGTGGCCCGAGCTGAGCGCGCAGACAGCGGTGTGGATCAGCCCCGAAGACGACATCGAATTCCGCCGCGTCACGCTCAGCAACCACAGCGACCAGGCCATGGACCTGGAAGTGGTCTCGGCGATGGACGTGGCGCTGGAAGCCAGCGGGGCCGATCAGCGCTTTCCACCCCCGGCGCGCCCGCGCCTGCGCTCCGACTGGATGCCCGAGCAGCGCGCCCTGCGCTTCCAGCCGCCGCAAGCCCCGCCGGACGCCAGCGTGCCCCGCATGGCCCACTTCGTGGCCGACGTGCAGGGCCGCCTGCTGGAACTGCGCTGCCAGACTGACCGCGGCCAGTGGCTGGGCCGCCACCACAGCCCGGCCCGCCCGCGCGCCGGGCTGGACCCTGTGCCCGAGGGCCCGGCCTCCTTCGTGAACGGCGTCGACAGCGTGGCCGTGCTGGGCGTGCGCCTGCGCCTGCGCCCCGGCGCGCAGGCCAGCGTCACCTTCGCCACGGCCGCCTCCGACGACCCCGACACCCTGCTGGCCCTGCTCGACAAATACCGCCGGCACAGCCATGTGGAGCGCGCCTCGCTCATGGCCGCCACCATGGCCGGCCAGCCGGCCACCGGGCTGCAGGCCCGCAGCGAACTGCTGCCCGCCTTGCAGGCACTCACCACCGCCCTGGTGGCCACCGTGCCGCGCACCCACCTGTTTGCAGGCGCGGGCGCAGCGGCAGTGGAGCCGGCTGATCCGCTGGAGCTGCTGCCGCTGGGGCTGGGCGGCGAGCGCCCGCTGCTGCTCGTGCTGGCGAGCTGGCCACAGGGCTTGCCGGTGCTGCGCCAGCTGGCGCAGGCCCACCGCGACTGGCTGCACGCTGGCGTGGCACACGATCTGGTGGTGCTGCTCGATCCCGAGGGCGCTGCCCAGCTGCCCCTGGTGGCCGCCGAACTCGCAGCCGGCTCCGCGCCGCCCCCAGCGACCCCTCAGCCCCTCATGCCCCAGGGGCAGGCCACCGGCGGCGCGCTGCACCTGCTGCCCATGGACGCGCTCTCGGTGCGCCAGGTCACCACCCTGCGCCGGCTCGCGCGCATCGGCCTCACGGCCGACGGCCACCCGCTGGCCGAGCAGGTGGCGCAGTGGACAGCGCAGCTCGACCAGGCGGGCGACCACAGCCGCCCCGGCATCGCGGTGCCGCTGCAGCGCAGCGATATGGCCCCCGCCGTGCCGGCCGCGGCGTTCGACCGCGAAACCGGCGCACTGGGCTTCGACACCGGCTCCGGGCTGGTGCCGCACTTGCCCTGGCCCAACCGCCTGACAGGGCCCGAGCTGGGGGCGAGCGTGTCCGACAGCGGCATGGGAACCAGCTGGGTCGGCCGGCCAGAGCCGCTGGCGCTGGGTGCATGGACGCGCGACCCCGTGGGCGACCGGCCGGCGCTCAGCTTTCTGCTGCAAGACCGCCGCACCCAGGCGGTGTGGAGCCTCACGCCCGGTGCCTGGGCCGACCCGCACGCCGTTCACCATGTGGAGCATGGCACCGGGGTCAGCCGCATCAGTCACCGCCGCGGCATGCTCGACGTGGCGCTGAGCTGGTGTGTCGACCCCGACACCGCGGTGCTGCAGGTCACGCTGCGGCTGGTGAACCACGCCCCGCACAAGGCCCACCTGCGCCTGACCGGTTTGATGGAATGGGTGCTCGGCGCGTCGCGTCAGGACCGGGCCACGCTGGACAGCCAGCCCTGGCGCGGCGACGCACCGGGTGGGCCCTTGCAAGGCCTGCTGTGCACCCAGACCGCCTCACCCGGCGCTTCGGGCGGCACCGCCTTCTTCTGCATGCCGCCTGCCCCCCAGGCACCCCGCACCGGCGCGGCCGCGACCGACCAGGTGCCAGACGACAGCCTGGTGGACGACGCCCCGCCGCCAGGCACCGACACCCTTGAGTCCCGAGCCGACGACCCTCGCGCCAGCGAGCCCGACGACTGGACCTCTGACCGCGCCGCCTTCTTCGACCGCCAAGGCCAGTTCGTGCTGCCGCGGCGCCTGGGCCAGCGCAGCGGACCCGGGCTCGACCCCTGCGCGGCGATCTCGCGCATCTTCACGCTGCGCCCGGGCGCCGCGCAGGAGCACAGCTTCCTCATCGGCCACGCGACAACGGCGCCAGCGGCCCGGCAGCTGGCCACAGCAGCACTGGAGACCGCCGCGGCCACGCGCGAGCAGCGGGCCACCGAAGCCGCCCAGGCGCAGGTGCAAGGCATTCAGGTGGCTACGCAGGACCCGCTGTTCGACGTGCTCATGAACCGGTGGCTGCCGCACCAGCTGGGCAGCCACCTGCTGTGGGCGGCCGAGCCGGCCAGCCCACCCGAGCGGCTGCAGGCGGCCATGGCACTGGGCTGGACCCAGCCCGCCGCGCTGCGGGCCGAGTTGCTGCGCTTTGCCGCCGGGCTGGCCGACACACCGGCCGAGGCACCCGCCAGCGGTGTCGCAGCCCCTGCAGGTGCGCCCGACCCACGCTGGCTGCCCGTGGCGGCCCGGCACTACCTGAACCTCACGGGCGACGGCTCGCTGCTCGACGAACCCGTTCGGGGCCGTGCGCCGGGGCCGGCGGCCTCGCTGCTGGCCTGGGTGGGGCGCGTGCTCGACGAGGCGCTGGCCTCGCGTTCGGCGCACGCGGTGAAGGAGGGCGATCAGGGGCGCCCCGGCCTGCGCGAGCCCGCCCAGTGGTGGGCGGCGGTGGCGCAGGCCCGGGGCGACCACGAAGCGGCCACGCGCTGGGCGGACGGTGCGCCTCGCCTGGCGCCCGAGGTGCTGCCGGCGGTGCCCACGCTGGGGGCGGTCTACCGCACCTCGCCGTTCCAGCGCGAGCTGGCCACGGACCCGGCCGGCCGGCCGGCGGCCCACCCGGCGGCGGTCTACCGGGCCACGGTCGAGTGTCTGCTGGGCATTGAATGGACCCACGAAGGCGTGCGCTTCCAGCCTCGCCTGCCGCCACACTGGCCCGGCGTCGAGCTGTGGCTGACCCGGGACGGCCGCACCCGCCAGTTCCTGCTCATGCGCACCACGCCCGAAGCGGTGGGCGCCACCCGCCTGGACGCCCACACCGGTGTGCTGCAGGCGCGCGAACTGCTGCGCTGGACGCAACACCCCACGCTCGACCGTTTTCTGGTGCCCCTGCTGCGGGACCTGTGAAAGAACCCAGCGCCGCCACCGAAGGCCGGGGGCGGCGCGGGCGGTGCTGAAGGTTCAGCGGGCCACCGGCCGGCTCACCGAAAGCACTGCAAACAGCGCCAGGAACACCAGCAGGTCGGCCACCACGCCCAGCAGCACAAACAGCAGCGGCGCCCACACCATCGGCAGCCACTGGAACAGCAAGGCCAGCAGCAGCATCTTGTGCGGCAGCATGAGAGCGAAGTAGGCCAGCACGGCCGCCATGAAGCCGAGCCGGGCTGCCCAGCCCATTTTCAATGCCGACAGGCCCAGCGCAAGCAGCACCGGCAGGGTGAGCATGAGGTAGAACCCCGCGTGCAGCAGGGTCGACAGGTAGGCCGTGGGCGACTGGGGCAGCAGGTCGGGCCGCCCGACCGCCAGCAGGACCGCCACGGCCTGCACGGCACACAGCGCCCACAGCAACCGGCGCCCCAGCTGGTGGCGGGCCGGCAGCCACAGCGAGGCGGTGAACACCGCGAGCACCGCCAGCGCGGCCACGGCAAGGACGAGCGGGCCGCCAGGCAGTGCGCCGGCGTCCAGCGCCCGCCACACCAGCGCATCGCTGGCGCCGCGCTCCAGCGGCAGGCCCAGGCGGGGCGCCCAGCCCAGCAGCACCGCGTGCCAGCCCATCAGCAGCCAGTGGCTGAGTGCGACCACCAGCAGCAGAGGCAGCGCGGCCAGCAACAGCAGCGCGCCCCACTGGCGCGGCGTGCGCGGCAGCGGCTCGGTGAGCGCGGCCCCCAGCGACAGGCCCACCGGTCCTCGTGCCAGCGTGAGGCGCTGGCGCGCGGTGCGCAGCGCGGCGCGCTTGGCCGGGCGCAGGGTCAGGAAGGCGGCAGCGTCCATGCGGGTGTCTCCGGGTTCTGAAAGGGTCGACCCGCGGCCATTCAGGCCGAGAGGATGTCGGCGATGCGGGCGGCCGACTGGCCATCGCCGAAGGGGCAGGCGCTGAGCTGCATGGCGCGGTACAGCGTGTACTGCGTGAGCAGACGCACGGTTTCGTCCACGATGCGTTCGGTCTGCGTGCCGACCCAGCGGGCCCCGCCGGCCTGCACCAGCTCTTCCCCCTCGGCGCCGTCGCGCGCGATGAGCACGGGGCGGGCCAGCGCCGAGGCTTCGCGCTGGCTCCCGCCCGAGGTGGTGAGCGTGATGTGGCACTGCGCCAGCACCGAAATCAGGGCCGGGTAATCGAGCGGGTCCGTCACGCAGATGCGCTGGCGGCAGCCCGGGCTGAAGCCCTCGAAGCGCCGCTCCAGTTCGGCGCGCACGGCCGCGTCGGCCTCCAGCGGCCAGACCACGATCAGGTCGGGCTGCTGGAACAGCAGCTGGCCCACGGCATCGGCGATGTTGCGGATCGGCTGGCCCCAGGGGTCCAGGCTTTCGGCGGTCACCAGCAGCAGGCGGGTGGCCGGGTGGGCGCGCAGGAACTGGCGCAGCGGAAGCGGCAGGGCACCGGCGGCGTCGCTGCCCGGGCAGGCCAGGTGCTGGCGCACCCACAAGGCGGTGTCGATCACCGGATTGCCCACCATGTGCACACGGTGGCGAGGAATACCGTCTTGCAGCAGCTGGTCGCGCGTGGGCTCGGTGGTGGCAAAGTGCCAGCGGGCCAGCCCGTCGATCACGGCCTGGTTGGGGCGCTGGTGCTCTTCCGAGTACGACTCGGGGTCGGTGCCGCGCAGCCCGGCCTCGACGTGGGCCACCGGGCGTTCGTACTGCTCGGCGGCCAGCGCGCCCGCCAGGGCCGAACGGTTGTCACCCTGCACCAGCACCACATCGGCTTTGGACTGCCCGATGACGCGGCCCACGATGTTCACCAGCTCGGAAGTCGGCAGGCCACCGCGGCGCGTGGTCTCTCGCTGCCACGGCATCTGCAGGTAAGGGTCCATGCCGAAAAAGCGGAACAGCAGGTCGGTCATGGCCTGGTGCTGGCCGGTGTGCAGCACCAGCATGCGGTCGCCGCGGGCCTGGAGCACGCGGTGCAGGGCGGCCATGCCGATGATCTCGGAGCGGCTGCCGATACAGGCGAGGTAGGTGGTCATGGAAGGGGCTCCGTCAGAAAGTGGGGGACGGGGGAATGGGGTGTCGCCGGTTCGGGGCGCTCAGGGCGGGCCCCAGACCAGCCCGGCGCGGGCGGCCCAGACCGTTCCGTGAGCGATCACGCCGTCGCCGGCCAGGATCGCGTCGGCATTGACGCTGGTGGGCGCGGCCAGGCTGCCCAGGCGCACGCCGTCGCCTATCTGCAGCAGGCTGCCGCCGACCACCGGGCCGGCGATGTCGGCTTCTTCAAAAATGCGGATACCGCGGTCGCAAAACACCGCGCCGGTGACCACCGCATGCGAGCCAATCACCACGCCTCGGTGGGCCTTGACGTCGCCCTCCACCAGCGCATCGGCCCCGATGGACAGCACACCCGTGACCACCAGCGAGCCGGTGAAATGGTGGCCTTTCTCAATCACGCAGTCCCCGTCGATGCGCCAGCCGCTGGCACCCCACGGTGTGGCGCGCGGCAGCGGCGGCTGCACCGGCAGACCGGCGCGCGGGGCCTGTGCATCGGAGCGGCGCCGGGCGTGTGGCCGCCCGAGCACGATCACCGGGGCCTGCATGCGCTCAAAGCAGCAGCCCCAAGCCAGCGCGATGCCGCGCCCCGAGCTGAGCTGGCGCGCCGCCACGCTGGACTCGCCCAGCAGCAGCGTCTTGTCGGCATGGGCCCAGCCGCGGATGCGGCTGCGCGGCCCCAGCACCAGATGTCCGTCGGACATCACCAGCGCCAGCTCGCTGCCTTCGCGCAGCTGGAGATCGTCGGCGGCCAGCACAGGCTGCTGGCAGGCAATGCCCTGCTGCGCCTGCGCGGCATGCGGCACCACCACGGGCCGGGCCTGCCCGCGGGCCTGGGGTCGCAGACCGCGGTTCAGCGCCTCGTCCAGCGACTCGTAAGGGCGCTCGGCCGATGCCTTTCCAAGGGAAAGCAGCCGTTTCATCTCGCGCCGCAGCTCGCTCACGCGCGAACCCAGGTCGGGCGCCTCAGGCCCGGGGTGGGGCAGCGGCTGCTGCCCCTGGCGACACGCCGTCCAGCGCCACCACAGGGGCAGAAAGGGCGCACCCAGCAGGGCCGTGCACACCAGCAGGAAAAGGGTCAGCTCCAGAGGGTCGGCGGTGATCATGCTCGGCAAGGAAAGAAGAGGCAGCGTGGAGGGCGGTGCAGGTAGGGCTGGACACGCGGCGAGGCGACGGCGGGTGCGCGGTGCCGGTCAGGGCCGGCGCACCAGCTGCCGGCTGGCCACGGCGCCCAGCAGGGCCAGGCCGGTGAGCGGCAGTGCCGTGGACAGCAGCACGCTGGCGCCCATCAGGTGCAGGCCCAGTCCGCCGCCCAGCGCGAGCAGCATGGGCAGGCCCGTGACGGTCTGTCGCCAGACCCGCGCGCGACCGGTGTAGAGCGTGGGCATGGGGCGCAGGCGCAGCGGCCGGTGACGGCGCTCGGCCGTCAGTCGCACCTGTCGCGGGCCTTCGGCCGTGATGAGTCGGCCGGCGCCACCGCCGGAAGCGCGCACGGAAGAGGCTCCCCCGGCAGCCCGGGCCGCTGGTGCGGCCCGCAGACATTCGGCGCGGTGGTTGTAGACCGTTTTCCAGCCGTTGCTGAGCAGGCGCACGGTGATGTCGGTGTGGGGCGCCATGGCGCTGTCGCTCCAGCCGCCCACCGCCACCACAGCCGACAGCCGCACGCCGCCCACGGAATTGCCGTCGGGCACCGCCCGCAGGTGCATGCTGGCCTCGCGCGGCAGGGGTTGCCCGGCCAGCAGCTCGACCCGCATGGCGCGGCCCAGCACGCGCGAGAGCAGGCTGTTGGCGGCCTGCAGCTGAACCACCCGACCCATCACGGCGCCCACCTCGGGGTCAAAAAACGGCAGCGCCAGCTGCTTGAGCAGACCCGGCGAAGGCACATAGGTCGCATCCACCACGATGGCGATGTCACCGCTGGCCAGCGCCATGGCCTCCTGCAGCGCGTCGCCGCTGGCCACCAGGCCATGACCGCGCCGGTAAGGCTGGATGCGTTCCGGAAACAGGTGGGCATAGGCATCGACCACGGCGCGGGTGCGCTCGTCGAGCTGGTCGCACACCGGCACGATGCGCACACGCTCGGGCGGGTAATCGGTGTTCAGCAGCAGCTGAATGCAGCTGGAGACGGCATTGGATTCGTGGCAGGCGGCCACAAACACCGTCAGTTCGGGCCAGGGGCCCTGTTCGATGCCGGCATAGGCCAGTTTCCCGCGGCCGGCCCGCACCCGCCACACCCGAGCGATGCGCCACAGCGCGATCACCAGCAGGGCGGCGCCCAGCACCGCCGCCAGCGCCAGGCCCGCGGCCTGGATGGCCGGGTCGGTCGCTCCGGTTGCGAAGGGTGCCGACCAGGCCAGCGCCGGGAGGCCGGTGAGCCCGACAGCGGCAGCCAGCTGCCAACGGCGTGCGGCAGTGAGGCACTGCCCGGCGCGGATTGCCCGCATGCGACATGGACCCATTGATTGCACAGCCTGCTCCCGGAAATTTGTCACGATTCTGGGAATTTCCCGCGCGGGGGTCTGTGCGCAATCGAACACTCACCCCGCCTCCCTCCACCTGGGTGGGTAAGCACATTGGCTGATGCTGGGTGCGCTGTCGTACAGACCGTTCCGGTCACAGGTTTTACAAAGTCACCGGGGTGCGACGCCCCGACGACTCCTGCCGACACCTTCAAAGGCCATTTCACATGATCGTATTTGCCCATCCAACGTCCGCCAAACCGGTGCGCCGAACCCCGGCGCGACGCCACCGGCAGATTGCACGCGTTCAGGACGCGCTGGACCAGCTGCGGCTGGAGCACGAAATGATCCTGCGCCTGCTGCGCGACTTTGACCGCGCACGCCTGGACAGCAGCTGCCGTCCGGCCGCCAAGGCCGAGATCGTGGAACAGCTGTGCGACATCCTCAGCCTGCATGCGCAGCTGAAGGACCAGGTGCTCTACCCCGCGGCGCGGCGCCTCTCGACCCACCTGCCCCAGGAGCAGGCGCAGGCCGCGTTCTGCGACCACGAGCAGCTGCATGCCCTGATCGCCGAGCTCGACGAGATGGAGCCGCAAGACCCCGACTACGACGAAACCGTGGCCGAGCTGGGCGACTGCGTGGTGCCCAGCCTGAAGGCCGAACAGGCCTACCTGTTCCCCGAGCTGCGCGCGGCCGGCCTGGACACGCACGCACTGGGCGCCGAAATGGCCCGGATGCGCCGCGCCCAGCAGAAACACGACTTCACCCGGGTGGGCCTGCCACGCACCCGCCCTGGCAGCGCCGGCTCCACCGGGGCCTGGCCCCCGGCCTGCCGGCTCAGCCTGTCCTGAGGCCCAGCAGCCTGTCCGCCCCTGGCGGCCGCACCACGCGGCCCGCCACCACCCGCCCTGCCCGACTCCATGAGCGACCCCGACAACTGCCTGATCCTGCGCCTGCCCAAAGCCGAGCGGGGGCGTCTGCTGGACCAGTGCGAGCCGTTTGAACTGCAACGCGGGGTCGAGCTGAGCGAGCGCGGCCGGCCACTGAGCCACGCCTACTTTCCGCGCAGCGGCTTCGTGTCGCTGGTGATCGATCTGGAGAGCCACCCGCCGCTGGAAGTGGGCATGGTCGGGCGCGAGACCATGCTGGGCTCCGAACTCATCCTGCAGCAGGCGCCCGCTCCCTGGCGAGCTCTGGTGCAAAGCGCCGGGCAGGCCTGGCGCATTGAAGCAGCCGCCCTGCGACAGCAGGCCACGGTGAGCCCGCAGCTGCAGCAGATGCTCAAGACCTGTCTGCTGATCCGCCTGCACCAGCAGTCGCTTTCCACTGCCTGCGTGCGCTTTCACCTCATCGGCCCACGGCTGGCGCGCTGGCTGCTCATGTTCCAGGACCGTGCCGGGTCCGACAGTTTCGAGGTCACGCAGGAATTCATTGCCCTCATGCTCGGGGTGCGCCGCGTGGGCGTGACCGTGGCCGCGGGCGAGCTGCAGGACAGCGGAGTCATCAGCTACCGGCGCGGGCGCCTGGTGGTGCTCGACCGTGCAGAGCTGGAACGCCGGGCCTGCAGCTGCTACGCCGCTGACCAGCGCGTGTACGACGAACTGAGCGGTCTGCACCGCCTGCCACTGGCCCCGCCAGCGGAATGAAGAACGCGGGCCCGAGGCCCGCGTTCTTCATATCGGATCAGAGCGGCTGGCTCAACCGATGTTGCGCGACGCCGTGTTGCTGTCGCTGCTGCTCAGCCAGTCGTCCGAGTAGCTGCTTTCCCAGTCGGTCAGCTGGCGGTCGGCCTCGTCCTTGGCAATGCCGTAGCGCTCCTGGATGCGGCCCGACAGCTTGTCGCGGTGGCCTGCGGCGACCGTCAGGTCGTCGTCGGTCAGCTTGCCCCACTGGCGCTTGGCGTGGCCGGTGATCTGTTTCCAGTTGCCTTCAATGCGATCCCAGTTCATTTGATGCTCCTTGCTCAGGGTTGAAAAATCAGCTCATGGACAGGCGCCAACCGTCTGCCCATGCGTTCGTCAGACGCGGCCGTCAGAGAAAGGCGTCACGCCGTAGTAGTCGTGCACTTCCTTGGCCCAGGTGGTGTCGGCCATGTCGGGCCAGTTGTCCTTGTCGAAGCCGGGGGCGCTTTCCAGGCGCTCCTTGCTGGCGTCCAGCACGAAACGCTTGTTCACCGTGTCCAGCGTGAGGGCGCTCCATGGCACGGCAAACAGCTTTTCGCCCATGCCCAGGAACCCGCCAAACGACAGCACCGCGTAGGCCACGCGGCCGTTCGACATGTCGAGCATGAATTCCTTGATGTCGCCCAGGTCTTCGTCCTGGCGGTTGTAGACATCGTTGCCGGTCAGGGTGGCGGCGCCCATCAGGCGTGGCCCCGGGCCGTCACCCGAGCGGTTCTTGTACATCCCGTAGGTGTCTTGTTCGGTGTAGTTCATGTGTGCTCCTTCTCTGTGGTTGCCCGCATGAGCTGGGCCTGTGCCGCATGCACAAAGCCCTTGCGAGAAAACCCAGCGTATGGCCGGGGTCCGGGCACGTCTGTGCTTCAGCGCACAGAAATGCCCGCGCTGGCGGTCGCTGGCACCCCTCTACAATCCAGCCCCTTTTGCACTCGCCCCCGCGCACATGAACATCGTCGTCAACGAAGAACTCAAGGCCTACATCGACCCGCTCACCGCCGAGGAGCACGAGGCGCTGGAACGCAGCATCCTGGCCGAGGGCTGCCGCGATGCGCTGGTGCTGTGGGGCGATCTGCTGATCGACGGCCACAACCGTTACGGCATCTGCCAGAAGCACGGCCTGCCGTTCCAGACCGTGCAGAGCACGCGCTTCAAGAGCATGGAAGACGTGCACCTGTGGATGATCGACCAGCACCTGGGCCGGCGCAGCGTGTCCGACTTCCAACGCGGCGTGCTGGCGCTGCGAAAGCGCGACATCGTGGCCGGGCTGCGCAGTCGTGCGCTGGCCGCTGCCAGCGCACCGGCCGACGCGCCGGCCGACCCGGGCGCCGACGCCGCGCCCCCAGCCCTGCCCGACCACGAACCCCTGAAAAGCCGCGAAGCCGTGGCACGCGCCGCCCGCATCAGCAACAGCCAGGTGCTGATGATCGAGAAGATCCAGAAACAGGCTGCCCCCGAACTGGTGGCCGCGGTGAAGGCCGGCGAGATTTCCCTCAACGCCGCCGCCGTGGTGGCCACCCTGCCCGCGGAGGAGCAGCGCGCGGCGGCACTGGCCGGCAAGGACGAGCTGAAGCAGGCCGCCAAGCGCGTGCGCGAGGCCCGCCGCCCGGCGCCCCCGCCGGCCGCCGCCGAGCCGGGTGACGAAAGCGCTCCGTGGACGGAACAGCGCCCGCCTGAAGCCGCCCAGCTGCAGGCCCTGCAGCAGCGCGTGGACGAGCTGAACGCCGAGAACGCCGCCTTGCGCGAGCAGCTGGACGGGCTGCAGGCAAAGTTGCAGGCCCTGCAGGCCGCCTGAGCGACTCCCCGGCGCCCCCGGCGGGCGCGTACTGGCGTGACAGCGGCCCGGCGCGCCAGCCCGCAGAATGGGCGCCATGCCCTCAGCCCCTGCCCCCCACATGGCCCATTGGCCCCCCGGCCTGCCGCATCGGCTCACGCTGCCCGAGACCAGCCTGTTCCACAACGCCGAGGTGTCGGCCCGGCGCTTCCCCGACAAGCCCTACCTGGTCTATTACGGCTCGACGCTGAGCTTCGCGGCCTTTCACGACGAGGCCACACGCCTGGCCGGCCACCTGCAGCAGGTCTGCGGCGTGCAGGCCGGCGACCGCGTGCTGCTGTACCTGCAGAACAGCCCCCAGTGGATCATCGGCTACTACGCCATCCTGCGGGCCAACGCGGTGGTGGTACCGGTCAACCCCATGAACATGCGGGAGGAACTGGCGCACTACGTCGCCGACAGCGGTGCCCGCGTGGCCATTGCCGCGCAGGACCTGCTGGCGCAGGCGCTGCCGCTGCACACCGCGCACGGCGACGCGGGCGCCGATGCACTGCAGCACATCGTGGTGGCCACCTACAGCGACTACCTGCACCAGCCCACGGAAGGCCTGCGGGTGCCCGACTTCGTGGCGGCGGCGCGCCAGCCGCTGGCCGGCGACGGCCTGCACGCCTGGGCCGACGCGCTGGCCGCGAACCACCCGCCCGGCCCGCACACCGCCGGCCCCGAGGACCTGTGCGTGATGCCCTACACCTCGGGCACCACCGGCCAGCCCAAGGGCTGCATGCACACCCACCGCAGCGCGCACGCCACCGCCGTGGGCGGCATGCAATGGTTCGGCCGCACGCAGGACGCGGTGATGCTCTCGGTGCTGCCGCTGTTCCACGTCACCGGCATGGCCGGCGGCATGAACGGCCCACTGTTCATCGGCGCCACGGTGGTGCTGATGTCGCGCTGGGACCGCGAGACGGCCGCCGAACTGATGCAACGCCATGGCGTGACCAGCTGGCAGGCCATCAGCACCATGGTGGTCGACTTTCTGGCCAACCCGCGCATCGGCGACTACGACCTGTCCAGCCTGAACGGCATCCGCGGGGGCGGGGCGGCCATGCCCGCGGCCGTGGCGCAGAAAATGAAACAGCTGCTGGGGCTGGACTATGTGGAGGGCTACGGCATGTCCGAGACCATGGCCGCCACCCACATCAACCCGCCGCAGCGGCCCAAGGCCCAGTGCCTGGGCATTCCGGTGTTCGACGTGGACGCCCGCCTGATCGACCCCGCCACGCGGCAGGAGCTGCCCCGCGGCAAGCCCGAAGACAGCGGCGAGATCGTGGTGAACGGCCCACAGGTGATGCAGGGCTACTGGCGCAACGACAAGGCCACCGCCGAGGCCTTCATCGAGATCGACGGACGGCGTTTCCTGCGCACCGGCGACCTGGCCCGCGTCGACGAAGACGGCTACTTCTTCATGACCGACCGGCTCAAGCGCATGATCAACGCCAGCGGCTTCAAGGTGTGGCCGGCCGAGGTGGAAGCACTCATGTACCACCACCCGGCGATCCACGAGGTCTGCATCATCGGCGCGCAGGACACGAAGCGCGGCGAGACGGTGAAGGCGGTCGTGGTGCTGAAGCCGGAGCACCGGGGCCAGGTGAGCGAGCAGGACATCATCGAATGGGCCCGCGGCCACATGGCCGCCTACAAGAGCCCTCGCTTGGTGAGCTTTGTCGACGCGCTGCCCAAATCGGGCACGGGCAAGATCATGTGGCGCGAACTGCAGGAGCAGCAGGCCGAGCAGAACCGCCAGCCACAGGCACCCGGCTTGCCCTGACACGGGGACTGCTGCCAGACGCCGGACACCGCCATGAACACCTCATCTGCCCCCTACGCCACCGAAGCACCCACACGCGCAGAGGTCGACGCACTGCCCGGTGTCACCGTGCTGGAGTTCGGCACCGACTGGTGCGGCTTCTGCCGCGCGGCGCAGCCCCACATCCGGCAGGCGCTGGCCGGGCACCCGGGCGTGCGCCACCTGAAAGTGGAAGACGGCTCGGGCCGCCCCCTGGGTCGCGCATTCGGCGTCAAGCTCTGGCCCACACTGGTGTTTCTGCAGGACGGCCAGCAGCAGGACAAGCTGGTGCGCCCCGGCGACAGCGCCGCCATCACGCAGGCCCTGCAGAAGCTGACCGGCACGCTCTGAAAGGCCGGACGCCTTTTAGAAAGCCGCCTGGCCGGGCTCGTCTTCGCGCCACGCCGGCCCGGCTTTGGCCAGGGCCATCCACACATGAAAAGGCAGGCGCTCCACGGCACGCCGCGGCGCTTCACGCGCCACCGTGAGCTGCCCGCCAGCCGACAGCAGCACGCCGCACTCGGGCGGCACGTCGTCAGGCCCGCCAATCGGGCGCCCCCGCGCGTCCTGCCCCAGCACATACCAGCAGGCGCTCGCCAGCCCCAGGTAGGCGGCGCGCTTGGCCGGCTTCTTGATGTCGCCCAGCAGGTCGGCGCGGCTGACCTTGATTTCGTGCACCACCGGTTCCAGATAGGCCTCGACCGAGCTGTGGCGGATCGAAAACACGTCGGGGCAGGCCATGCACCACACCTGGTCCTGCCGCTCGCCCGGGTCGGGCCACGCGGGCGCCGCGTCGGCAAACAGGGGCTCATGGGCCGAATGGGCCCCGGGCGGCAGCACCGCTTCCGACGCCACCGGCACCTGCACGCGCAAGGCCAGCCCGCGCCACGCCAGGCGCCCGGCGCGTGCCATGGCCAGCGCGACCTGCTCCACCAGGGTCTCGTGCGGTGAGCGTGCGGCCTTGTTGCCGGCAAAGGTCTGCGCCAGCTGGCGGATGCCGGCATCGGTCACGCGCAGGCATTCCAGGCCCTGCGGCGGCGTCACGCGTTCCACCAGGCCAGCGGCGAGCAACTCCACTTCCAGCATGTCCTGACAGGGCCAGCCGGCCGAGCGGTAGATCTCCCGCAGGCGGCGCAGGTGGTGGCGGTTCAGCGAAGGCAGTTCCATGGCAAAGCAGAAATGGGCCGAAGACGGGGCAAAAGACTGGGAGTATGTCCAGTATCATGCCCTGCAAGTCCGCCGCACCCACCGCCGGCCATCAGCCGGCCTTCTGCCGCCCCAGGCCACTCCCCTTCTTTCGTGAACGCTCCCGACGCGCCCGCCCCCGTCGACCTGTGCCCGCCCGCCGGGCGCGTGGTGGCGGTGCGCACATTGTGCGAGTTCACCGCGCGCAGCGGCGACCTGGACCTGCGCTACACACCCTCACCCACCGGCGCCGAAGGCGTGGCCGGGCACGGCGAGGTCACGGGGAGGCGCCCCGCGGGCTACCAGCGCGAACTGCGCCTGAGCGCGCGCTACCAGCCCGAAGGCGACACGGGCGAACCGCTCACCGTGCAGGGCCGCGCCGATGGCTTCGACCCCGCTCTCTCGCGGGTGGAAGAAATCAAGACCCACCGGGGTGACGCCGCCCTCATCCCCGAGAACCAGCGCGCCCTGCACCGGGCGCAGGCGCAGCTGTATGGCTGGATGCTGTGCCAGCAGCTGGATCTGGCCCGCATCGAGGTGGTGCTGGTCTACTTCAACATCGACACCGGCGAAGAAACCCCGCTGGCGCAGTGGCACGAGGCAGCAGCCCTGCGCGCATTTTTTGACGGGCTGTGCGCGCGTTACTGGCAATGGGCGCTCAGCGAAGAGGCGCACCGCCGGGAGCGCGACGCCGCGCTGCGTGGCCTGCCCTTTCCGTTTGACGATTTCCGCAGCGGCCAGCGCCAGCTGACCGCGGGGGTGTTCCGCTGCCAGCGCGCCGGGCGCCACCTGCTGGCGCAGGCCTCCACCGGTATCGGCAAGACCGTGGCCACCCTCTTCGCCGCGCTGCGCGCCGCACCTGCCGCCGGCACCGACAAGCTGCTCTACCTGACCGCCAAGACGCCCGGCCGCCAGCTCGCGCTCGATGCCCTGGCGCGCCTGCGTGGAACCGTGGGCGAAGCCGCCGCACCCCTGCGCGTGCTGGAGCGCGTGGCGCGCGACAAGGCCTGCGAACACCCCGACAAGGCCTGCCACGGCGAATCCTGCCCGCTGGCCCGCGGCTTCTACGACCGCCTGCCCGCCGCCCGCGAGGCAGCCGTGCGTGTGCAGTGGCTCGACAAGACCGGGCTGCGCGACGTTGCCCTGCAGCACAGCGTGTGCCCCTACTACCTGGGCCAGGACCTGCTGCGCTGGAGCGACGTGGTGGTGGGCGACTTCAACCACTTCTTTGACATCGGCGCGCACGTCCATGGCCTCGCGGTGACGGAGGGCTGGCGCGTGGGCCTGCTGGTGGACGAAGCCCACAACCTGATCGAGCGCGCTCGCCAGATGTACAGCGCCTCGCTGGACCCGGCGGTCTTCCAGGCCCTGCGCGCCACGGCACCGACCGCGCTCAGGCCCGCACTCGACCGACTGCACCGGCGCTGGGCTGCCCTGGCGCGCAGCCAGACCAGCGCCTACGAGGTGCTGCCCGAGCCGCCGCCCACATTTCTGGACGGCCTGCAGAGCACCTGCGCCGCCATTGCCGACCACCTGGCCCAGCAGCCGGCCCAGCAGCCGGCCCAGCCACCCGACAGCGCCCTGCAGGCCTGGTATTTCGACGCCCTGCACTTCCAGCGCGTGGCCGAGCGCCACGGTGACCATGCGCTGTGCGACCTGAGCCGCCCGGCAGACGCCGTACCGTCCCCGGGCGGGCGGCGCAGCCCGGCGCGCCACCCGGTGATCAGCCTGCGCTGCCTGGTGCCCGGCCCGCTGCTGGAAGAACGCTGGAAGGCAGCCCACAGCGCCACCCTGTTTTCGGCCACGCTCAGCCCCATGGACTTCGTGGCCGACATGCTGGGTCTCCCCGCCGACACGGCCCGGCTCGACGTGCCCTCGCCCTTCAGCCCGCAGCAGCTCAGCGTGCACATCGACACGCAACTGTCCACCCGCTACGCCGACCGCGCCAGCTCGCTCGACGGGCTGGTCGACCGCATGGCCGTGCAATACCACGCCCAGCCCGGCAACTACCTGGCCTTCTTCAGCAGCTTCGACTACCTGCAGCAGGCGTTGCAGCGGCTGAAGGCGCGCCACCCGCAACTGCCCGCATGGGCCCAGTCGCGCAGCATGAGCGAGCCCGAACGCGAGGCCTTTGTGGCGCGCTTCCAGCCCGACGGCGCCGGTATCGGATTCGCGGTGCTCGGGGGCGCCTTCGGTGAGGGCATCGACCTGCCCGGGCGCCGCCTCATCGGCGCCTTCGTGGCCACCCTCGGCCTGCCGCAGGTGAACCCGGTGAACGAGCAGCTGCGGGCCCGCCTGCAGGCGCGCTTTGGCCGCGGCTACGACTACGCCTACCTCTACCCCGGCCTGCAGAAAGTGGTGCAGGCCGCCGGCCGCGTGATCCGCACCGAACAGGACCAGGGCGTGGTGCTGCTGATGGACGACCGTTTTGCGCGCCCCGAGGTGCGGCGCCTGCTGCCGGCGTGGTGGAACGTGTCGGCCGGGGGCCCCTGAAGCCGTGCTGCGCTGGCGGCTCGCTCGCATATAGTCCCGCTCATTCTTCCCCTACAGCCCATCCGATGACAACGCCCCGCCGCGACCCCGCAAGCACCGACGCCCACGCGCCCGAGGCGGACGCTGCGACCGGCAGCCCCATCGGCCTGCACGCCGAGCCCGGCCACCTCATCCGCCGCGCCCACCAGCTGGCGGTATCAACCTTTCACGACACGCACGGCCGGCAGATCACGCCGGTGCAATACGCACTGCTGCGCGCGCTGGAAGAAGAGCCCGGCATCGACCAGGTGACGCTGGCGCAGCGGGTGGCGCTGGACACCTCCACCACCGCCGACATCGCCACCCGGCTCGAAGCCAAGGGCTGGATCGTGCGCGAGCTGCTGCCGCGGCGCCAGCGCAGCCTCTCGCTCACTGACGACGGCCGCACTGTCTTGGCGCAGATGCTGCCCAAGGTGGCGCCCATGTATGGGCAGCTGCTCGGCGCGCTTGCACCCGACGAGCAGACCGAATTCCTGCGCCTGCTGCGCAAGTTCGTGCAACTGAACGACAGCCCGCCCCCCGTCGAATCCTCGGGAAAACCCGAAGCCTGACGTCCTGTTCACGCCTGCCTAAGCTCCGTACAATAGCGGTCATTCAGCATACTGAATGACGTTTTGCCGAGGCTTCGTCCCCCACCCGCCCATGGAGACACACATGTTCCCCCTCAACACCTGGTACGTGGCCTGTTCGGCCGACGAGATCGACGCCAAGCCGCTGGGCCGCGTCATCTGCAACGAGCGCATCGTGTTCTACCGGGCGCTGGAGAACCGGGTGGCCGCCGTGGAAGACTTCTGCCCGCATCGCGGTGCTCCGCTCTCGCTGGGCTACGTGTGCGAAGGCAAGCTGGTCTGCGGCTACCACGGGCTGGAAATGGGCTGCGACGGCAAGACCATTGCCATGCCCGGGCAGCGCGTGGGCGGCTTCCCGGCCATCCGCAGCTACCCCGTCGAAGAGCGCTACGGCTTTGTCTGGATCTGGCCTGGCGACAAGGACAAAGCCGACCCGGCCCTGATTCCGCACATGGAATGGCACGACAACCCCGAGTGGGCTTACGGCGGCGGGCTGTACCACGTGAAGGCCGACTACCGGCTCATGGTCGACAACCTGATGGACCTGACGCACGAGACCTATGTGCACAGCAGCAGCATCGGCCAGAAGGAAATTGACGAAGTGCCCTGCAAGACCGTGATGAACGGCGACAGTGTGGTCACCAGCCGTTTCATGGAAAACATCAGCGCGCCGCCGTTCTGGAAAGCCGCGCTGCGCGCCAACGGCCTGGCCGACGAGGTGCCGGTGGACCGCTGGCAGATCTGCCGCTTCACGCCCCCCAGCCACGTGATGATCGAGGTGGGCGTGGCGCACGCCGGCCACGGCGGCGTGGACGCACCCGACGAGCACAAGGTCTACAGCGTGGTGGTGGACTTCATCACCCCCGAAACCGACACCTCCATGCATTACTTCTGGGGCATGGCGCGCAAGTTCAAGCCGCAGGACAAGGCGCTCACAGCCCAGATCCGCGAAGGCCAGGGCAAGATCTTTTCCGAGGATCTGGAAATGCTGGAGCGCCAGCAGGCCAACCTCACCCGCTACCCGGATCGCGGCCTGCTCAAGCTCAACATCGATGCCGGCGGCGTGCAGTCGCGCCGCGTGATCGACCGCATCGTCGCGGCCGAGCGCGCCGGCGCGCAAACCGCCAGCCCCGTCACCGCCTGACCCCCGCCAGCCCATGAGCATCCCCGCCCCCGAGCTGAGCCTGCGCGTGGCGCGCAAGCACGCCGAAGCCCTTGACATCTGCACGCTGGAACTGGTCGACCCCGCCGGCGGCGCGCTGCCGCCCTTCACCGCCGGCGCCCACCTCGACGTGCACCTGCCCGGCGGCCTGGTGCGCCAGTACTCGCTGTGCAACCCACCCGGGGAAACCCACCGCTATGTGCTCGGTGTGCTGCGCGATGCCGCTTCGCGCGGCGGCTCGGCCGCCGTGCACGACGCGGTGACGGAAGACAGCCTGCTGCCCGTCAGCCGGCCGCGCAACCACTTCCCGCTGGCCGACACGGCGGCGCACCACCTGCTGATGGGCGGCGGCATCGGCATCACGCCCTTGCTGGCCATGGCCGAAACACTGGCCGCACAAGGCGCCCGTTTCGAGCTGCACCACTGCACGCGTTCACGCGAGCGCACAGCCTTCGTGGAGCGAATCGCCGCCGCGCCCTACGCGGGCCAGGTGCTGCATCACTTCGACGATGGCGCGCCCGAACAGCGGCTGGACATCGCCCGCTGCCTGCAGCAGGCGAGCGCCGGCACGCACCTGTACGTGTGCGGACCCCAAGGCTTCATGGACGCGGTGCTGGGCACGGCCCGCGCGCAGGGCTGGCCTGAAGAACGGCTGCACTTCGAGTTCTTCGGCGCCGCGCCGGTGGACACCAGCGGTGACGGCCGCTTCGAACTGGAAATCGCCAGCAGCGGGCAGGTGATCACGGTGAGCGCCGACCAGACCGCGCTGCAGGCCTTGCAGGCGGCCGGGCTGGACATTCCCATGTCGTGCGAACAAGGCGTGTGTGGCACCTGCCTGACCGGCGTGAAGGCCGGCACGCCGCAGCACCGCGACCACTACCTCACACCCGAGGAGCAAGCGGCCAACGACCAGTTTCTGCCCTGCTGTTCGCGTGCGTGCAGCCCGCGCCTGGTGCTCGACCTCTGAACGAGCCGCCTGACTACCGCCTCTCAGCCTCTCAGCGGTAGCTGGCCAGGTGGATGCTGGTCTCCGTGCCGCGGATGCCGCTGATGAGGCGCACCCGCTCCAGCACCTGCGACAGCTCGTTCATCGAGCCCACTTCCAGTTCGGCCAGCAGATCCCAGCGGCCGTTGGTGTCATGCAGCGAAGCCACGCCGGGTTCGCCCAGCAGGCTGGCGATCACGCTGCGGGTCTGGTTGCCCTCGACCTGCACGCCCATCCAGGCGCGGATGCGCTCGGGCTCGGCGTCCGGCCGCAGGCGCACCGTGTAACCCACGATCACCTGGGTGTCTTCCAGCTTGCGCAGCCGGTTGGTGATGGTCCCGCGCGACACCTTGAGCTTGTGCGCCAGATCGGCCACCGACAGGCGGGCGTTCTGGCGCAGGGTGGAGATCAGTCGCTGATCGAGTTCGTCCATGGAGTGCATCAAAGTGGCATTGGAGTCTGTCATTCTGACATTCAATCCATCAATTGTTCACATTTTTGCCGATTTCAATTGTCTTGGCGGGCCGGCAGACTGGAACCTCTTCCAACGGCCCCGAGACAGCCATGCAACACCTCCACGCAGACATTGACCACTTCCGCCAGCGCGGCACCCTGTACCTGAGCGCCCCCGAAGCCGCCGAACTGGTGCGCCGCCACGGCCTCGGCCGCTGTATGTCCGCCATCGCCGACAACATCCGCGCCGACTTCCTGCGCTGGACCGACTTCGACAAAACAGCGCGCGTGGCCAGCCACTCGCGCGACGGCGTGATCGAACTGATGCCCGTGGCCGATGCGCAGCGCTACAGCTTCAAGTACGTCAACGGCCACCCGGGCAACACGCGCTTCGGCCTGTCCACCGTGATGGCCTTCGGCGTGCTGGCCGACGTGGACACCGGCGCCCCGCTGCTGCTGAGTGAACTCACCCTCACCACCGCGCTGCGCACCGCCGCCATGTCGGCCCTGGCCGCGCAGACGCTGGCCCGTCCCGACAGCCGCGTGATGGCGCTGATTGGCAACGGCGCGCAGAGTGAATTCCAGGCCCTGGCCTTCCAGCACCTGGTGGGCATCACCGCCCTGCGCCTGTTCGACGTGGACGGTGCCGCCACCGCCAAGCTGGTGGCCAACCTGGAATGCAGCGGCCTGCACATCACCGTGTGCCCCAGCACCGCCGACGCCGTGCGCGACGCCGACATCGTGACCACCGTCACCGCCGACAAGGCGATGGCACTCATCCTCACGCCCGACATGATCGAACCCGGCATGCACCTGAACGCGGTGGGCGGGGACTGCCCGGGCAAGACCGAGCTGCACGGCGACATCCTCGATGCGGCCGCGGTGTTCGTGGAATACGAGCCGCAGTCGCGCATCGAAGGCGAGATCCAGCACCAGCCGGCTGACTTCCCGGTCACCGAACTCTGGCAGGTGCTGCGTGGCGAGCGATCCGGGCGAACGGCGGCCGACCTGGTCACGGTGTTCGACTCCGTCGGCTTTGCGCTGGAAGATTTTTCCGCACTGCGCTTCATGTTCGACACGGCCATGGCGCTGGGCCTGGGCGAGCGCATCACGCTGATTCCGCAGCTGGAAGACCCGAAGAACCTCTACGCCATGCTGGCCGCGCCGCGACACGCTGCTGCCCCTGCGCCAGCGGTGCGGCTGGCCGCCTGAGGCCGCCACCGAAGCCCGGGCGCTTCAGGGAATCTTGCGGTAGCGGCCGTCGCGGATTTCGGTGAAGTACACCTTGCGCTGCGTGTCGCCGTTGGCGTCAAACACCATCTGCTGCTGAAGGCCCGGGTAGGGGTTGCTGCGCAGCGCAGCGGCCTTGACGGTTTCGCCCTTCTGGCGGTTCTTCAGCGCCTGCAGCACCACGGTGGCTGCATCAAACGCCGAGACCGAGCTGTAGCCCGGGTTGCGCTGGAAGCGCTTGAAATACGCTTCGCTGAAGGCCTTGAAGCGCTCCGATGTGTCGTCGCGGTCGTAGTTCTGCACGATCAGCAGGCCTTCCACCACCGGGCCCCCCAGTTCGATGAGCTGCTCGGTAGCGGCCCATTCCGACGCGCCGATGGGCAGCGTGGGCGCCAGTTTGCGCGAATGCTGGGCAAGGCGGGCCACGTCGAGCGCCCCGGCAATGTAGAACAGGCTGTCGGGCTTCGCGTCCACCATGCCCTGCACCACGGCGGCGATATCGGTGTCTGAGCCCGACTCGAAAGGAACGGCCGCCACCACGGTGGCGCCCAGGGTGTCCAGCGCCGCCCGGAACTCGGTGAGCCACGATTCGCTGAAGTTGCGGTTGCGCAGGTCATAGGCCACCGCAATGCGCTTCTGGCCCATGCCCACCATCACGCGTGCGTAGTCTTGCGCGTTGTCGCGCGTGGTGCGGTTGACGCGGAACAGGTTGTCGTCCTTGCCGTAGAAGGCCATGGAAGTCACGGTCGGACTGACCTGGAAGATGCCGGCTGCACCCGTGATGGGCACGATCACCGCCGCCATGCTGCTGGTGAAGGGCCCCACGATGGCCTCCACCTGGGCGGCCACCAGTTCTTCGGACGAGCGCGCGGCCACCACCTTGTCCTGCGCATCGTCCTTGGGCAGCAGTTCGACCATGCGCCCGTCCACGCCGCCGGCGCGGTTGAACTGCTCCACCGCCAGGATCACCCCGTTGAGACCCGATTGCCCGTTGTCCGAGTTGCGGTCGGTCAGCCCCCCGATGAAGCCCACCTTGATGGGTGGGGGCGGGCTGCAGGCGCTCAGCCACGCGACGCAGGTCAGCAGAAAAATAACAGGCAATTTTTTCATTTTTGTACCGATAACAAAGAGAGGCCAGGCTGGGTGAATGCACACCGGTGAACGCCAGACCGCCAACCAACCCAAGGCCGGTACCCACCCGGGTCAGGCCGATTCCCGATTCATGACCGAACACGATCCGGTATCGACGTTTCTGGACGAAACTGAACCCTTTCCCCCAGGCACCCTGAGAAGCCCCTTGCGTCAGCGCTGGGACGGGTCTCTGCGTTTCCGGCTGATCGCACTGGGGCTCATGCCCTTTCTGGTCGCATTTCCGCTCGTGATCGGGGCTCTGGTGGTGCTGGGTGGTCAGCGGGCACAGGACCTGCTGGACTCCAACCTGCGCAGCCACCTGGCGGCGAGCCGCAACTACCTGAACCAGGTGCGGCTGGAAACCGGCGTGCGCGTGGCCCAGCTGGCCCGCTCCGACCGCATGCGCGACCTGCTGGAGGCCGGCCGCTCCGCCGAGGAGCGACAGCGCGCGCTGTCGGCCGCGGCCGAAAGCGCGGGCCTGGACTACCTCCTGCTCGCCATGGCCGACGGCCGCATCTTCGCGGCCAACACGCCAGTGGCCGCCGACACACGACTGCCCGACTCGTTCGTGATCCGTCAGGCGGCCATCGGCGTGGCCAACTCGGCCTACGAGGTGTTCGACGAGCAGACGCTTGAAGCCTTCTCCACAGCGTTTCCCGCAAGCGCCCGGGTGACGCTGGCCCGCAGCAGCGGCGAGGCGGCGCAGACCGAGACGCGCGGGCTGCTGATCAACGCCGGTGCCCATTTCCCGCTGGGCGTGGACATCCCGGACGCCATCCTGCTCGGCGGCGTGCTGCTCAACCGCAACACCTCGCTGATCGAGCACATGCGCGAAATCATCTACCCCGTGGGCTCGCTGCCCGATGACGCCGAAGGCATCACCTCGATCACCCTGGGGCCAGTGCACGTGGCCATGAGCCACCAGCGGGCGCAGGGGCATCGCAGCGTGGGCACACCGGTGAACGGCGAAGTGGTCGGGGCGGTGCTGGAACAGGGCCTGCCCTGGCACAGCCGGCTGGTGTTCGACGGCGCCGACCACCTGGCGGCCTACGAGCCCATCGTCAACGGCGACGGGCAGCGCGTGGGCATGCTGGGCGTGGCCTTCCCCTACGCCCCCTACCAGAGCAGCATCCACCTGCTGATGTGGATGGTGGCCGCCCTGCTGGCGCTGACGATGCTGGCCATCTCGCTGGCCTTCCTTTCGGCCGGCCAGCAGATCACCCAGCGCCTGGCCGACATCGTGCGCACCATGTCGGCCGTGCGCAAGGGCCACCGGTGGCAGCGCGTACCCCGCTCCTCCCGCAACGATGAGCTGGAGCAGCTGGCGCGGCATTTCAACGTGCTGCTCGACACCATCGCCGAGCAGGACGAGGCGCAGTACCAGGCGCAACAGCTCATTGCCGACGAGGCCTCGCGCCGCCGCGCCCTGTTCGAGAACGAGCGGGACGGCGTGGTGATCCTCAACGCTGATGGCACGGTGTTCGAGGCCAACCCCAAGAGCGCGGCCATGCTGGGCTACACCGCCGACGAGATGATGCGCCTGCACGTGAGCGACTGGGACGCCAGCCACAGCCGGGCCGAGGTGCAGACCATCCTGCAGACGGTGGGTCCGGCCGGCCTGTTTCTGCAGACGGTCCACCGCCGCCGCGACGGCAGCACCTACGACGCCGAGGTGTCGGTCAGCCTGGCCGAATGGGATGGGAAGACCTTCGTGTTTGTACTTCAGCGCGACATCTCCGAACGCAAGGCGGTGGAGGCCGAGCTGGAGGAATACCGCCAGGACCTGGAGCGGCTGGTGGGCCAGCGCACCCAGGAGCTGTCTGACCGCTCCGAGCAGCTCAACACCATCTTCGCCCTGAGCCCGGACGGCTTTGTGTCCTTCGACCACCGCTTGCAGGCGAACTTTGCCAACGAGGCGTTTCAGCGCATGACGGGCCTGTCGGCCGCCGACGTGGAGGGCCTGAGCGAGTCGGCGTTTGCGTCCCGCATGGGCGCGCTGTGCCGCAGCGCAGACGACTTCCCTGATATCGCCGGTCTGCGGGGCGAGCAGCCCGAACAGGGGGCGGGAGGTGCGGCCGACGCTGCGCGGGCGCCACGCCGCCGGCTGCTGGAACTGACCGGCGCGGGCAACCGCATGCTGGAGCTGGACGTGCGCGTGTCGGCCTCGGCAAACGTGTCGCTGGTGCTGTATTTCCGCGACGTCACACACGAGACCGAGGTGGACCGCATGAAGAGCGAGTTCCTGTCCACCGCTGCACACGAACTGCGCACGCCCATGGCCAGCATCTACGGCTTTTCCGAACTGCTGCTGGCGCGCAGCTTCAGCGAAGAAAAACGGCGCGACCTGCTGGAAACAATTTCGCGCCAGGCCACCCGCATGTCCACCATCATCGACGAGCTGCTCGACCTGGCCCGCATCGAGGCGCGCCAGGGCACGGACTTCGTGCTGGAGCCCCTGGCCCTGCCCGCACTGGTGCAGCAGGTGCTGACCGACTACAACCCGCCCGATGGCCGGCCCCAGCCCGCGCTGCAGGCCGCGCCGGCACCGCTGCCCGTGCGCGCCGACCGTGCCAAGCTCCAGCAGGCGGTGCTGAACGTGCTGTCCAACGCCTACAAGTATTCGCCGGGCAGCGACGCGGTGCGGGTGCGCTGTGTGCTGGATGCAGCCGCCAGGCGTGCCGGCATCGAGATCCGCGACCAGGGCATGGGCATGACACCCGGGCAGGTGGCGCGCGTGTTCGAGCGCTTCTACCGCGCCGACACCTCGGGCCACATACCGGGCACGGGCCTGGGCATGAGCATCGTGAAGGAAATCGTGGAGCTGCACGGCGGCGAGGTGGGCGTCGCCAGCGCCCCGGGCGAAGGCACCACGGTCACGCTCTGGCTGCCGCTGTGGAACCCCGCGCAGGGCGAAGCAACCAGCCCCCCTAACGCGTGAGGCCTGCGTACAGCAGGGGCAGTTTCTCGGGCAGGCGCTCCACCCGGTCCACCACCAGGTAGTGCCGCTCGCCAAAGATGCGGCGCACATACGGGTCGGCGCGCGGGTCCAGGCTCATGCAGTAGGTGGTGATCCCCTGGCGGCCGGCGGCTTCCACCGCTTTCTTCGCGTCGTGGCGCAGGTACTGCGGGTCGCGCACATCCACGTCGGCAGGCTCGCCGTCGGTGATGACCAGCAGCAGCTTCTTGCTGCTGCGCTGGGCCCGGAGTGCCGCCGTGGCGTGGCGGATGGCCGCGCCCATGCGGGTGGAGAGCTTCCCCTCCATGCCAGCCAGGCGCGCTTTGGCGGTGTCGTCGTAGGGCTGCTCAAAGTCCTTGAAGCGCCAGTAGTTCACGTCGTGCCGGCCGTCGGAGCAGAAGCCGTGGATGGCAAACGGGTCGCCCACCTTGTGGATCGCATCGGCCAGCAGCGCGCAGGCCGAGCGGGTGAGGTCGAGCACGGTCTCTTCCTGGCCGACGGCTCGCTCGCCGGGCCGCCCCAAGGGCGAGCCTGCCCCCTCGGGAGGCAGCGCCCCGCGCAGCGGCGGAGCCTGGGAGCTTTGGACTTTGTCGTTCGTGGAATGCGAGAGGTCAAGCAAGACCAGCACCGAGATGTCGCGCGTCTTGCGCACGCTGCGCATCATGATGCGGGGGTCTGGCTGGCGGCCCATGCGCATGTCGAGCACGGATGCCAGCGCGGCGTTGAGGTCGATCTCGTCGCCATCTTCGAGCTTGCGGATGCGCTGCACGCCCTGCGGCTGCATGGCGTCCAGGATGTGTTTCATGCGACCGATCAGGCGCCGGTGTTCTGTCAGCACGCGGTCGATCACCGCCGGGTCGCCGGCCTTGGGGCGGCGCTCCTGCACCGTGGCCCAGGCCGGGCGTTCGAGCTGGATCATGTGGTCCCATTCCCCGTAGTGCACGGGCGGCAGTACCGGTTCGCGCCCCTCGCTCTCGTTGAAGGACACACCCAGGTCTTCGTAGGGGAACAGCTCGGTGCCCAGCACCCAGATTTCCTGCGCGTCGTCGCCAGCGCCCTCCACCTCGAGTTCGTTCACGAAGGCCATCAGGTCCACCCTCTTGCGCACCTGCTGAGGCGGCTCGGCGCCAGCGGCGATGCCGCGTTCGAAATCGAAGCCGTCAAAAGCCCAGAAGTAGCGGTTGTCGTCGCGGTAGGCCGCCGTCAGCACGTCGTTGCGGGGCTGGAAAGCCGGCCCCTGCGTGAGCTCGCGGTAGCTGTGCGCCAGCTGCACGCCAATGTCCCAGGACACGGTGTTCTCGTGCGGGCTGACCTGGATGCGCGGCAGCGCCTCGGCCAGCAGGGCGCGACCCTGGGCGATCCAGGGGTGGGCGTCTTCATAGGCGGGGTCGATCAGCGCGCGCGCCAGGCGGTTGAGCCAGTCGCCCGCCGTTGTGCTCTGTGCGGGGGTGGCGGTGTGCAGGCTGGCCCACAGCGGGCGCAGGCCGGGGAAACGCACCAGCGTGAGAGCCTCGACGCGCGCGTCTTCCACCGCGCCGATCAGCGCCATCTGCCAGGGGCTGAGCGCCTCAGCCGAGATGGGCTGGCGCGTGAACACCACGTGGGCAGCCGCGTGGGAAGCTGCGGCGCGGTACAGCTCGGTGGCGTCCACGGTGCCGGTGTTGCCTTCGACCGCGTCGTAGGCGTCGGGCAGGTTGATGAAGTGGTCTTCAATGAAGGGGCGGTAGCCGTCCCTTGATTCAAAGTCACCCGCGGTCGGCCGCATGTAAAAGTCGCGGCCCCAGAGCGCGCGCAGGTAGAGGTTGATACGCCGCTGCACGTCCACCAGCAGCGTGCCCTTGCGTTCCTGCTGCAGCATGGCGAGCGACTCTTTGGACTGCAGGCCGAAGTAGGCCACCTGCTCCTCATAGTGCGTGCGGTGCGCCTGCGCCCCCCAGGTGGCCCAGCGGCGCAGGCCGCCCAGCGTGAGCTGGCCAAACAAGGTGTCGAGCTGGCCCAGCATGGGCCGAAGCCCGCGAGGTGCCTGTGCCACGAGCGTGTTGAGGAACTGCAGGTACTGCGTGAACAGCGCCGCGTCGGCCAGGCGGCGGGCGGCGGTGGGTGCGGTGGCCAGCACCAGCTCGATCACCGCGCCCGAGGTCTTGGACGCGAGCAGCAGCGCGGTGGTGGCGAGCTCACCCACCACGTCTTCGCCGATCTCCTGCGCCACCTGGGGTGCACCGTCGATCCACGCGTCCACCAGTTCATGGCCGCGGCCCAGGCCACGCAAGGCGGCGGCACCCTTGACATAGTTGTCCAGCCCACGTGCTGAGAACACTTTGGTGGCATCCGGCCAGCAGCGCTCCAGCAGCTCGCGCGAGCCGGTCTCCAGCTGGTCGGTCCACTCGGCGTGGTCGTGCAGGTGAACGCTCATGACTCGTCAGAAGAACGTGGCGACGGCGGCATCCAGTGCGTCGCGCATGTCCGGGTCGTCGGTGATCGGGCGCACCAGGGCCACACGGCAGGCGGCCTGCGCGGCCACACCCTGCGCGATCAGGCTGCCCGCGTAGATCAGCATGCGGGTGGAAATGCCTTCGTCCAGCCCATGGCCCTTGAGGTTGCGCGCGCGCTCGGCAATGCCGACCAGCTTGCCGGCTACGTCGGCGCTCACGCCGGTTTCGTGGGCGACGATTTCGGTTTCCACCGCGTGTGCGGGGTAGTTGAAATCGAGCGCACCGAAGCGCTGTTTGGTGGACTGCTTGAGGTCCTTCATCAGGCTCTGGTAGCCCGGGTTGTAGGAGATGACGATCTGGAAGTCAGGGTGCGCCTTGACCAGTTCGCCCTTTTTTTCCAGCGGCAGCACGCGGCGGTTGTCGGTCAGCGGGTGGATGACCACGGTGGTGTCCTGCCGGGCCTCGACCACCTCGTCGAGGTAGCAGATGGCGCCAAAACGCGCAGCCATGGCCAGCGGGCCGTCCTGCCAGCGGGTGCCTTGAGCGTCGAGCAGGAAGCGGCCGACCAGGTCGCTGGCGGTCATGTCTTCGTTGCAGGCCACGGTGATGAGCGGCTTGTTCAGCTTCCACGCCATGTACTCGACGAAGCGCGTCTTGCCGCAGCCGGTGGGGCCCTTGAGCATCATGGGCATGCGCACCGAATACGCGGCTTCATACAGCTCGACCTCGTCGGCCACCGGGCGGTAGTAGGGTTGCTGCGCGACTCTGTAGGCATCCAATGTTTCGCTCATGTGCGTCTCCGTTGCTTCGTTGGCCTGCGCCGCGTGGCACAGGGCGGCCGACTCCGTTCGTGTCCCCCGCCGGCCTGTGGCCGGCTCCTCCTTTACCTCACTGCGTCAGCCACCCCGCGCCTCGCTCACGGGTGGTCGCAAGAGAAGAAACGCCAACTCAATGTCCGGAGCGCGTGCCTTTGGCCAGGGATGCCGTGGAACTGGCTCCGCCAGGCCACAGGCATCGCCCCCTGGGGGGTGACGCCGCAGGCGGCGCGGGGGGTCAAAAGCTAAACAGTTTTTCCCCGATAAATCACCATGCTGGCCCCCTGCGACTGCTTGAAGTTGTCGTAGCCGAGCAGGCGCACATGGTTGTCGGGGTTGGCCTTGTGGCACGCCTCGCATTCGGCCAGCACCACGTCCACGTCGGTCTCGCCGAACAGCGGCAGCTTCCACATGTACCAGTACGAGTCCATGAGGTACTGCGGTTCCGTGTGTTCGATGGCCGGGTTCAGCCCCTTCTTGATCAGGTATTGCACCTGCTTGCGGATCTCGTCCTGCGTCATCGCCGGCAGGTAGGAGAAGGTCTCGAACTTGCGGCTGGCGGGGTCGGAGAGGCGGCTGTGGTAGTCCTGTGTGCTCATGGTGTGGGTCCTTGAAAAAGTGAGGGTGCGTCCGAACCGGTCAAGTTCGATTCAGAACGCGAAGCAAGACCGCAGACAGTGCTGAAGGCACGGCAAGGGCTTGCGACAAAGTCATGGCGCGAAATCGACAGGGAGTCACTTGTGGGCGATGTCGAGCTTGTCCACGGTGTCAAACTCGAACTTGATTTCCTTCCAGGTTTCCATGGCGATCTTCAGTTCGGGCGAGTGCTCGGCGGCGTCCATCAGCACGGTCTTGCCTTCCTTCTCCACCGCCACGCCTTCGTTACGCGCCTTGACGCAGGCTTCCAGCGCCACGCGGTTGGCGGCGGCGCCGGCGGCATTGCCCCAGGGGTGGCCCAGCGTGCCGCCGCCGAACTGCAGCACCGAATCGTCGCCAAAAATGTTGACCAGCGCGGGCATGTGCCACACGTGGATGCCGCCCGAGGCCACCGGCATCACGCCGGGCATGGAGCCGAAGTCCTGGTCAAAGAAGATGCCGCGGCTGCGGTCTTCCGGGATGAAGCGGTCGCGCATGATGTCGATCCAGCCCAGCGTGGAGGCGCGGTCGCCTTCCAGCTTGCCCACCACCGTGCCCGAGTGCAGGTGGTCGCCACCCGACAGGCGCAGGCATTTGGTGAGCACGCGGAAGTGGATGCCGTGGTGCGGGTTGCGGTCCATCACGGCGTGCATGGCGCGGTGGATGTGCAGCAGCATGCCGTTGTCGCGACACCAGTTGGCCAGGCCCGTGTTGGCAGTCAGGCCGCCGGTGAGGTAGTCGTGCATGATGATCGGTGCGCCGATTTCCTTGGCGAACTCGGCACGCTTGTACATCTCTTCCGGGGTCGGCGCGGTCACATTCAGGTAGTGGCCCTTGCGCTCGCCGGTTTCGGCCTGGGCAGTCAGAGTTGCATCCTGCACGAACAGGAAGCGGTCGCGCCAGCGCATGAACGGCTGGCTGTTGACGTTCTCGTCGTCCTTGGTGAAGTCCAGGCCGCCG
>JAUXNG010000044.1 GCA_030682835.1 Hydrogenophaga sp. | reverse complement strand
GCCCAACGTCAATTTCTTCGGTACAGTTTGGCTTCGGCATTGCCCGCTCGTTGATCAAGATTCGACACCTGGATTTTCGGGCACACAAGGGCAATGCCGTACTCGTTTGTGGCTCTACTACGGTGAAATATCCGGGCTAGCAGGTCCGTGATGAGCTGGCCCATGCGGCGCGAGCCGTCCTGGATGCGCTGCACAAACTGGCGCCCACTGGGCGAAAGCCGCTCGCCCTCTTCTTCCTCCAGCAAGTGAGCAAAGCCGTGAATGCTGCGCAGCGGCGTGCGCAGGTCGTGCGACACGCTGTAGGTGAAGGCTTCCAGCTCCCGGTTGAGCTGCTGCAGCTCGGCGGTGCGCTCCCCCACGCGCGACTCCAGCTGCTCGTTGAGATGCTGCAGCGCCACCTGCGCCGTGCGCACGTCCGTCACGTCCTGCACCGTGCCCACGCTGCGCACCGGGCGGCCGTCCTCGTACTGCGCCATGCCCACCTGGCGCACATGCCGGATCCGTCCACCGGGCAACACGAGGCGAAAGACCACATCAAACGGCAGGTTCTCGCTCAGCGAGCGGCGGTAGTGCTGGTCCAACAGCTCGCGGTCGTCCGGGTGCACCCGCTCCAGGAACTGGTCGTAGCTGGGCTGGAAGCTGGCCTTGTCCAGCTCGAACAGGCGGTACAGCTCGTCAGACCATTCCAGCTGGCCGGTGCGCATGTCGAAGTCCCAGCTACCCACCGCGGCCATGCTCTGGGCGTGGCGCAGGCGGGCCTCGCTGCGGGCCAGCGCCACCTGCCCTTTCATCAGTCGCCACATCAGCGCGGCGATCAGGCCACCGCCGGCCAGCAGCAAAGCCGACAGCGTGGCCGTCACGATCAGGCTGCGCCGGAAGCCCGGCGCCAGCGGCGCCAGCACGGAATCTTCCGCCAGCCCCACCGCCAGCACCGCACCCGTTCCCGGCACGCGCTGCCAGCCGTAGGTGCGCCGTGTGTCATCGACCAGGCCCGGCGTCTTGAAGATCCCGTTTTTCAGATCGGGCGCCGTCAGAAAAGGCCGGTCCGCCGGCACCTTGCGGCCCATGGCTTCAGCGTTGTCGCGGCTGCGCGCCATGAAGGCACCGCTGGGGTGCACAAGGGCCACCACGTCCTGGTCAGTCAGCGTGAGGGCGGCCAGCTTCTCGGCCAGGAAAGCGGAAGACAGCAGCAGGTGCACGATGCCATCAAAACGCCCGTTGCGCAGGATCGGGCGGCTCATCACCGTCAGCCAGTCACCCGTCAGGCGCGACTGCACCGGCACGCCCACCACCAGCTGGTCGCCCCCTGCCTGCTGCTTCTGGAAGTGCGGGCGGTCCCCCACGAAGGTGCCGGATTCCAGCCCCAGGCTGTTGAACACCACATAGCCCTGCGCGTTCACCACCGAGGCATAAGCCACCATGCCGCCCGGCAGTGCTGCCAGCTTTTCGCGGACCAGCGTGCCGAACTGGCGACGTTCACCCGGGCGCTGCCACTCGTTGCGCAAGTCTTGCAACGCCAGGTCGACCGAGGCGAAGACACCCTCCATCTGCCCGGCCATGGCGTCGGCCAGGTGGCGGCTGCGCTGCTCCGCCTGCAGCAGCACCTGCTCGCGCAGCAGCGCCTGCGAATGCAGGGCCTGCCACCAGAGCAAGGCCGTGGCCACGCAAGTGAACAGCAATACCAGCGCGGTGTATCGGCGCAAACGGGTCTTCAACAACACATCTCCTGCAAGTCCTCGCACCGCCGAACGCATGGGGCGCCGGGCGTGCACGCCACGGGCCCTGAGTTTCTCAGATCAGCCGGCGCACGCGACACGCTCGCACATGCCAACTCTTTCGTACTCATTTCGGCTGAAGCAGGCAAAAGTTGAGGTGTTTGCGCCCCCGCCACTTCATCAGAAGACGTCGAATCCCCGGCGGCGGCACTTTCAATGGGGATTCATGCCCGGCACCGTTTTTGCTGCACTGCGGCATGGAAACCTCCGCCCCCGATCCAAGCGCCCCCTCTCCCCCCACCGTCTGCCTGGCCCTGGCCGGCGGCAACGCACTCGGCGCCTACGCGGCGGGTGCTATCGAAACGCTTGAAGACGCCGGCGTGCGCTTCGACGTCATCAGCGGCGCGTCCATCGGCGCGCTGACGGCTGCCATCGTGGCCGGCAACCCGCCCGGCCAGGCCGCCCGCGCCCTGCGTGCGTTCTGGGCGCAAGGCAGTTCCGGCGTGGCCGGTGCCGGCAGCTGGCCCTGGATGGGCAGCCAAGCCTGGCAGCCCATGAAGCTGCTGGCAGGGCTGCCAGAGGGGCTGGAGCCCGACACCCGGCGAGAAATGCGCGAAATGACCAGCGCCGCGCATGCCCTGCACGCCCTGCTGTTCGGCCGCCCCGGCCTCTTCCGCCCGGCCCATGCCGGTCTGCTCACCCCCTGGCCCGGCCTGCGCCGGCCCATGGCGCTGTTCGATGCGCGGCCCGTGGTGCAGACGCTGGAGCGGCTGCTCGACTTCGATCGCCTGCACAGCCACGGGCCGCAGCTCATCGTCAGCGCGGTTGACCTGGAAACAGGCGAACCGGTGTACTTTGACAGCCGGCGCGAGCGCATCACGCCACAGCACCTGCTGGCCAGCACCGCTTTGCCGCCCAGCTTTCCGCCCGTGGAGATCGACGGCCGCCTGCTCGGCGACCCGGGCCTGTGGTGCAACCTGCCGCTGGACCCGGTGCTGCAGGCCGGCTCGGGCGAGCGGCTGTGCTTTGCGGTCGACCTGTTCAGTGGATCTGGCGCCCGTCCGCACACCTTCGACGGCGCCATGGAACGCGCGCAGGACGTGCTGTTCAGCGCCCAGAGTACGCGCACCGTGCAGGCTTTCCGGCGGGAACAGCGCTTGCGGCACCAATTGCAGCAAGCGCTTCAGCGCCAGCCAGCACGCGCGGCCAGCGACGGCCTCACCGAAGAACCACCGGGGCAGGTGGATCTGGTGCTGACTGCCTACCGCCCACCAGCGCACGAGATTGGCGCCAAGACACTTGAATTCTCGGCCGCCTCACTGGGCGAGCGCTGGTCGGCCGGGCAGCGCGACATGGCCGCTGCGATGGCCGCGCACGCGACAGGGCAGGCCGAGATCGAAGACCTGGGTTTCAGGCTCTACACGGCACGAGAGGAACAGAAGCTGGCCGCGTAGATACAAGCTGTGTAGGAGGGCTGGAAACCCAGCAGGGCCGCGGCCTGCCGCCATCCAAGGCAGGCGTTCAAATCCAGACGGACAGCCTTCCCCGCACGACCGCACCGCACAGCCACCCGGACGTGCGGCTCACCGCCGGGCTGGGCCGGCTGATAGGGATGTTCCCCGTCAACGTGCAGCACAACGCGGCGCATCTGCTGGTCGGGGGCTGGGGTCTCGGAGCCGCCCACGAAGCCAGATCCGCCGCCGACTCTGCCGGCCGTTGAATACACCTCGTCTATCCGCCCGGCACGCCGGGCCGAGATCACCCGGCGGCGACGCAGAACCTGGGCTTCACTGGCCGCCCTCGTGCTGCAGTTCGATGGTGGCGTGCACCACTTCCTCGTGTACGGCCAGTGCCTGGCGCACCGCTTCAGGGGTCAGACCTGGCTCGGCCGACACGGCGGTGAGCGCGCAGGCGTAGCTGGCGCGGCCCACGCGCCAGACGTGCAGGTCGGTCACGCGGGTGCTGCCGGGTGCGCCCAGGCTCTCCACCACCTCGCGGATTTCATCGACCACGGGGTGGTCCATCTCGCGGTCGAGCAGCACGCTGCTGGTGTCGCGGATCAGGCCTTTGGCCCACACGCCCACCAGCACCGCACCGGCGATGCCCATGAGCGGATCAAGCCAGTCCCAGCCCCACAGCCAGCCGCCCGCCAGCGCCACGATGGCGAGCACCGAGGTGGCGGCGTCGGCCAGCACGTGCAGGTAGGCCGAGCGCAGGTTGAGGTCATCGTGAGCACCACCATGGGCGTGTGAATGCCCATGGTGGTGCTCGTGGCCGTGTCCATGGGCATGCCCGTGGTCCTCGCTGGAACGGCCCAGGATATATGCGCACACCAGGTTGACGAGCAGGCCCAGGCAGGCCACCGCGATGGCTTCGCGGTAGCGGATGGGCTGGGGATCGAAGAAGCGCTCGAACGAGGCCACGACCATGAGCACGGCCACCGCCAGCAGAAAGAGCGCGCTGGCAAAACCGCCGAGCACCTCGATCTTCCAGGTGCCGAAGGCGAAACGGTGGTCGTTCGCCAGGCGCCGGGCCGCGGCATAGGCAAAGGCGCTCACGCCGATGGCCAGCGCGTGGGTGCCCATGTGCCAGCCGTCGGCCAACAGGGCCATGGACCCGTACCACCAGCCGGCGGTGATCTCCAGCACCATGGTCACCAGCGTGATCCAGAGCACGGCGCGGGTGCCGCGCTCGGCCGCTGGCTGGTCCTGATGAAAGCGGTGGCGGTGGGCCGGGGCAGTCTGGGTCATGGCGCGGCGGCTTCCGGGGTTATTGGCCGGTGTGGTTGGCGGCGATGAAGTTGCCGGGCTGCGAGAAGAAGAGGTAGAGCGAGCGTTTGGCCGCGTCGGGCGCGGCCGGGTTCTGGAACACCACTTTCCACTCCTTGCCTTTTTTACCATCCACCAGCTCCGCCTTGTCGAGCGCGGCGGCCTGCCAGGACGCGTCGAGCTTGCCGGCTTTCACCAGCGCGGCCTTGCGCTGGCTGGCGCAGCCGGTGACCACGGCTTCGCTGACGGGCTTGCTGCCGTGGAAGTGGCAGCTGCCGCCGGGGTCGGCCAGGGCGGCGGGTGCGGTGAACAGGGACGCGAGCAGCGTGAAGGCGGCGATGGCGGTTTTCATGAGGGGTCCTTTCGGTGTGTGTGTTGATACAGAAGCGGTGCGGGGCGGGGCTTCACAGGCCGTCACGGCTGGTGTCGCGGGTGTCGTCCACGGCCATGTCTTCATGCGCGTGGCGGTGTTCGGCGGCGGGAAAGCGGAATTCGTCGGCATGCACATCGTGCTGGTATCCGTGCAGCTGGGTGAACAGCAGGTACACGCCAGCGTAGAACAGGGCCATGTTGGCGGCAACGCTGAAGCGCCGGAACGAGGGGCGGTGGCGCCACAGCGAGAGCAGCCCCACCATCACCACCAGCGCGACGATCTGGCCCAGTTCCACGCCCAGGTTGAAGCTGAGGATGCGGCCCAGGATCTCACCGCGGTCATCGCCCAGCGGCAGCTGCTGCAGCCGGGTGGACAGGCCGAAACCGTGCAGCAGGCCGAAGCCGAACACCATCCCCAGCAGGTTGGGCGAGGCCATCTGGAAGTGCTTCTGGAAGCCGCCGTTGTTGTCAAAGGCCTTGTACATGACGCTCAGTGCAATGACCGCGTCGACCAGGTAGTAGTTCCAGGTGATCTGCATCATCGTGGCGAACACCAGCGTGAGGCTGTGTCCCACGGTGAACACGGTGACGAACTTGACCACATCTTTGAACGTGGTCAGGAAAAAGAGCACGCCAAACAGGAACAGCAGGTGGTCGTAACCGGTGAGCATGTGGCTGGCGCCCAGGCCCACGTATTGCAGGTAGCCACCGTCCAGCATGCGCTGGCGGTCGGCCTCGGAAATGCCGTGGGCCAGCACGGCCAGCGGTGCAGTGGCCAGCGCGAACCAGACGGCCGCGCTGCGCCAGCGGAAAAAGAGATGCATGGAAGACCCCGGACAAGGGAAGAAAAGGAATGGAAGGCCATGGCCTGACCCGGCAGGCACGCCCGGGCAGGCCATCGGAGAGGCGGCACAAGGTCTGGACGCCGCCAGGGCGCCCGATGCTTCAGCGCCCGGGCCGCGGCGGGCGCAACAGGCTGCGGGGGTCAGCAGAGGGCGGCTGCACCGGCGCCCCCACAAGGAGCGAGCCGCGCGGCATCTGAAGTGCCGCCAGGGGAAGCGGCACGGGCAGACCCTGCACCTGCCCAGCGTCCGCCGCGTGCGTGTGGTGCGGGCCATGACCACCGTGGTCGGGCGCATCGCCGTTCCATTGCAGTGCGGCGTCCACGTCGTGACCCCGCGCGTCCTGCCCGTCAGGCGCGTGAGCGTGGTGCCCGTGGTCGATGGCATGGGCCAGCACATGCGCCAGCCGCTCGGTCTGCGCCGCGCGGTGATCCGGCAGCGCCCACGCCGTCGACTGCAGCAGCAGGCCGAGCAGCAGGAGCCAGGTGGTGAAGGTGGAGCGCACGGGCGAATTCTAGGGGGCTGACGGCTTCGGTGCCGATGTGCAGTACCGGTACCCCCTGCCAGGCTGGCCCGCTCCGGGCGCTACCATCAACGCATGCAATTTTTCGATGCCCCCACCACCCGTGCCGCCCTGCCCTTTGACCGCCTGATTGCCGCGCTGCGCGAGCGCTTCGCGGGCGGCTGCGAGGTGCCGGCGCGCCATGTGCATGAGATCAACAACCCGGTGGGCGACGAGGGGGGTGACGCAGCCAGCCGGCGCATGACTTCGCTGCTGATGCCGGCCTGGCTGGCGGGGCGCTACTACGGCGTGAAGATCGTCAACATCGCGCCCGGCAACGCGAAACGCGGCCTGCCCGGCCTGCACAGCAGCTACCTGCTGTTCGATGCGCGCACGGGCGCGCCACTGGCCCACATCGACGGCGACGAGATCACCCAGCGGCGCACGGTGGCGGCCTCGGCGCTGGCGGCGTCTTATCTGGCGCGGCCCGAGGCCCGTCATCTGCTGGTGGTGGGGGCGGGCCGTGTGGCGCAGCTGCTGCCGGCGGCGTACCGCGCGGTGCGTCCGCTGGAGCGGGTGACTGTGTGGGCGCGGCGCCCCGAAGAAGCGCAGGCCATGGCCGCTCAGGTGCGCGCCAGCGGCCTGCCGGCCTTCGCCAGCACCGACCTGGAAGCCGCCTGCCGCGAGGCCGACATGGTGAGCTGCGCCACGCTGTCCACCGAGCCGCTGGTGCGGGGCGCGTGGCTGGCGCCGGGCTCGCACCTGGACCTGATCGGCAGCTTCACGCCCGCCATGCGCGAGGCCGACGACGCCTGTTTCGAGGGTGCCCGCCTGTTTGTGGACACCGATGAGGCCTTGCGCAAGAGCGGCGACCTCATCAGCCCGCTGGCCCACGGCGTGGTGCGCGAAAACGATGTGCGCGGCACGCTCACCACCCTGTGCAAAGGCGTGGCCACCGGCCGCAAGACGGCGCAGGAGCGCACGGTGTTCAAGTCGGTCGGCACGGCGCTGGAAGACCTGGCCGCGGCGGTGCTGGTCTACGAATCCTCGGGCGCGTCGTCCAGGGGCTGAAGCAGGGGCCCGCCGGGATTCAGGCGGGTGGCCTGCGCCTGCAGCCGTGCCAGCAGTTCGCTGAACTGCGCGCGCTGCGCGGCGCTGAAGGGCGCCAGCAGCTGGCGCTGGATGGCGGCGACGCGCGGGAACACCTCGTCATACAGGGCACGGCCTTCCTCGGTCAGGAACACATGCACTTCGCGGCGGTCCGATGGCCGGGGTTCGCGCCGCACCAGCTTTTTGTCCACCAGGCGCGTGAGCGTGCGCGAGGTGCGCGCGCGGTCCAGCATGGCGCGCTCGGCCAGCTCTGAGCTAAGCACGCCTTCCACATCGGCCAGGCACGACAGCACGCGCCACTCGCGCCGGGTGATGCCGTATTCGCGTTCGCACATGCGCACCACCAGCGGCCCGGCGGTGGCGTGGATGCGGTAGAGCCGGTAGAGCAGCAGGTCGTCCTGCTGGCGGGGGTGGGTCAGAAGGTCGGTTTCGGGCATGGGCGGGGAAGGATCGGCGGTTTGAAGCACTCAGGGAAAACACCGGCAACGATTGATTTCTGCAATTGATTGTGAGTGCCTAGCATCGCGCCTTGCAACGGGTCAGACCCGCTTGATTCACATCAACCAGGAGACAGACATGCAACGACGCGCCTTGTTCGCCCTTCTCCTCGCCATGGCCGCTGCCGGGGCCAGTCTCCCGTCGGGGGCACAGGACAAGCCACCCCTGAAGATCGTGGTGGGATTTCCACCGGGGGGATCGGCCGACGTGCTGGCCCGGCTGATGGCCGATGCCCTGCGGCCCGACTTTGGCGCCGTGGTGGTGGAGAACCGCCCGGGCGCCGGCGGGCGCATCGCCCTGAACCAGGTCAGGCGCGCCACGCCCGACGGCCAGACGGTCGTGCTGCTGCCCAGCGGGCCCATGGTGCTGTTCCCGCACGTCTACAAGAAGCTCGACTACGACCCGGTGGCGGATTTTGCGCCCGTGTCGCTGCTGGCGCGCTTCCAGTTCGGCGTGGTGGCCGGGCCGTCGGCCCCTGCGAAGACCGTGAAAGACATGATCGCCCATGCCAAGGCCGAGCCGGGCAAGAGCAGCTATGGCACGCCGGGTCTGGGCACGCTGCCGCATTTCATGGGCGTGCTGTTCGAGCAGAAGGCCGGCGCCCCGCTCAACCACGTGCCCTTCCAGGGCGGCGGGCCGGCCAACAACGCGCTGCTGGGTGGCCACATCCAGTACAAGTTCGACGTGGTGTCGGAAACCGCCGAATTTCACCGCTCGGGCAAGGCGCGCATCCTGGCCGTGACGGGCGCCCAGCGCGACCCGCAGGTCCCCGAGGTGCCCACGCTGCGCGAAGCCGGCATCGACATGGAGGCCAGCGCCTGGTTCGCCGTCTACGGCCCGGCCGGCATGAGCCCGGCGGTGCAGAACCGACTGAGCCAGGCTTTTGCTGCTGCGGTGCGCCAGCCGGCCATGCGTGAACGGATGCTGGGGCTGGGCTACGAGCCGGTGGGCTCCAGCCCCGCCGAACTGGCCGCCGCGCAGAAAGCCGACCTCAACCGCTGGGCCGCACCCATCAAGGCCACCGGCGTGCAGCTCGACTGATCCGCTGGGTGCCCCTGCCAGCGCGGCCTTTGATTTCTCCGCGTCGATCCACAGGTCGACGCGCCACCCTTCCCGAAAGACACCGACATGACAACCACCACCCGCCGCCACGCCTGGCTCGCCATCGCCGCCACTCTGGGCCTGGCCCTTGCCGCCCCTGCCGCAATGGCACAGGACGCCTACCCCAGCAAGCCGGTGAAGTTCATCAACAACTTCCCGCCGGGCGGGCCGTCCGACATCCTGGCGCGTTCGGTCTCCGCCGTGCTGGCCGACACGCTCAAGCAGCCCTTCATCGTGGAAAACCGGGCCGGGGCTGCCGGCAACATTGGCGCCGACACGGTGGCCAAGAGCCCGGCCGATGGCTACACGCTGCTGTTCGGCATCGACACCACCTTCACCATCAACCCGCACCTGTACGCCAGCATGCCCTTCAAGCCCGGCGACCTGAAGCCGGTGGTGATCATGGCCTCGTCGGGCCTGCTGCTGGGTGTGCACCCGGGTACCGGCATCAAAAGTTTTGGTGACCTGCTGAGCCAGGGCCGCAGCAAGAGCCTGAACTTCAGCTCGGCGGGCAATGGCAGCCCGGGGCACCTGGCCGCGGCGATGCTGGGCAACAGCACCCCCATCAAGACCACGCACATTCCCTACCGCGGCAACACGCCGGCGGTCACGGCCGTGCTGGCCGGCGAGGTGGACGGCGGCATTCTGGCCACGCCCGGCATGCTGCCGCACGTGCAGGTGGGCCGCATCACCGCGCTGGCGGTCACCAGTCCCAAGCGCTCGCGCATGGCGCCCACGCTGCCCACGGTGGCCGAGCTGGGCCTGAAGTCGCTGGAGCAGGAGGTGCTGTACCTGGTGATGGCACCCGCCGCCACGCCCGATGCGGTGGTGCAGCTGCTGCAGCGCCACATCATCGACGCGCTCAAGCGCCCGGACGTGCAGGAGCGCCTCAACAACCTTGATCTGTTCCTGGAGGGCACCACCGGCGCGGCCGCGGCCCAGCGCCTTGCGAGCATGTCGACCCGGTACGGGCAGGTCGTGCGCAGCACGAACATGAAGGCGGACTGAAAGCACACCGACATGACACGACCCAACATCATCTACATCGTCAGCGACGACCTGGGCTATGCCGACCTCGGCTGCTACGGCGGGCGCGAGGCGCCGCTTGGCGCGGTCTCGCCGCACATCGACGCGCTCGCCGCTGGCGGCCTGCGCCTGACCGAGGGCTATGCCAACTCGCCGGTGTGCTCGCCGACGCGCTTCGCGCTCATGAGCATGCGCTACCAGTACCGCCTGCGCGGCGCGCTGGAGGAACCCATCAACAGCCGCAGCAAGGGCAGTGACACGCTGGGCTTGCCCCCGGAGATCCCCACCCTTCCCTCGCTGCTGAAAGAAGCCGGCTACCGCACCGCCCTCATCGGCAAGTGGCACCTGGGCTACCCGCCGCACTTCGGCCCGCTGCGCTCGGGTTATGAAGAATTCTTCGGCATCATGGCCGGCGGGGTGGACTACTTCACCCACTGCAGCAGCCAGGGCGACCACGACCTGTACATCGGTGAAGACACCCACAAGGAAGTGGGGTACCTCACCGACGTGTTCTCGCAGCGCGCGGTGCAACACGTGAAAGCCCGCGCAGCCGAAGCCCGCGACGGCAAGCCCTTCTTCCTGAGCCTGCACTACACCGCGCCACACTGGCCATGGGAAACGCGCGACGACGCCCACGTGGCGCCGGAGGTGGCCAAGAACCTGTTCCACCTCGACGGCGGCAACGTGGACAGCTACCGCAAGATGATCCATCACATGGACGAGGGCATCGGCTGGATCACCACGGCGCTGCGCGAAGAAGGCCTGCTCGAGAACACGCTGATCGTCTTCACCAGCGACAACGGCGGCGAGCGATTCAGCGACAACTGGCCGCTGGTGGGCGGCAAGATGGACCTGACCGAAGGCGGCATCCGCGTGCCCTGGATCGCACACTGGCCAGCGGTGATTCCCGCCGGCTCGGTGAGCGCGCAGCACTGCATGACGATGGACTGGTCGGCCACCATGCTCGAACTCGGTGGCGGCCAGCCGCACCCCGACTTCCCGCTCGACGGCGTGTCGCTGCAGGCCCTGCTGCGCGACCCGGCGCAGGGCTTCGAGCGGCCGCTGTACTGGCGCATGAACCACCGGCAGCAACGCGCCCTGCGCGACGGCGCGTGGAAGTACCTGAAAGTGGACGAGCACGAATACCTGTTCAACCTGCCGGCCGATGCACGCGAGCGCGCCAACCTGGCGAAACGCGAACCCGAACGGCTGGCCGCCATGCGCCAGCAGTGGCTGGACTGGGACGCCACGATGCCACCGATCCCGGCCGACGCCAGCGTGAGCCTGGGCTTTGGGTTGAAGGACATGCCCCAGAGGTAGGAAGAGGAAGTACCCCCCGCGCCGCCTGCGGCGTCACCCCCCTGAGGGGGGCAATGCGAGTGGCCTGGCGGAGCCAGTTCCACCGCATTCTGGGTTTCGGGCATTTCGCGCCGGAGGGGTTGTGGTTCTAACGAACCGCCTGCAGCGTGCCTTGCAGGCCGCGACTCTCCGCGAGGCTGTCTTTCAGGCTGCCCAAAAGCCCTCGCCATAATGAACCCATGTCCCGCGTGCACCGCATCTTCCCTTTCCTGAGCTGGCCGCGGCCGGGCGCGGCTCTGCTGCGCGGCGAGGCGCTGGCCGGGCTGACGGTGGGGCTGATGGTGGTGCCGCAGGGGGTGGCGTATGCCGCGCTGGCGGGCATGCCGCTGGTGACGGGCATTTATGCCTCGCTGCTGCCGGCGCTGGTGGCGGTGCTCTTTGGCGCGTCCACGCGGCTGTCGGTCGGGCCCACGGCGCTCACCTGCCTGCTGGTGAGCGCCTCGCTCACCGGGCTGGCCACGCCGGGCAGCCAGGAGTGGATTGCGCTGGCGGTGTGGCTGGCGCTGCTCTCGGGCCTGCTGCAGGTCGTGCTGGGTTTCGTGCGCTCGGGCTGGCTGCTGAACCTGGTGAATGCGCCGGTGCTGATGGCCTTCACGCAGGGGGCGGCGGTGCTCATCATCGCCTCGCAACTGCCCTCACTGATCGGGCTGCCGGCCGGCTGGGGCGACTTTTTCAGTGCGCCACGGCTGCACCTGCCCGCGCTGGCCTTTGGCCTCGGGTCGATCGCCATCATGCTGCTGGTGCGGCGCTGGAGCCCGCGCCTGCCCTCGGTGCTGATCCTGGTGGTGGCCTCGGCGGCGGTGAGCATGTGGACCGGTTTCGAGGCCGCTGGCGGGCGGGTCATCGGCGAGCTGCCGGCAGGCCTGCCGAGCCTGTACCTGCCTGACTGGCCCGGGTGGGCGACGCTGGGGCAGCTGCTGGTGCCGGTGCTGGTGATCACGCTGGTGAGTTTTCTGGAAACCGCGGCCAGCGCCAAGGTGGACACGGGCCAGCGCGGCCAGCGCTGGGACCAGGACCAGGACCTGATCGGCCAGGGCCTGGCCAAGCTGGCCGCGGGCTTCTCGGGCGCCTTCCCCACCAGCTCTTCGTTTTCCCGCTCGGCGCTGAACCTGTACGCCGGCGCGCAGACCGGCTGGTCAACCGTTTTCGCGGTGGCGGTGGTGCTGCTGGCGCTGCTGTTCCTCACGCCACTGCTGCGCCACGTGCCGCTGGCGGTGCTGGCCGCCATTGTGGTGGTGGCGGTGGCCGGGCTCATCAAGCCGCGCGCCTTCACCCGGCTGTGGGCGGTGTCGCGGGTAGAGGCCTTCATTGCCGCCAGCACCTTTGCCATCACCGTGCTGGCCGCGCCCCGGCTGTACTGGGGCGTGATCGCGGGTGTGCTGATGGCGCTGAGCCACTTTCTGTACCTGCGGCTGCACCCGCGCATCATCGAGGTGGGCCTGCACCCCGACGGCAGCCTGCGCGACCGGCACCTGTGGCACCTGGCGCCACTGGCACCCGCCACCTACGCGCTGCGCATGGACGCCGCGCTCGACTTCGCCACCGCCAATGCCTTCGAGCGCACGGTGGCCGGGCACCTGGCGCTGCATCCCGACACGCAGCATGTGATGCTGGTGGCGCACCCGATCAACTGGATCGACGCCACCGGCGTGGAGATGTTCGGCCAGGTGCAGAAGCAGCTGAACGAGCGCGGCGTGACCCTGCACGTGGTCGGCATCAAGCTGCCGGTGGAGCAGGCGCTGAAGAGCGCCGGCCTGCTGCAGGACGGCCCGCGCCTGCGGCTCTACCGCACCGAGGCGGAGGCGCTGCACGCCGCAGCGGCGTTTGGCGAGACGGGGATCGACACGCCTCAGATCTCGCGTTCGGACACCTCGCCGCTGCGCAGCGAGTAGCGCACCTGGCTGCTCAGCGCGGCCACCTCAATTCGCGCCATGCGCCGGCCATACACCTCGGCACGCAGCCACTCGCATTCGGCATCCAGCAGGGCCGGGCTGGGCAGCATGCAGCACCACACGCGGGCCTCGGCATCCCAGCGGTAGCCGCGCGCTTTCAGCTGGTCTTTGGCATCGAAGGGGGCGCCGGTGGCCGCCAGCTTGTAGCTGGGCTGTGCGGCGGCCTGCAGCAGGTGGGCCAGGCCGGTGGTGGGCGCGTCGGGCGTTAGCGGCTGCGCCAGCACCTGCAGCAGGGCATGGCAGTCGACCTGGGCGCGGTGCGCGTCGTAGAACCAGCCGCGGTCGTTGGCCAGCGCGCTGAGCTTGGCCGAGCCGGAACCGATGGCCTTCCAGTCGATGTCCATGAAGGAGCAGGCCCAGGCCTTGTCGGCAAAGAAGGGGAAGCGCGCCTCCACAAAGGGGCGGTCAAAACCCGCGTTGTGCGCCAGCACCAGGTCGGCACGGTCGACCAGGGCGCGCACCGCCGCGTCGTCCAGGCGGTGGCCGCGCACCATGTCGTCGCTGATGCCGGTGACGGCCTGCGCCACAGCGGGGATGGGCATGCCCGGGTCTTCAAAGCCCTCAAAGACCGTCACCGGCCCGAAGGGCAGCCCGGTGGCCGTGTCGGCCGCCACCAGCAGCATGGCGAGCTCAATGATTTTGTCGCTGCGGTGCGAGAGGCCGGTGGTCTCGGTGTCGAGCACCAGCACGTGCTGCACCGCGCCGGGCGTGGCCGGGTCGGCGGGGCCGGGCCCGTAGTCCGCACAGGGCACCAGACGGCGCAGCACCCGGAAGTCGGGGTGCTGTTCCAGCTGCTGTGCCATGGCCTCCAGACTCAAAGGGGCGGCGGGGGCGGTGGTGGGCTGGGCCGCAGCCTGGGCTGGCTCGGGCGGCGCGGGCGCCGTGGCGTCGAAATCGAAACTCTGCTGTGTCATGCCCTGAGCCTACCCGAGCCGACGGCGCTCGACCCGCCCGCGGGCTGGGTGGTGCGCGCGCCGAACCGGCATGCCCCCCACTGCCCCGGCCAAACGCCGCGAACGCGCACCACATGCAATGCTTTCGACGGACACTTTTGCGACTGCCAGGGCGGTCGGGCAGGCGCGAGAGGGTATAACCGCATCAGCATATTTCCCCTTCCACCGTGCCCAACCCCTTGTCTTTCACTTCCCCCCGGCTGTCCAGCCAGCGGCCCCGGCTCGACCTGCGCGGGGTGCTGGCCGCCCTGCAGGTGTTCACCCTGGTGCCCTTGCTGCTGTTCGCCCTGTGGCTGCTGTACCAGCAGTGGACGCTGGGCCAGAACGAGGTGAAGCGCGAGCTGCAGCAGACCGCACGCTCGCTGGCCGTGTCGGTGCAGCGGGAACTGAACGCGTCGGTGCGCCAGCTCGAACGCATCAGCGAGGGGCCGACCCTGCAACAGGGATCGATGGAGCAGTTTCACGGCTACATGCAGAAGCTGTCGAGCGAGCTGCGCGAGTGGGACAACATGGTGCTGATCGACCAGGGGGTGGCCGTGCTCAACTCGGCCGTGCACCTTCGGTGCGCCGCTGCCCCCGCTGGACGACATCGACTACACACAGGTCTTGCAGACGGGCAAGCCTCTGGTCACCGGCATCTACACCAGCCGCCAGACGGGCTTGCCGGGCGTGACGGTGGTGGTGCCGGTGAAGCGCACCGAAGGACCCCAGCAACAGCTGCTGATGGCCCGGTTGTCGACACAGCAACTCGCCCGCCTGCTGCAGGAGCCTCTGCGCGACGTGGACATCGTCAGCTCGGTGGTGGACACGAAGGGCCTGATCGTTTCGCGCAACCGGTACTTCGAGAAGTTCTTTGGCCAGCCGGCCACGCCCACCTACCAGGAGGCGATCCGGCGCACGCCGAGCGGTTTTGCCCGCACCCGCACGCTGGAAGGCAAGATCGCGCTGAGCGCCTGGCAGCGCATGGACAACGGCTGGACCGTGGGCATGGGTGCCCATTCCGATGTGTACGACGCCATGCTGGCCAAGTCGCTGTGGCGCACGGCGGCCGTCGGCCTGGTGCTGCTGGCTGCGAGCCTGCTGATTGCACTGTGGGTGGCGCGCCGCATGGGCCGCTCCATCGAGTCGGCGGCCGCGAATGCGCGCGCCATGGCCGAGGAGCGGCCGGTGCCGCGCGGACACGCCGACATTGCACAGATCGACGACCTGCTGCAGGCGCACCATGAAGCCAGCCTGCGCTTGCAGGTGCTGCGCCAGGAGCACACCCGCGCACTCGACAGCCTGAACGAAGAGCTGCGCCGCCGCGACGACTTTCTGTCCATGCTGGCGCACGAGCTGCGCAACCCGCTGGCACCCATCTTCACGGCGGTGGCCATTCTGCAGCGCAGCACCAACCTGAGCGAAAAAGAGCAGAAGGTGGTGGGCATCGTGGGCAACCAGTCGCGCCAGCTCAAGCGCCTGGTGGACGATCTGCTCGACGCCTCGCGCCTAGTGACGGGACGCATCACCCTGCAGCTGCGCCCCACCCGGCTCGACACTCTGGTGCGCGAAACGGTGGACGCCTTGCACGACGTGGCTGCCGAGAAGCAGCAGCGCCTGCAGCTGAGCGTGCCCCACGAGCCCGTGGAGCTGGAAGCCGACCCCGAGCGTGTGAGCCAGATCCTGCACAACCTGCTGGACAACGCCCTGAAATTTGGCTCGCCCGGCGGCGAGGTGCGCCTGCGCCTGGAGACCGATGGCCAGACGGCACAGGTGAGCGTGGAAGACGACGGCATCGGCATCGACCCCGACCGGCTGCATGACCTGTTCAAGCCCTTCAGCCAGATCGACCCCGGCATGGCCCGCAGCAACGGCGGGCTGGGCCTGGGCCTGTCCACATCGCGCACCCTGGCCGAGATGCACGGCGGCACGCTCACCGCCGAAAGCGCCGGACTGGGCATGGGGACCACGCTGCGCCTGACCCTGCCCCTGCACCAGGCCGACGGCACGCCCTGACGCGGCGGCGGGCCGGGGGTGCCACCCGCCCAGCCTTTCAGCCGGCTTCAGCCGGCAGGCTTCTTCTGCCGCGGGGTTCGGGCCCTGGGGGCTGCTGCGCGCGGCCGAGCGGGGAGCTTGGCCTGGGTTTTCTCCAGCCACAGCAGCGCGTCGGCCTGGGCCAGAAAGCGCCGCAGGTAGTCGGGCGAGAGGTCTCGCATCAGCGCCAGCGTGCGCAGCACCAGCTGGTGCGAGTTCAGCGGTCCAGCATTCTCTGGACCCCGCCCCACCGCCCGCACCACCTGCTCTTCGGCCGCGATGCGCGACCAGGTCTCGCGGAACCGGCGCGCGCTGAGCAATTCGTCCCCGGCCGCAGCCGCTTCTGCCGCGCCGGCGTCCCGCCCGCCCGACGCCGCATCGCCCGCGCGCACGGCCGCCCGCCGGGCCTCGGCCAGGTAACGGTTCAGTTCGGCCAGGGGTGCGCAGCTGGCCGCGCCTGCGGCGTGGGCGCGAGGCGCTACGGCCGTCGCGCTGCCCGCCGCCGGCAACACGGGGTAAGCGTCCAGCGCCTGTTGCAGCTTGCCTGCCAGGATGGGTTGCACCGAGGCGGGGGCGCTGCCCAGGCGCTGTGCCAGGGCCTCCAGATACCGAAAACGCACCGGGTCCAGCCGCTGCGCGCCGGCCTCGCGCAGGCTGGACACCGCGGCCATGGCAGAAGGGGTCGCCAGCGCCGGCTGGCCCTGCCCGGGCGTGCTCATGGCGGCGTCACGGGGCTGGCAGCCGCCGTGGCTGCGACCGGGCCCGGCGACTTGGGCACGGGCGCCATCTCCACCCGCCGGTTAAGCACGCGGCCCTGCTCGTCGGCGTTGGACGCCACCGGCTGCTCGGCACCGAAGGCGGCGGCGAACACCCGGCCCGAGGGCATGCCCTCGTCCAACAGCGCGCGCGACACGGTCAGGGCACGCTGGGCCGAGAGTTCCAGGTTGTCGGCGAAGCGGCGGTTGCCTCCCTGGATCGGCCGGTCGTCGGTGAAGCCGCTGACCATCAGCATCTCGTCGCGCTCACCCAGGTAGACCCGCAGCGGCGGCACCAGGCTCCTGAGCAGCTGGCGGCCGTCGGGGCGCAGCTCGTCGGAGTTGAGCGCGAACAGCACGCTGCCGCTGATGCCGATGCGCCCTTCGTTCAGGGTGACGCGCCCGCTCTGCAGCGGAATGGCCAGCGCTTTCTCCAGCGCCATGCGGCGCTGCTCCTCCTGCTGGCGCCGGGCAATCTCCGATTCCAGGTTGGCCATCAGGTCCATCTGCACCACCAGCACGCCCACCAGAATGAGCACAAAAGCCCCCAGCAGGCCCGACATGAGGTCGCCAAACACGGCCCACACCGGAGCGGTCTGCTCCAGGCCGTCGTCATCGTGCTCAGCCACCATCACACGGCTCCCACGGCTTGCTGGCTGTGCAGGCGGCGCAGGTCTTCCACGATGCCCTGCTGCGAACTGATGCTGAGGTCGATCACCTCGCGCGCCTGCGCCACGTAGTAGCCCAGCTGCTCGTCGCTTCGCGCCATCGACTGCTGGATGGCGCCTTCAATGCGTTGCAGGCTGCTCACCAGCTGCTCGCTGGTGGCGCTGAACAGCTGCACGCCGTGGCCGAAGGCCTCGCCCAGGCTGGCCAGCTCCACCGCGCTGCCACTCACATGCGCCGCCACGTCCTGCACCTGACCCGACTGCGCGCCCAGCGCCTCGCTGAACTGGCGCCCGGCCTGCTCCAGCACGCCCGAGGCCGAAGCCACCAGCGACTCGATGGCGGCGCGCTGCTCGCCCGTGGCCTGCTGCACGGTGCGCAGCAGCGCGTCGAGCTCACTCACCAGCGCCGTGCGCTCCTGCATGGCGCGGTTGTCGCGCTCGGCGAGCGCACCCATCTGCTCGCGCAGCTGGGCGATCACCTCGGTCGCAGCGCGCGGGGCCTCGGCGGCGCTTTCCAGCAAGCGCGTCATGGGCGCCTCCAGCGCCTCACCCAGTGTGGCCAGCTGGCCCGCCAGCGCGGCCTGCAACTCGCCCAGGCGGTTCACGGCGGCGTTGCCACGTGCGCTTTCTTCCTGCCGCAGCGTGGCCATGTGCTCGGCCAGCGTGGCCTGCAGCTGGCCCAGCCGCTCGGCCGCCCCGTTGCCGCGTTGCGCTTCTTGCTCGCGCAGGGCGCTGAGTTCGCTGCGCCAGAGTGCGGCCAGTTCGTCCATGCGCTCGGCGTGCGCCTGCGTCCAGCGCGCCTCGGCCTCGGTGCGCGCGCGCACGAGTTCGTCGGACTGCGCCAGCAAGCGCGACACCTCACCCAGCGTGCGCCCAGCGTGCTCGCGCGTGCGCTCGGCGATGTCGCCGGCCGCCTGTTCCAGCGAGGCGCATACCGCCTGCTGCCGCGCCAGCGACTGCGCGCCGGCCTGCTGCCATTCGGCCGTCAGGGTGGTGGCCAGGCTGGCAAGCGACTGCGTCCAGGCGTCCTGGCGTTGCTGCTCGGCCAGAGCCTGAGCCGCCTGCGCCGCTGCAGCGCCCTGCTGCACGCTGAGCAGCAAAGCCTGGCTGCGTTCTTCAAAGCGCTGTGTGAAGCCGGCCAGCGCCTGGTCCAGCCCGCTCACCTGCCGCTCGCTGGTGCGGGCGTGCTGCTGCAGGGCGGCCTGCCAGGTGTCGGCCACCTGCGCGGCGGTAGCAGCAAAGCGCTCGCCCAGGCCGTCCAGCTGGCGTTGCACGGCCTCTCCCACGCACTCGTGCAGGCGGGTCGATTCTTGGGCGATGGCGGCCATGGCCGATTCCACCACCGGCTGCATGCGCTCGCCCGCGATCCGCGCGCTGGCGCCCAGCGCCTCGGTGAGCGAGCGTTCGACCGAAGCCGCCAGCCCCGTGTAGGCCGCGCCCGCCTCACGGTGGAACTGCGCCTGCCGCTCGAGCAACTGTTCGTCCAGCTGCTGGCTGCGCCGCTCGATCTGCGCCATGAGCGCCTGCAGCTGGCTGGCCACCTCGGGCAGGGCATGCGCCTGGGCCTGCAGGGCGCGAAAGCCCTCCTGGCGCTGGTGCACGAGCGAAAACGGCCGTAGCACGGTGGCGATGCAGGTGTCCAGCCCGCGCGTCACCGCCAGGCGCTCGCGCCGGCTCAGGGCCGACATCAGCCCCAGCATGGCCGACGTGGCCACGCCCGCCACCGAGGTGCCGAAGGCCAGCGCCAGCCCCTTGATGGGAGCGGCCAGCGCTGAGCGGATGGCCTGCAGATCGGTCGAGCCATCCACCGCAAACACGGCCCCCTGGAAAGTGACCACCATGCCCAGGAAGGTGCCCAGCATGCCCAGCATCACCAGCAGGCCGACCAGATACGGTGTAAGCGCCAGCCCCGGCAACCCGACCCGCTCGCCTTCGATGCGCGAACGCACGGCGTTCTGCAGCCCGGGCGGCAGGCTGCCCAGCCAGTCGTCCAGCCGGGTGAGCGGCTGCGGAACGCGCTCCAGCGCCGCCGCCAGCGCGGCGGTGGCGGCCCGAAAGCGCTGCAGTTCCCAGGCGCCGAGCAAGTACACCGCGCCAATCGCCACCGTCATGGCCAGCGCAATGCCGCTGGTGCCGACAAAGCCCGCACCGATCCAGACCACCGCCACCAGGCCCGCGACGAACGCCGCGACCCAACCGTATTTGTTCATTGCCATGTCTTCACTTCGTTGCTCAATGCATCCAGCAGACCGATGACGGGCTGCAGGCGCAGGTCCAGCTCGGCCCGCAGCACCGCCTGGAATTCCTGTTCAAAAAGGGAACGCCAGCGGCCGTCGTCGTCGGCCTGTTCGGCCGGGCGCAGCTGCTCGAAACGGCGCTCCAGAAACGCGGGCACCTGGGCCAGCAGCCGCTGTTCGCGGGCGCCGAGGATCGCGTGCAGCGCTCCGTCGAGCGCGGCCAGCTGTGCCAGCCGGGGCGAGGCCCGCGCCAGCGACTCCCGCACATGGGCGCGCAAAGCTTCGATGCTCATGTCCATGCGACGCTGCTGCTCGCTGTGGCGTTGCTGCCAGGGGCCAAAGCCCGGCGCCTCGGGCGGCGCCGGCTCCGCCGGTAGCCGCGCGCTGGCGGAACGCCGAGCGGGGCGGCCACCCGCGGCCACCGACTGCTCCAGCGTGGCGCGCACGCGCTTCAACTCGTCGTCCAGCGCCTGCACCAGCTGCACGCCCGCCACCGGCGCCTGCCCGCGCGCTGGCGCACCGATGCCCTGGTGTGCCGCGTGCAGGGCGATGGCATCGGGCACACCCAGCCAGGGCGCCAGCTGTTCGGCCACGTCCTGGCGCGGTGGATCGGAGGCACCATCGGTCCAGCCAGCGAGCAGCTGAACCAGTCTCGGGCGGCTGAGGCTTGTGTGCAAGTGCATGTGTTGGCCGGAAGCGGCAGCGCCCTGGAGGGCGCCTGCGATGCGCTGGGAGACAACGCAACCGGACGGGATCGTCGGAAAATCAGACCGGAACGCCGGGTTTCCGTGGATGGTGGTGCGGCTGGCGGGGATCGAACCCACGACCCTTGGCTTCGGAGGCCAATACTCTATCCACTGAGCTACAGCCGCAACGCGCCGATTCTATCAGGCATGGCCTTGTGGCAAGCCCGGTGAAAGGGGGCCTTGGCTATAATCGCGGGCTGTCTGTTCAACTGTGCAGACATGCCGATTTTCTTTCTGGCATCGATTCGCCACCCCCTTGAGGACACCATGAGCGACCACGCGCACGAATCTCACACCGGCCCGATCAAGACGCCTGCCCAGTTGCTGTGGACGTCTTTCTTCGCTTTCGTGGCCCCCATTTTCATCATCATCGGTCTGGTGATGTACGTGACGTCGGGCGACAAGCCCGCCGCTGGCGCGGTGGACCCGGAGCTGGCCACGGCCATTCGCATCCAGCGCGTGGGTTCGGTCGAGCTGCGCGACGCCGACCGGCCGCTGCAGGCTGGCGCCGACGTCTACAAGGCGCAGTGCATGGCCTGCCACGACGCTGGCCTCGCTGGTGCGCCGAAGTTTGCCGACGTGGCTGCCTGGGGCGTTCGCCTGGGGCAGGGCTACGACGCGCTGGTGCAGTCCGCGCTGAAGGGCAAGGGCGCCATGGGTGCACAGGCCGGCGGCGCCTTCTCCGATCTGGAGATCGCCCGTGCGGTGGTGCACCTGGCCAACTCGGCCGGTGGCAAGTTCCCCGAGCCACAGGCCCCTGCCGGTGCAGGCGCTGAAGCCGCTCCCGCGCCAGTGGCCGAAGCCCCGGCCGAGGCGCCCACAGCGGTGGTGGTGGCTGCTGCAGCTCCGGCCGTTGCCGCTGCTGCTTCCGAGACGGTGGCCGCTGCCGCTGGCGAAGCACTCTACAAACAGGCCTGCGCGGTCTGCCACGTGGCCGGTGTGGCCGGTGCGCCGAAGCTGGGTGACAAGGCTGCCTGGGCGCCCCGCCTGGGTGCCGGTGTGGATGGCCTGACGGCCAGCGTGATCCGTGGCAAAGGTGCCATGCCGCCCAAAGGTGGCGCCGGTGCCGCGTCTGAAGCCGAGATTCGCGCTTCGGTGGAATACATGCTGGCGTCGGTGAAGTAAACCCCGCGCTGCTCCTGCCCAAAAAAAGGCCGGTCAATGACCGGCCTTTTGCTTTCTGGAACGCTGCGAGGCTTCAGCGGGTGGGGGACGAGGCGGCTTTGAGCCGCTGGGGGCTCTGCACATAGCCATGGCGTTCAGGGAGCTGCGCGGCCAGCACGGCATCGGGCGCCCAGCGCCCGCTTTCCACGGCGTCGGCAGCCAGCGCCATGTCGCTGGTGTGCACCAGCCCGATGCCCAGCGCCGTCTGCAGGTACAGGTGCCCGTGCTCGTCCAGCCATGCCTGCCGCACCTCGCCCGCCGAGGCGCCGGTGTGGGCCATCACGGAGCCGTCGGGCTGCAGGCGCCAGATGTAAGGGGTGTGCTCCAGCTCCACATAGACGCGCTGCGGCCCGTTCTGGAAGAACCATTGGCCGGTTTCGTCGGCCGCGTAGTTGCGGTGGATGAACTCGATCAGCTTGTCGTGCTTCAGCAGCGAGCCTTTGCTGGGGGTGGCGGTGTCGCCCTCTGCGGCCGCGAAGGGGCCTGCGGCCTGCACGCGGTCGTCGCGCATGAACCACTGCCCGCGGGCGTCGAGGCCCAGCCAGCCATAACAGTGGGGCACGTTGGGCCATTTGGCGAGAGCCGCCTTGACGATGTCGTCCATCAGAGTCTCCTGGTTCAGCGGTGTGCGAGCAGCCACTGGCCCACGGCCTGCGGCATGGTGCGCACATGGCCTGGAAGCCCCCAGCGGCCGCTGGCACTGGGAAAGCCCACGTGCCCGCCCTGCGGTGGTTGCCAAAGCGTGACGTGGCGCCCTGCTTCTGCCGCCAGGGGCAAGGATGATGCCGGGACGAAGGGGTCGTTGCGTGCATTGAGCGCCAGGGCCGGCACGCGAATGTCGGGCAGCACGGGTTTGGCAGAGGCACGGGCCCAGTAGTCGTCGGTGTCGCGAAAGCCGTGCAGGGGCGCGGTGAACAGGTTGTCGAATGTGTACAGGTCGCGGGCTTGCAGCAAGGCCTCGCGGTCAAACAGACCGGGGTGCTGCTCCAGCTTCTTCAGCGCCTTGGGCACCATGGTGGAGAGAAATACGCGCGTGTAGACCAGCCGGTTGAACCCACGGCCGATGGCGTGGCCTCCCGCGGCGAGGTCGAGAGGTGATGACACTGCGGCCACCGCCCGCACCACCGACCGTGCAGCTTCGCCCGCCTCACCGGCCCAGCGGAGCAGAGCATTGCCGCCGAGCGACACGCCCACGGCCAGCAGCGGCCGGCCCGGGTGTTCGACGGCCAGGCGTCGCAGCACCCAGTCGATCTCGGCGTGGTCACCCGAGTGGTAGGCGCGAGGTGCCAGGTTGAGCTCACCCGAACACCCCCGGAAATGGGGCACGACGAAAGCCAGGCCCTGCGCGGCCGCAAAATCGGCGAATGCCACCGCGTAATGGCTGCCCGACGAGCCCTCCAACCCGTGAAACAGCACCAGCAGGGGTGCTTCGGGCGTGCTGGCGTGCAGGGCGTGATCGACGTCGATGAAGTCGCCGTCGTGGGTGGTCCAGCGCTGGCGCTGCCAGCTCGGTGCGGTCCCCGTGTGCCGCTGGCAGGCCAGCGCGGCCCACAGCGTTTGCGTGTTGCCGCCCGGCAACCACCAGGGCGCCCGATAGGCAAGACCGTTCCCGGCGTGTGGATCGGGTGCCGGTGGCGCCGCGGTGGCAAGGCTCATGCGCCGAACCGCTCAGTGCAGCACTGGCTGCGCGGTCAGCACTTCCAGCGGCTCGCTGCGTGTGCCGGGACTTGCATGGTGCGCCACCAGGCGCCAGCCGCGTGCGGTCTTGGCGTACACGTTGGTGGCCACCACCCAGGCCTGCTGCGGCCCGTCGTCCGTCATGATGGCCACGCGCTCGACCACGCTGTGCACGCTGCAGGCCCCGGCGTCCAGCCGCCGCACTTTCTCCGGATGTGCCTGTACGCTGCCGTTGGCAAACATGGCGTCGAACGCGGCGCGGATGGGCGCATGGCCCACCAGCCGCGGGCCACCGGGATGGACGCAGACGATGTCGTCCTCGTCTGCCCAGCAGGCCATCAGCCGCTCGATGTCGCCATGCTGCAGGGCGTCGTAGAAGGCGGCTTCGGTGTCGTCTGGCGTGCCCAGGGGCATTTTCGGTTTGCGCATGGGCGTATTTTGCCGCGGCGCCCTGCCCTCTGCCGGACAGCGCACAGCGCATGCCACGTGCGCACGGGTATAGTGATTTGCTGTCCGTGCACTGGCCCGGACGTATCGCGCAACGGCCAGCCGAGGCCCCCGGAGGAGTTCAGATGCACCCAACGATTCGCCGAGTGAGCACGTGGACCGCCACGCTGCTGCTGGCCGCCAGCCTGACGGGCTGCGGCTACAACGATTTCCAGCGACTGGACGAGCAGAGCCAGTCGGCCTGGTCGGAGGTGCTGAACCAGTACCAGCGCAGGGCGGACCTCATTCCCAACATCGTCGCCACGGTGAGGGGCGAGGCCAATTTCGAGCAGGAGACCCTGACACGCGTGATCGAGGCCCGCTCGCGCGCGACGTCGGTGCAGGTAACGCCCGAGATGGTGAACGACCCGGCCGCCATGCAGCAGTTCCAGGCTGCTCAGGGTGAACTGGGCGGCGCCCTGAGCCGCCTGATGGTGGTGGTGGAGCAGTACCCGAACCTGCGTGCCAACCAGGGCTTCAGCGACCTGCGCGTGCAGCTGGAAGGCACGGAGAACCGCATCACCGTGGCGCGCAACCGCTACATCCAGACGGTGCAGGAATACAACGTGCTCTCGCGCAGCTTCCCCACCAACCTCACGGCCATGGTGTTCGGCTACCAGCCCAAAGCCAACTTCCAGGTGCAGAACGAAGCGGCGATTTCGGCGCCGCCGACGGTGGACTTCAACCAGAAATGAAGCTGATGCGCCTGCCCGCTGTGCGCGCCCCCGTGGCCCCGACCGGCGTGCGCGTGTGGTCGCTGTGGTGCACGTTCTGGGTAGCGTGCGGGCTGCTTCTCGTGGCCCTGCTGCCAGGGCCGTCCCAGGCACAGGCGCTGCAGCCGGTGCCGGCGCTGAGCGCCCGGGTGATGGACCAGACCGGCACGCTGGATGCGGCCACGCTGGCCAGCCTGGAAGAACGCCTGGCCGGCTTCGAGGCGGCCCATGGATCGCAGGTGGTGGTGCTGATGGTGGCCACCACCGCTCCAGAAGACATTGCCGACTTCACCCAGCGACTGGGTGACGAATGGAAGATCGGGCGTCGGGATGTCGGTGACGGCGTGCTGTTCGTGGTGGCCAAGGACGACCGCCGCATGCGCATCGCGCCCGCCAAGGATCTGGAGGGTGCGATTCCGGATCTGATCGCGCGTCGCATCATCGACCAAGCGGTGGCGCCGGCCTTTCGCAGCGGCGACTTTGGGGGCGGCATACGCGCCGGCGTCGAGCAGATCCTAGCCCGCATCCAGGGAGAAGACCTTCCCCTGCCTCAGGCCGCGGCACCTGCTGGCAGCAATGGCTTTCAGTCCATGGACCTGTTGATTTTTCTGCTGTTCGCCGTACCCATCGCGTCGGGCGTGCTGCGCAGCATCTTCGGCAACAAGCTGGGCAGCCTCATCACAGGCGGGGGCGCGGGCCTGCTGGTCTGGGTGCTCACATCGGTGTTCTGGATTGCGGTGGGCGCCGGCCTGCTGGGCGTGCTGGCGGCGCTGTTCCTCCAGTTCCTGCCGAGCACCCCCACAGGCGGGCGGGGCGGACGCGGCGGGCGTGGTCCCTGGGGCGGGATGGGGGGCGGCATGGGTGGGGGTGGCTTTGGCGGACGCGGCGGCGGCTTTGGCGGCGGTGGTTTCCGTTCCGGCGGGGGCGGCGGCTTTGGCGGCGGTGGCGCCTCGGGCGGCTGGTGAGAAACACGATGAACACCTGGCTGCGCCTCATCAGACACCGCTGGCTCGACGCCTCGGACACCCGCCGTGTCGTGCCAGACGACATGTCAGAACGGCTGTCCCGCCGCGTGAGCGCAAGCGAGGCCAGGCACACCGGCGAGGTGGTTCTTTGCGTCGAGGCGGCCTTGCCCGCCGCCGATGTGTGGCGAAGCCTGCGCTCAGTGCCTCTGCCCGAGGTGGTGCGTGAGCGCGCGCTGAGCTGGTACGGGCGCCTGGGGGTCTGGGACACCGAGCACAACAACGGCGTGCTGATCTACCTGCTGCTGGCCGAACACGCCATCGAAGTGGTGGCCGACAGGGCGCTGGCGCGCTGCGTTGCGCCGGATGTCTGGCAGGCGATGGTTGACCGGCTCGGGCACCAGTTGCGCGCGGGGCTGGTGGAAGAAGGCCTGACGCAGGCGCTGGAGGAAGTGTCGGCGCTGCTGGTCGCGCATTTTCCGTCCACCGAAGGCGTCGAGCGTCTCAACGAACTGCCCGACTGCGTGGTTCGGGCCTGAGGGCACGCGCTCCGCCCCGTGTCCTCAGCTGGACGTGTCGCGGCGCGGCCGGTGGTTGGAGATCTCCTGCAACTCTTCCTGCAAGGCCTTGTTCATCTGCGCGAAGGTGCGCAGTTTGCGGGTGGTTTCACGCAGGCGGTCGGCCATCCGCTTGGAAATGGCCAGCAAGAGCCGTGACCCCACACGGGGCTCGGTGGCCAGCAGACTCATCAGTGCACTGCGCGACATCACGGCGGCCGCGATATCGGTGCTGGCGGTACAGGTGGCCGAGCGGGGCGAGCCGTCCAGCATGCCCATCTCACCGATCAGGTGACCCGGGCCGAGCACATTCACCACCAGAGTTTCATTGACACGCAAGAGCTCGGACTCCACCGCGATGTCGCCCTCCAGCACGAGCAACATGTAGTCGTTGTGCTGAACCTCGCCCTCGCGGATGAACACAGTGCCGGCAGCGATGCGCTTGGGACGCATGTAACGCACCACCCGCACGGCATCGTCCAGCGTGAGCTCGTCCAGCGCCGAGGGCGTGACCAGCAAGCGCGCGGCGACTGCCTCGGGATCGAGATCCGGACTTTCAAAGATGGACGGCATGACACCTTCCCGTTCCACGGCCGGCATATGGGTCTGGGGCCTGCATGTACGCACGCAAAAAAAGACCGGCCAGCGGCCGGTCGTTCTCGATGATCAGCGCGAGGCTTCTCACTTCTTCTGGCGGAACTTGCGCAGCGCCGCGATCTGGGCGGCCATGACGGCCAGCTCCGACGTGGCCTTGGCCAGGTCGATGTCGCTCTTCGCGTTCTTCAAAGCCTCTTCGGCCTGCTTGCGGGCGTCCATGGCCTTGGCTTCGTCCAGGTCCTTGCCGCGGATGGCGGTATCGGACAGCACGGTGATATGGTTCGGCTGCACTTCCAGAATGCCACCGGCCACGAACACGAACTCTTCGCCACCGTCGGCCTTTTCGATGCGCACGGCACCGGGCTTGATGCGGGTGATCAGCGGGATGTGACCAGGCAGGATGCCCAGCTCACCGGCCTCGCCCGGCAGGGCCACGAACTTGGCATCGCCCGAGAAGATGGACTCTTCGGCGCTGACCACGTCGACGCGGATGGTGCTCATATGTACTCCTGAAAAAAGGTGAGTGGAAAGCAAGCAGCGGGGTGGCTGGCTAGGCGCCGCGCAGAGCCGTACTCAAAGTACGGCGAGCACGGCAACAACGCCAGACGCCCCGGGGCGCCGCTTTACGCCACCTTTTTGGCCTTTTCGAAGGCTTCGTCGATGGTGCCGACCATGTAGAACGCCTGCTCGGGCAGGTGATCGCACTCGCCGGCCGTGATCATCTTGAAACCACGGATGGTTTCCGACAGCGGCACGTACTTGCCGGGCGAGCCGGTGAACACTTCAGCGACGTGGAAGGGCTGGCTCAGGAAACGCTGGATCTTGCGGGCGCGGGCCACGGCCAGCTTGTCTTCGGGGGCCAGTTCGTCCATGCCCAGAATGGCGATGATGTCGCGCAGTTCCTTGTAGCGCTGCAGGGTGTTCTGCACGGCGCGGGCGGTTTCGTAGTGTTCCTGACCCACGACCAGCGGATCCAGCTGGCGGCTGGTGGAGTCGAGCGGGTCCACGGCGGGGTAGATACCCAGCGCGGCGATGTCACGCGACAGCACCACGGTGGAGTCCAGGTGGGCGAAGGTGGTGGCAGGCGACGGGTCGGTCAAGTCATCGGCTGGCACGT
>JAUXNG010000043.1 GCA_030682835.1 Hydrogenophaga sp. | reverse complement strand
CATGCGCTCGCGGCGCACCTTGGTCTGCGTGACTTCAACGCCGCACTTCTCGCAGATGACACCGCGGTGCTTCAGACGCTTGTACTTGCCGCACAGGCATTCGTAGTCCTTGATGGGGCCAAAGATCTTGGCGCAGAACAGGCCGTCACGCTCGGGCTTGAAGGTGCGGTAGTTGATGGTCTCGGGCTTCTTGACTTCGCCAAAAGACCACGAACGGATTTTCTCGGGCGAGGCCAGACCGATGCGGATCGCATCGAAATGGTCATCGGGCGTGAATTGCTTGAACAGGTCGAGCAAGGATTTCATATCGAACTTCCTTAAATACTAGAAACAACGAAACGGGAGAAGTGACTCAAACCCAGAACACCGCGGAACTGGCTTTGCCAGGCCGCAGGTGTTGTCCCCCTGGGGGGAAGCCGCGAAGCGGCGCAGGGGGGAGTTAGCTCCTCTCCAGTTCGATGTCGATACCGAGCGAACGGATCTCCTTGACCAGCACGTTGAACGACTCGGGCATGCCCGCGTCGATCGAATGCTCGCCCTTGACGATGCTCTCGTACACCTTGGTGCGGCCCTGCACGTCGTCGGACTTGACGGTGAGCATTTCCTGCAGGATGTAGGAAGCGCCGTACGCCTCCAGCGCCCACACCTCCATCTCGCCGAAACGCTGGCCACCGAACTGGGCCTTGCCGCCCAGTGGCTGCTGCGTGACCAGCGAGTAAGGGCCGGTGGAACGGGCGTGCATCTTGTCGTCGACCAGGTGGTGCAGCTTCAGGAAGTGCATGTAACCCACGGTGGTCTTGCGCTCGAAAGCGTCACCCGTGCGGCCGTCGTACAGCTGCGCCTGGGTGCGGGTCTCGGTGAGGCCCTTCTTGGCGGCGATGTCGTCCGGGTAGGCCAGCTTCAGCATGGCGCGGATTTCATCTTCCGAAGCACCGTCAAACACCGGGGTGGCAAAAGGCACACCGGACTTCAGGTTCTCGGCCATCTCCAGCACATCGGCGTCGCTCAGGTCGTCCAGCGCCTCTTTCTTGCCGGTCTGGTTGTAGACCGTGTCCAGGAACTGGCGCAGCTCGGCCACACGGCCCTCTTGCTGCAGCATGTCACCGATGCGCTGGCCCAGGCCCTTGGCAGCCCAGCCCAGGTGGACTTCCAGCACCTGACCCACGTTCATGCGCGAAGGCACGCCCAGCGGGTTCAGCACGATGTCGGCTGGGGTGCCGTCGGCCATGTAGGGCATGTCTTCGACCGGGGTGATCTTGGAGACCACACCCTTGTTGCCGTGGCGGCCGGCCATCTTGTCGCCGGGCTGCAGGCGCCGCTTGACGGCCAGGTAGACCTTGACCATCTTCAGCACGCCAGCGGGCAGCTCGTCACCCTGCGTGAGCTTCTTGCGCTTCTCTTCGAACGCGAGGTCGAAGCTGTGGCGCGTCTGCTCCATGGAGTTCTTGATCGACTCCAGCTGGGCGGCCACGGTCTCGTCGGCCGGACGGATGTCGAACCAGTGGTACTTCTCGACGTCGTCCAGGTAGGCCTTGTCGATGGTCGTGCCCTTGGACAGCTTCTTCGGGCCGCCATTGGCGATCTTGCCGGTCAGCAGCTTCTCGATACGGTCGAAGGCGTCGGCTTCCACGATGCGCAGCTGGTCGTTCAGGTCCAGGCGGAAACGCTTCAGTTCATCGTCGATGATCTGCTGGGCGCGCTTGTCGCGGGTGATGCCTTCGCGGGTGAACACCTGCACGTCGATCACGGTGCCTTGCGAACCCTGGTCCACGCGCAGCGAGGTGTCCTTCACGTCGGAAGCCTTCTCGCCGAAGATGGCGCGCAGCAGCTTCTCTTCAGGCGTCAGCGTGGTCTCACCCTTGGGCGTGACCTTGCCGACCAGCACGTCGCCGGGCAGCACTTCGGCGCCCACGTAGATGATGCCGGAGTCGTCCAGGCGGTTGAGCTGCTGCTCGGCCAGGTTGGGAATATCGCGGGTGATTTCTTCCGCGCCCAGCTTGGTGTCGCGCGCCATGACCACCAGTTCCTCGATGTGGATCGAGGTGTAGCGGTCTTCGGCAACCACGCGCTCGGAGATCAG
>JAUXNG010000040.1 GCA_030682835.1 Hydrogenophaga sp. | reverse complement strand
TATGCGGTATTAGCGCAGCTTTCGCTGCGTTATCCCCCACGACTGGGCACGTTCCGATGCATTACTCACCCGTTCGCCACTCGTCAGCACCTTGCGGCCTGTTACCGTTCGACTTGCAGGTGTAAAGCATGCCGCCAGCGTTCAATCTGAGCCAGGATCAAACTCTTTAGTTCGATCTTGAATTTACTCATAAAAACGGAATTGAAGTGAACTTCACTTCTATTCTCATGAGCGTTTAAAGTCTTGCGACTTGGACTCTTTCGAGTCCGTTTTCGCAATCGCCTTCAAACGCCCACGCTTATCGGCTGTATATTTTTAATGATCTACCAGATCCAGCAGCACTTGCTACCTTCATCTGCTTGCTTAGCTGCGATCAGCTGAGCCTCGTATTATGACACGGTTTTGAGTGTCTGGTCAAATTATTTTAGGGTTTCCACTAATTTTCTTTTGACCTCTTCACTGGTTTTGCTGCTGGTGTTTTTTGCACCATGCTGCGATCAGCGAAGCCTTGCAGTATACCTCAGATTCTTCGGCTCTGTCAAAGCAGCGTGAAAATTTTTGATCTTTCGCGCCACCTCGAAGCCGAGGTCTGTTGGACACAGGGGCGAGATCTTATCCGCACTCTTGCGCGTGTGCAAGTGCTTTCATGTGGTGTCGTCACCTTGATGCGCGCGGTCTGTTGCCTGCCCTGTTGCGCGTAGCGCTTCCTCTCTGCAGTACCTATATATATGCGGCGCGGTGCTGCCGTGCACATCCATGACGCTACCCCACTTTGAGATGCGGCCGGAAGCCGGAAGGGCTGCACCGCTCGCCCGTGGGTAGCGGCGCGGATAATCGCTGGAACTTTACTCTGGCTACTACATGGCTCTCATCACTCTGCAGGACGCACAACTGGCCTTTGGCCACGTTGCGCTGCTCGACCACACCGACTTCTCCCTTGAGGCCCAGGAACGCGTGGGCCTGATTGGCCGCAACGGAGCGGGCAAGTCTTCGATGCTCAAGATACTGGCGGGACTGGAGAAGCCCGACGACGGCACGCTGCAGGTACAGACGGGCTTGCGTATCGCTTATGTGCCGCAGGAGCCGGTGCTGGATCTGAACAGCAGCGTGTTCGAGGCAGCCAGTGTCGGACTGGCCGACGCCCGCGCCGCGCGGGATCTCTATCTGAGTGGCGCTGACGGGCTGGACCTCGACACCTTGCAGAACCGCATCGAGGCGCTGGATGCCTGGAACTGGGAGCAGCGCGTCGAGGAGACCTTGCACCGCCTGCACCTGGAAGGGGACGTGAAAGTTGGCTCGCTGTCGGGCGGTAACAAGAAGCGGGTGGCGCTGGCCCAGGCGCTGGTGAGCCGCCCCGATGTGCTGCTGCTTGATGAACCCACCAACCATCTGGATCTGGACAGCATCACCTGGCTGGAAGATCTGTTGCTGGAATACAAGGGCAGCGTGGTGACGATCAGCCACGACCGGGCATTTCTGGACCGCGTGGCCACGCGCATGATCGATCTGGACCGCGGACGCCTGCTCAGCTACCCCGGCAACTTTGCGCAGTATCAGTTGTTGAAGGAAGAGCAGCTGGCGCAGGAAGCGGTGATTGCCGCCCGTGCGGACAAGCTGCTGGCCCAGGAAGAGGTGTGGATTCGCAAAGGTGTGGAAGCACGGCGTACGCGTGCGCAGGGCCGCATCACCCGGCTTGAAGCGCTGCGTGCCCAGCGGGCACAACGGCGCGACGCGCTGGGCAGCGTGAAGCTGGAAGTGGCCAGTGGTTCGGCCAGCGGAAAGATCGTGGCTGAACTGGAGAAGGTCACCAAGTCATTCCCGACCGCCGATGGCGGGCTGCGCACGGTGATCCGGGACTTCACGGGTACGGTGTTGCGGGGCGACAAGATCGGCCTGATCGGCCCGAACGGCGCTGGCAAGACGACGCTGTTGAAGATCATCCTCGGCGAGCTGGCTCCCGACAGCGGCACCGTGCGCCTGGGCAGCAAGCAGAGCGTGGCTTACTTTGACCAGATGCGTGACCAGATCGACCTGGATGCCACGCTGGAGGATTTCATCAGCCCCGGCAGCGAATGGATCGAGATCGGCAACAAGCGCACGCATGTGAAGAGCTACCTGAGCGACTTCCTGTTCTCACCCGCGCGTGCCAATGCGCCGGTGCGCACACTCTCAGGCGGCGAGCGCAACCGCTTGCTGCTGGCGCGCCTGTTTGCCCGCCCGGCCAACGTGCTGGTGCTCGACGAGCCCACCAACGATCTGGACATCGACACGCTGGAGCTGCTTGAAGATCTGCTGCAGCAATACGAAGGCACCGTGTTTCTGGTGAGCCATGACCGTCGTTTCCTGGACAACGTGGTGACGAGCACCATCGTGTCCGAGGGTGAAGGTCGCTGGCGCGAGTATGTGGGCGACGTGCAGGACTGGATGACGCAGTCGGCCCGCGCCCAGGCGATCCAGCGCGCCGCCGGCGCGGCCCAGGCGGCGCCGGCCGGGAAAGCATCCAGCCCCGCCACGGCGGCTGCGGTGGCAGCCTCCAGCGCTCCAGTGGCGAAGAAGAAACTCAGCTACAAGGAGCAGCGCGAGTTTGACGCCCTGCCCGAGCGCATCGCTGCACTGGAAAGCGAGCAGGCCACGATCCAGGCCACGCTGCAGGACGGGCAGCTGTACAACAGCGACGCCGCCCGGGCGGCTCAACTTGGCGCACGACTTGCCGATATCGAGCAAGAATGGCTCAAGGCCATGGAGCGGTGGGAGGTACTGGGCGGCAGCTGACGCGAGCGCCAGCCGGACTGGCCCATCCTCCTCAACCACTTCACAGCCCATGACGCCCGACCGCCTTGCCCAGGATCTGCAGCGCTCCCTGAATGAGCTGCGCGTGGAGCGGGAGCGTACCCAACGCCTGCTGGCGGAGCTGGACCGCCAGAATGCCGAGCTCGACCGCTTGCGCAGTTCGGTTCACCGCGAATCGAACAGCCGGCTGCTGGCAGAAGAAGCACTGGATGAAACGCGGGATCGCCTCCAGCTGGCGGTCGACGCGGCCGGGCTGGCCTTGTGGGACTGGCAGCTGCCCGCTGAACAGGTGTTCCTGACCGCGCGCTGGGGCGAGTTGATTGGTGACATCGCCATGGACGGCTTCTGGGCCGTGGGCGATCTGCTGGCCCGCTTCCATCCCGACGACCTGCCGGCGCTGCAGTCCCTGCAGACGGCGTTGCTCCAGGGGCGCACGCAACGCGCGGTGCTGCAGCACCGCGTGAAAACGGCCGACGGCTGGATCTGGGTCGAGACGCACGGCATGGTGGCCGAGCACGACAACCGGGGCAAGCCCCTGCGCCTCATGGGTACGCTGGCCGACATTGGCGAGCGCAAGCGGGTGGAGCAGGACAGCGACCGCGCCCGCGAGCTGGCCGAACAGGCCAGCCGCGCGAAGAGCGAATTTCTCGCCAACATCAGCCACGAGGTTCGAACACCGCTGAACGCGTTGATGGGTCTCACGCGCATGCTGATGGACTCGCCGCTGAACGCCGAGCAGGCCAGCTGGCTGGGGCTGATGGACAGTTCGGCCCATGCTCTGCTGGCGCTGCTGAACGACATTCTCGATCTCTCGCGCATCGAAGCCGGCAAGCTGGAAGTGGAAGACGTGCGCTTCAACCTGCGCCGCACCATCGAGGAGGCGGCCGGCCCCTACGCGGAGCAGGCCCGCAACAAGCCGGTGGACTGGCAGCTGTCGCTGGACCCCGAACTGCCCCATGCGGTGCGCGGCGACCCCGGGCGCCTGCGCCAGGTGCTGGGCAACCTGCTGTCGAACGCGCTGAAGTTCACGCCAAGGGGAGGACGTATCGTCGTGCAGGCGCAGGTGTTGCCTGCGCAAGGTTCGCACCGGGCCAAGCTGCGCCTGCAGGTGCAGGACAGCGGGGTGGGCATTGCCAAAAAACACCAGGCGGGCATTTTTGACGCATTCACGCAGGCCGATGCGTCGACGGCGCGGCGCTATGGCGGCAGCGGGCTGGGCCTGGCCATCTGCGCACGACTGGCACGCCTGATGGGCGGCGAGATCACACTCGCCAGCGAACTGGGCCAGGGCAGCACCTTCACCCTGTTGCTGCCTTTGCGTGCCGCTGCGGCAGAGGGCGAAGCCGGCCCGATGACGGCGCCCGCCGAGCTCAGCGAGATCGCGCAGGCGGGTCCGCGCTACGCCGGTCTGGTGGTGCTGCTGGCCGAGGACAACCCGGTGAACGAACTCATGATGCGCCAGCTGCTGCTGCGTCTGGGCTGCACCGTGCGGGTGGCCGCGGGCGGTGCGCAGGCGGTGGCGCAGTGGGAACAGGGCGGCATCGACCTGGTGCTGATGGATGTGCAGATGCCGGGCATGAGTGGGCTGGACGCGACGCAGAAGATCCGGGAAATCGAAGCCCGGCGCAAGCTGCCGCGCACGCCCATCGTGGCGGTCACGGCCAATGCCATGCGCGGCGACCGGGAACTCTGCCTGCAGGCCGGCATGGATGGCTACACGCCCAAGCCGGTGAGCCCGCAGGCCCTGATGCACGAGATGGACCAGGCGCTGCAGCGTGCCGTGTTGCAACCCGCGAGCGCCGACCCCAGGACGCTGGCGCCAGCGCCCGCCAAGACCGCGTCGCGCGGCGCTGCACAGGCCGAATCGATGGACCTGGACAAGCTCAGGCGCCGCCTGGACGGTGACGAAACCACCCTGAAACAGCTGGCCGAGGCCATGCAAGAGGACCTGGGCCAGCGCCTGGCGGCCTTGCAACAGGCCCTGGCAACACGTGACACGGCCTCGGCCGTGGCCCATGCACACGGACTCAAAGGTTCCCTGGGCAGCATGACGGCCGAGCGCGGCGCGCGCCTGGCGAAAGGTCTGGAGCTGGCCGCGCGCTCGGGGGACTGGAGCCTGTTCGAACGCGCCTTGCCGCTGCTGCAGGCCGAGGCGCGGCAGATTCAAGCGCACCTGGCGCCGTTGATCAAGCTCGATGAGCAGGACCTGTTCGGCTCAGATCAGCCGCGAGCCGGCGGCTGAAGACCGGCCGCAGACCGGGGGCTTCAACCCGCCAGGCGGCGGAACACCTGCCAGAACGCCGCCTCTTGCGTGGTGGCGAAGTTGATGCGCATGAGGGTGCTGGGCGCGCGTGCCGCATGGAACAGGGCACCGGGCGCGATCAGGAAGCCTTCGTCCAGCATGCGCTGAGCCAGTGCCTCGGTGTCCACACCGGTGTCGACCCAGCCAAACAGGCCGGACGGCTCCGAGACGAAACGGCAGCCCGCAGCCTGCGCCAGCTGCACGCTGCGGCCCCGGGCAATGTCCAGCCGGGCCCGGATGCGCTCGGCATGCCGGCGCAGCTGACCCTGCTCGATGCAGTGCGCCAGCGCCCGCTCCAGCAGGCTCGGCGTGGTGAGGGTGGTGAGGAGTTTGGTGTCGAGCAGGCGCTCCACCCAGGCCTCGGGCGCCACCAGGTAGCCCACGCGCCAGTTGGGCGCCAGGATCTTGGCGAAACCGCTCACGTAGATGGTGCGCTGCAGGCCGTCGAGCACGCTCATGCGAGTGGCGTGCTCGGGCGCGATGTGGCCATACGTATCGTCTTCCACCACGTGAAAGTCGTGCTGCTGTGCCAGCTGCAGCACGCGGTGCGCACTGGCGGGCGACAGGCAGTAGCCGGTGGGGTTGTGCAGCACGCTCACACTCACGAAGAGTTTGGGCGCGTGCGCCTCGCAGTAGCGCGCCATCACGGCCAGGTCGGGACCGGCCGGCCCCCGCGGCACCGGCAGTATGCGCATGCCCATGGCGTCGAGCCGGGCGAATTCCACCGCCCAGCCCGGCTCCTCCACCATCACGCAGTCGCCCGGCTTGAGCAGGGTGCGGCTGACGATGTCCAGCGCGTGGGTGGCGCCCACGGTGGTGATGATGTGCTGCGGGTCGGCGGGCAGGCCCATCACCTGCAGGCGGTCGGCCAGCACGCGGCGCAGGTGGGCGTCACCCAGCGGCTCACCGTAGCGCAGCGAGCTGTCGGCCAGCGCCTGTGGCGTGCTCACCCGCCGCACCGCGGCCTGCATGAAGGTGGAGGCCATCCAGTCGGGTGGGAAAGCGCCCATGCCGGGCTGCGGCGTGGACCCGGCCGGGTGGAACATGCCGCGGATCAGCGCGGCGGCGTTCACGGGCGCGGCCATGCGCGCGGGCGCGTCGGCAGGTTCATTCCCCACCGCGTGGGGCACTCCCCGACGCGCTGCCCCCGGCTCGCGCAAGGGCGCTCGCTCGCGCACGAAAAAACCCCGGTTGCGCTGCGCCTGCACCAGCCCCTGGGCGAGCAGCAGATCGTAGGCCGCGACCACGGTGGACGGATTCAGACCGTGCTGCGCCGCGCACTGGCGCACGCTGGGCAAACGCGCACCGGGAGCCAGCAGGCGGTCGCGGATGCGGTCGGCAAAGCGGGCCGCCAGCTGTTCGGCCAGCGTCTGTGCCGCAGTGCGGGTGAGTGCCGGCGCACCGGCCGGGGCATCGCCTGGGGGCAAGGAAGTGGAATCGGTCAACATGTGTGTATCGACAAGCGCAACCACACAGTTCCTGAACTGAACCCATCAACTGTATGGCTTGTGTATGGTTAACAAAGGATAAAGTGTCTGCCATGCTCCGACAAGCCCCTCCCCCTGCCGCCGTTGCCGTGCCGCTGCACCGCTGTCGCTGGCCCCCCGCTTGGGGCTCGCTAGGGCCGGCGCATGACCGCCGCCGAATTCAGCGCCCTGCTGGTGCTCGCCACGGCCACCAGCTTCACGCCGGGGCCCAACACCACGCTGTCCACCGCCATTGCGGCCAACTTCGGCCTGCGGCGCTCGCTGCGTTTCGTGAGTGCGGTGCCGGTGGGCTGGGGCCTGCTGTTTGCCTTGTGCGCGGGCGGCGTCGGCTCGCTGGTGGTGGCCATGCCCCTGCTGCGCGGCGCCATCCTGGCGGGCGGCGTGGGCTACCTGCTGTGGCTGGCGTGGCGGCTGTCGGGCAGCCGCAGCCTGAGCAGCGTGAATGCCGACCGGCTGAACGTCACGTTTTCACAGGGCGTGCTGCTGCAGTTCCTGAACATCAAGGCCTGGATGCTGGCGCTGTCCATCGTGGCCGGCTGGGTAGCCGGGCGGCCCGATGCGGCCGAGCGCTTCGTGCAGGTGCTGCCGGTGCTGCTGGCCTACGCTTTCTTCAGCAACCTCACCTACGCCACCGTGGGCTCGCTGCTGCGGCACTGGCTGGCCGGCCCGGTGGTGGACGGTGTGGCCACCGGCACGCGGCTGCTGGTGTTCAACCGCCTGATGGCGCTGGCGCTGGTGCTCACGGCGGCATGGATGCTGGCCACGGGCCTGGGCCAGGCCGGTACCGCGTTACCAGGAGCGGGCACATGAGCCGCGTCGCCGCCGCTCTGCCCGCACACGGCAGCCGCGACGAAACGCTGGGCCTGTGGCTGGGCTTTGTCGGTGTGGTCGTGTTCGCCCTCACCCTGCCCATGACACGCCTGGCCACCGGCACAGCCGATGCGCCCCAGCTCTCGCCCTGGTTCGTCACATGGGGCCGCGCGGCGCTGGCCGGTGGGCTGTCGCTGGTGTATTTGCTCGCCACACGTTCGCGCTGGCCCACTCGGGCGCAGCGCAAGCCGCTGGCGATGTCGCTGCTGGGCAATGCCATCGGTTACCCGCTGCTGCTGGGCTGGGCGCTGCGCCATGTCACCGCCAGCCACGCGGCGGTCATCACCGCCTTGCTGCCACTGGCCACCGCTGCCGCCGCGGCCTGGGTGCTCCACCAGCGCGCCCGGCTGGGCTTCTGGCTCTGCGCCGGGCTGGGCAGCGCGCTGGTGGCGGCGTATTCGGTGCTGCGGGCCACGCAGCTGGGCGGTGGCTTTGGCCTGGCGTGGGCCGACCTGCTCTTGCTCGGCGCCGTGCTGGCGGCCGCCATCGGCTATGTGTATGGCGCGCAGGTCACGCCCGAGCTGGGGGCCGAGCGGGTGATCTGCTGGGTGTGCGTGATGGCGCTGCCCCTCACGGTTCCCGGCGCCCTGCTCACCTGGCCCGATCAGGCCATCGCCACGCCTTCGTGGTGGGCGCTGCTGTATGTGGGCGTGTTTTCGATGTGGGCCGGCTTCTTCGCCTGGTTCCGCGGTCTGGCACTGGGCGGTGCACTGCGCGTGAGCCAGATGCAGCTGCTGCAGCCCTTCATCAGCATCCTGGCCGCCGTGCCGCTGCTGGGCGAACCGCTGGACGTGATGACCATCGGCTTCGCGCTGGCCGTGGTGTTCACCGTTTTCATGGGCCGCAAGCTGGCGGCACCACCGCCCCGCTCGGGCACCTGACATGAAAGCCGACTTTCTGCAGCACCTGCACGCACTGCCGCTGCCCCCGGGCGGTGAATACCCGCACGGCACGCCGTTCGTCCAGGCGTTGGCCCATGGCAGCCTGCGCGTGGAGCTGTTCGCCCCTGCCACCTCGGCACTGGGGCAAGACATCCAGCAGCCCCACGCGCAGGACGAGCTGTACGTGGTGCAGCGCGGCCATACGGCATTCTGGCTGGACGGCCAGCGTCTCGACGTCCACACCGGCGACGTGCTTTTCGTGCCTGCGGGCACGCCGCACCGCTTTGAACATTTCACCGACGATTTTGTGACCTGGGTCGTCTTTTACGGCCCCCAAGGAGGAGAACCCGCATGAACAACCCCTGGACCCTTGCGCGCCGCGCCGAGCGCATGAACCCCTCCGTGATCCGCGAGATCCTGAAAGTGACGGAGAAGCCCGGCATCATCAGCTTTGCCGGTGGCCTGCCGTCGGCCGAGACCTTTCCGGTGGACGCCTTTGCCGAGGCCTGCCAGCGCGTGCTGCACGGCCAGGGCGTGGACAGCGGGCGCGCCGCGCTGCAGTACGCGTCCAGCGAAGGCTACGCCCCGCTGCGTGAGTGGGTGGCGGCCAGCCTGCCGTGGGCCGTGGACCCGGCGCAAGTGCTCATCACCACCGGCAGCCAGCAAGGGCTGGACCTGGTGGGCAAGGTGCTGATCGACAGCGGCAGCCGCGTGCTGGTGGAAACGCCCACCTACCTCGGCGCGCTGCAGGCCTTTGCGCCGATGGAGCCGGTGATTGAAGGCGTGGCCAGCGACGCCCAGGGCATCGATGTGGACGCGCTCGAACGCCAGCTGGGCGCCAGCGCTGACCACCCGGACAGCCCCGAGCGCCGCCGCCTGCTCACGCTCGACCTAGACCCGGCCGTGAGCCCGCAGGGCGCGCCGCGCTTTCTGTATGTGCTGCCCAACTTCCAGAACCCCACCGGGCGCAGCATGGGCGCGGCCCGGCGCCAGCAGCTGGTGGACGCCGCCGCCCGCCTGGGCCTGCCGCTGGTGGAAGACAACCCCTATGGCGACCTCTGGTTCGACACGCCCCCGTCCCCGCCGCTGACCGCGCTCAGCCCCGAGGGCTGCATCTATCTGGGCTCGTTTTCCAAGATTCTCGCGCCCGGCCTGCGCCTTGGCTTCATGGTGGCGCCCGCCGCCGTGTACCCCAAGCTGCTGCAGGCCAAGCAGGCGGCCGATCTGCACACGCCCAGCTTCAACCAGCGCGTGGTGGCCGAGGTGCTGCGCGACGGCTTCATCGACCGCCATGTGCCCACCATCCGCGCGCTCTACAAGCGCCAGTGCGGCGCCATGATCGAGTCGCTGCAGCAGCACATGAGCGGGCTGGACGTGCAGTGGAACGAACCCGACGGCGGCATGTTCCTGTGGGTGCGCCTGCCCGCTGGCATGAGCGCCATCGAGCTGCTGCCGCGTGCGGTGGAGCGCGGCGTGGCCTTTGTGCCCGGCAGCGCGTTTTACGCCGACCACGCCGACGCACGCACCCTGCGCCTGAGCTTCGTCACCGCCAACGTGGACCAAATTCGTACTGGCGTGGCCCTGCTGGCACAGGCGATCCGCGACCAGCTGGCTCACCAGCCACGGGAGGCAGCGTGAAGCCCCGCCCCTTCAGCCAGGTCGACGTCTTCACCGCCACCCCCTACCGGGGCAACCCGGTGGCCGTGGTGCTGGATGGCAGCGGCCTCTCCACGGCCGAGATGCAGCACTTCACGCACTGGACCAACCTCTCGGAAGGCACCTTTGTGCTGCCGCCCACCGAGGCAGGCCGCGCCGCCGGTGCCGACTACCAGGTGCGCATCTTCTGCCCGGGGCGCGAACTGCCCTTCGCTGGCCACCCCACCCTGGGCACCTGCCACGCCTGGCTGGAAGCCGGCGGCGTGCCAGCGGGCGCGGATGTGGTGCAGGAGTGCGGCGTGGGACTGGTGCGCATCCGGCGCCAGGGCACGTTCACCGCCGGGCCGTCCCAAGGTGAACGCACGCTCCCTGGGGCAGCGACCCGCGAAGCGGCGGAGCGTGGGGGCAGCGATACCCAGCTGGCCTTTGCTGCGCCACCGCTGCTGCGCAGCGGGTCGCTGGACGAAGCCGACGTGCAGCTCATCGCGCGCGGCCTGGGCATCGACCGAAGCGACATCCGGGCCCACGCCTGGTGCGACAACGGTCCCAAGTGGCGCGGTGTGCTGCTGGGCAGCGCGGCACAGGTGCTGGCCCTCAAACCCGACGCGGCCGTGCTGGCCGGCCTGGACATCGGCGTGGTCGGACCACACTCTGCCGGCAGCGAGGCGGCGTTCGAGGTGCGGGCCTTCTTCCCCGGCAACAGCGGCCTCACCGAAGACCCGGTGACCGGCAGCCTGAACGCCGCGCTGGGCCAGTGGCTCATGGGTGCCGGCCTGGCGCCCGAGCGCTACGTGGCCGCGCAAGGCACGGCGATGGACCGCGCCGGCCGCGTGTTTGTGGAGCGCGATGCCGAGGGCACGGTCTGGGTCGGCGGCCAGTCGGTCACCTGCATCAGCGGGCAGGTGCGGCTGTGAGCGCAACGGCACCGGCCCAACTCGATCACCTGGTGGTCGCCGCGCGCACGCTGGAAGAAGGCGTGGCCTGGTGCGAGGCCACGCTGGGGGTGACGCCCGGGCCTGGCGGTGAACACGTGCTGTTCGGCACCCACAACCGGCTGCTGCGGCTGCACACGCCCGATGCGCCGCGCGCCTACCTGGAAATCATCGCCATCAACCCGGCGGCCACGCCCACGCGCGCCGATGGCCTGAAACGCTGGTTCGACCTGGACGATGCAGCCCTGCAGCACACGCTGGCCAAACAAGGCCCGCAGCTGGTGCACTGGGTGGCCAGCGTGCCCGACCTGGCCGCGGCCCACGCCGCCCTGCAAGACCTGGGCGTCGAGCGCGGGCCGGTACTCGTCGCCTCCCGCCCCACCCCACACGGCCTGCTCCAGTGGCAGATCACGGTACGCGACGACGGCCAGCGCCTCATGGGCGGCACTTTGCCCACGCTGATCCAGTGGGGCGACACGCACCCGGCCAGCACCCTGGCGGACAGCGGGCTGAGCCTGGGCGCGTTCACGCTGCGCCACCCCGAACCCGAGCGTTTGAGGCAGGCGCTGGCGGCGGCCGGGCTGGCGGGCATCACCGTGGAGGCGGGAGACGCCGCCCTGCACGCCACGCTGCTGACCCCGCGGGGCACTGTGCTGCTGGGCACCTCCGGTGAAACCTCTCCTGACATCCCCTGAGGACCCCATGCCCCAGCACCTGCCCACGCTTGCCGACATCGAACACGCTGCCGAGGTGGTCTACCGCTCGTTCGCGGCCACGCCGCAATACCGCTGGGCCACGCTGAGCGCGCGCCTGGGCACCGACTGCTGGGTCAAGCACGAGAACCACACGCCGGTGGGCGCCTTCAAGATCCGCGGTGGCCTGACCTATTTCGACCAGCTGTGCCGGCGCGGCGAACTGCCGCGCGAGGTGATCAGCGCCACCCGCGGCAACCACGGCCAGAGCATGGGCTGGGCCGCACGCCAGCACGGCGTGGCCTGCACCATCGTCGTGCCGCGCGGCAACTCGGCCGAGAAGAACACCGCCATGCGCTCGCTTGGTGTGACGCTGATCGAGCACGGCAGCGACTTCCAGGAAAGCCGCGAACACGCCATGCGCCTGGCCGCCGAGCGCGGCGCGCACATGGTGCCCAGCTACCACCCGGATCTGCTGCGCGGCGTGGCCACGTACTGGTGGGAATTCCTGCGCACCGTGCCGCAGCTCGACGTGGTCTACGTGCCCATAGGCCAAGGCTCGGGCGCCTGCTCGGCCATTGCCGCCAAACGGGCGCTGGGCCACCGCGCCCGCATCGTCGGCGTGGTGAGCGCGCACGCCACCACCTATGCCGACTCCATCGCCGCCGGGCGCGTGGTGGAAGCCCCCGTGAGCACCCAGCTGGCCGACGGCATGGCCTGCCGCGTGGCCGACGCCGCCGCGCTCGCGGTGCTGATGCCGCACCTCGACCATGTGGTGCGGGTGAGCGACGCTGAGGTGGCCGCCGCCATGCGCGTCCTGTTCGCCGACACGCACAACGTGGCCGAAGGCGCTGGCGCCGCCAGCTTCGCCGCCGCCTGGCAGGAACGCGAGTTGCTCAAAGGCCAGGTGGTGGGCACCACGCTGTGCGGCGGCAACGTGGACAGCGCGCAATTCGCCCAGGTCCTGAGCAGCGCAAGCTGAAAAACAGGCGATAAGTCAGGAGTCACCAGGGCGCGTCCGGCGCGCCAGCCCCAGCTCAGGATGCGGTGGAACCGGCTTTGCCGGGCCACTCGCATCGCCCCCTTGAGGGGGTCGCGCGCAGCGCGGCGGGGGTGGATCCGCCCTGCGGCGGGGGTGGGCTTACCTCACCAGCCTGGCCACCACTTCGCAGAAGGCCTCGACCGCGTCGGTCTTGAACACCACCTCGCGCACGCCGGCGGCCAGCGCCAGGGATTGCAACTCGTCGGTGATGTAGCCGGATGCCACGGCCACCGGGAGCGCCGGGTTGATGGCCAGCACCGCCTTGGCCACGTCCAGGCCCGACATGCCGGGCATGTTGTAGTCGGTGAGCAGCAGGTCGAATCCCTGCGGGTTCTGCTGCACCGCGTCGATCACCTGGCGCTGGTCGCTGAAGGCCGTCACCTTGTAGCCGCGGCGTTCGAGCAGGCGACGGACCAGAAACACCAGCGTGTCGTCGTCGTCGAGGTACAGGATGTGGCGCTGCCCGGGCGGCAAGGTCTCGGCCATGGTACGGGTCTCCAGGTGAGAGGCCCCCTGTGGGGGAGCCGGTTGACGCTCCATTGTGACGCCTTCAACCGCCCCCGGGTCGCTGGCCGGGTCGGTGCCGGGCACGTCGGCCGCCAGCGCCGGGAAGAACAGCGAGAAGGTGGTGCCTTGCCCGGGCGCGGTGTCCACGGCGATCGCGCCACCCAGCGTCTGCACGATGCCCAGCGCCACGGGCAGCCCCAGACCGGTGCCGCTGCCCACCGCCTTGGTGGTGAAGAAAGGCTCGAAAATGCGACCCAGCGTGGCCTGGCTCATGCCACAGCCGTTGTCCTGCACCTGCACGCGCACGGCGCCCAGGCCGCTGGCGGTGCAGGCGCTGGCCAGCTCCGCGGGCAGCCGCGCGTCGCCGGCGGGCAGCTGGTCCACCCGGTATTCGATGCGCCCTGGCCGCCCTTCCAGCGCGTGCACCGCGTTCGTCCCCAGGTTGAGCAAGACCTGGCCGAGCTGGGTGGCGTCGGCCAGCACCGGGCCAATGCCGGGCTCACAGCGCTGCAGCAGTTCCACCTGCGGCGGCAGTGCGGCGCGCAGCAGGCTGCACGACTCGACCAGCACCTCGGGCATGTGCACCGGCCGGCGCTCCATCGGCTGCTGCCGGCTAAAGGCCAAGATCTGGCGCACCAGCTCGCGGCCGCGGCGCGCCGCGGTGCTGATCTCGTGCAGGCTCTCGCGCGCCAGCGCGTCGGGCGGGAGGTCCTGGCGAGCCAGGTCGGCATTGCCCAGGATGGCGGCGAGGATGTTGTTGAAGTCGTGCGCGACGCCACCAGCCAGCGTGCCGAGCGCCTCCATCTTCTGCGACTGCGCCAGCTGGCTTTCCAGTGCCTTCTGCTGGGTCTGCGCCTGACGCAATGAGGAAATGTCCACAAAGGTGAGCACCACGTGGCGCAGGCCACCGTGGGCGTCGTTCTCGGGGTAGGCGTTGCACAGCGCCCAGTGCACCTCGCCGCCGCGACCCACCGGCATGCCCAGCACCACGTCACGCACCGGCTGCCCGCTGGCCAGCACACGCTCGAACGGCATTTCGTGCCGGCGCATGGGCTGCCCGTCTTCGCGCAGCAGCACCCAGCCGGGGCTGGTGGGTTCGGGCAGCGCCGGGTTGGCGCCCCCCTCGCTCCAGCCCAGAAAGCGCCGCGCGGCGGCGTTCACGCTGGAGAGCGTCTGGTCTGGCCTGAACACCATCACCCCGGCACTGAGGTTTTCGATCAGCGCCCGGGAATCGGCCTCGCGGGTCTGCAGGCTCTGCCGGGCGCGGTCGCCGTCCTGGCGCAGGCGCAGCGAGACCAGCGCGGAAAACAGCACCGTGCGCAAGAGCTTGGTGATGAGAAAGAAGAATACAAAGGCCGGCGCCAGCAGGTGCAGCGACAGGGGCTGCCCCCTGGACCCCAGAAACAGCGCCGCCCCCGTCAGCAGCCCCAGCACCCCCACTTCCACCATCAACACCACCCGCAGCGCCTGCAGTTCGGGCACGCGGCGATCCGGGTCGTAGCGGTTGAGGTCGCGCAGGGCGAGCAGGGCCAGGGCAATCGAGGCGGCCGCAAACATGGTCTGGCGTGCGGCCACCGAGTCCCACACAAGGAACAGGACGATGTTGGCGAACAGCAGTGCCAGCACACCCAGCACCACCCAGCGCAGGGGCTTGGCCAGCCCCAGGTAGCTGCGCAGCCCCAACCAGGAGAACGCGAGCCCGGCACACAGAGCCGTGTTCGCCATGCTGATGGAGAAAAGGTCCGGCGATTCGGATCGCATCCACAGCCCGACCGAACCCACGATGGACAGGAAGGCCGATGCCGCCCACCACCCGGGCCCGCCGATGCCCGGGTAGCGGCGCATCAGGGCCCAGAAGGCCACCACGATGAGTGCATCCAGCCCGAGCCGCACGGCCAGGAGGGTCAGCAGATCAAAGGGCATATGAAGGGGAGACCACGGTCATGACGAACGGATTGAAGCACACGCGGCCAGGTTGTCGGACGCGAATTAGAACCGAATACCTCGTGACTTCCGGGCACCGCAGCGCCGGCCCGACGAACGCGGCCATGCCGCCGACCGGCGCCCGGAACCCCGCGCCCAGTCGCTGCCGGGACAAAGCCGGGCCGCGGCGGCGCGCCAGAATGCCGCCCATGGGAACGCTTTACCTTGTGCGCCACGGCCAGGCCTCGTTTGGTGCCGACGACTACGACCAGCTCAGCGCACTGGGCCAGCGCCAGAGCCGGCGCCTGGGCGCCTACTGGGCCGAACGCGGCCTGCGGTTCGACGCCGTGCTCACCGGCACTCTGAACCGCCAGCGCCAGACCTGGGCGGGTATTGCCGAAGGGCTGAACCACGACAGCGCGGCCCTGAGCTGGCCGGGCCTGAACGAGTACGACAGCCTGGCCGTGATCCGCACCGTGCACCCGCACCCGCTCGTCAAGCCCGACACACCCGAGCTGTACCGCCACCACTTCCGCCTGCTGCGCGACGGCCTGGCGCAATGGATGGCCGGCACCGTGAGCCCGCAGGGCATGCCCAGCTACGCGGATTTCGTCCACGGCGTCACCAGCGCCCTGGACCATGTGCGTGCCCAGCACCCGGACGGCACGGTGCTCATCGTCTCCAGCGGCGGCCCCATTGCCACCGCGGTGGGCCATGTGCTGGGCCTGAGCCCGGAGCGCACCATCGAGCTGAACATGCGGATCCGCAACAGCGCCGTGACCCAGTTCGAGTTCAACCCCAAGCGCCACACGCTGCTGACCTACAACACGCTGCCGCATCTGGACCACCCCGATCACGCGGACTGGATCACGTATGCATGAGGGCTCCCCCCTGCGCCGCTGACGCGGCTTCCCCCTAAGGGAGACGCACCCAGTGGACTGGCAAAGCCAGATCCATGGGTGCCCTGGGTGGGGGCACGCGCTCCGGAAGGCTTGGCTCGTCTGCGCGGATGCGCAGAGCGCTTTCTCAACTGAAGGCGGTTTTGTCGCTCAGCGTGTCGGGCGGCAGCTGGTCGATTTCCACCAGTGCCTGTGCCAGGGCGCGGCCAGCGGCGTCGAGCACGGCCTGGCCTTTTTCGGCCGTGGCGGCGGCGGCGTTGCCCACGGCGCCGTTGGCGTTGTAGTCCTGCATCTGCCAGCCCAGCTTGGCGCTGCGGCCGTTGCCCAGGAGGGCAAAGCGCTGGGCGCGGTCCTGCGAGGTGGAGCGGAAGTACTCGGCCTGCGGCATGCGCACCCGGTCCGGCGCCAGCGCCAGCATGAGCGAGGTTTCGATGTCGCCGGCGTGGATGCCGAAGCGGTGCTCGTCGGCGCTGAAGAGCGCGTTCACGTCTTCGCCGCCCGGACCCGTCAGCGGCAGGTTGAACCAGTTGATGCCGTACACCAGCATGCCGAGGCGGGCGCGCAGGTCGCGCGCCACCAGATCCATCAGGCCCACCTGTCCACCGTGGGCATTCAGCAGCACCAGCTTCTTCACCCCGCTGGCCGCCACCGACTCACCGATCTCGGTCCACAGGCGCAGCACGGTGTCGGCCTTGAGGGTGAGCGTGCCGGCAAAGCGCGCATGTTCGGGCGAGAAGCCGACCGCCTGCGTGGGCATAAACAGCGCGTGCAGATCGTCCGGCAGGTGCGGCAGGGCCGCTGCGACCACGCCGTTGGCAATGTCGGTGTCCACCGACAGCGGCAGGTGCGGCCCGTGCTGTTCGGTGGCCGCCACAGGCAGCACGGCGATGGTGCGGCTGCGGTCCAGCACGTGGAAGTCGGCGGTGCTGAGGTCGGACCAGAACCGGGGGGTGCTGCGGGCGGGGCTTGTCATGAGCGGCATCTTACGGCGCCAGCAGGCGTCAGGGGGCGGAGGATCCGGCCACGCGTGCACGGCAAACCCAGCCCAGACAGGAAAACAGCGTTGGCTTATATTTGTGGGCTGGGGCCAGGTGCCGCGAGGAACTTGCGCACGCGGTCCTTTCTCCTACTTCGGCACGGCCCTTCTGGGCCCCCGCGCTCCCGCTGCCCCTCTCCGGAAACCCATGCGCCCGCCTTCTGCCCTGCCTGTCACCCGCGCCCTTTCCCCGGTACGCCGCCTGCTCGGCCTGTGGCTGCTGGCCGTGTTGCTGCCATGGGCGGCCCAGGCACAGGGGCTGCTGGGCGGCGGCCCTGCCGGCCAGGCCACGGTGCAGACCGAGCAGGTGCGCGCCGAACTGCTGGCGCACGCACCCCAAGGTGCCGGACCCGGCCAGACGGTGTGGCTCGGACTGCAGCTCACGCACCAGCCCGAGTGGCACACCTACTGGAAGAACCCCGGCGACTCGGGCCTGCCCACCGAACTGCAATGGACCCTGCCCCCCGGGGTGAGCGCGGGCGAGATCGCCTGGCCCACGCCGCGCAAGTTCCCGCTCGGTCCGCTGGCCAACTACGGCTTTGATGGCACGGTGCTCCTGCCGGTGCCACTCACGGTCGATGCCGGCTTCAGCGGCAGCCACATCGAGGTGAAGCTGTTTGCCTCGTGGCTGGCCTGCCGCAAGGAGTGCATCCCGGAAGAGGGCAACTTCACGCTGCGCGTGCCGGTCAGCAGTTCCACCGCCATGCACGGCCAGGCCTTTGAGGCCGCGCAGGCCGCCGCCCCGAAAGACCAGCCGGCCAGTGACAGCCGCCTGCAGCCACAAGACAGTTTCCTGAACGTGGCGCTCAGCGGGCTGCCCGCTGCCTGGCGCGGCCAGACGCTGGAATTCTTCCCCGAGCCGCTGGGCCTGATCGAGCCCGGCGCCGCCTGGACGCAGGCCTGGGAAGGCGCGCGCTGGACGGCGCGCATCCCGCTTTCCCCCCACCGCAGCGACAGCCCGGCGCAGATGGCGCTGGTGGTGGCGCAGGCCAACCCGCCCGGCGAAGGCCCCGGCACGCCCGGCGTGCGGATGGATGTACCCGTGCAGGGCGACTGGCCCGCGGTGGCCGCGTTGCCGGTCGCCGTGCCCGACGCCCTGCAGGCCGCACTGGACGCCAATGCCGCCCGCGGTGGCGCCGGTGGCCCTGCAGCTGGCGGAAATACGGCATCCATCACGCTCTGGGCTGCGCTGCTGGGCGCGTTCCTTGGCGGCATGATCCTCAACCTCATGCCCTGCGTGTTCCCGGTGCTCGCCATCAAGGTGCTGGCGTTTGCGAAGCATGCCGACGACCGGGCCGCGCACCGCGCCAACGGCCTGGCCTACACCGCCGGCGTGGTGCTCTCGTTCCTGGCGCTGGGTGGTCTGCTGCTGGGCCTGCGCGCTGCCGGCGAGCAGCTGGGCTGGGGCTTCCAGCTGCAGAGCCCCGGCGTGGTGGCCGCACTCGCCGTCCTGTTCACCCTGATCGGCCTGAACCTGGCCGGCCTGTTCGAGTTCGGCAACGTGCTGCCCAGCCGCCTCACCACCCTGCAGTCCAAAAATCCAACGGCCGACGCCTTCCTCACGGGCGTGCTGGCCACCGCCATCGCCTCGCCTTGCACCGCGCCCTTCATGGGCGCCTCGCTTGGCCTGGCCATCGGCCTGCCCACGGCGCAGGCGCTGGCCGTGTTCGGCGCATTGGGCATCGGCATGGCTCTGCCCTACCTGGCCGCCAGCTGGCTGCCGGCGGTGGCGCGCGCCCTGCCCCGACCCGGCGCGTGGATGAACACCTTCCGCCAGGCCATGGCTTTCCCCATGTTTGCCACCGTGGTGTGGCTGCTGTGGGTGCTGGGCCAGCAAAGCGGCATCGACGGCGCCGCCGCCCTGCTGATGCTGCTGGTGGTGCTGGCGCTGCTGGTCTGGGCGCTGGGCCTGAAAGGCCGTAGCCGCAGCGTGCTGGCGGGGCTGTCGGTGGCCGGCCTGCTGTGGCTGGGCGTGAGCGCCGGCCCGTACATCACCCGCATGGCCGAGCCTGTGCCCGGCGCCGTGGTGGCCACCGCCGTGCAAGGCGTGAGCTGGGAGCCCTGGAGCGCCGAGCGCCAGGCCGCGTTGCTGGCCGAGGGGCGCCCCGTGTTCGTCGACTTCACCGCCGCCTGGTGCGTGACCTGCCAGTACAACAAGCGCACCGCGCTGGCCGACGACGCCGTGCTGGCCGACGTGGCCGGCAAGGGCGTGGCGCTGCTGCGCGCCGACTGGACCCGGCGCGACCCGGCCGTGACCGACGCGCTGGCCCGCCTGGGGCGAAACGGCGTGCCCACCTATGCCCTGCACCAGAACGGCCAGCCGCCGCGCGTGTTGTCCGAATTGCTGAGCGTGGAGGAGGTCCGCACGGCGCTGGCCGCCCTGTAGGCTGCCTCGCGCCGTTTCCTTGTCTGCCGGCTGGCGCATGCCCGGCCACTGTTGGGAGTTGATGATGCAACGACGCCAGTTTTCCGCCTGGGGTGCCAGCGCCCTGCTGCTGCCCACCACCACGCTGCTGCACAGCGGCGTGGCCAGCGCCGCCACGGTGGGCCAGCCCGCACCCGCCTTCACCCTGCCCGACACCGCGGGCCGCCCGGTGTCTCTCGCCGGCTTCAAAGGCCGCCCCGTGGTGCTCGAATGGCACAACCCCGGCTGCCCCTTTGTGCGCAAGCACTACACCGGCAACTTTCAGGCGCTGCAGAAGGAGTTCACCGGCAAGGGCGTGGCCTGGCTGGCGATCAACTCCACCCGCGACGACAGCGCCGACTACCTGAGCCCCGCCCAGCTCGGGCGGTGGATGGACGACAAGCAGGCCGCCGCCACCGCCACGCTGATGGACGAAGACGGCAGCGTGGGCCAGGCCTACCGCGCCCGCGTCACGCCGCACATGTACATCGTCAACGCCCAGGGCGTGCTGGTGTACGCGGGCGCCATCGATAGCATCCCGTCTGCCCGTGTCGCCGACATCGAGCGCGCCACCAACTTCGTGCGCCAGGGACTCACGGAACTGCTCGCCGGCCAGGCGCTGAGCACCCCCACCAGCCAGGCTTATGGCTGCAGCATCAAATACAAGAACGCCGCTTCATGATCGCCCTGTACCCCCTGCCCCGCCGCCGCTTCGCCCTGCTCGGTCTCGCCTCGGCCACCCTGCTGATCACCGCCTGTTCACCCGAGGCCACGGCAGATGACCCGCTGCGCGTCAGCCTGGAAGAAGGCCGGCAGCTGTTCGAATCGCGCCAGGTGGTGATGTTCGACATCCGCGAGCCCGACGAGCACGCCACGGGCGTGGCCAACGGCGCCCTGCTGCTGCCCATGTCGCAGCTCAACCAGCGCGCAGGTGAAATCCCGAAAGACCCGGACCAGCCGGTGCTCATCATCTGCAACACGCAGAACCGCTCCAGCAAGGTGGTGCAGGCCATGAAAGACGCCGGCTGGACCAACGTGCGCTACGTGCACGGCGGCATGAGCCGCTGGGCCCAGAACGGCTGGCCCATGGTCAAACCATTTGGAGTGGCTCCGAAGTCCTGAGGGCCCTGGCCCGCGCCGTGGCGACCAGCCTCTGGTGACGAGTTGACGACTTCGGCAGGCTTATCACCGTCGCTTTTGCATCGAAGACCGGGGTCGCCCGGGGCTCACGCGGATGCGGGCGGCTTTCTCCCGACAACCAGGCGCCAACGGATAATCGCCCTTCCTAGTTCAGAACACGCATCGGACACCCCATGAGCTTTGCCCCCCTGCAGAACGACACCTTCCTGCGCGCCTGCCTGCGCCAGGCCACCGACTACACCCCCGTGTGGCTGATGCGCCAGGCCGGGCGTTACCTGCCCGAGTACCGCGCCACGCGGGCGCAGGCCGGCAGCTTCATGGGGCTGGCGACGAACGTGGATTACGCCACCGAGGTGACGCTGCAGCCACTGGAGCGCTACGCACTGGACGCGGCCATCCTGTTCTCCGACATCCTGACCGTGCCGGACGCCATGGGCCTGGGCCTGTCGTTTGCGCTGGGCGAAGGGCCGAAGTTCCAGAAGACGGTGCGCACCGACGACGATGTGGACGCGCTGGCCGTGCCCGATATGGACAAGCTGCGCTACGTGTTCGACGCGGTCACCAGCATCCGCAAGGCGCTAAATGGCCGGGTGCCTCTGATCGGCTTCTCGGGCAGCCCCTGGACGCTGGCCTGCTACATGGTGGAAGGCGGCGGCTCGGACGACTACCGCGCGGTCAAGTCGCTGATGTACAGCCGCCCGGACCTGATGCACCGCATGCTGGCCATCAACGCCGACGCCGTTGCCGCCTACCTGAACGCGCAGATCGAGGCCGGCGCGCAGGCCGTGATGGTGTTCGACAGCTGGGGCGGCGTGCTGGCCGATGGCAAGTTCCAGCAGTTCAGCCTGGCCTACACCAGGCGGGTTCTGGGTCAGCTCAAGCGCGAGCACGACGGCGTGGTGATTCCGCGCATCGTGTTCACCAAGGGCGGCGGCCTGTGGCTGGACGACATGAAAGACCTGGACTGCAACGCTCTGGGCCTGGACTGGACGGTGAACCTGGCGCGCGCCCGCGCGCAGGTGGGCGAAGGCCCCCACGGCAAGGCGCTGCAAGGCAACATCGACCCCAACGTGCTGTTTGCCCAGCCCGAGCAGATCGACGCCGAAGTGGCCGCCGTGCTGGAGAGTTTTGGCAAGCCGCACCAGGGGCCGGGCGAAGGCGCCACGCACATCTTCAACCTGGGCCACGGCATCAGCCAGTTCACGCCGCCCGAGCACGTGTCGGCGCTGGTGAACGCGGTGCACACGCATTCGCGCCGGCTGCGCGCGGCGGCCTGAGCCATGCGATCCGCACGGTGGTGAAACCCAGCGCTAAATCCAGGCTCTGCCACTTTTCCAGGCCCGGTTTCGGGCCTTTTTCCTTGGAGCCGCGGCTCCATGAAGCGTGTCTGTTCACGGGCCGCTGAATGTGCGGATTTGATCCGCTGCGCGGGCGCTGGAGGCAGCCATACCACAAAACGGCCAGAAAACCGGGCTTGACAAGCCCCAGTTATGCACAAAATTCTTGCTGCGGTGCGGCAAGTGAGGGGCCCAAGTTGTGCTAGGCCCGTTTTGCACCCCGTCCGTTCTAAGTGCTTGATTCATATAGATTTTGTTTTTTGCTTTTTTAGCAGGCAATCTAAGCAAGCCCTTGATTTTCAAGGCCTCCGGAGCCCCGGGCACAATCTATCAACAAAGTTATCCACAGAAAGACTGGATATGTCCGGATGCCATGTCAAATCAATGACTTACATCGTTTTCCACCAGTTTGACTGAGGAAACTCCGCTAAACATGACCTTCTGGCCCAGCGTGGTGGTGGCCACACCCGCCCACAGTGGCATCGGTGCAAGCCTGAGCTACCGAAGTGAGTTCTCGCTCGCACCGGGCACGCTGGTGCGCGTGCCACTGGGCGCGCGCGAGGTGCTCGGGGTGGTGTGGGACTGCCCCACCGAGCCTCCCGAGGGGCTGTCCGAGGGGCAGGCCAAAGCGGTGGCCAGCGTGCTCGACGGCCTGCCACCGCTGAACGCCCGCTGGCGCCAGCTGGTGAAGTTTGCCGCCCAGTACTACCAGCGCAGCCTGGGCGAAGTGGCGCTGGCCGCCCTGCCCCCGCAGCTGCGAGAACTGAGCAACGAGCAGCTGGCGCGGCGCTTCAAGCGGCGGGCCAAGGCCACGGCCACTGCCCCGGGCGCGCCGCCCGCACCGCTGGATGACACAGGCGACCCGTCTGACGGCCTCGCCCGTGAAGGCCACACGCTGAGTGCCGAACAGCTGGAGACGCTCGCCCGGCTGCGGGAAGCCGCGCAACCCGTGCTGCTCTTTGGTGCCACCGGCAGCGGCAAGACCGAGGTCTACCTGCGCGCCACCCGGGACGTGCTCGACAGCGCCACTCCCGCCGGCCAGGCGCCCACGCAGGTGCTGGTGATGGTGCCCGAGATCAACCTCACGCCGCAGCTGGAGGCGCGCTTTCGCGAGCGCTTCGAACCGCTGTTCGGTACCGGTTCCGTGGTCTGCATGCACAGCGGCATGACGCCGGCGCAGCGCCTGGGCAGCTGGCTGGCGGCGCACACCGGCACGGCGCGCATCGTGCTGGGCACCCGCATGGCCGTGCTGGCCAGCCTGCCGGGGCTGCGCCTGATCGTGGTCGACGAGGAACACGACCCCAGCTACAAAAGCCAGGAAGGCGCCCGCTATTCGGCGCGCGACCTGGCGGTGTACCGGGCCAAGGTGGAAACGGAAGCGCTGGCTGTTGAAGCAGCGTTGCTTCGGGCGAGCCCTCACCCTAGCCCTCTCCCAGAGGGAGATGGGACTGAATCGGGATCGGCACCACCACCGCGCTGCCAGGTGGTGCTGGGCTCGGCCACGCCCTCGCTGGAGAGCTGGCACGCGGCCGATCAGGGGCGCTATGTGCGCCTGGCCATGCCCGGGCGCATTGGCGGCGGAGCGCTGCCGCGCCTGCGCCTGGTCGACATGCACCACCAGCCCAAAGGCGCCGTGCTGGCACCACCGCTGGTGGCGGCCATGGCCGAGCGCATCGCGCGGGGCGAGCAGTGCCTGGTGCTGCTGAACCGGCGCGGCTACGCCCCGGTGCTGGCCTGCCACGACTGCGGCTGGAAGAGCGACTGCGCGCACTGCAGCGCCTACCGCGTGTTCCACAAGCTCGACCGCACGCTGCGCTGCCACCACTGCGGCTTCACCGAACGCGTGCCGCGCGCCTGCCCGGGCTGCGGCAACCTCGACATTTCGCCCGTGGGCCGCGGCACCGAACAGATCGAGGAACAGCTGGGCGCCCTGCTGGCCGATGTGAAACGCCCCGACGGCGGGCCGGCGCGCGTGGCCCGCATGGACGCCGACTCCACCCGCCTCAAAGGCAGCCTGGAACAGCAGCTGGCCACCATGCACCGCGGCGAGGTGGACGTGCTGGTGGGCACGCAAATGATCGCCAAGGGCCACGATTTCCGGCGCATCACGCTGGTGGCCAGCGTGAACGCCGACGCGGCGCTGTTCGCCAGCGACTTCCGCGCACCCGAGCGCCTGTTCGCGCTGCTCATGCAGGCCGCCGGGCGTGCGGGGCGCGACGCCGCCCACAGCGCCGCCAGCGAAATGTGGGTGCAGACCTGGTACCCGCAGCATCCGCTGTTTGCCACGCTCAAGCGCCACGACTACCCGGCCTTTGCCGCCGAACAGCTGACCGAACGTGAGCAGGCCGGGATGCCACCGTACGGCCACCAGGCGCTGCTGCGGGCCGACGCTCGCAGCCAGCAGGCCGCGCATGCCTTCCTCAATGGCGCTGCCGAGCGCAGCCTGGCCCTGCCCTGGCGCGAGGAGATCACGCTCTACCCCGCCGTGCCGCTGACGATCCAGCGCGTGGCCAATGTGGAGCGGGCGCAGATGCTGGTGGAAGCCGCTTCACGCGCGGCGCTGCAGCGCTTCCTGTCGGCCTGGCAGCCGGTGCTGCTGGACTGCCGCAGCCTGCCCGAGGCGCGCGGACTGATCCGCTTCGCGGTGGATGTGGACCCGCTGACGATCTGAACACGGGCACGGGTGTCACGGCGCCGTCACACGCCCGCCCCAGAATCCACCCGTGCTCAACGCCTTCCAGATAAGAGGCAGCACACCACGGCCACCGACGGTGGTCGTTCCATTTGCGGATTGAGCGGCACGGCTGCAGGCGCTCGGTCTTTCACCTGAAGAATGGCTGCGCTGCGTCGCACCACCTCCGTTCGGGCTGAGCCTGTCGGAGCCCTCAAGGCACCTCCAGCGATACAGCCGACGCAAAAAAGCCCCCGGGCTTTGCAGCGGCGGGGGCAGAAGGCAGGACACCTGCCTGATCAATGCGATGCTCAGGAAAGGTCGAAGCGGTCCAGGTTCATCACCTTCGTCCAGGCGGCCACGAAATCGCGCACAAACTTGGGGCTGCCATCGTTCTGGGCGTACACCTCGGCCAGAGCGCGCAGCTGCGAGTGCGAGCCGAACACCAGGTCGACGCGGGTGCCGGTCCAGCGCACTTCACCGGTCTGGCGGTCGCGGCCCTCGAACACCTGAGCGTCGGGGGACGCCGGCTGCCAGGCCACGCCCATGTCGAGCAGGTTCACGAAGAAGTCGTTCGTGAGCACGCCCGGGCGCTGGGTGAACACGCCGTGGGCCGATTGCCCCGCGTTGGCGCCGAGCACGCGCAGGCCGCCGACCAGCACCGTCAACTCCGGCGCGCTGAGGGTGAGCAGCTGGGCCTTGTCGACCAGCATCTCCTCAGCCGAAGTGCGGAACGTGCGCTGCTGGTAGTTGCGGAAGCCGTCGGCCTCGGGCTCCATCACGCTGAAGGATTCCACGTCGGTCTGCTCCTGCGACGCATCGGTGCGACCGGGGGTGAAGGGCACTTCCACCGCGTGGCCGGCAGAACGGGCGGCGGCTTCCACCGCGGCCACGCCACCGAGCACGATCAGGTCGGCCATGGACACCTGCGGGCCGCCGGCATGTGCACTGTTGAAGGCCTGCTGGATGCCTTCGAGCACGCCCAGCACCTTGGCCAGCTGCGCGGGCTGGTTCACTGCCCAGTCTTTCTGCGGTGCCAGGCGGATGCGCGCACCGTTGGCGCCGCCGCGCTTGTCGGAACCGCGGAACGTGGACGCCGACGCCCACGCGGTCGACACCAGTTCGCCAATGGTGAGGCCGCTGGCGAGCATGCGCGCCTTCAGGTCTTCTGCGTCATGGCCGCTGATGAGCGGATGTACGGCAACGGGAACCGGGTCCTGCCACAGCAGGTCTTCAGCCGGCACTTCAGGGCCGAGGTAGAGCGCCTTGGGGCCCATGTCGCGGTGCGTCAGCTTGAACCAGGCACGGGCAAAGGCGTCGGCAAACGCTGCCGGGTCCTGATGGAAGCGGCGCGCGATGGGCTCGTAAACCGGGTCGAAGCGCAGAGCCAGGTCGGCCGTGGTCATCATGGGCGCGTGCTTCTGCGCCGGGTCGTGCGCGTCGGGGATCAGGTGCTCAGGCCGGCAGTCCTTGGCACGCCACTGGTGGGCGCCGGCCGGGCTCTTGATCAGTTCCCACTCGTAGCCGAACAGCATGTCGAAATAACCGTTGTCCCAGGTGGTGGGGTTGGGCTTCCAGGCGCCTTCGATGCCGCTGGTGGTGGTGTGCACGCCCTTGCCCGTGCCAAACTGGTTGATCCAGCCCAGGCCCTGGGTTTCGATGGGCGCGCCTTCCGGCTCGGGGCCGACCAGCGCCGGGTCGCCAGCGCCGTGGGCCTTGCCGAAGGTGTGGCCGCCCGCGACCAGCGCCACGGTTTCCTCGTCGTTCATCGCCATGCGGGCGAAGGTTTCGCGCACGTCGCGGCCCGAGGCGACGGGGTCGGGGTTGCCGTCCGGGCCTTCCGGGTTCACGTAGATCAGACCCATCTGCACAGCGGCCAGCGGGTTGTCGAGCTGGCGCTCGCCGCTGTAGCGGCTGTGCTCTTTCTCGCTGGTGGCGAGCCATTCGCCTTCAGAGCCCCAGTAGATGTCTTCTTCGGGTTGCCAGATGTCGACCCGCCCGCCGGCAAAGCCGAAGGTCTTGAAGCCCATGGATTCGAGCGCCACGTTGCCCGAAAGCACCAGCAGGTCGGCCCAGGAAATCTGGTTGCCGTATTTCTGCTTGATGGGCCAGAGCAGGCGACGCGCCTTGTCGAGATTGCCGTTGTCGGGCCAGCTGTTGATGGGGGCAAAGCGCTGGCTGCCGCTGCCGGCGCCACCGCGGCCGTCGGCCGTGCGGTAGGTGCCTGCGCTGTGCCAGGCCAGGCGGAAGAACAGGCCGCCGTAGTGGCCCCAGTCGTCCGGCCACCAGTCCTGCGAGTCGGTCATGAGCGCGGTCAGGTCTTTCTTGAGCGCGGTGTAGTCGAGCTGCTTGAAGGCCTGGGCATAGTCAAAGTCCGGGTCCATGGGGTTGGAAGCCGGCGCGTGCTGGTGCAGCACGTTCAGGTTCAGCTGGTTGGGCCACCAGTCGCGGTTGGAGCGGCTGCGGGGCGCGGTGCGGGAGGACTGCGCACCCGCCTGTCCGGCAGAGAAGGGGCACTTGGCTTCGGTGGAGGGGGTGTGTTCCATGGCAGAGTCCTTTGGAAATGGGGCGTGTGTTCAGTGGGAGAGCGCCAGCGCGGCCAGGCGGTCGAGCCAGTCGGGGATGCGGTCGGGTGCATGCATGGCGCTCTCCTGCTGTGGATGAGCTTGCACTGTAGTTTTCGCCTATCGAAAGGTCAACCCAATTGATCCAATCTATCCCATAGAACTCGACTATGGTTCCCGCCGAGCGCCAGGCGGGCTGCTCAGGTCATCAAGGACACGGCGCCCGAAAAGGTGAAGAACGCGGCCGCTGTGGACACCAGGATGATGCGGGCGATGCGCCCGTTGTCGGCGCCGAAGCGCTCGGCCAGCAGCGACACGTTGCTGGCACTGGGCAGGGCGGCCACCAGCACCATCACCGTCAATGCGGCGGGCGACAGCGGCACGCCCAGCTGGATGGCGGCCGTGCCCACCGCCAGCACCAGCAGCGGGTGCAACAGCAGTTTCATGAGCGCCACCGGCACATAGTCGCTCAGCGGCATGGGGTGGTTGGACTGCAGCTGCGAACGCGCCAGCACGGCGCCGATGGTGAACAGCGCCACGGGCGAGGCCGCATCGGCCAGCAGCCAGGTGGTTTTCTCCACCGGCCCGGGCAGCGTGAACTGCGCGGCAGAGGCCACGGCACCCAGCAGAATGGCCCAGGGCATGGGGTTGACCAGCACGCCGCGCAGCGCCTTGCGCCCGGCCACCAGCATGGCCTGGCCGCCGTGGCCTTCGCCCTCGTCCAGGCGCGAGAGCGCGATGCACAGCGAACTGGTGATCACCATGTCGACCACGATCAGCACGATCACCGTGCCCACCGCCTGCGGCCCCAGCAGCGCCGCCAGCAGCGGCACGCCCATGAAGCCGGTGTTCGGGAAAGCCGCCACCAGGGCGCCGAGCGAGGCGTCGTTCCAGCGGATGCGCTCGTTCATGGTCATGACCACGGCAAATGCCACCATGACCAGCGCGCACAGCAGGTAGACGCCGAACACCGAGGCGTCGAGCAGCTGGGCGATCGGCGTGGTGGAGCCGAAGCGGTACAGCATGGCTGGCAGGGCGAAGTACAGCACGAAGCCGTTCAGCCCGGGAATGGCTTCCAGCGGCAGCAGGCGCTGGCGAGCCGCGATGAAACCGGCCAGCACCAGCGCAAAGAAGGGGAATGTGACGAGCAGGATATTGAGCACGGCGTGGATTGTCTCAGCTAGAGCGGGTGCCGCTGGTCGCCGGCAGCAACCGGTCAGCTTGGCGCGAGCCAGTGGCGCTAAGCTCGGCAGTTACAACTCGATACTTGTGCTTCCGAGCCGCGGAATCTATTCCCATGCGTCCCTTGTCGCTGCCAATCATCCGCCGGACCGTCCGGCCCTTTTCCCTGGGTGCCGTGCTCGGCGCCGCCCTGCTGGCCGCGGGTTGCGCAGCACCCAAGTACACCGTGGATGATGGTCGCCCGGTGAACCCCCAGCTGCTGGCCAACATCGGCCTGTACGGGCAGGGCGAGCAGGCGCTGCGCCCCGCCATTGCCCGATCCAGCGCGCTGCGCGACAAGGATTGCGATCGCCAGTGGGACCTGCCCATCTCCGTGGCCACCAGCCAGGGCTGGAGCGAAGACGACCGCGTGGCGTGGGTGCGCGCGCTGGGGGTGGACGAGCGCCTGACGGTGGTGGGCGCGGCCCCGGGCTCGCCGATTCAGCCCGGCGAGCGACTCGTGAACATCGATGGCACCGAGAACAAGGACTCGCAGAAGCTCCTGGTGGCCTTGGGGCGGCTGCGTGAGCGTGGCAAGCCCTTCCCCGTGACGACCAGCACCGGCAAGACCGTGCAGCTGGTGCCGTTCCAGGTGTGCCGCGGCTACACCCGGCTGGCGCCGCCGAACGCGCCCACCCAGCAGGATTACCACTGGCTCATGAGCTACCACCCGCTGGAAATCGCCAGGGCCGACCTCAGCCCCGACGAAGCCCTTTGGACCGTGCTCTGGAGCCAGGGCGTGTCGGAAGAAGGCGGCGCCCGCATGAAGGTGTACGACTACGGCACCACGGCGCTGAGCACTCTGTACACGCTGGCGTCCCTGGCGTCGGGGCTGAAGGGCGCAGCCATGGCCGCCGAACAGGCCATGAACATGGCGCGCCAGGCAGCCGCCTCAGCGGCCAACGAGATCATCCGGGCGCAGATCCTGGAGCAGGCGAAGCAGTTCGCCACCAGCCGCATCCGCGACGAGATCGGACGCAGCGCCCAGGCCCTCACGCAGGCCCAGGTGGTCGCCGGCATGCAGCAGGTGGCGGCCAACCGGGGACTGCTCGGCGGCATTTCGCGCGTGGCAGCCACGGTGTTCGACCGCGCCGACGCCTGGACCTACACCCGCATGCAGCAGCTGGGCGCCCAGCCCCTGGCCGGCTTCACGCTGCACCAGAAAATGCTGGAGCGCAGCCTGCTGGCCAACGCCCTGGTGTTCGACCCCGAGCGACTGCTCGCCCTGCAGACCCTGGCCCAGCAGGACGGCCGGGGCGAAGAGGTGGTGGCCATCCTCAAGGGCATCCGGCCCGAGACACTCGACTTCGACACCGGCGACATGCCGCTGGCCTCCGCGCAGGCCGACTTCAGCTACGAAGACACCACGCCCACCGAGCGCAACCCTTACGCACTGGGCCTGATCGAGGCCATGCTCCACACCCCCGACACCGCCCTGCCCACCGCCAGCAGCGGGCGTTGAACCGCTGCCCCGCTTGCGCACCGCCCCGCCAGACCCGCCACCATGAAACGCTTCCGCTCCTCCAGCCAGCCCAGCCCCCACACGCTCCCCAAGCGGTCAATGACGGCACGGTACGCCGCCACCGCCCTGCTTGGCATGGCCAGCTTGGCCGCCTGGGCCCAGGCCAGCCCCGGCACCGAGCCTGCCGCAGCGCCCGCGAGCACCACGGTGGCACCGCTGGAACTGCCGGTGGACAGCAGCAGCACCCCGCCGGTGGCGAACGTGAACGCCGGCACCGAGCCGGTGAGCGCCAACGCCAGCCCGGCCCCGGACGCGGCCCGTGTGGACTGCGCCGCCGTGAGCGACCAGGCCATGGCGGCCGACCTGCGCGCGGCCACGGCCCAGTCGAAAAAGGAAGACGGCAGCCAGCTCGCGCTGCTGCTCGACGCTTCCATTGCGCTGTGGACCCAGGCGGCCCGGCACTGCGAGGGCCGGGCGCAAGAGCGTGCCCGCCGCAACCTGGCCGACAGCGAGCGCAGCCGCCAGGCACTGAACGCGCAGCTGGGCGCCAGCCCCGCCTGCACCAGCAGCCAGAAAGACGCCGGCAGCCTGCAGGAGCTGGCCCAGCAAGCGGTGCGTGAACGCCGCTGGACCGACGCCTCGCTGCTCTACCGCAAGGCCGAGAACATGTGGGACGTGGCCGCCGAACGCTGCGGGGGCGAGGCCCAGCAGACCGCCCTGCAGCGGCGCGACCAGACCGCCATCGATGCGCACAACGCCGAGTTCTGCGCGCCGGTGTTCGAGCGCGCCCGCGACCAGAGCCAGCAGCTGCGGCGCATCGGACCGACTCTGGCCACGGCCGAGCGGCAGGCCCAATCGCAAGCCGCCGAGACCCTGTGGCGCGAGGCACAGACGCAATGCAAGGGCCCGGCCCTGGAAGTGGCCAGCGGCAACGTGCAGACGCTGGCCCGCGAACGCGGCACACCCTGGGTGGCCACGGCCGTGCCCGGTGCGCCGCTGGTGACGAGCGCGCCCGCCAGCGCCGTCAGCACTTCGCTGCCAGCCCCGTCCAGCGCCGCCGCTCCCGCCGCTCGGGCGAATGCCACCCGCGCGGCGGGCACGGCGATCACCGCGGCGGTCAAGCCAGCCGGCGCCGCAGCCGTGGTTTCAGCCACCGCTGCCTCCGCTGTCGCCCAGCCACCCGCAGGTGATATCGACCTGCAGGCGGGCGACACCCACTTCAGCGGCCGTTTCACCCGCGACGGCGAAACGCTCAGCGGCAACGGCCGCGTGCGCTGGGCCAACGGCGACGTCTACACCGGCGATCTGCTCAAAGGCAGGCGCCACGGACAGGGCGAACTCAGCTGGGCCAGCGGGCAGCGCTACAGCGGCAGCTGGGTCGACGACACGCCACTGGGCAAGGGTCAGATGGCCTTTGCCAACGGCAACCGCTACGAGGGCGAGGTGGTCAACGGCCTGCCACAAGGCGTCGGGCGCATGCTGTACGCCTCCGGTGACCGCTTCGAGGGCCGTTTCAACCGCGGCAGCCCCGACGGCCAGGGCACCTACCACTGGGCCAATGGGCAGGTGTACGAAGGCCCCTGGCTCAACGAGCAGCCCCACGGCAAAGGCCGGCTGCGTTTTGCCAACGGCAACGTGTTCGAGGGCGAACTCGCCCGCGGCACCCCCCAGGGCACGGGCGTGATGCAGTTCGCCTCGGGCGATCGCTACGAAGGCGACATGGCCCAGGGCGTTCCGCACGGCAGCGGCAGCTACCGCTGGACCAATGGCGACACCTATGCCGGGCAATGGCAGCAGGGCCGCAAACACGGCAAAGGCGTGATGACCTGGGCCAGCGGCGACCGCTGGGAAGGTGTCTACCAGAACGACGCGCAGACCGCCGACGGCGTGCTCGTGCGCAAGACGGGGTCCTGACCCGGTGTCGGCCCTGCCGGCTCGGCAGTGTCGACTTTCCTGACACGGTCACCAGCGTGGTTCGGCCTGCGTGCCCGGTCGAGCAGCTCTACAAAACGTTTCATTTGACCGGCTGCCTCTGGTGGGGAAGGGTGAGCCGCCCGCCAGCGGCAAACCGGGCACAGGCTTTGCCCAATGCGGCGCAGGGCGTGGTTTTTCATGCCCGCCTTGACCGCAGAGGATCACAGCATGCACACACCACCTGGCACCATCCAGCGCCTGGCCCGTTCGGCCGGCATCGGCGCCCTGGCTTTCGCCGCCACGGCGGGCTTCGCCGACACGATTTCCCCGCCCAGTCACAGTGCGAGCCTTGCCGTGGGTGAAAGCACCACGGTGCGCAAGAAGGTGGTGATCGAGAAGCAGCCCACGGCGGCGCTGCTGGACATCATGTTTGTGTTCGACATCACCGGCAGCATGTCGGGCGCGATCAACAACGCCAAGGCCTCAGCCAACGGCGTGATCAATGCGCTCAGCGGCTTTGGCGACGTGCGCACCGGTGTGGGCTGGTACGCCGACCCCACCTACAACGGTGTCAAGACGAACCTGGGCAGCCGCGCCGCCACCGTGGCCTCCATCAACGCACTGGGCGCCTGCAACAGCGGGCAGGGCTACCACTCGGTCCTGTGCGGGGGCGACCTGCCAGAGGTGGGTTACGCCGGCATCCGCGACGCCGCGAGCAATGCCGACTGGCGTCCGGGCTCCAACCGCTTTGTCATTGCACTGGGCGATGCCTCCTTCAAGACCGGCCCGGACGCCGCCAAGGACAACATCACGGGTGCACGCGCGGCGCTGGAAGCGGCCAACGTCAACCTGTTCGGGCTGGATTTCGGCGCCGGCTTCGGCGCTTCGATCAGCACGCTGGGCGGCAGCGTCTACAGCGGCGGTACCACACCTGAGAACATGGCCAGCGCCATCCTCGAAGGCGTGACGGCCGGCCTCGCCGCCTACGGCAAGGTCAGCGTGGACAACCTGCTGGCCGGCCTGCCCCATATCGGCGTGAGCACCTCGTGCGTGACGGCCGACGTGGGCACCTGCAGCGGCGACAGCGCGGTGGGCGACTTCGACCGCTCGATCACCCGCGAGTTTGAATTCGACGTGACCTACACGCGCCTCACCGAGGGCGACACCGCCTTCGATTCCCACGCCATGGTCGACGGCGGGATCGTCGCCAGCGTGCGCGACACCTTTGCTTCAACGGTGGTGGGCGGCGGCGAAGTGCCCGAGCCAGGTTCCCTGGCCTTGATGGCACTGGGTCTGCTGGGCCTGCGCGCCGTGCAGCGCCGCCGCGACAGCTGAACCTGTGCCGAGCCGGGTGCCGCTGTGGCGGCACCCGTCATAAAAAAACCGGCGTCTGGCGCCGGTTTTTTTATGGGTGAAGCAGACGGCCGGCGCAGCGGCGCCAGTCCTGCCTCTACATGGACTCCAGCCGCTGCAGCCGCGCACGCGCATCCGCCGCCTGGCGGAACTGCGGGTTCAGGCTGAGTGCCTTCTTGAACGCGTTGGTGGCCGGTGCGCGGCGGTCCAGCTCGCTGTAGACCACGCCCAGGTGGTACTGCACGCCCGGGTCGCGCGGGTTCATCTTGGCCGACTGCTCCAGCGCCGTCACCGCCTTGCCCAGATCGCCGCGTGCGCGGTGCACCCAGCCCAGCGTGTCCATGACCGAGCCGGAAGTGGGCGCGATCTGGCGCGCCTTCTCGGCCCAGGCCAGCGCCTGGTCGAGGTTGGTCCTGCGGTCAGCCGCCATCACCGCCAGGTTGTTGTAGGCGCCAAACATCTGCGGATCTTTTGCCACGGTTTCCAGGTAGGCGGCCTGTGCCTCGTCCCAGCGCTGGGCGGCCTGATACGCCACGCCCAGGCGGAACAGGGCTGGTGCCGGATGGTCGGTGGCGGCAGCGCCTGCGCGGTAGGCGGCCACGGCCGCGTCGATGTCGCTGCGCGCGAGCTGCAGGTCGCCCTGGTCGAGATAGGCCGGCAAAAAGTTGGGGGACACGGCAATGGCCCGCTGATGGTACTGAATGGCCTCGTTCACCTGTCCCTGCGACGCCAGCAGGCGCGCATGGGTGTGCAGGGGCCGGGGGTCGCGCGGGGCGGCCTGGGCCGCTTCCTCCAGCACCGCCTGGGCCTGCGGCACCTGCCCGCGGCCGGCCAGCGCGCGCGCCAGGCCCAGCTTGGCCGGCATGAAAGCAGGGTCGGCGGTCAGCGCCTGGCGAAAGCTGGCCTCGGCCTTGTCCACCGTCGCGCTGCGCGCCAGGTAGACCTCACCCAGACTCACCAGCACCGTGGTGGCCCGCGGGGCCAGGCGAGCCGCCTCGGCCAGCGATTTCTCGGCTTCGTTGAGGCGGCCATGGCGCGCGTGCCAGACGCCCACCGTGTGCAGCAGGCCGGCGTCGCGCGGGGCGGCAGCCAGGCCCTTCTTGAGCCACTCCTCCACCTTTTTCTGGTCGCCGCGGCGCCCGGCCAGTTCGGCCATGCCCAAGTAGCCGCCGGCGGCCTTGGGGTCGCGGGCCATGGCGGCCTGAAAGTGCTTTTCCGCCTGCGCCAGGTCGCCCGCGCGCAGGGCAGCAAGGGCCTGGTCCAGCAAGGGCTGCGCGGCACTCGCCGAAGGCGCCGGGTCCGCATCGGTCGATGCCAGCAAGGGTGCAGCCCCGGCGGCAGGCGGCAAGCCCAGCAACAGGGCGACAGCGCCCGCAAGCAGCGTGTGATGAAGCATGTCAAGGCTCCCTTTAAGCAAAACACACAGCGTGCGCGTTTGCTCTGGCGCCTACCGTAACGACCTGTTTCCGCGTGGGCTGCCGGTATCATCGAGCGCTTTGCGCCTGCGCTCCGACTGCCTCCATGTCCTCCGGCCTGAACCTCGCCCAGCTTGAAGCCGTGAACCACCTCGGCGGCCCCTGCCTGGTGCTGGCCGGGGCGGGCTCGGGCAAGACCCGCGTCATCACGCACAAGATCGGCCGGCTCATCAACGCCGGCCTGGCGGCCGACCGCATCGCCGCCATCACGTTCACCAACAAGGCCGCCAGCGAGATGCGCGAGCGCGCCAAACAGCTGGTGGGGCGCGAGGCCAAAAAGGTGCTGATCTGCACTTTTCACGCGCTGGGCGTGCGCCTGCTGCGCGACGATGGCGCGGCGCTGGGCCTGAAAAAACAGTTCAGCATCCTCGACACCGACGACATCACCAGCCTGCTGAAAGACTGCGGCGGCACCACCGACACCGCCGCGGCCCGCCAGTGGCAGTGGACCATCAGCGCGTGGAAAAGCGCCGGTCTGAACGCCGAGCAGGCCATGGCGGCGGCGCAAGACGAAGACGAGCGTGTGGCCGCGGCCATCATGGAGCGTTACCAGGACCGCCTGTCGGCTTACCAGAGCGTGGACTTCGACGACCTCATCGGCCTGCCGCTCAAGCTGCTGAATGAACACCCCGACGTGCGCGAGCGGTGGCAGAAAAAGATGGGCCATGTGCTCGTGGACGAATACCAGGACACCAACGCCACCCAGTACGAGCTGCTCAAGCTGCTGGTGGGCGAGCGGGCCCGCTTCACCGCCGTGGGCGACGACGACCAGTCCATCTACGGCTGGCGCGGCGCCACGCTGGACAACCTGAAGAAGCTGCCGCAGGACTACCCCGAGCTCAAGGTGATCAAGCTGGAGCAGAACTACCGCTCCACCAGCGGCATCCTGCGCGCGGCCAACAACGTGATCGGCCCCAACCCCAAGCTCTTCCCCAAGACGCTGTGGAGCGACCTGGGCGAGGGCGAGCCGGTGCGGGTGGTGGACGCCGACAACGAAGACCACGAAGCCGAGCGTGCGGTGGCGCGCATCCTGAGCCTGCAGGCGTCTTCGCCGCACCGCGAATGGCGCGACTTCGCCATTCTCTACCGCGCCAACCACATGGCGCGCTCGTTCGAGCAGTCGCTGCGCCGCGCCAACATTCCCTACAAGGTGTCGGGCGGCCAGAGCTTTTTTGACCGCGCCGAAATCCGCGACCTTTGCGCCTGGCTGCGCCTGCTGGTCAACAACGACGACGACCCGGCGTTTCTGCGCTCGGCCACCACGCCCAAGCGCGGCATCGGCCACACCACGCTGCAGGGGCTGGGCAACTTCGCCACCCAGTACAAGCTGAGCCTGTTCGAGGCCCTCTTCTCCAACTCGCTCGCCGCCGCCCTGCCCGCCCGCGCCGTGGCCACGCTGCACGAGTTCGGCCGGGCCGTGAACGAACTCGAGTACCGCGCCAAGCACACGGTGGGACATGAGGCCGCGCGAGCCTTTCTTACCGAGTGGCTGAAAGACATCGACTACGAGAAGCACCTGTACGAGAGCGAAGACAACGAGAAGGTGGCCGCAGCCCGCTGGACCAACGTGATGGACTTCTGCGACTGGGTCGCCAAGCGCTGCGGCGGCGAGGTGGAAGACGAGGCCGGTGTGCAGGTGGAAAGTGAGCGCAAGACCCTGATGGAAGTGGTGCAGACCATCGCGCTGCTGTCCACGCTGAGTGAGCGCGAGCAGGACCAGAACGTGGTCACCCTCTCCACCCTGCACGCCTCCAAGGGTCTGGAGTGGCCGCATGTGCTGCTGGTGGGCGTGAACGAAGGCCTGCTGCCCTTCAAGATGGAAGAAGAACCCGGCCAGAGCGACGCTGCCGCCGAGAGCATGGAGCAGCGCCTGCAGGAAGAGCGTCGCCTCATGTACGTGGGCATCACCCGCGCCCAGCGCAGCCTGGCGGTGAGCTGGCTCAAGCGCCGCAAGAAAGGCCGCGAAAGCGTGCCCGGCATTCCCAGTCGCTTCATCAAGGAAATGGCGCTGGACCAGAACACCGTGAAAGAGGACCCGCGCGAGAAGCTGCGTGCGCTGCGCGCCGAGTTCGCCCAAAGGGCCACCGACCAGGCCGCCGCCAAAGCGGCCACTGCACCATGAAGGGCGCTCGCCGTCGGCAACGCTGCAGGGGCGCTGCCGCCTTGCTGGCCTTGTGGGTCCTAGGGGTGAGCACACCCGCCGCCGCTCAACCCGCCAGCGCTGTTGTCTCACCGCCCTGCACCGCACCCGCCGACCTGGCGCCCGCACAACTCTACGGTCGCTGGCAGCTCGCGCTCTGGCCCCAGAGCGCCGAGACTGGCGCACAGACTGCCACCACCCAGGGAGCGCTTCGCTTCAAGCGGCACCCCGAGTTCCCCGACAGTGTGCGCGGCACCCTGCTGCGCACCATCAGCGGCCAGCCGGCACAAGCCCTGGTGTCGGGCGACGTGATCAGCGGCGAATTCAACCTGGACGAATCGGCCGACGGCCAGCGCATCGACGCTGTGTGGACCGGCGACGTCACGGCCGCCGGCTGCGGCAGGGAAATCCGGGGAGTGCGCCTGCCGGCGCAGGGCCTGGCCGGCGAGCCGATGAATTTTGTGCTGACGAAGGCGCCGGGCTGGGATTGAAGGGGGCAGGTGCTGTCAGGTGACCACGATGCCGTCCGCATCCAGAGCGGGCGGACGCAAAAGGTCGTCGTCGATGCCCATCACCGCGCTGGCACGCTCAATGGCCTGCCACAGGCCTTGGGGCATCTTCAGGATCTCCTCAGGCGAGTCGGCCTGTGCAATCCAGGCGCTGATCTGGTGGTGCTGATCGGGCGTCAGCAGCGCCAGGTTGAGCATCTCGTCAATGGTTTTCATCGTGTGTCGGGTGGGCGCTCAACTGTTTAGCAGCAGGGAATGTGGCGCCGTGTTGGAAAAGGTCGGGATGGTCCGCCCGCGTTATGGGCGCGCTGTGAGCCTGGCATAAAGCAAGCCTGCGATCACCGCGCCCATGGCCATGGTCAACAGGCCGGGCAGGGTTCGGGTGGCGTCGATGAATACAGGCATGGGCGCGAACGCATCGACGGCGCGCACCGCGGCCACCATGCCAGCCCCCGCGGCGACGGTCAGCAGCGCGCTGCGCCACGCGGGCCAGCGGCGCGCCAGCAAGCTTGCCACCGCCAGCGCAGGAAGCCAGCCTGCGACTAGGATGCCGCCGTAGACAGGCGCAAATCGGATCAAATCGTGCCCGGTCGCGCGGGCTCTCTCGGCCAAGGGCAGGTCCACACCCAGCGCCACCAGCGCCTGCAGGTTCCACTGCGTCTGCACCACCGAACCCCAGGCCGCCGCCAAGACCCAGGCCAGCAGCAGCGAGCCAAGGTGCATCGTCCAGCGAGCAGCAGGGGAATGGCCGGGGACGCTGGATCTCATAATCTTCATTATGAAATACCTGCTCGCTCTTCTGGTGGGGCTGCTGGCCTTGGCCATGCCGGCCGCGCCGGTCCACGCAGCGGGCTACCGGGTCGAAACGGTCGCCACGGGGCTCGTGCACCCCTGGTCGCTGGCTTTCCTGCCGGGTGGCCGCCTGCTGGTGACCGAACGCCCCGGCCGCCTGCGTCTGATTGAGCCCGGGCCCGATGGCCGCCCCCAGCTGAGCGCGGAGCCGGTGCCCGGCGTACCACCCGTGCTGGCGCGAGGACAGGCCGGCCTGTTCGACGTGGTGCTCGACCCAGATTTCGCCAGCAACGGCCGGCTCTTCCTGTCGTTTGCGCATGGCACACCCGAGGCCAATCACCTGCGCGTGGTGAGCGCCCGGTTCGACGGCCGACAGCTCCAGGCCGTGCAGCCCGTCTTCACCTCCAGGCCAGCCAAGGCCGACACACAGCATTTTGGTGGCCGCATGGCCTGGCTACCCGATGGCACCCTGCTGTTTGGCATGGGCGACGGCAACCAGCAGCGCACCGACGCGCAGCGCCTGCACACCCATCTGGGCAAGCTGCTGCGCATCCACCCCGACGGCAGCGTCCCGGCGGACAACCCGTTCATCCAGCGACCAGGTGCCCTGCCGGAAATTTATTCGCTGGGGCACCGCAACCCGCAGGGCATGGTGGTGGTCGATGGCGTGCCCTACTCCCACGAGCATGGCGCACGCGGCGGCGACGAACTGAACCGCATGACGCCCGGTGCCAACTACGGCTGGCCCATCACCACAGGGGGTGTCGACTACACCTACGCCCGCATCACCCCGTATCGCACGCTTCCCGGGATCGAGCCGCCCCTGGTGGAATGGACGCCTTCCATCGCACCGGCCGGACTGGACTGGTACGACGGTGCCTTGTTCCCCGCATGGCGCGGCAGCCTGCTCGTGGCGACGCTGGTGGAACGCAGCGTGCGCCGCGTGCCCCTGCACAAAGGCGTGCCCGGTCCGCAAGAGCTGCTGTTTCAGGAACTGGGCGAGCGGATCCGCGACGTGCGCACCGGGCCTGATGGTGCGATCTACCTGCTGACCGACAGCCCGAACGGTCGTGTGCTGCGCGTGGTGCCGGATTCAGGTTAGAACTGATTCAGGAAATCACTGTGCGAGGCGGCCATGGTCACGGGAAAGGTGACGGCAGGCCTCACCCTTGCGCGGGCTCACAACGAGCTGAATCTGACATCCATTGGTCGTACTGGCGAGGTATCGTGGTCCGCCTGGCGTGTCCGGGCCTGCGCGGTCCTGCAATTGCCCGTGAAAGCGCTCGGCGCTGATCTGCGTTCCTTGCAAAGCCTCCACCGTCGCTTGCGGAGCGCTGCTGTGAGAACTCCGCTAAAAGACGTGGGCACAAAGAAAAACACCGCAGTTCCTTGCGAAACTGCGGTGTGAAACTTGGTGGCCTGGGACGGAATCGAACCATCGACACGCGGATTTTCAATCCGCTGCTCTACCAACTGAGCTACCGGGCCAACAGGATGAAATTATAGCAGGAACCTCAGGCGCTCCCAGCCGGCACCTCAAAGTGCGCCGCGCTTGTTGCGCGCAAGGTCCACGCCGAGCTGCTTGAGCTTGCGGTAGAGGTGGGTGCGCTCCAGGCCGGTCTTCTCGGCCACGCGGGTCATGGAGCCGGACTCCTTGGCCAGGTGGTACTCGAAGTAGGCTTTCTCGAACTCGTCGCGGGCTTCGCGCAGCGGGCCTTCGAGGTTGAACGACTGCAGCGACTGCGGACCAATGTCCATCAGCGGTTCGGGAAGGGTGCCGCCGGTCATGGCGGCTTCGACGGTCAGGTCGGTGTGCAGCACCAGGCCGTTCTTGAGTGGCGCGCTGCCGGCTCCAGGCTTGGGGGCTGGCTTGTTGAGCCCCAGGTCCACGGCCTTGAGCAGCTTGGCCAGGGTGATGGGCTTTTCGAGGAAGGCGGTGGCGCCGATGCGGGTGGCTTCCACCGCGGTGTCAATGGTGGCGTGGCCACTCATCATGATGACGGGCATGGACAGCAGGCCGGTGCTGGACCATTCCTTGAGTAGGCTCACGCCATCGGTGTCGGGCATCCAGATGTCGAGCAGCACGAGGTCGGGCCGCATCTGCGCGCGGATGGCCCGTGCCTGAGCCGCGTTCTCTGCGAGTTCCACGGTGTGGCCCTCATCGTTGAGGATCTCGGAGAGCAGGTCCCGAATCCCCAGTTCATCGTCTACCACCAGAATTGTTGCCATGGCGCGCGCGTCTTCCCTCTGTCGATGTTGTCAATTTGCAACTGCGAATGATAACGACACTTGAGCCCCCTCGACTTTGCCGTCCACCAACCGGTTGGCGATGTCGACCCTACCCCCGTGCTCGTCCATGATTTTCTTCACCACCGCCAGCCCCAGGCCGGTGCCTTTGACCTTGGTGGTGACGTAAGGCTCGAACGCGCGCTTGAGGATGTGCTCGGCGAAACCCGGGCCCTGGTCGAGCACCGCCAGGCGCACCCACTGCCCGGAGTCGCTCAGGCGGGTGCGCAGGAGCACCTCGGCGCCCGGGCGCCCGGCCATGGCGTCCTGGGCGTTCTGCACCAGGTTGTGCACGATCTGGCGCACCTGCTGGGCGTCGGCCTTCACCAGCGGGCAGTGTTCGACCAGCTCGTGGCGCACGGGGACGGCGGCGTTGTCGTAGAGCACCAGAATGTCGCGCACCACGGCGTTGAGGTCGGTGGGGGCCAGCTGCGCAGCCGGCAGGCGCGCGTAGTCCCGGAATTCGTTGACCAGCCGCTTCATGGCGTCGACCTGGTCGACGATGGTGCGCACCGATTTGTCCAGAATGGCCTGCTCGGGCGCCTGTACCTTGCCGCCGAGTTTCATGGCCAGACGCTCGGCCGACAGCTGGATGGGCGTCAGTGGATTCTTGATTTCGTGTGCGAGCCGGCGCGCCACTTCACCCCAGGCCTTGGCGCGCTGGGCCGACACCATTTCAGACACGTCGTCGAACACCAGCAGGCGCTCGTTGCTGGGCAGCAGAGCGCCGCGCGCGATCAGGGTGATGCCTTCGTCGAAGGGCGTGGTGCCTGTGGCGGTGAGTTCAAACGACTGCTGCCAATGGCCGCCTTCGTGCGGCGTCTGGTCCGACAGGAAGCGCTCGAACTGCTGAAGCACGCCGGTGGCAAAACTCTCCAGGCCCTGCACCTCGGCCAGCGGCTGGCCCACGTGCAGCCCCAGCGGCGTGCGCAGGATGCGGGCCGCCCCCGGGTTGACGCTGCGCACGCGCCCGGTTTCGTCCAGCACCACCACGCCCGCGGTGAGGTTGTCCAGGATGGTCTGCAGGTTGTCGCGCGCGGCGTCGACCTGTTCCATGCTGTGCTGCACGGCCGCTCGCGCGTCGGCCAGATCTTGCGTCATGAAAGCGAAGGTGCGGGTGAGGCCGGCCAGTTCGTCGCGCGCGGTGAGGGCGGGCTTGGGCGTGAGGTTGCCGGCCGCCACCTCGCGCATGCCCTCGGCCAGCACGAGCAGCGGGCGCACCAGCTGGTTGCCCAGCAGCACGGCCAGCAGCACCGCGCCGAACACGGCCAGGAACAGCGCCAGCGTGAGGGTGCCGATGTACATGCGCCGCAGGCCTTCGCGGGTGAGCGCCCGCTCCTGGTACTCGCGGTTGGCCACCTGCACCGCGAGCGCGTCGGTGACCAGCGCTGCCGGGAGCGGCGCGATCACCTGCAGGTAGCGGGGCTCGGCATTGAAGCCAAAACCGGGCGCACTCACCAGCGCAAGCACCTTGATGCGGGCCTGCCCCGCGGCGATCGCGGCCTCCACTTCCCCGTCGCTTCCCTCTTCCAGGCCTTCGATCTGCGACATCACGCGCACCGAGCGCACTTGGCGCAGCTGGGCTGGGCCGGGACTGTCCGGAACGATGTTGAAACGCGAAGCACCGGCACTCGCCAGCGACTGGCCGGCCGCGCTCCACAGCACCACGTCGGTGGCCGAGAGCTGCTCGCGCAGGCGCTCCAGCGCCAGCACGGCCGAGGCGTCGGGCACGCGCGCCAGCCCTTCGGCGGCCAACCGGGTCTTGCTGCTGAGGTCGGAGCTGAGCGTGTCGAGCACCGTGCGACCGAGGTTGAGCCCGGCGTCCAGTGCCGACTCGACGCGCACATCGAACCAGCTCTCGATGGAGCGCGAGACGAACTGGTACGACACCGTGTAGATCAGAAGCCCGGGCAGGATGCCCACCAGACCGATGATGCCCGCGAGCTTCACCAGCAGCCGGCTGCCGAATTTGCCCTGCCGGAAACGCAGCGCCAGGCGCAGCGCGAGCCACAGGATGATGATGAGCAGCACCGCGGCCACGGCCACGTTGATGCCCACCAGCCACCCGAAATTCTGTTCGTAGAAAGCGCGGTTGCGGGTGGCCAGCGTGAGCAGGAACAGCAGCACCATGCCCAGGCCGGTCATGAACACCAGGGCGGTGACGAAGGCCCAGCGCCGCGCGGCTGACTGCTTCTGGGGCGAACGCGATTCGGACGGTTTCATGGCGCTCGGCGGTGTGGCCTGGGGCAAGGCGCGTGGGCCTCAGCGCTCGGCGTCGGCGCCGGGTGCGGGTGCGGGCTCGCCCCAGCCTTCCTGGGCCGATGCGTCGCTGTCGGTTTCGCCACGGCGCTCGGGCTCGGCCTGGGCTGGCACGCGCATGACGCGCGTGACCTGCATGACCCATTCAGGCTGGTTCACCATTCCGATCTGGAACGGACGCGGCAGCAGGGCCAGATCCAGGCGAAAGCCCCATTCCACCCGGTGCTTGTCGTCCGCGTCCAGTCGCGCAGCTTCCGCGATGCGCCAGCGCGAAACCCGGCCCACGCCCGCCAGCGCTTCGGCCAGGGAATCAAAATTCTGGTGCAGCGCGTACTGCAGGCCGGCGCCGGTGCTGCCGCCCGCGTCGTTGGACAGGCTCACGCGCCAGCGCCGCGTGAGCGGTTGGTAGGCCAGGCGCAGGGTACGCACGGCACTGGCGACGCGCTTGTCGGTCCAGTACCAGCGCTGGCGGTACACGTCGGCGTGCCACACGAAATAGAGCGGCACCCCCTTGAGCAGCGCGTCCTCCACGCCGGCGCCCGGCACCAGTTTGAGCCGGGCCGAAAGGTAGAGCGCCTCGGTGGAGCGTTGCAGCGCCAGCTGCAGGGTTTCAGGCTCGTAAGCGCGCACCGGCCAGACGGCAAACAACGCCAGCAGCAGGGCCGCAGTGAGCCGGCGCCACCAGGCGCCACCCGCACTCATGCCCAAAGCGTAGCGCCCGTTGTCATGCGCTCGCCTTGTCGAGGCGGGCATAAAAGAAACCGTCGTATCCACCCGGTGGATTGTCGTTGAACTCATCGTGGACACCGGCCAAACCCGGCAGCAGGTGGCCCACAGAAGGGATCTCGCGCGCGTCGGTGTGGCGCTCAAGAAACGCCCGCACCTGTTGCGCCCCCTCGGCCCGGAACACCGAGCAGGTGCAATACAGCAGGCGGCCGCCTGGCTTGAGCAGCGGCCAGAGCGCTTCCAGCAGCTGGCGCTGGATGGCCACCAGCTGGTCCACATCGCTGGCGCGGCGCAGCCAGCGCACGTCCGGGTGGCGGCGCACGATGCCCGAGGCGGTGCAGGGCGCGTCCAGCAGGATGGCATCAAAGGGCCTGCCGTCCCACCAGTCACCCGGGCGCGCGGCATCAGCCGCCCGCACCTCGGCCTGCAAGCCCAGGCGCTGCAGGTTGTGGTGGATGCGTTCGCAGCGGCGCGGATCGACATCCAGCGCCAGCAGATCCACTTCGGCGCGTTCGAGCAGGTGGGCCGTCTTGCCGCCGGGCGCCGCGCAGGCGTCCAGCACGCGGTCGCCCGCGGCCCACTCCCGCCCCTCCAGCAGCAGGCCGGCTGCCAGCTGGGCTGCGGTGTCCTGCACCGAGCAATGCCCCTGGGCAAAGCCGGGCAGCCGCTCGACCGGTTGCGGTTCGGCCAGCACCAGCCCGTCCGCACCCGCGGGTTCGCTCTGAATACCCTGCGCCAGCAAGGCCTGCTGGTAAGCCGCGCGGTCGGTGTGGCGTGGGTTGACACGCAGGGCCATGGGGCCGGGCGTGTTGTTGGCGCTGAGCACGTCGCGCCAGTGCTGGGGGTGGTCGCGCTTCACGCGCTCGATCCACCAGGCGGGGTGGTTCCAGCGAGCCACCGGGTCGTCCGCCACGCTGTTCATCAAATGCTCGCGCTCACGCAGGAAGCGACGCAGGCAGGCGTTCACAAACGCGGCCTGGCGCTGGGTGCTGCGGTCCTGGCGCGCGGCGTCCACGGCCTGGTTCACCACGGTGTGGGGCGCGTAGTGCAGGCCCGCCGATCGGCCCTTCGCCTCGCTCGCCGGGGCGCTGGTGCCATCTTCTTCATTCGACGGCTCGGCAGGTGGGGGCAGCAACAGCAGAGCGATGGCGCTGCACAGCAAGGCGGACACGGCGGGGTCGGGCTTGCGCTGCACCAGGCTCGCCACCAGCGCGCGGGCGGCACCCAGTTCGCGCAACACATGGAAAGTGAGCGCCTGCACACCGGGACGCAGGTCACCCGGCACCTCGGGCATGACGTCGGTGAGGGAGCGGCCTTGCTCGACCGCGCGCACGCAGTTCGCGGTGTGGCGCAGCTGAAGGGCCAATGAAGGCGCGAGACGGGGTGCCGGGGAAGCAGTCATCGGGGTGGAAGGCGGGCGGGAGAAAAAGGTCACGGACAGATCATGTCAGAGGCGGAACGGGTGAGTGTGCGGCAAAAGGTCGCCATTGGCGCCAGGGATCGGGGCCCGGCCGGTTTGCCGGCCCGGTCCCACGCTGAGCCGCTCAGCTCAGGGTCCAGCCCGTCGCGCCGGCAACCGGGGCGACGGCATCTGCCTGCACAGCCACCGGAGCAGGCGTTTCGTCCTGGCGATTCAGCGGCAGGGGCGGCATCGACCGGCCGTATATGCGCCGGATGCGCTGGGCCAGCGGCGGATGCGAGTCGAGCCAGTGCGCCATCGCGCCGGGCTCGTTGGACACCAACAGCATGTGCTGCACCATCGACGGGCTGGCTCCCCCGCCCGACGGGGCGTGCCGCTGGCTCATCACCTTGCGCAGCACGCCGCCCAGCCCGTCGCGGCTGCGCGTCCACTGCACCGCACGGGCATCGGCCAGGTACTCGCGCTGGCGCGACACCGCCGCCTGCAGGGCATGGCCCGCCAGCCAGCCAAGCCAGCCAGCGCCCATCAGGGCCAGGCCGATCAGGGCCGCGGCCATGCGCCTGTCGCGCTGGTCGGGTACAAACAGGTGCTGACCCAGGCGGTAGAGCATTTCCAGACCAAACACCATGCCGACCAGCCGCATGTTCAGGCGCGTGTCCCCCTCGGCGATGTGGCTGAATTCATGCGCGACCAGGCCCTGCAACTCCTCGCGGGTGAGGTGCTCCAGCGCACCACGCGTGACCGCCACCGCCGCGTCGTCTTCGCTCCAGCCGGCGGCAAACGCGTTGATCCCGCCGTCGCGGGCCAGCACCATGGCCTGTGGGCGCTTCATGCTGGAGGCGATCGCCATCTCGTCCACGATGTGGCTGAAGCGGCGTTCGTCGGCATCTCCCGAGGACTGCGCCAGCCGCGCGCCCAGCTGCTCGGCCAGTCGCTGACCACCGCCGTGGGCGAGACGTGAGGTCTCGACCCACCAGCCGCCGAGCACGAACAGCAGCACCACGCCGGTGTTGACCGCGAAAAAATGACGGGGGTAGCGCAACTCGCCGGGCACCCAGAAACCCCAGCTGAGGCCCCAGGCCAGTGCCAGCGCGGCGTTCACGGCGATCACCAGCAGCACCACGGTGAGCCCGAACGCGAGCAACAGACGGCGCGTCTGTGCCCTGGCCTCGCGCTGGGACTCAAAGATCAGCACGGACTCACCTCAGCAGCTGGGATTCGCCCGTGCTCCGACGGGCAGAGCGCCGCGCCCACGGTTCAAAAGCGCACCTGAACCGGCTGGCGCTCCGCTTCCACGGTGGTCGAGGCCAGCATGGTGAGCGGCTGGAAACTGAACAGGCGGGCGATGATCAGCGTGGGGAACTGGGCCGCGGCGTCGTTGAATTCGAGCACGTGGTCGTTGTAGGCCTGGCGGGCAAATCCAATGCGGTTCTCGGTGCTGGTCAGCTCCTCGCTGAGTTCGCGCATGGTCTGGTCGGCCTTCAGGTCGGGGTAGGCCTCGGCGACCGCAAACAGGCGCCCGAGTGCGCCCCCCAGCAATTGTTCAGCGCCTGCCAGCGCCCCCAGGGCGCCCGCGTTGAGCGGGCTGCCCGCGGCCACCTGCTCGGCCGAGCGGGCCTGGTTGCGTGCGGCAATCACTGCCTCCAGTGTCTGCGCTTCATGGGCCATGTACTGCCGCGCCACCTCGACCAGGTTGGGGATGAGGTCGTAGCGGCGCTTGAGCTGCACGTCGATCTGGCCGAAGGCGTTGGCGATCGCGTTCTTGAGCCGCACCAGGCGGTTATACGCGCCCACCGCCCAGAAGAACACGGCCAGCGCCAGGGCCAGGACGATCCAGAGGGTGGCGTTCATGTCGGGGTCTCCTTGTGCTCGGCAGCGGATGGTGTCACCCGTCGGGTGATTCGCGGGCGAGCCAATATAACCCGGAGGTTCGCATTTACCGGTGGCTCCCGCGCTGCAGCCACCATGAAAAACGCCCCCGGCCAGATGGCCGGGGGCGTTTCAGGAGCGGGCGGTCAGGCGGTGCCTGAACGCTGAAGCACCAGCGGTTTACTCAGCCGCTTCGCTCGGGCTGGAGACGTCGGCCTGGTCGGCCTGGTCAGCAGCCAGCGAGAGTGCGTCGGCTTCGGCGATGGCACGGCGCTCTTCGTCGTCCATCTTTTCCTTGACCTTGCGCGCTTCGTGGTACGCCATGCCGGTGCCGGCCGGGATCAGGCGACCCACGATCACGTTTTCCTTCAGGCCACGCAGCTCGTCGCGCTTGCCCATGATGGCCGCTTCGGTCAGCACGCGGGTCGTTTCCTGGAAGGAAGCGGCCGAGATGAACGAATCGGTCGACAGGGATGCCTTGGTGATACCGAGCAACACGTTGCTGTAGGTCGCGGGAATCTTGCCGTCGGCGCGAAGGGCGTCGTTGGTGTTGAGGATTTCCGAACGCTCGACCTGCTCGCCCGAGATGTAGTTCGAATCGCCCACGTTTTCTACGACCACGCGACGCAGCATCTGGCGAACGATCACCTCGATGTGCTTGTCGTTGATCTTCACGCCCTGCAGACGGTAGACGTCCTGCACTTCGTCGACGATGTAGCGCGCCAGCTCTTCCATGCCCAGCAGACGCAGGATGTCCTGCGGATCGGCCGGACCGTCGACCACGCTCTCGCCCTTGTTGACCACCTGGCCTTCGTGCACCAGGATGTTCTTTTCCTTCGGGATCAGGTCGTCCCAGACCTTGCCCTCGGGATCGGTGATCTGCAGGCGAACCTTGCCCTTGGTCTCCTTGCCGAAGGACACGGTACCGGTCATCTCGGCCAGCATGCCCTTGTCTTTCGGGCTGCGGGCTTCGAACAGCTCGGCCACACGCGGCAGACCGCCGGTGATGTCTCGCGTCTTCTGGCCTTCGACCGGGATACGCGCCAGCACCTCGCCGGGGCCCACGTCCATGCCGTCGCGCACCTGGATCAGCGAGCCGACCTGGAAGCCGATGGTCACCGAGTGGTCGGTACCGGGGATCTTGACTTCGTTGCCCTGGGCGTCGATCAGCTTGACCTGTGGACGCACCACCTTGGTCACGCCGCGGCGCTTCGGATCGATCACCACCAGGGTGGACAGACCGGTCACATCGTCGACCTGCTTGGCCACCGTCAGGCCCTCTTCCACGTTCTCGAATTTCACCTGACCGGCGAATTCCGTGATGATGGGTCGGGTCAGCGGGTCCCAGTTCGCCAGGATGGCGCCGGCCTTGATCGGCTGGTCGGCCTTGACGGCCAGGATCGCGCCGTACGGCACCTTGTGGCGCTCGCGCTCGCGGCCGTGTTCGTCGTGGATGATGATTTCGCCGGAACGCGAGATCACCACCAGGTCGCCCTTGGTGTTGGTCACGTAGCGCATCGTGGCGTTGAAGCCGATCGAACCGCTGGACTTGGCTTCCACGCTGGAGGCAACGGCCGCACGCGAGGCCGCACCACCGATGTGGAAGGTACGCATCGTCAGCTGGGTGCCGGGCTCGCCGATGGACTGGGCAGCGATCACACCGACGGCTTCGCCGATGTTGATCAGGCCGCCACGGCCCAGGTCGCGGCCGTAGCACTTGGCGCAGATGCCGAAGCGGGTTTCGCAGGTCAGCGCGGTGCGAACCTTGACTTCGTCCACGCCCACGGCTTCCAGCTCGTCGAGCATGTCCTCGTCCAGCAGCACGCCGGCGGCGAACATGGTGTCGCGCGTTTCGGGGTGCATCACTTCCTCGGCCGTGGTGCGGCCCAGGATACGGTCGCGCAGCGACTCGATGACCTCACCGCCCTCGACGATGGCGCGCATCAGCGTGCCGTTGGAGGTGCCGCAATCCGGGTGGTTGACCACCAGATCCTGCGTCACGTCCACCAGACGACGCGTCAGGTAGCCCGAGTTCGCGGTCTTCAGCGCCGTGTCGGCCAGACCCTTGCGGGCGCCGTGCGTGGAGATGAAGTACTGCAACACGTTCAGACCTTCACGGAAGTTCGCCGTGATGGGGGTCTCGATGATGGAGCCGTCGGGCTTGGCCATCAGGCCGCGCATGCCGGCCAGCTGGCGAATCTGCGCCGCGGAACCGCGAGCACCCGAGTCGGCCATCATGTAGATGGAGTTGAAGGATTCCTGGTCGACTTCATTGCCGTGGCGGTCCGTGGTCTTCTGCTTGGCCAGCTGGGCCATCATCACCTTGGAGATCTCGTCACCGGCCTTGCCCCAGATGTCCACCACCTTGTTGTAGCGCT
>JAUXNG010000039.1 GCA_030682835.1 Hydrogenophaga sp. | reverse complement strand
CGGCCATCCTGGAATCGCGCGGCCTCAAGGTCACCCTGATCAAGCTCGACCCCTATCTGAACGTCGATCCGGGCACGATGTCGCCGTTCCAGCACGGCGAGGTCTTCGTGACCGACGACGGCGCCGAGACCGACCTCGACCTCGGCCACTACGAGCGCTTCATCAGCACCCGCATGAAGCGCAGCAACAACTTCACGACCGGCCAGATCTACAAGTCGGTGCTCGAGAAGGAGCGCCGCGGCGACTACCTGGGCAAGACGGTGCAGGTGATCCCGCACGTCACCAACGAGATCCAGGAATTCATCAAGCGCGGCGCCGGCATCGGCACGCCCGAGGCGGTGGACGTGGCGATCGTCGAGATCGGCGGCACCGTGGGCGACATCGAGTCCCTGCCCTTCCTGGAGGCCGTGCGCCAGATGAGCCTGCGCATGGGCCCGAACAACACCGCCTTCGTGCACCTGACCTACCTGCCGTGGATTGCCGCGGCCGGTGAGCTCAAGACCAAGCCGACCCAGCACACGGTGCAGAAGCTGCGCGAAATCGGCATCCAGGCCGACGCCCTGCTCTGCCGCGCCGACCGCCGCATTCCCGCAGAAGAGCGCGCCAAGATCTCGCTGTTCACCAACGTGCCCGAGCGGGGCGTGATCAGCATGTGGGAGGAGGACACCATCTACAAGGTGCCGCGCATGCTGCACGAGCAAGGCCTGGACGGCCTGATCTGCGACAAGCTGCGCCTGAACACACCTCCCACCAGCCTCAAGCGCTGGGACCAGCTGGTGTTCGACACCGAGAACCCGCAGGGCGAGGTGACGATTGCCATGGTCGGCAAGTATGTGGACCTGTCCGACAGCTACAAGTCGGTGAACGAGGCGCTGCGCCACGCCGGCATGCGCAACCACGTGCGCGTGAAGATCGACCACATCGACTCCGAAACCATCGAGGGCGACGCCACCGACCGCCTGTCGAAGTACGACGCGATCCTGGTGCCCGGCGGTTTCGGCCAGCGCGGCGTGGAAGGAAAGATCAGCACCGCCCGCTTCGCCCGCGAGCACAAGGTGCCCTACCTGGGCATCTGCCTGGGCATGCAGGTGGCCACCATCGAATACGCGCGCAACATGGCCGGCCTCACAGGCGCCAACAGCACCGAGTTCGACCCTGTCACGCCCCACCCGGTAATCGCCCTCATCACCGAGTGGAAAGACGCCGACGGCAGCATCCAGACGCGCAGCACCAGTTCCGACCTGGGCGGCACCATGCGCCTGGGCGCGCAGACGTCTGACGTGCAGGCCGGTACGCTGGCGCACAGCATCTACGGCAGCGTAGTTTCCGAGCGCCACCGCCACCGGTATGAGGCCAACGTGAACTACCTCGACCGCCTGCGCGAGGCCGGCCTGGTGATTTCCGCGCTCACGCAGCGCGAACAGCTGACAGAAATCGTCGAGCTGCCGCAGAGCGTGCACCCCTGGTACATCGGCGTGCAGTTCCACCCGGAGTTCAAGTCGACGCCATGGAACGGCCACCCGCTGTTCAATGCCTTCATCAAGGCGGCGGTGGAACACCAGAGCGCCGCCAAGGCCTGATCGGACACGACCATGCAACTCTGCGGATTCGACGTCGGACTGGACCAGCGCTTCTTCCTGATCGCGGGCACCTGCTCCATCGAGGGCCTGCAGATGTCGCTCGACGTCGCCGGCCAGCTCAAGGAAGCTTGCTCGTCGCTCGGCATCCCGCTCATCTACAAGGGCTCGTTCGACAAGGCCAACCGCTCGTCCGGCACCACCCAGCGTGGCGTGGGTCTGGACGCGGGCCTGAAGATTCTGGAAGAGGTGCGCAAGCAGCTTCAGCTGCCCATCCTGACCGATGTGCACGACGAATCGCAGGTGGCCGAGGTGGCCAGCGTGGTCGACGTGCTGCAGACGCCGGCCTTCCTGTGCCGCCAGACTGACTTCGTCCGCGCGGTGGCGCAGTCGGGCAAGCCGGTGAACATCAAGAAGGGCCAGTTTCTCGCGCCCTGGGACATGAAGAACGTGATCGACAAGGCCCGCACCGCTGCGCGCGAGGCCGGGCTGTCGGAAGACCGCTTCCTGGCCTGCGAACGTGGCGTGAGCTTTGGCTACAACAACCTGGTGGCCGACATGACCAGCCTGGCCGAGATGCGCAAGTCCGGCGCGCCGGTGGTGTTCGACGTGACGCACTCGGTGCAGAAGCCGGGCGGCCTCGGTGGCGCCAGTGGCGGCGCGCGCGAGATGGTGCCCGTGCTGGCCCGCGCGGGCGTGGCCGCCGGTGTGGCCGGCCTGTTCATGGAAACCCACCCGAAGCCGGCCGAGGCCTGGTCCGACGGCCCCAACGCCGTGCCCCTGAAGCACATGAAAGCCCTGCTCGAAACCCTGGTGCGCCTGGACGAGGTGACCAAGCAGAGCGGCTTCCTCGAAAACAATTTCAACGCCTGAAGCGAACCCATGCCCGCCTACATCATTGCCGACGTGACCGTCACCAACGAAGAGCAGATGAAGCAGTACCGCGAGTGGAGTACCCGCGCCATGCAGGAGCACGGTGCCGAGGTGCTGGTGCGCGGTGGCCGTGTGCTGCCGCTGGAAGACGGCTGGACGCCCGAGCGCATCGTGGTGCTGAAGTTTCCCGACCTGGCCGCGGCCAAGGCCTACTACGACTCCGAAACCTACACCAAGGCCCGCCAGGTGCGCGAAGGTGCCGGGTCCATCCGCATGATCGCTGTAGAAGGCGTCTGATCGCAGACGCCTCAACCCCTTTTCCATTTCCCTGACCCAAAGGTAGAACACATGAGTGCAATCGTTGACATCGTCGGCCGTGAAATCCTGGACAGCCGTGGCAACCCCACCGTCGAGTGCGACGTGCTGCTGGAATCGGGCGTGATGGGCCGTGCGGCTGTGCCGTCGGGCGCGTCCACCGGCAGCCGCGAAGCCATTGAACTGCGCGACGGTGACAAGAGCCGCTACCTCGGCAAGGGCGTGCTCAAGGCGGTCGAGAACATCAACACCGAAATCAGCGAAGCCGTGCTGGGCCTGGACGCCTCCGAGCAGGCCTTCCTGGACAAGACCCTGATTGACCTCGACGGCACCGAGAACAAGGGCCGCCTGGGCGCCAACGCCATGCTGGCTGTTTCGATGGCCGTGGCCCGTGCGGCGGCTGAAGAAGCCGGTCTGCCGCTGTACCGCTACTTCGGCGGCATGAGCGCGGTGCAGATGCCCGTGCCGATGATGAACATCATCAACGGCGGCGCCCACGCCAACAACTCGCTCGATCTGCAGGAACTGATGATCATTCCCGTGGGCGCGCCGAGCTTCCGCGAAGCCCTGCGCTGGGGCGCCGAGGTGTTCCACGCGCTCAAGGCCATCCTGCACGACCAGCACATCAGCACCGCCGTGGGCGACGAGGGCGGCTTTGCCCCCTCGGTCGCCAACCACGAGGCCGCGCTGCAGATGATCCTGCAGGCCATCGACAAGGCCGGCTACGTGGCCGGCGAGCAGATCGCCCTGGGCCTGGACTGCGCTGCGAGCGAGTTCTACAAAGACGGCAAGTACGTGCTCGAAGGCGAAGGCGGCATTGCGCTGACGGCAGAGCAGTGGACCGACATGCTGGCCACCTGGTGCGACAAGTACCCCATCATCAGCATTGAAGACGGCATGGCCGAAGGCGACTGGGACGGCTGGAAAGTGCTCACCGACCGCCTGGGCCAGCAGGTGCAACTGGTGGGCGACGACCTGTTCGTCACCAACACCAAGATCCTGAAAGAAGGCATCGACAAGCGCATCGGCAACTCGATCCTGATCAAGATCAACCAGATCGGCACACTGACCGAAACCTTCGCCGCCATCGAAATGGCCAAGCGCGCGGGCTACACCGCCGTCATCTCGCACCGCTCGGGCGAAACCGAAGACAGCACCATCGCCGACATCGCCGTGGGCACCAACGCCGGCCAGATCAAGACCGGCTCGCTCTCGCGCTCGGACCGCATGGCCAAGTACAACCAGCTGCTCCGCATCGAGGAAGACCTCGGTGAAGTGGCGGTGTACCCGGGTCGCGCTGCGTTCTACAACCTGCGCTAACCTCCGACCTCATGGCCAACCGCTTCATCCCTGCCCTGCTGATCGCGCTGCTGCTGGTGCTGCACGCCCAGCTGTGGTTCGGGCGGGGCAGTGTGCCCAAGGTGGCGAGCATGAAGCAGCAACTGGCCGCGCAGGAACTGGCGAACCGCGATGCGCAACAGCGCAACGACCAGCTGGTCAGCGAGGTGCGCGACCTGCAAGAGGGCCTGGACATGGTCGAGGAACTCGCCCGTGCGGAGCTGGGCATGGTCAAGCCCAACGAAATCTTCGTGCAGATCGCGCAGAACAAGCGCTGACACGATGGCGGCCATCACCGTCGCCTTGCTCGGCGGCGAGTCCAGCGGCAAGACCACCCTGGGCCTGGCCCTCACCGAACAACTCAACGCCTTGGGCGTGGGCGCCACGCTGGTGCCGGAACACCTTCGCGCCTGGTGCGAACGCGAAGGCCGCGCCCCGCTGGCGCATGAGCAGGTGGCCATTGCCAACGAGCAAAACCGCTGGATCGAAGCCGCCGCCCACAGCGGCGCGCAGGTGGTGGTGGCCGACACCACTGCGCTGGTGGTCGCCGCGTACAGCGAGTGCGTGTTCAACGACCACGCTTTGTTGTCCGTCTCACTGAAGGCGCAGCAGCAGTCAGATCTCACCCTGCTGATGGGCCTAGACATACCGTGGCAGGCCGATGGCCTGTTCCGCGACGGGCCCGGCATGCGGGCCGACATCGACGCTGTGCTGCGCCGCGAGCTGCATTCGGCCGGCATCCCGTTCCAGACCGTCTATGGCTCGACAGAGGCGCGCTTGCAGCACGCGCTGCGCGCCGTGGGAGCGTTGCTCGGCCGTCAGCTGGCGGCGCACAACCAAGTGCTGGAAGCTGGCACGGGCCAATGGACTTGCGAGAACTGCAGCGACCCCGACTGCGAGCGTCGGCTCTTCAGCGGGCTGGTGTCCCGGCACCCAGCCTGACCTGCGGCCTCAGTGCTTCTGGTCGCTGGCCGGTGGCTGAATGTCGGGCTGCAGGAACACCTGCGCCGCGTCGACCGGATCAAACCGGTACTGCGCGCCACAGAATTCGCAACCCACCTCCACCTGTCCCTGCTCGCTCAGGATCGATTCGATCTCGTCACGCCCCAGACTGCGCAGCATGCTGCTCACGCGCTCGCGTGAGCACGTGCACGCAAAACGCGGGCCGGTTTCGCCCGTCATGGGCTCGAAGCGGCGCACGTCCTCTTCCCAAAACAGGCGGCGCAGAATCGTGTCGGCGTCCAACGTCAGCAACTCGTCGCGCTTGAGGCTGGAGGCCAGGATGGCGATGCGGTTGTAGTCCTCGTTCAAACCGATCTGGTCTTCGTCCCGCGCGCCCGACTGGCCGGCGAGGTTTCCAACGCCCTGCAGCGGCAGGCGCTGGATCAGCAGGCCAGCGGCCACGTGTTCGTTGGCGGCCAGCACCAGGCGCGTGTCGAGCTGTTCACTCTGCAACATGTAGTGCTCGATGACTTCGCTGAGCTTTTCCAGCTTTTCGCGCTGGTCGCCGAACAGCGGCACCACGCCCTGGTAAGGCGCCTGGCCAGGCAAGCGATCCTTGGGGTCGAGCGTGATGGCACAGCGGCCCTGGTTGGTCACATTGACCATGTGCGAGAGCGGTGCGTCTTCAGCCACGTCTCCAATCACGGTGGCGGTGGCGCGCAGGCTCAGGTCGGGTTGAACCTCGGCCACGGCCAGTTTCACCGGCCCGTCGCCCATGATCTGCATGATGAGCGCGCCGTTGAACTTGATGTTGGCCTGCATCAGTGTGGCTGCAGCCGTCATCTCGCCCAACAGCTCGGTGACAGCCGTGGGGTAACCGCCACCCTCTTTGTGGCGTTGCAAAATTTCTTGCCAGGCGTCGGTCAGGCGCACGAGCATGCCGCGCACCGGCAGGCCTTCAAAGACGAATTTGTGGAGTTCGGACAAGCGGGACTTTCAGGAAGCGTTCGAAAAAGCAATCGTGGCAGATCGGGCTCAAGCGATCTTTTTCAAGGTCTTGCGGTAGCGCGCGGCGTTGTCGGTGTAGTGCTTCGCGCTGCTGCGCAGGCCGTCGATCTGCTCGGGCGTGAGGGTTTTGGTCACGCGCGCCGGGCTGCCCAGGATCATGCTGCCGTCAGGGAACTCCTTGCCTTCTGTCACCAGTGCGCCGGCGCCCACGAGGCAGTGTTTGCCGATCTTCGCGCCGTTGAGAACCACCGCGCCGATGCCGATGAGCGAGCCGTCGCCGATGGTGCAGCCGTGCAGCATCACCTGGTGGCCCACCGTCACGTTCTCGCCCAAGGTCATGGGGAACCCCACATCGGCGTGCAGCACGCTGCCGTCCTGGATGTTGCTGCCGCGCCCGACCGTGATGGTTTCGGTGTCGCCACGCAGCGTGGCGCCAAACCAGACACTGCTGTCTTCGCCCAGCACCACGTCGCCGATGACCTGTGCGTTGTCGGCCACCCAGGCCGAAGCGGCCACCTGGGGGGTCAAGCCGTCGAGTTCGTAAAGGGCCATGTGTGTTGTCTCCTGTGGCGAAACCTAGAATTGTAGGGATGCAAGCCCCCGCCGACCTGTCGCCATCGCCTTCCGTTTCCCTTCGCGCGCAGGCCTTGCAGGCGCTGTGCACCGGCGATCCGGCCCGGAAAGTCGCTGCCACCCACGCGCTCTTTGCAGCCCAACCGGCGGGCCAGGCGTACCTCGACACGGCCGAGCGCCTGACACCTGACACCAACATGCCCCTGCCCGGGCGGCCGGTGCGGCCTGTGCTCATCGCGCCGGTCGACGTGCCCAAGCGTTCGGCATTCACGCCAGAGGGCCTTGCCATGCTGATGCACGCGGTGGCACACATCGAATTCAACGCGATCGATCTGGCGCTGGATGCGATCTGGCGCTTCCCCGACATGCCGGCCGACTACTACACCGACTGGCTCCAGGTGGCGCACGAGGAGGCCATCCACTTCGGGCTGCTGCGTGCCCACCTGCAGAGCCTGGGCCACGACTACGGTGACTTCGCGGCGCACAACAGCCTGTGGGAGATGTGCCTGCGCACCCAACACGACGTGACCGCGCGCATGGCCCTGGTGCCGCGCACCATGGAGGCCCGCGGCCTGGACGCCACGCCACCCATGCAGGCGCGCCTGCGCAAGGTGGGCACGCCGGCCGCACTCCGTGCGGTCGACATCCTCGACGTGATCCTGCGCGACGAGATCGGCCACGTGGCGGTGGGCAACCGCTGGTACGGCTGGTTGTGCGAGCAGCAGGGCATCGAGCCGCTCTCACACTACCGCCACCTGGCGCGGGCGCATTCGGCGCCGCGACTGAAGCCCCCGTTCAATGAACCGGCGCGCTTGGCAGCAGGGTTCAGCGCCGCAGAGCTGACGGCCATGCACCAGGCATGACCCCCGATAATCGGGGATGACTTCCGCACCCCCGACCGCTTTCAGCACCCTCCCCCTCTCCCCCGCCACGCTGGCCAACCTGGAGCAGCTCGGTTACCTGGAGATGACGCCCATCCAGGCCGCAGCGTTGCCGCCCGCGCTGCTGGGCAAGGACATCATTGCCCAGGCCAAGACCGGCAGCGGCAAGACCGCCGCCTTTGCCCTCACCCTGCTGGCCAACCTGAACGCTCGCCGCTTCGCCGTGCAGACCCTGGTGCTGTGCCCCACGCGCGAGCTGGCCGACCAGGTTACCACCGAGATCCGGCGCCTCGCGCGCGCCGAGGACAACATCAAGGTCGTCACGCTCTGCGGCGGCGTGCCGCTGCGCGGGCAGCTGGCCACGCTGGAGCACGGCGCGCACATCGTGGTGGGCACGCCGGGCCGGATCATGGACCACCTGGAGCGCGGCAGCCTGCCGCTGGACGCACTCAACACCTTGGTGCTGGACGAAGCCGACCGCATGCTCGACATGGGCTTCTTCGACGACATCGTGACGGTGGCCAAGCAGTGCCCCAAGACCCGCCAGACCCTGCTCTTTTCCGCCACCTACCCCGAAGGCATCGCCAAGCTGAGCGCGCAGTTCATGCGCGAGCCCGTCACCGTGAAGGTGGAGGCGCAGCACGCGGGCGCACAAATCGAACAGCGCTGGTACGAGGTGAAGGACACCGATCGCCTGGACGCGGTGAGCAAGCTGCTGGCCCACTTTCGGCCGGCCAGCACGCTGGCCTTCTGCAACACCAAGGCGCAGTGCCGCGACCTCGTGGCCGTGTTGCAGGCCCAGGGCATCAGTGCGCTGGCTTTGTTTGGCGAGTTGGAGCAGCGCGAGCGCGACCAGGTGCTGGTGCGCTTTGCCAACCGCAGTTGCTCGGTGCTGGTGGCCACCGACGTGGCAGCACGCGGCCTGGACATCACCAGCCTGGCCGCCGTGATCAACGTGGATGTGACGCCCGACGCCGAGGTGCACATCCACCGCATC